>PKVW01000064.1 GCA_003131585.1 Acidobacteriaceae bacterium
GCGGCCACACGGTGGGCGCCGGAACCATTGCGGAGATTGTGCAGTAAGGGGAAGGCAGAAGTCAGAAGTAAGAGTGCAGAAGTAAGAACCAATAACTTCTGCATTCTGAATTCTTACTTCTGAAATTGAAAAACGCGGCTTGCATCCTGCCGCTGGTTCTTTCCTTCCGGAGATGCCGGGAGGGGATAGAGAGAGTGAAGCGTGACAGGAAAAGAAAGAATTCGCATCCGGTTGAAGGCTTACGACTACCGCATCCTGGACCAGTCGACGGGCGAGATCGTGGAAACGGCGCGGCGCACCGGGGCGCAGATCGCGGGGCCGATTCCACTGCCCACGATGAAGAACAAGTACTGCGTGCTGCGTTCGCCGCACGTGGATAAGAAGTCGCGGGAACAGTTCGAGATCCGCACCCACAAGCGGTTGCTCGATATTTTGGAGCCGACGCAGCAGACGGTGGACGCGCTGATGAAGCTCGATCTGCCCGCGGGCGTGGATGTGGAGATTAAGGCTTTCGGGAAAGAGCATAAGTAATTCGTGTGGGGACGGCCCCGGCTGTCCGGCGGAGCGAAGCTCCGCGGCTTTCGCGGGCGAGGGCGCCCGCGCCACATGCTGAGTGGAGACGAAGATGGCAACGAAGGTTACAGGCATTCTGGGCAAGAAGGTCGGCATGACGCAACTGTTTGACTCGAAGGGCGACGTGCGCCCGGTCACAGTGCTGCAGGCTGGTCCTTGCGTGATTACGCAGCACAAGTTGGCGACGAAAGACGGCTACGAGGCGGCCCAGATCGGTCTGGTGGAATTCGTGAAGGAATCGCGGCTGACCAAGCCGGCGCGGGGGCACCTGGCCAAGAACAATCTTCCGCCGGTAAAGTTCATGCGCGAAGTGCCGCTGGAGACGGATGGCGCGGCCGACGGCGACGTTACGGTGAAGGTGGGCGACCGGGTGCTGGTCGAGATTTTTGAAGGCGAGAAGTTTGTGGACATCGTGGGAGTGAGCAAGGGAAAAGGCTTCCAGGGCGTGGTCAAGCGGCATCATTTTGCCGGCGGTCCCAAGTCGCATGGGTCGATGTTTCAGATCACGGGATCGATCGGGTCGTCCGCATTTCCTTCGCGCGTGTTCAAGGGGATGCGCATGTCGGGCCACATGGGCCATGCTCGCGTGACCCAGCGCAACCTGCGGGTGCTGGGTGTGGACAAGGACGAGAATTTGTTGGTGGTGGAAGGCAGCGTGCCCGGACCGCAGGGTGGATACCTTGTGATTATGAAGGCGAAGAAGCCGCCCAGAGAGCGCCGCGGATTCGCGGGTTCGGCTACGGTCGATCCGTTGAAGGCGGCTAAGAGGGCGGCGAAAAAAGCATAGTACCGAGTACTGGGTACCGAGTACCGAGTGGGACAGCGAGAACGCAATGGCAACTATTGATATCTACAATTTGAGCGGCGCCAAGGTCGGGACGTTCGATCTCGCCGATGAAATTTTCGGCGCGGTCAATGAGGATCTGCTCTGGGAGGCGGTGAAGCATTACCGCGCCGGGCAGCACCAGGGCACGCACGCGACCAAGGCCCGCTGGCAGGTTTCCGGTTCGGGCAAGAAGCTGTGGAAGCAGAAGGGCACGGGACGGGCCCGCATCGGCTCGATTCGCTCTCCGCTGTGGCGCCACGGCGCTACCGTGCACGGTCCGCAGCCGCGCTCCTACGACTATGCCTTCCCGCGTAAGAAACTTTTGGGCGCGTTGCGCTCGGCGCTGGCGGCGAAGTTTGCCGACGGCAAGCTGACGATTGTGAACGCGTTCGACCTGAAGGAACCGAAGACCAAAGAGTTCCGGATCGCGCTGGAAGCGCTCAAGGTTGAAAAGACGGTGCTGATTGTGGAGGCGCCGAACGCCGCGAATCGCAATCTGGAACTGAGCTCGCGCAATATTAAAGGGCTTGAGCTGATCCCGGGCAATGAAGTTCATCCTTATCACTTGCTGAAATACGATCGCGTGATTTTTTCGCATCCGGCCATTGAAAAGTTGCAGCTTACGCTGAAGGATACTTTGCCCAAGCGGCAGCGCAAGGCGGCGAAGGAAGAAGATGAGGGCGCGAAGAAGGCGTCGGCTTCTCCGCGGAAGCGTACGCGGCACGAAAAAGCGGCGGAGGTGGCCTAGGGCCTAATTATTATGAAATCCGCATACCAGATCATTCGCCGTCCGGTGATCACCGAAAAAGGTTTGGCGATCAAGGAAAACCAGAACACGCTGGTGTTCCAGGTGGCGCCCAAGGCGACAAAGACCGAAATCAAGCAAGCGGTGCAGACGATTTTCAAGGTGAAGGTGTATTCCGTGCGCACCGCCACCTATCCGGGAAAAGAGCGGCGGCGCGGGAAATTTGCCGGCTACCGTCCTGACTGGAAGAAGGCTTATGTGCGGCTGCGGGCCGGCGAGAAGATGCCGGAGTACGCGCAAAATTTATAGGAAGCAAGAAGCAGATTCCTCACCGGGCCTTCGGCCCGGTTCGAAATGACACGGGATTGAGCTAGGGGCAAAAGCTCATAGCTAAGAGCTGATTTTATGGCAATCAAGACTTACCGACCTACGACGCAGACGCTGCGCTACCGCACGACCATCGTCAACGACGACATCACGACCCAGCATCCGCACAAGCCGCTGATCGAGAAAAAGCAGCGCACCGGCGGCCGCCGCAACTCAGGCGATATTACGAGCTGGCACCGGGGCGGCGGACACAAGCAGAAGCTGCGCATCATCGATTTCAAGCGGGAGAAGGCTGGCATCCCGGCGACGGTGACGACTATTGAATACGATCCCAACCGCTCGGCGCGGATTGCGCTGCTGGCATATGCCGACGGCGAAAAGCGTTACATTCTGCAACCCGAGGGGTTGAAGGTGGGACAAAAAGTGGTCAGCGGGCCCGAGGCGGATATTCTCGTGGGCAACGCCTTGCCGCTGCGCAATATTCCGCCGGGCACGTCGATTCACAATCTGGAACTGAAGCCGGGCAAGGGCGCGCAGATGGTGCGCTCGGCGGGCGGAGCGGCGCAGTTGATCGCGAAGGAATCCGATTACGCGCTGGTGAAGCTGCCCTCGGGCGAGACGCGAAAGGTTTCCCAGGATTGCATGGCGACCATCGGGCAAGTGGGCAATCTGGATCACGAGAACATCACCATCGGCAAGGCGGGACGCACGCGCTGGCTGGGATGGCGTCCGGTGAACCGCGGCGTGTCGATGAATCCCGTGGACCATCCGCATGGCGGTGGTGAAGGCAAGACTTCGGGCGGACGGCATCCGGTGACGCCGTGGGGCCAGCCGACGCGCGGCTACAAGACGCGGAATAACAAGCGGACGGATAAGTTTATTGTGAACCGGAGAAGCAAGTAGTCGCTGGTCGTTTGTCGTTTGTCCCGTTAGGCAAAAACAGGTTCCTCCGGGTCGCTGCGCGATCCGTCGGAATGACAAGAGGTTAGAGTTAGAAGCTAGAGGCTAAGAGCGAATTTATGGCACGTTCAACCAAAAAAGGCGCGTTCGTGGATGGCTTTTTGATGGCGCGGGTCGAGGGCATGAATTCGCGCAACGAGAAGAAGGTTTTGCGCACCTGGTCGCGGCGTTCCACCGTGGTTCCCGAGATGGTGGGCCATACCATTGCGGTGCACAACGGCAAGAAGTTCATTCCGGTATACGTCACCGAAAACATGGTGGGGCACAAGCTGGGCGAGTTCAGCTTCACGCGCAACTTCAAGGGCCACTCCATGCGGGCGGCGACGGAAGTGGCGGCGAAGCCGGCGGGCATTCCGGGAGGTCCGGGAGCGATTACTCCGGCGGCAGCGCCCGCGGCGCCGAAGGCATAAAAGGGTTTAGGCCCTAGCCCTTAGCTTAACCAAGGTTCAGAGAGCGAAAGGCTTAGAACAGAGACGAGAATATGGAATTCCGAGCTGAAATGCGTTACTTGCGGGTCTCGCCGCAAAAGGCGCGCCTGGTGCTGGAACTGATCAAAGGGCGCAAGGTGGAGGAAGCGCGTAACACGCTGGCATTCACCAAGAAGCGGGTGGCGGCGCACGTGGGCAAGCTGCTGCAGTCGGCGCTGGACAACGCGAATTTTCTCAGTGCAGAGAAGAATCTGGATATCGAGCTCGATAATTTGTACGTGAAGAGCGCCATCGCCAATGACGGGCCGCGCATGAAGCGCATCCGCCCGGCCCCGCAGGGACGCGCTTTTCGCTACCAGCGGCGCATCTCGCACATCGAACTGATACTGGCCGAGCGCGGGAATGGCGCTGGCCGCATGGCGAGCGGCGGTGGATCGAGTGCGGCCCCGGCCAAGCGGCGGGTGCCGGCGGCTAAGAAAGCGGCGGGCAAGGCTGGGAAGAAGAAGGCGGCTGCGAAATAGTTTCTGGCGCAGCGGGCGAGAACGCCCGCTGGACAGCCGGCGGGACGCCGGCGCTACGGTGAAGCGGCTACGGTTCGAATGACGATTTGAAAGACGGTAGGGTTCGAAAGGGTTTGACTTAGGAGAAGCAATGGGACAAAAAGTCCATCCTTATGGTTTTCGCCTCGGCTATACCAAGCCGTGGAAGTCGCGCTGGTTTGTGGAGCGGGATTACGACAAGCTGCTGCTCGAAGATATCAAGCTGAAGAACGAGCTGAAGGAAAAGCTCAAGTCGGCGGGTGTCAGCTCCATCGAGATCGAGCGGCCGGGCAACAAGCTGCGCATCATCATCAAGACGGCGCGGCCGGGAATCATCATTGGGCGCAAGGGCGCGGAGATCGACAAGCTCAAGGCCGACTTGCAGAAACGCACGTCGCGCGAAATGTTCGTCGACATCCAGGAAGTGCACAAGCCCGAACTGGACGCGCAGCTGGTGTCGGAGGCGATTGCGCTGCAACTGGAGAAGCGTGTCGGCTTCCGCCGCGCCATGCGCAAGGCGGTGGATTCGGCGCTGCGCTTCGGCTG
>PKVW01000075.1:0-122 GCA_003131585.1 Acidobacteriaceae bacterium
CGCGGCGCGCCGCGTCTGGGCGAGGGTGATGCGGGACCGCTTCGGCGCGAAGAAAGCCGAGTCGCAGCGCTTACGCTTCCACACACAAACCGCCGGTGCGTCGTGCACGGCGCGCGAGCCGC
>PKVW01000075.1:207-400 GCA_003131585.1 Acidobacteriaceae bacterium
TCGATCCGCTGGCCGGTTCGTACGCCGTCGAGCGGCTCACCTCCGACATCGAAGCGGGCTGCTTCGCCTACTTCGAAGAGGTCGAGAAGCGCGGTGGCCTGGTACGCTGCATCGAGGAGAACTTCTTCCAGCAAGAGATCGCCGACGCGGCCTACGATCTCTATCAGCGCAAAGAGCGGCACGAGTGGGAACT
>PKVW01000075.1:450-44733 GCA_003131585.1 Acidobacteriaceae bacterium
CGAGAACATCATGCCGGCGACGCTCGAAGCGGTGCGCGCGCGCGTGACCGGCGGCGAAATCGTCAACATGCTCAAGCCGATCTTCGGCACCTACGTCGAGAAGCCCATCTTCTAGTTGAAACCCATGACACGATCCGTCCCGGTTCGCGTTCATCGCGACTTGGCTCGCGCGATCACGGCAATCGAGAACGGATACGCATCGTTCGGCGACACGCTGGCGACGCTGCCGGCACGCGAAAACGGGAAGGCGTCGTTTGTCGTCGGCGTGACCGGCCCGCCGGGAGCGGGGAAATCGACGCTGGTCGACCGGTTGATCGAGAAATTTCGTGCCGGTGGCGAGACGGTCGCGGTAATCGCCGTCGATCCGTCGTCGCCGTTCACGCACGGTGCCGTGCTCGGCGATCGCGTCCGGATGCAACGTCACTCCGGCGACACGGGCGTCTTCATCCGCAGCATGGCGTCGCGCGAATCCGGCGGCGGCCTCGCACCGACGACACACGACGCGACCGCGCTCGCCGCGCATGCCGGCTTCGACGTCATCCTCGTCGAGACGGTCGGCGTCGGCCAGGTCGAACTGGAAATCGTAGCGGTCGCCGACGTCGTCGCGGTGGTCACCGTCCCCGCGCTCGGCGACAGCGTGCAGACCATCAAAGCCGGACTCACCGAGATCGCCGACCTCTTCGTCGTCAACATGGCCGACCGGCCCGGCGCGAGCCGCACCGCGCTCGACCTCAAGCACATGGTGCGCGAGAGCGGGCGCGACGTCGCGGTCCTGCAAACGATCGCGAGCGAGGGAACCGGAATCGACGATGTCATGGTCGCGCTGACGGCTGCGCGCGCGAGCGAATCGAGCAACGCGGGACGCGCCGTTCGTTTCGAGGTCGTGCGCAACATTCGCGACGCGGCGGTGCGCCGCGCCCTCGCCGTCCTCGACGCCCCGCGGGGCCGCTCGGTTCTCGAACGCCTGCGCGCGGGCGAGTTGACGCGTCTCGAGGCGCGGGAAGAATTGTTGGTCTATGCTCTAGCGGAGGTCATCAATGCCGATTAAAGTGCTCGTCGCCAAGCCCGGCCTCGACGGCCACGACCGCGGCGCCAAAGTGATTGCCCGCGCCTTGCGCGATGCCGGCATGGAAGTGATTTATACCGGGCTCCGCCAGACTCCCGAGATGGTCGTCAACGCCTCGTTGCAGGAAGACGTGGACGTCATCGGCCTCAGCATCCTCTCCGGCGCCCACAATGCCATCGTGCCGCGGGTGATGGACCTGCTGAAGCAAAATCAGATGGACGACGTGCTGGTGCTGGTGGGCGGCATCATTCCCGATCAGGATATCGATGCCCTGAAGAAACTCGGCGTGGCGGCGATCTTCCAACCGGGCACGGCGATGGATGACATCGTAAAGTTCATCCGCGCGAACGTGAAGGGTGCGGGCGTGCCTCTTTGAGAGGCTTAAGTGTTCCCACGGTCGCAGGTATTTCAAGGGCAAATTTCGGTAAACGCCGTCATCAACTTTCCCCGCAGCCCCGAAAAAGTCAACGATGGAACCGATGCGTCCCGCGCGGCCACGGGTCAGACGGGCTTCCAGGCTATCGTACTTGATATGACAACCGGAGCCGCCGCCTGTACGAACAATCATTGAAGCGCGCGGCGAGGACTGCGGGCGCATGCGTTCGTGCCCCGCGCTTTCAGGATCTATGTCTCCGTCGTGCGATAACGTGTTGGCCTGAGGAACGACGAGGCCGACCTTCTGTGCCCGGGTGCTGCCTCGCCTTCGCCACATACCCGTGGGGCGTTCCCTGCATTGCAAGCCACTGCGAGAGTGGTATACCGTAAACAGTCCGATCTTCATTTTCTTCACCCATGGCTGATCGCAGCGAAGCTCCCCCGGACCAGTCGTTGAAGCCGTCCAACGTCCTGACGACGAAAGTCGATCCCACCTCGGCGGGGTTTGAGGCCAACATGCGCTTTCTGGCCGATCTCATGTCGCAGGTGCGCAATGAAGGCGAGAAGATTTGCGAGGGCGGCGGCGCCAAGGGGATCGAGAATCAGCATGCCAAGGGACGCCTCACCGCGCGCGAACGCATTGAGTTGCTGGTAGATCCTAAAACGTTCTTCGAGCTGGGAATTTACGCGGCCCACGGCATGTATGAAGAGTGGGGTACCGCGCCGGCCGCGGGCGTGATTACCGGCCTGGCTCGCATCCATACCCGCATGGTGATGATCATCGCGAATGACGCCACGGTGAAGGCGGGCGCATTTTTCCCCATGACGTCGAAGAAAGTGATTCGCGCCCAGAACATCGCCATCGAGAACCGCATCCCGACCATCTATCTGGTGGATTCTGCGGGCGTGTTCCTGCCGCTGCAGGAAGATGTGTTTCCGGACACCGACGACTTCGGCCGCGTGTTCCGCAACAACGCCGTTATGTCAGCCCTGGGCATTCCGCAGACCGCCGCCATCATGGGCATGTGCGTGGCCGGCGGCGGATATCTGCCGGTGATGTGCGATCACGTTCTGATGACCGACGGCAGCGGCTTGTTTCTCGCAGGGCCGGCGCTGGTGCAGGCGGCGATCGGACAGAAAGTTTCGGCGGAAGATCTGGGCGGGGCGGCCATGCACGCCGGCATCAGCGGCACGGTGGACTTCCGTGAACCGGATGATCCGGCCTGCCTGGCGCGCATTCGCTCCATCGTCGAAAAATGGGGATACCGCCGCCAATCTCCCTGGGACCGCAAGAAGCCCGTCGAGCCGTCGCTGGCCGCCGAGGAGATTTACGGCATTTACGATTCGTCGCCCGCGCGCCCTTATGACATGAAAGAGATTCTGGCACGCGTGCTCGATGGCAGCCGCTTCGACGAGTACAAGGCGGAATACGGCAAGACGCTGATCTGCGGCTACGGGCGCGTCGGCGGATTCGCCGTGGGCATTGTCGCCAACCAAAAGCTGCACGCCCAGCAAACCGACCACGAGGGTCAAAAGAGGACTGAATTTGGCGGCGTGATCTACACGGAATCTGCGGAGAAAGCGGCGCGCTTCATCATGGACTGCAATCAGAACCTGATCCCGCTGATTTTCTTCCACGATGTGAACGGCTTCATGGTGGGCCGCGATGCGGAGTGGAGCGGCATCATCAAGGCGGGCGCGAAACTGGTGAATGCGGTATCGAATTCCGTGGTGCCAAAGATCACCGTGATTGTGGGAGGATCGTTCGGCGCGGGACATTATGCCATGTGCGGCAAGGCGTTCGATCCACGGTTCGTTTTTGCCTGGCCCACCGCGCGCTATGCGGTCATGGGCGGCGATGCGGCGGCCGGGACGTTGGTTGAGATTAAGATGAAGCAACTGGAACGCGGCGGCAAGAAGTTGAGCGAGGAAGAAAAGAAAGAGCTGTACGAATCGGTGAAGCGTACCTACGACGAGCAGACTGACCCGAGGTATGGCGCTGCGCGGCTGTGGATCGACAAGATCATCGATCCCATCGAGACGCGCGACGCCATTACCCAGGCTCTTGAAGCCGCGGCGCTGAACCCGGACGTCCCGGAGTTCAAGGTGGGAGTGCTGCAAACGTAGGAGATTGAATCATTGAGTGATCGGGTGATTGAGTCATTGAATGTCCCGTCGCTCGGCGTTGTTTGCAATCGCTCAATGACTCAATCACCCACTGACTCAATATGCCTGACGCTGTCAAGCTGATCGAATGTCCCAGGGATGCCTGGCAGGGGCTGAGGGGTCAGATTCCGTCCGACATCAAGCGCGCCTACTTGCAGGCATTGATCAGCGCGGGGTTCAAGCACATCGATGCGGTCTCGTTCGTGTCGCCGACGGCTGTGCCGCAGATGGCGGATTCGGAAGAAGTGTTGAAGGAACTCGATCCGCCCGACGACGTGGAGATTATCGGCATCGTGGTCAACGAAAAAGGCGCGCAGCGGGCCATCGAGACGCACGCTGTCCACACTCTGGGATTTCCGTATTCGATCTCGGAGACTTTTTTGCGTAAGAACCAGAATCAGTCCGCCGAAGACGCGCTCGACGAATTGGAGAAGATCCAGAAGAAGGCCGACGCTGCGGCGCTCGATGTGGTCGTTTACGTTTCAATGGCATTTGGCAATCCGTATGGTGATCTGTGGAACGTGGGCGAGGTGATGGAAGCCATCTCGCTAATGGAAGTCGACAGCCTGCGCATGATTTCCCTGGCCGACACGGTCGGCATGGCCACTCCGCAACAGGTCAGCGAACTGGTGGACGCGGTGATGGCGAAGTACGATTATCTCGAGATCGGAGTCCATCTGCACAGCCATCCCGAGCATGCCGCGGCAAAGATTCTCGCCGCCTACGATGCGGGCTGCCGCCGCTTTGACTCCGCCATTGGCGGGCTGGGTGGCTGTCCGTTCGCGCAAGACGCGCTGGTCGGCAACATCGCGACCGAGAAAGTGATTGAGGCCCTGAAACAGCGCGGCGCGGAGTTACCTCCTCTTAAGCCGCTGGATGCGCTGCTGCGCGCGACTGCCGAAATGGGAGTGAGGTATACGAATTCGGTCAACGACGATTAGCCGCTCCCAGATATGAACTATAAAACGATCCAACTCGCATACGACTCCGCCGTGGCCACCATTACGCTGAACCGTCCGGAGAAGCGCAATGCCATCAGCTTCGAATTGATCGACGATCTGCTGCGCGCGCTGCAGGAAGTGGAGAGTTCCGACGCGCTTGTCCTCATCCTAACGGGCGCAGGCAAGGCTTTCTCCTCAGGCATGGACCTGGACAATCTGAAAGCGCTCATTGGCCGCTCACCCGAGCAGAACCTGAAAGATTCGGAAACGATGGTTCGCCTATTCCGTGCGCTTTACGAATTTCCCCAGGTCACGATTGCGGCGGTGAATGGCGCGGCCATCGCCGGCGGCACTGGACTGGCTTTGCTGTGCGACTTCACGCTCGCTGTGCCGGAGGCCAAGTTCGGCTATACCGAGGTGCGCATCGGCTTTGTTCCCGCCATTGTTTCGACCTTCTTACTGCGCCAGGTCGGAGAGAAACAGGCGCGCGATCTGTTGCTGACCGGAAGAATTATCGGCGCCGAGGAAGCGGCGCGGATGGGATTGATCAACGAAATCGTCGCGCCGGAAGCCCTGATGGCGCGCGCCCGCGAATTGGCGGCGCTGCTGATGGAAAACAGTCCGGCTTCGTTGCGGGCGACCAAGCAACTGCTCAGCGATCATGCGCGCGCCGAACTGGATGCGCAGATTGAAGCTGCGGTCCGGGAGAATGCCGCGATCCGCACCACCGCCGACTTCCGTGAAGGCATTGCGTCATTTCTCGAAAAGCGCAAGCCGGTGTGGAGCGGGAAATGAATTCGAACCACCAACAGGCGGTCAATGAAACTCGGCTGCGCGTGCGTTATGCGGAAACCGATCAGATGGGTGTGGTCTATCATTCCAATCATTTCATCTGGTTCGAAGTGGGGCGCGTCGAATTGTTACGGCAGTTGGGCTTTTCCTATCGCGACATGGAGAGCACGGACCACCGCTTCATTGCCGTGGCCGAGGCCAAATGCCGCTATCGCGCCCCGGTGCGCTATGACGAAGAGGTTCTGGTGCGCACGCAACTGTTGAGCGTGCGCGACTCGGTGGTCCACTTTGGTTATGAATTGCGGCGCGCGGAAGACGGCGCGCTGCTGGCGGAAGGCGAGACTACTCATATCGTTACGGATGCGGATATGAAGATTGCCGTCTTGCCGGAAAAATATTTGACGGCATTTCGCGCGGCGGCGGGGAAACAGGACGGAACATTATCTTGAACGCACTTCACATCAACGGTAACGATCTCACTCTGGAAGCGGTGCGCGAAGTCGCACAGATCGACGCTCGGCGTCCCGTGCTCTTGTCCGCCGACGCGCGCCAGGCCGTCGATCGCGCCCGCGCCGTGGTTGACGAGATCGTCGCCAGCAACAAGTTGGCCTATGCGATCACTACCGGCGTGGGCAAGCTCAGCGATGTGCGCATTGCCGGCGACCAGATTCGCGAACTTCAAGTCAATCTGGTTCGCTCGCACGCCGCGGGTGTCGGCGAGCCGCTCTCCGTGGCGGAAACGCGCACCATGATGCTATTGCGGGCCAATTCTCTGGCCAAGGGCTATTCGGGCGTGCGCGGGATTGTCATCGACACGCTGTGCGAAATGCTGAACCGCGGCGTCACGCCCTTCGTGCCGTCGCAGGGAAGCGTGGGCGCAAGCGGCGATCTGGCTCCGCTGGCTCATCTGGCGCTGGCCTTGATCGGCGAGGGCGAATGCTTCGACGCCGCGGGGGCGCGCATCGCCAGCGGCGAAGCGCTGAAGCGGGCACAGATTAAGCCCCTGGTGCTCGAATCGAAAGAATCCATCTCGCTGATCAACGGGACGCAGGGCATGCTGGCCATCGGTACCCTCGCGCTGCTGGCTGCGGAGACGCTGATGGATTCCGCCGACGTGCTGGGCGGCCTCTGCTGCGACGCGCTGAAAGGCACCGATGCGGCCTTCGATGAACGCATCCACAAAGCGCGCCCGCACAGCGGACAGATGAAGACGGCGGCGAATTTGCGCAAGATGCTCGAAGGCAGCCAGATTCGCGAATCGCACCGCGAGTGCGGCCGCGTGCAGGACGCCTACTCGCTGCGCTGCATCCCGCAGGTGCACGGCGCGGTGCGCGACACGCTGGTGCACTGCCGCGAGGTGTTTGAGACCGAGGCGAACTCCGCGGTCGATAATCCTCTCGTCTTCATCACCGACGCCAAGAATTCCGAGGGTGACGTGATCTCGGGAGGAAACTTTCACGGCCAGCCGCTCGCGTTTGTGCTGGATTTTATGGGCATTGCCCTGAGCGCGCTCGCCGGGATCAGCGAGCGACGCATCGAGCGGCTGGTGAACCCCGCGCTCAGCGAAGGCTTGCCGCCGTTCCTTGCGCAAGGTGCAGGATTGAATTCGGGTTTCATGATGCCGCAGGTTACGGCCGCAGCGCTGGTCAGCGAGAACAAAGTGCTGGCTCATCCTGCGTCGGTCGATTCGATTACGACTTCCGGCAACAAGGAAGACTACGTTTCCATGGGCATGACGGCGGCGAACAAACTGAAACGCATTGTCGAAAATACGCGCAACGTGCTGGCCATTGAAGCCATGGCCGTCGCTCAGGCCATCGACTTCCTGGCTCCGCTGAAAACCTCGAAGCGCGGACAGGCGGCGCATGCGGCGATCCGGTCGGTCTGTCCCACAATGGAGAAAGACCGCGTCATGTACAAAGACTTCGCGCGGCTCGCGGAACTGATCGCCAGCGGGAAAGTGGCGGAAGTCGTTCGCTGAGGAGTTCGCCCCGAGTCGAGCTTGTGCGCGGCACGGCCGGATCAAAGACGCGGCCACATTCAGGAATTGCCTTATGCCGTCTTCGCCGCTCGGCCGTCCAATCCCAGCTTGTTGGCAATTCCCTGCAGCGCTTCGATGCAGAAGGCGATGTGCTCGTCCAGGTCCACGCCCAGAGCGGCGGCGCTGTTGACGATGTCGTCGCGGTTCACTTTGCGGGCGAAGGCTTTGTCTTTCATCCGCTTTCGAACTGACTTCGCGTCCACCTCGGCCAGCGATTTTCCTGGCTTGATCAGAGCCACGGCGGTGATGAAGCCGGCAAGCTCGTCGCAGGCGAAGAGAGCTTTTTCCATGGGCGTGTCGCGGGTGACGCCGGTGTATTCGGCGTGCGACATGATCGCCCGGGTGATCACTTCGGGCCATCCGCGCTGCTTCAGAATGTCGTTGCCCTTGTACGGATGGTCTTCGAGGCTGGGATACTTCTCGTAGTCGAAGTCGTGGATGAGTCCAACGATTCCCCATAGGTCCTCCTCGGATAGCCCAAGTGCTGATGCCTCCGAGGGTCCAGTTGCTAGCTTGCGGGCGCAGGCGCGCATGCAGGCCTCAACCGCCAGTGCGTGCTTGCGCAAACTTTCCGATTGAGTGAACTCAGTTAGTAAACACCGCGCGGTCTCGCGATCAATCATGCTTTTGCCCTGTGTAGTGCGGGATTTGCCGTATCGTTCCGGTTTTCGCAGGCAACGTTTACGGCTTTATGCATTTTAACCTTGACATCCACAGGCTTTGTACCGCAGATTGTCACCTGCAGTTGGAACTTCTCCCCAAATGTGAGGTTCCGTTGTTTAGATTTAAGGAGTAGCCCGCTCTGGCACTCCCACAACCCGATGGCTACGACTCTTGCCCCGGTAGATTCTAGGGAAGTCGTCCGTTGCGATCATTGCCTGCTGGTTCAGTTCCGTACGGTCAATAACAATTGCCGGCGCTGCCACTCGTCCCTGGACGAGGAACCCGAGCCCGAGCCGGTGGTGATGGTGCCGCCGGTGATGATGCCCATGCCCGGCAATGGCCGTGGGCACTTGAATCTGGCAACGTCGATCCGCTCGCTGCGTTTGCGAAGCGGATTGAGCCAGCGGCAACTGGCGGGACGCATGTCCGTGCCGCGGACTTACGTTTCCAAGATCGAGAACGAGAAAGCCACGCCCACGCTGTCTTCCCTGGAACGGTTGGCGCGGGCATTGGAGGTGACCGTGCCGGAACTGCTCAGTGGCGGAGAAAAGAGCCGCCAGGATGAAATCAGCGAACTGGTGAAAGACTCGTTCATCGCCGAGATACTGCCGTTCGTTTCGCAACTGAACGGGATGCAGATGTCGAGCATCCTGACCGAGGTGCGGGACTTGACGGTGCGGCCGCGAAGGACCGCGTAGTACGCGCGACTGGAGATCCTTCGCCGCAAAAAAGCGCGGCTCAGGATTTCGCCAGCAGGCTCTGGCTTTGCCAATGCCTGCTAAACGGCTCAAGTTTATCCGGGCGACCAGCCAACTCAATGCCGGGACCATTCTTGGTCCCGGCTTTTTTCTTGCGACGGTCTGGCACGGGTACCCTCGTCCGCGAATGTGAAGATCGTCGGCCTTCCCGCTCTAGGAAAACGGCTATTTACCTTTCTGTAACTGGCGGTATACCCCCCTCCCCCCCTGGTCCATTGGAATCATCACCGTAGCGTGAAAATCGCAAAAAATCTTAGGGCTGCAACAACTTACGGGTAAAATCTTGAGCTGTAAGGAGTTATGCGGCTGCATTTGGGTGTGAAAGAGCTTCACTGAAACCTATAGCATTGGCCGGCGGGCGCGCTGACGTCAAGTCTACGAAAGTAGGCATGTTAACGCGCCGCGCCCCTTTTACCGAACGGCGCGGCGCGCGAATTCTGATGACGCTAGTTGAGTAGCGTTCGAAGATTTCCGGACATCACGGCTTTGAAGTTATTCACCGCGTCGAGTTCGCCGTCGTCGAGCATTCTTAGTTCGGCTGTGGCCATGCTGTAGATCAAGAAGTCGGCAGCCGTGACCGAACGGCCGTCGTTAATGTTGTCCACAATAAAGCGTTGGTAAAATGGGTGCTCGACGTTGTACCTCAGTACGAGCCTCCTGCCCTCCATGTCGCACTCATAGATCTGGCCGTTCGGTCCCAGCCTCTCTTCGCGGATCTCGCAGTTCAGTCGCGTCTCAAGGGCCTGCGTGCGCGTAAAATTCTTGCGCTCGTGCTCAGGCTCTGTTTTTGAGGGGTGCCCGTTACCGGGACTCTTGCGTGGTTGTCGCTTCTCCACAACGGCCTTCGGCTTGATCAGGAGCTTATCTTTCTCGGCGATGGCTTTGGCGGACTGATTGTGAAGCTGCTGCTGCACCTCGGATGTTTCCACCCGCTTTTTTGTCGCTTCTCTCCTCTTGATCGTTCGGCAAGTAGGGATCAGCGTATTCGCGAGCTGGTCGTAAAGGCTTTGGTCTAGGTTGACCTGCCGCTTTGTAAATTCGACCCCAACGAGCTGATCCAGGGTACCCGGGAAGAAAAGCTCCCCGCGCATGCGATTGAAGTCATTGTGCTTTGTAAACATGTTCAGCGTTACAGCATTCACTATCTCTCGCTGGTTTCGCATGACATAAAAACCCTGGGCCTTCATCGATCTCCCCACTTCCAGATCGTTCGCCGGGTTTTCCGGTACCAGAACGATGCGCGCGCGAACGCTCTCCTGCTTCTCTTGCCCGTCTTCGCTCACCTTAATCGGGAAGACCTCATCAACCACAACCTCAGTCGCAGGATCACTCAACTGGAGAGGGTCGACAGCGGCAACGGCTTCGTCATTTATGAGAATCTGGCGACCCGCATCGATGAAGTAGCGGTGTATGCGGCCGAGTTGATTCTTCAGGATGGACGCAAATGCGGACATGTTCCTGTTCTTCAGATTGTCGCACTTGGTGAGAATGACGATTGTCCCGTTCACGGCCTCACCAATCTCTGTCTCCAGCTCCCGAACTTCCTCCGGAGCTGCTACGTCCAAGTGCTTAAGAAAGGCGTTCTTCGCCACCACTTCGTCCACGTCCCAAGCACTGGACCAGCATCCTTCATCCGTGCGTGTGATCACGTGGCACTTCTTCGCGATAGACAGGCTCGCGGTCACTAGCCCCATACCAAACTTCCCGAGATCGGAATTTAGATCGCGCGTGGTTAGCGAACCCAGGCGCATGGCCTGGTCCAGGACATCCTTAACCATGCCTGTTCCACGGTCGGCAATGGAAATGTACGGCTGATTGTTCCGCTGTTGCACACGAATGCTTACATAACGTGCCTCAGCGTCAATTGCATTGTCGACGAGATCGGCTATAGCTTCATAGTTGCCATAACCTAGGTGGCGGAGGGATTCAACAAGACGACCCGCATTGGGATCGTTGGGACGATCGTAACGCATAGTATTGTCTCCCGTGTCGATGCTCTTGGCACCAACTGGAATTTTGGACCTTACAGTGTCACCAGCCTCAGCCAATGACGGAAGCTAGACTATCACCCTGCCATCAGGAAGAAAAGAAAAAAATACCCGTCCACACTTTTCGGGCGGGTCTCGCACGCGCGCCCCTCAGGGGCTGAAGCCCGAGTCTTTTTTGGCTCTGGGCGGCACGGCTGAAGCCGTGCCCTGATACGAATCGCATCCTTCGGCGGCTGAAGCCGCCGTTTATTTGTGAGGCCTTTACGGAGCGGCTGGAAGCCGCGCCCCTTCAAAGGAAAATCGAAAGTCGAGTGCCCTGCCCGTCATTGCACCCGCTTCCCCGCTGTGTTAGCTTCGTGATTCGGAAGGGGATAGGCCTTGCAGGCAAGAGTTCCCGCCGGGCTGGATCGCAAGGAAACGGAAATCTACCGGCAGCTCGATCCAGAGCGGCTCCCACGACACATCGCGATCATCATGGACGGCAATGGACGCTGGGCCAAGCGGCGCCACATGCCGCGCGTGGCCGGGCATCGCGCCGGGGTGGCGGCGGTGCGCTCGACGGTGGAGACGGCGGCGCGCATTGGCGTCGGGGCGCTGACGCTTTACGCCTTCTCGGAGGAAAACTGGAAGAAGCGTCCCAAGAGCGAAGTCGACTTCCTGATGCGGCTGCTGAGCCGATATCTGAAGGCGGAAGTTCCCACGCTGAACGAGAACAACATCCGCCTGGAATACATTGGGCGGCAGCACGAACTGCCCGAAGATGTGCAGGAGCGCATGGCGTGGGCGCGCCAAAGCACGGCGCACAATACCGGGACGGTGCTCACGCTGGCGCTGAACTACAGCGCGCGCAGCGAACTGGTCGACGCGTTCCGTTCCATGGCCAATGCCGCTTCGCAGAATGGCGGCTTCGAGCATCTGCGGATTGATGAGGACACGGTCGGCCGCCATCTTTATACATCGCACCTGCCCGATCCGGACTTGGTGGTGCGCACGTCCGGCGAAATGCGGCTGAGCAACTTCTTGCTGTGGCAGTTGGCTTATGCCGAGATCTATGTGACGCCAACTTTGTGGCCCGATTTCCGCGGCTTGCATTTGCTGGAAGCCGTTGCCGAGTATCAGAAACGCGAGCGGCGATATGGCGGGCTGAACGGGGATGCGCGCGGTCGCCTCGGGGATGGGTTGGGCAAGGCTGATAAGTAATGCCAGCCGCGTGAATGGCAGATTCATTTGGCTGGTTGCCAGGTTCGGTTTTCGAATCGCAGCGCCTGAAGGCGCGCCTGACGATGCCGCACTTGCGGTATGCCTGAAGGCATACCCTGATACGAATCTTGAGCGTTTACGAGTCTTGAGCGTTTACGAGTCTTGAGCGTTTACGAATGAGCGTTCGGTAGCTTGGCCTATCTCAATTGCTAAAGCGCATCGCGACCGCGGTCGTCCTGATTCCGATTGTGATGTTGCTGGTGCTGCGCGCGCCCGTGCCGGTGCTCGCCGTGGTGGCGGCGGCAGTGGCGCTGATCGCGGTGCAAGAGTTTCTGAAGCTGATGGAAGGCTACGGCGCGCAGCCGCTGCGCCTGCCGACCTACATCTTTGTGGGATTGTGCTTTCTGTTTTTGGCGGCGAGCGCGGCGGCCGGCGAAACGCCGCAACTCTCCGCGCTGAAGTTTGTCCTCGGACTGGGATTTGCCTGCGCGATCGCTCCATTTCTTTTTCTGACCATCGGCCTGCGGCGGGCGCAGATGAGCGGCGCGTATCCGGCGGCGGCGGCCTCGGCGTTCGCTTTCGTCTACATTGCCCTGCCCATGGCCATGCTGGTGCAACTTCGCCAGCAATGGGCTGGGGCATTCTGGTTGCTCTACCTTCTCTTGGTGGTGTGGGCAGGAGACATTTTCGCGTACTTCGTGGGCCGGTCGCTGGGGCGGCATCTGATGGCGCCGCGCATCAGCCCCAAGAAAACCTGGGAGGGTGCGGCGGCCTCGCTGGCGGCAAGCCTGGTGGCGGGCATTT
Source organism: Acidobacteriaceae bacterium (assembly GCA_003131585.1). Lineage (GTDB taxonomy): Bacteria > Acidobacteriota > Terriglobia > Terriglobales > Acidobacteriaceae > Sulfotelmatobacter. The sequence goes on from PKVW01000075.1 coordinate 13,245, forward strand.
TGCTCTTCACCTACGCCCTGCAAATCAGTTCGTTCCTACTGCGCGTGGGACTGATCGAGCGCCGCGACGGCCTGTTCGGGCTGGAGAAGCCGGAGTTGTGGCCCATTGTCCTGCTGACGGTTGCGCTGAACATCGCGGCGCAGCTGGGCGATCTGGTGGAATCGCTGATCAAACGGGGAGCCGGGGCGAAGGACTCGGGCTCCATTCTTCCCGGCCACGGCGGCATGCTGGATAGGATTGATGCCCTGCTCTTTGCGGCTCCCATACTTTGGTTCTACGTGGCAGCACTCTTCCCGCCCGCGCGTCCCTGGTAACGGGTAAAATAAGAACTCAGTTCGAGAATTCAGTTAGAGAATCGGCTGGGAATTTGCCTGGTATGAAACGCATTGCCATCCTGGGATCGACGGGGTCGATCGGCCGCAGCACGCTGAGTGTGGCCGAGAGCTATCCGGAACGCTTTCGGATCGTCGCGCTGGCCGCGGGCGGCAATCTGGAGGCGGCCTTCGAGCAGGCGCGGCGCTGGCGCCCCCGCGTGATTTCGATGGCGGCGGAGCCCGACGCCGATGGGCTGCGCGCGCGTCTGAGGCAAGCCGGGTTAAGCGAAGTCGAAGTCGTTTACGGAGCGGCCGGAACGGTGAAGGTCGCGACCCATTCCGAGGCCGACTTCGTGGTGAGCGCCATCGTGGGCGTGGCTGGGCTTGAAGCCACCTACGAAGCGGTGAAAGCCGGAAAGACGGTCGGCGTGGCCAATAAGGAATGCCTGGTCGCGGCCGGCGAACTGATCACGGCGGAAGCGCGCAAGCAGGGCAAACCGCTGCTGCCCATCGACAGCGAGCATAATGCCGTGCACCAGTGCCTGCGGGGCGGGCGAATGGCGGAAGTGGAGCGCATCTGGCTGACGGCCTCCGGCGGCCCGTTTCTGAACACGCCGCGCTCGGAATTCAGCTCCATCACGGTGGAGCAGGCGCTCAATCATCCGACCTGGAAGATGGGCAAGCGCATCACCATCGACTCGGCGACGTTAATGAACAAAGGTTTCGAGGTGATCGAGGCATGCAGATTGTTTCACATGCCGCCGGCGAAGATCGAAGTCCTGGTGCATCCGCAATCGACCATTCATTCCATGGTGGAATTTGTGGATGGCAGCATACTTGCTCAGTTTTCGGTGACCGACATGCGGCTGCCGATTCTGTACGCTCTAACATATCCCGAGCGGATTCAATCGGATATGCGCTTCCCGGTGAGTAACTTGCGTCATCTGGACTTCAGCCCTCCAGACGTGAATAAATTCCCTTGCCTGCGTCTCGCTTACGAGGCGGTGGAAGCGGGAGGAGCGAAGACGGTCGCGCTGAACGCAGCCGATGAGGTCGCGGTAGCGGCGTTTCTCGCAGGCAGCATTGGATTCGACCAGATTCCTAGGATCATCGAAGAGGCGGTTTCGGCATCTAATTCTGGGAAACTGGAGTCTATTGGAAAGGTGCTTGAAGCCGACGCCGAAGCCCGCCGATATGCTCAAGAGCTGGTTTTGGGAATAAATAAGAAGATCGCGCGCCCGCGGGCGACATCTGTGGTGTAGTGGCTGAATCTAACAGGGGAGCTGTCTACGTATTTCTTTTATGTCTGATTTCCTTATCGCCGTCGCTGCCGTCGCTGTGGTCCTGGGCTTCATGATTCTGATCCACGAGTTCGGCCACTATGCCGTGGCCAAGTGGCTGGGGGTCCGGGTAGAAGTTTTCTCCATCGGGTTCGGGAAGCGCTTGCTGGGCTTCCGCCGGGGCGACACCGACTACCGCATTAGTGCGATACCGCTGGGCGGCTACGTCAAGATGAGCGGCGAGAATCCCATGGACGAGCGAACCGGCGATCCTGCCGAGTTCATGTCCCACTCGCGCTGGCACCGCTTCCTGATCGCGATTGCCGGCCCGACGATGAATATTCTGCTGGCCATCTTCCTGCTTACCGCGGTTTACATGGTGCATTACGAGTATCCGATTTTTCTCGACAAGCCGGCGGTCATCGAAGGAGTGAAGCACGACTCCCCTGCGGCCCAAGCCGGGTTGCAGCCGGGCGACCGGGTGGTGAAGGTCGATGGTATTGAGAATCCAACCTGGGAACAACTGCAGCCCCGCGTGTGGCTCAGTCCCAACCAACCGCTGACCATCACCATCCAGCGGGGAGATCGGATCTTCCAGAAAACCATCGTGCCCCAGGCGGTGACCACGTCCGAGGTGGGTTCCGCGGGATGGTATCCCGAGGAACCCGTCGTCGTCGGCCGGCTTGAGCCCAACACACCCGCCGCCAAGGCCGGGATAAAAGAAGACGACAGAATCGTTGCCATGGATGGCCAGCCGCTGGTTTCCATCGAAAACATGATTGAGCGCCTCCAGCAAACCAGGGACAATCCCGTCGATCTGACGGTGATCCGCGGCAGTCAGACTTTGAGTTTTCGCCTGAACCCTGTCCTTTCGAAGACCGAAGATCCAAAAGAGCAGAGATATCGGCTGGGATTCCTCAACAAGAGCGAGACGAAGGTAACCACCCTGCCCTTCGCCCAGGCATTGAGTCTTTCGCTGGAGACAAACAAGAAATACTCGTTGCTGATTCTGGAGTTGGCCAAGAAGATTGTGCAACGGAAGGTGTCGCTCCGCGCCGTTTCCGGCCCCATCGGCATTGCCCAGGACGCTGGCTACGCGGTGCAGCAAAAGGGCTGGACGCCACTGATGGAGTTGACGGCAGGGATCAGCCTCAACCTCGGCATCTTTAATCTGCTGCCGATCCCCATTCTCGACGGCGGCGTCATCCTGTTTCTTTTGATCGAAGGACTCATGCGGCGCGACGTCAGCCTGCGCATCAAAGAGCGCGTCTACCAGGCCGCGTTCGTTTTCCTTGTGCTGTTCGCGGTGATGGTCATCTACAACGATCTGATGAAGACGCTGCCGGGATTAATGGATCGGCTGCCGTAGCGGCGCGTTCATCGGGCAGACACATCTTCGTATATCGACCGCCGTCGCAGCCTATTTCACACCCTCGACCAGAAACAAATCCGATAACTCACGGAAATAGGAGTACGCATAAGTTCTGCCGTCCGCAGCCAAGCGGACCCGATGGATCGACGTCACTCCGGCAGGATCTCCCGGCGTCAGCGTCACGACGTGCTCCCTCTTGCCCGTATCGAGTTGGATTCGAAATACCGAGGCCGACGTTTTGTCGTCCTGATAGACAAAACCGGAGCGTCCATCGCTAGACCAGCGGATCCATATATCGTCGCCCTTGGACCCCGTCACTGTCCGCGCCTCCCCGCCGGTTATCGAGTACAGCATGCCTTGCCCCGACAAGTCATGAGCAAAGATCCATTTGCCGTCGGGGGAAACCAAGTGGCTTTCGTAGTGGCCGCCGGCACTGGGCGAGATCGGCGGACTGATAATGCGTGGCGAACCAGAGGGTAGATCCTGAAGATAAATCCGCCACGCCTGACCGTCAAAGTTCAATACATAGGCAGTCTTGCCAGTGGGTAAGAATCCCACTGCGGATGCCGATGCCATGGTCTCCGTCTCTCCGCCGAGCCTCTGGGGCTCGCCTGCTTCGGTCGGAATCAGGAGGCCTGGACTATTGACACCGGCCTGTGTGGCATCCCCGGTCAAAACGAACTTGCCGTCAGGCGAAAGGATGGGGTTGTAGAAATTGCCTAGCTTGGTGGCGGACGATCCTTCTGTCTTGCGCAGAAAAGCCAGGTCCGGCAGGCCCGCCGCGTCGCCCCAGTCGTCAAACGCGATCAAGCTGCCGTCGTCGGACATATCCGAAAGGTTGGCGTAATCGAGCCACGAGAGATTGCGCTCGGCCGCATCTTTCGCGCCACGATATTGCAGTTCGCTCCTCCATGTCTCGCGCGAGAGCAAGACCCGCCCATCCGGAGCAACATCGTGCAACCGCAGCATTCCCGGCAGGCGCAATACGACCCGCTCCTTCCCGTCCATGCCGATGCCAATAATTGCATCGGCCCAACTTTTGGTTGCCGTCGCGGCGACCCACACTTCCTTTCCCGATCCCGGCCAGCCCAAGCCTTCCAAGCTGTTGAATGCATGGGAGCGCAGAAGTTGCTTGCCGTCGCGATCGACTAAGAGGACCCATCCGCCGTCGCCATCCATGCCGGCGAACTCTGCAAACCCTACTTTGGAGCGGTCGGGAGAGATCCTCAAGTCGCCTAGAGGATGCCCACCCTCGTAAATCACCTTTCCTCGCGGAAACTCCACCCGATATTTGCCTCCGACCAAGCGGATGACCGCCATCTCTTGGGAATCGGAAGTCCAGTCCGCTGCCAGGGCGTCCTGCGCGAGCTCGTGGGGCGCGCCACCTTCCATCGGCACCTCGCCAAGCTTCCCCACGCAATTCCCGATGTAACGGTCCCGGCAGCCGAGCGAAATCGCCAGCTCAGAAGGAGAAACAGCGAACAGGGTAGAGTTGATCAAGTTCAACGGCCGCGATTCCGGGCTATCGGGCAATGTCGAATAAATCTGAACCGGCTGGCCGTTCCAGCTTGCGCTGTAGTATATCGAGCGGCCATTGGCTGCGAAGCGGGCAGCATAGACCAGGCCGCGCTCAAAAGTGAGTTGATGGTAAGAAGGCAGAGCAGCGGAATTGCTTCTGTGGCCTAGCATCCAACTTCCAGCACCGACGAGCGAGAGCAGCAGTAGACCTGCCGCCAGTCGCATCACTCGCTGGCGTGGATCGAGTTTCTCCGCGGTCGCCACTGTTGCGGCCCCGGTCGACTCACTCGTCGAAGAGATTCCCGAAAGTCCTTCGAGATTAAAAGCCAAATCCCGCGCCGATTGAAATCGCTGCAGCGGCTTTTTCTCCAGGCACCGCCGGACAATCCGTTCCAGCGCCGGCGGAATCGGTTTGCCCGTCAGGCTCAGCTCTGGGGGATCCTCTTTCAGGATCGCCGTCATCGTTTCGGCGGCCGTATCCCTTCGGAAGGCGCGCTGCCCCGAAAACATTTCGTACAAGATGGTTCCCAAGGCAAAAATATCTGAGCGGGCATCGGCAGCCTCGCCCTTCACCTGCTCGGGAGACATGTAGCCGACCGTCCCGAGAACCGCGCCGGCAGACGTTGGCACCGCCTCGAGGGTTGCGCCATCGTCAGCCGACGCTTCCGGTCTCGCCAGCTTCGCCAAACCGAAATCGAGAATCTTGACCCGGCCATCGCGCGTGACAAAAATATTCTCCGGCTTCAGGTCACGATGAATAATGCCTTTGTCATGCGCGGCTGCCAGTCCTTGCGCGATTTCGGTGCCGTACTCCACGGCGCGCCGCAGCGGCAGAGCGCCCCCGCTCAGTTCCTGCCGCAACGATTGGCCTTCCAGGCACTCCGAAACCAGATACGGCGCGCCCTCATGCGTGCCGATGTCATGAATCGAAAGAATGTTGGGATGGTTCAGGGCTGCAACCGAGCGCGCTTCGGTCTCGAATCGGCGTAACCGTTCAACGTCTCGCGCCAAAGCTTCTGGCAGGACTTTAATCGCCACATCGCGCCCGAGCCTGGTGTCGCGCGCCCGGTACACTTCGCCCATACCTCCGGCGCCGAGCGGGGCAAGGAGTTCATAGGGACCAATCTTCGTGCCGGGAATGAGCGCCATTGGTTCGAGGCATTATAGAGCAAGCGCGTACCGGCCGAAGAACAGCCTTGCCCGTTTTCCACAACCTCATTGTGATATCTGACCTTGTGCCGCGATTCAGAACTGCGCGATCATGGTCGAGGCAGTGACGGTTGGGAGAGGCCAAGAGTCGCGTCCCTAAGTCGCCTGTTATCAAGATTTTGATATCTAAGTTCTTTGAAAACCAGATTTTGCGAGGTCCACTTTTGCGAAACCCGCTCTGGGCGCGGATTTCCACCGGATCGCGCAAAAAAAATTGATCCGTAATCTGGCTTAATCTGCCCAGCCGTTCCGATCCACCAGTCGCAGCGAAAATTTATTTTTCGTTAAAAATCCACAGACTAGACGGCTGACACTGCCCGGGCTGATGGGCCGCCTGCCATAGGCGTGTTGACGGCCTTCCTGCGTTCAGATACAATGTATCTCAGGTGATGGGATCATGGCGGCAACTGAAATGGTTCACGTTCGAGTGGAGAAGCGCATCAAGACTCAGGCTGCCAAGACATTGGCCGCCATGGGATTGTCCGTGTCGGATGCGGTGCGCGTCCTGCTGACTCGCGTGGCGGCGGAGAAGGCGCTGCCTTTCGAGATAAAAGTTCCGAACGCCGCAACCGCGGCGGCAATGCGGGAGGCGCGAAAGGGTGGCCTGTCCTCGTTCAATAGCGTCTCCGATCTGTTGAGCGACTTGAATGCGGAGGATTGAACGCACCGGGGCGTTTCGCCGTGACTTCAAGCGCGAGAAACGCGGACAGCACCGCAGCGACATCGACTCCCTCGTTTCTGAGACCCTATCATTCTTAGCTGAGGACAAAGCTCTGCCGGAGAAGAACCGCGACCACTGGCTGTCCGGCGAGTGGGATGACCATCGCGAATGCCACCTCCGGCCCGATTTGTTACTGATCTACCGCAAGCCTGGTGCGCACCTTCTGCAGCTTGTTCGCCTAGGCTCTCACAGCGAACTCTTCGGCTACCGATGAGTGTTCCATTCCGCCCGGTCCCGCTCGGTACATCACCAAAGTCGCGGTTTCCCGCGTGCTAAAATAGAGCTACCCATGGCTATGATTCAACGCAGGAAAACCGTCACCGTCGTCGTCGGCGGGGTGCGGGTCGGTTCGGATGCACCGATTGTGGTGCAATCCATGACCAACACCGATACTGCCGACGTGCCCTCGACCGTCCAGCAGTGTGCGGCGCTCGCCCGCGCCGGGTCGGAGCTGGTGCGCGTCACCGTCAATAACGAAGAGGCCGCTGCCGCCGTTCCTCGCATCGTTGAGGAACTCGACAAGCAGGGCTTGCGCGTGCCCATCATCGGCGACTTCCACTACAACGGGCACATGCTGCTCACCAAGTATCCCGAGTGTGCCCGCGATCTTGCCAAGTACCGCATCAATCCCGGAAACGCCAGCATTGGACGCACCGGCGACTCGAATTTCCGCACCATGATCGAAGTGGCGGTGAAGTACCAGAAGCCGGTGCGCATTGGCGTGAACTGGGGCTCGCTTGACCAGGCTTTGCTCACCCGCATGATGGATGAGAATTCCCGCCTCGACGATCCCAAAGACGCACGCGAAGTCACGATGGAAGCGATGGTGGTAAGCGCGCTGACCTCCGCCGATCTGGCACAGAAGTTCGGCCTGCGCGCCGACCAGATCATCTTGAGCGCGAAAGTCAGCGGCGTGCAGGATCTGATCGACGTTTACCGCGCGCTAGCCGCTCGCTGCGACTACCCGCTGCATCTCGGCCTTACCGAAGCGGGCATGGGCGCAAAAGGTGTGGTCGCTTCGAGCGCGGCCATGGGAGTGGTGCTGCAGGAAGGCGTTGGCGACACCATCCGCGTTTCGCTGACGCCGGCGCCTGGAGGCGACCGCACGGAAGAAGTCCGCGTGGCGCAGCAAATTCTGCAGTCCATGGGGATTCGCAGCTTCACGCCGCAGGTTACGGCCTGCCCCGGCTGCGGACGCACCACCAGCACGTTCTTCCAGGAGATGGCGCAGCAGATTCAGACTTACCTGCGCGAGCAGATGCCAACCTGGAAAGGCCGCTATGTGGGCGTGGAAGAAATGAAGCTTGCGGTAATGGGCTGCGTGGTCAACGGACCAGGCGAATCGAAGCATGCCAACATCGGGATCTCCCTGCCGGGAACGTTCGAGGAACCGAAGGCCCCGGTTTACGTGGATGGACGCCTGTTCACCACGCTCAAGGGCGGTCGCATTGTTGCGGAGTTCATCGAGATCCTCGATGAATACGTCGACTCACACTACGCGGCCAGGGATGCCCAAAAGGAAGAAGTAGCTGCCCGAAGTTAGGCATTCGACGGGCGCATAGGCGCTCCGGCACGCACGTCTCAGAACCACAATCCAACACTCTGAGGATCTGCCACTCGTAGCATCCGGCACTCTTTAGCATCCGGGGCGTGCGTCCGCTACTGCCCAGTCAGCAGAAAAATGGGATTTTGGTTCGGCGGTTCGCCATTCGGTGGCGCAGTCCCGGCACTGAAAGGGGCCGGCAGGTCGGTGACGACCGTATCGGCTGGCGTGCCGCCACCCGAATTGTTGGTATTGTTGTCGGTGGTGTTGATGTCGGCAATGGCGCCGGCGTCGCACATGCTCACATAGACGTGGCTGCTGTCCGCGGCGGCAGTGGTGAAGACCCGGAAGCGGGCGGCGCCCGGGGAGTACAAAGCGAGGGGGGTGGGCGGGACGGGCCCGCAGGCAAGGACCGCCGGCACAGCGTATTGATTTGTCGCAAATGGAGGATTCGTCAGCAAGGTCATCGTGGTCCTTAATGCGAGACTGTTTGCGTCAAACACAGCGAGACTGGGGATCACGCATGCCGACGAACCCACCAAATTGTCAGGACAGGATGCCGCTGCTGCGGTCTGGTAGCTGGCCACGTAAAAGCGGCTGCCATCGGCTAAAGCGGTCACCGCAGTGGGGGAGCATGCGCCGGGCCCGGTAGGACACGCCGCTGACCCCAGAGTGAAAGGGATGGCCGCCAGTTGAACCGGCGTGTCGTTGGCTCCGCCGGTATCGGAAAACACATCGATCATGCTGGTCAGAGGATTCGTCACATACAGACGGTTCAGGTGGGCATCGTAGAAGATGAAGTTGGCCCCGGCGCCCACCGGGAGACTGCTGGTCACCGTATCCGTGGCGGTATCAATCGTCACCAACTGCCCATCGCCTTGCGTGAGCACGTAGACCTTCTGGCTGTCGCTGCGAGCCACCACCCAGACGGGAGTCGTTCCCGAGAAACCAGTCACAACGTTCGAGGACAGATCCACAGTGTTCAAGCTGCTGACCGTGTTGCTTCCCTGGTTCGCCACGTAGAGCTTGTTGCCGTTTGGGGTCTCGGCGAGCGCAACAGGATTGATCCCGACTGGGGCCGTGTTGCTCACCACGTTCGAAAATGCATTCACCACGCTTACCGAATTCGTGCCGTAGTTCGCCACGTATACCGCATTGTTTTGGGTGGTATTCACGAAGACCGGCTGCGACCCCGCCGGCAAACTGATTGCGGTCACGGCACCCAAGCCGGTCGCGATGGTGGAGTCGAACGCGGGAGTAAAGGAGGAAACGTTGTCCACCCCGCCGGGGAGCACGCTGCCCGCACTCGCGACAAACACTCTTGAGTCGTTGGGGAGAATGGCCGCGTGCGTGGGAACATCGCCAAGGTTGGGCGCGCTTTTGTCGGAGGTGGGAGTTTCACCGATAATCGAGTCTCCCGAAACGTCAATCTGCAAGGCCCCGCCCGGGTTGAACGGCACGTTGGCGGTAATGCCGAAGACAGCATGGAAACTGGCCGGAGTCGGAGGCGTGGTGGTCGTGGGAATGACCACTGGACGGTAGGTCTGGCCGCACGCCACGCACAGCAGGGTTGGAAGCACTATGGCCGCCAATCGGCTCGCCCGTCGATAACTCATCGGCACCCCAAAAGGAAAAGTTCTGGCTACACCTGCGAGGAGTTCAACATTCTAACGGCTGGCCCCGATCTGCGCTAGGGGTCCGGCCGCTTCAAGATGTCAGGTCTCGCGTTTCAGCGGCGTGGCCCCTTTCTGGGATGCCTGAACGAGAGTGTGAGTTGGACGGTGCCGCGAGAATGCGCCCGCGCGCGCCAAAGTCGCGGGGATGTCAAAGGGGCTTGAGGCGCGAAAGCCTTTTTCAACGGCCGCGCCGGGACTTGCCGCTCGCGGCAGCGGCCGGCTCCTCCGACTTGGCGGTGGCCGCGGGCTTTTTCCTGCCTTCCATCTGCGCCAGGCTCTGCTTGAGTGCGGCCATCAGGTCCACGACCGGGGCCAGCTTCCTGGGCTTCTCGACCGCAGCGACTTCCCCACCCTCGAGCTTGGTCTCGATCAGCTTCTTCAGGTTTTCCTGGAAGCTGTCTTTGTACTTCTCCGGATCCCATTCATCCGCCAGCGCTTCGATGAGCTGGTGCGCCACTTTGACCTCAGCCTCTTTCAACTCCACGTCGGGCGCGCCGAAGCCTTCCACCTTCTTCACTTCTTCGGCGTAGTACATCGTGTGCAGCATCAGTCCGCCTTCGTGGGGACGCAAGAACACCGTGTACTCGCGGTTGTGCATGGTGATCTTGGCGATGGCAACGTACTCGCTCTCTTCCAGCGCCTTCGTCAGCAGCGCATAAGGACGCCGCCCAGCCTCCTCGGGCATCATGTAATACGAAGACTCGAAATACACGGGATCGACGTCGCCCGCCTTGACGAATTCCAGGATCTCCATGGTCTTGGCGGTCTCCGGTTCGATCTTCTTGATCTCCTCCGGCTCGATGATGATGTATTCGTCCTTACGGAACTCGTAGCCTTTGACGATGTCGCTGCGGTCCACCACCACGTTTTCGAGCGGACAGATGTACTGCTGCTTCACCCGCTGCTTGTCCGTGCGATGCAGCATGTTGAAGGAGATGCCGCTACTGCGCGCGCCCGAGAACAAGCGCACCGGCATGGAGATGAGGCCGAAAGTTAAGTGTCCAGACCAGACCGAAGCTGCCATAATCCCTCGCGTTCACCGGGATGCTACCACGCCCCAGCAATTCGACCACAAACCGCCTAACCTGCCCAGAATTGCGAGTTTAGCCTACAAACCACCCTTGGATGCACAAATCTTAGGGCACGGGGAACCGAAATGCGAAGCCGGAGGGAATGGAGTTGGGCGCGGGGAAGCCCTAGGGGTTGTAGTTAACGGAATGGGTTCCCTGATTTCGCGCGCGGACGGTCCGACGAAAGACGCGCCAGCGGACAGCGTTCTCGATGAATTTGCTCCCACGCATAGGTTACTTATCCCTATCTCGTTTTCAACTCTCGCCCTGCCGTCGCGTTTGCACAAAGGCTCGTAGCACGTTGTTCATCAGGGTCTGGTAGCCTCTGCCGTTCTTCTTGAACCATTCCAAAACATCGTGGTCGATACGGATATTGATATGGTCTTTGGGAGATGGGACACCTATCACACTCCGTGTCCAGTCGAGCTCGCCTTGAACGTCGTCCATGTCGGCGCGGATCGATGCTTCAAGCCTGGCGCCAGTCGTGGCACTCACTTTGGCCCAGTTCGTCCGGTCGTCTCCTCGCGCAATCTTGTCTTTGATCTGCTTAGCCGTATAGCGCACGATACCGCTCTTCTTCCTCATCTCTCGCCCTCCTGGCAGTGATAATTCGCACGGTATCGTCGCGCCAAGTCCAGACGACCGCGAAGAATTTCCCCTCAATCAAGCCAACACTCAGAAGTCGGTCCTCGTCGTCCCGCGGCGTCGGCACCGTGAGCAGGGACCGGCCATCAAACAAGGCAAAGGCAACGCGGAGAAAGTCTATCCCCCGCTCAGCCAGCACCCAATCGCGCTTTGCCTCGTCCCAAGTAAACTCCACGGTCGATTATACCCACAACTGTATCCACAGTCGAGAACAAAAGGGTTGAGGCCACTGTGAACACGACCGAAAGCAGGAATGATCTCGCTTGGGTCAACGAGTGTGAGCGATGGCCGGAGGAAAAGCGCGAACTTTATCTACTATTGGCTGACGGTGAACGTGGCATCGATTACGGCAGGGGTAAGATGGCGGGCAACGGGTCATCCGCTACTTCCGAAGACAGCGCCGGTAAATACGCCCGCTTCTCCAGTGATCCCTTCAGTCCAGCGACAACACCACCCAATACACGCCTGTGGGATATGTCTCGGTGCGGGCATAGCAGGCGCCCACCGAGAAGCTGCGCAGATTGTGGCTGGAGAGCACGCGTCCCGCGTTTGCGGGCAGCGTCTCCGGATGCAGGCTGGTGTAGGTCAGCACGGTAAAGCGCTGGGCAAGCTGATGAATGGGGGAGGTGCCGAGCTTGTCCGCGTGCGCCATGGAGCAGGCCGCATCGTCCGCGGTGGGAAGATCGCGGTGCGCGAGATCGGGCTGGTTGGCCTGATGCCGCGCTTGGGCGACGGTCGCCGCAATCCGATTCTTCACTTCCGCCGCAGAGTAGTTGGGGAGGGCATGGCCGAAGTCTTGCACGATGTACAGACGGTCTCCGCTACGGACCACGCCCAACCCGACCACGTTATAAGCCGGGTTGAGCAGGTTCGCGCGATGCGGAGGGGAAAGCATGAGATGTTGATGCCCATTTTCGGCGTCGAAATCGAGCGCGACGTTCTCGCCTTCCTGATCCAGTTGCGTGTGGGTCGCGGTTCCGAGGCGTTGGGATAGGGAGGGCTCGCCGTCAAACTGGTGCGAAAGCTGCCGCGCCGCAAACATCGCTTCGGCGTGCGCGCGGGCCGCCTGACTAAGGCCGGCATCGAGCGCGAGCGAGGGTGCGCCGGCTTGCGTTCTCGCCTGATTCGCCAGGTCCAGAAGCACTTGTTCGGCCTTAAGATCGTAGTCGCTGAAGGGAATATCGGGAGAGGTTGCGGCGGCCGGCTTCAAAGTCGCGTGCTGCGCGGGTTTCTCCCCACCCTCTGCATTCCCATTGGAAGACGCCATTAATCGAGGCGACGGCGGAATCGAGGCGGCGCCCATCACCAGCAGAAGCGCCATCACGACTCTTCTATCGATTACTTTAGGGGCCTTAAGCATTCGCGTGTGCCTACTCAACTCGACCCTGGGAAGGATCTGGATCCGGCTCAAATCTGGATCAGGCTCAAATCTGACTCCGGCTCAAACTTGCCGCTGGTGCTACGCTAGAAGCTGGAATCCAGCCTGAGAAGTGACCTTCGTCTATGGAACCAGGTATTAGTGGGGTTATTGGCCTGTTGTTTGGCAGCGTGATTGCTTGGCTTGTGCTGCGCTCGCGGACTGCCACGCTGAACACACGTTTGTCCTTGATGGAAAAGGAATTAACCGCTGAAAAGGCCGATCTGGCGCGGCTTCAGCAGGCCCATACGGTGCTGGTGGCGGGCAAGGCTAGAGTGGAATCCGCTCTGGAATCGGAACGGAAGACCAACGACGAAAAGATCGAATTAGTGACTCGCGCCAGCGAAGAATTGCGCAATGCGTTCAAGGCCATGGCCTCGGACGCATTGAAAAGCAACAACCTGTCGTTTCTGGTGTTGGCCAGGGAAAGTCTGGAGCGGTTTCAGTCCGAGGCTCGGGGCGATCTCGAGAACCGGCAGAAGGCCGTGGCCGACCTGGTCGCACCCGTGCGCGATTCGCTGAATAAAGTGGATGTCCAGATTCAGCAACTGGAACTGGAACGAGGCAAGGCCTATGTGGCCCTGCATACCCAGGTGCAATCGCTGATTACAACCCAAAAAGAGCTGCAATCGGAGACCGGCAATCTGGTGCGGGCGCTGCGCACTCCCAACGTGCGTGGGCGCTGGGGAGAGATCCAGTTGCGGCGGGTGGTGGAGATCGCCGGCATGCTCTCGTATTGCGATTTCACCGAGCAGCAGTCCGTGAATACCGAGAGCGGAAGACTGCGCCCCGATCTGGTGGTGAAGCTGCCCGGCGGCAAAAACGTCGTGGTGGATGCCAAGACGCCGCTGCAAGCCTTCCTCGATGCCTTCGAGACCACGGATGAAGAAACCCGGCGCACGTGTTTGGCTAGGCATGCGCGGCAGGTTCGCGATCACATGAAAACCCTCAGCGATAAGAAATATTGGGAACAGTTCGAAGCCACTCCGGAATTCGTCGTGATGTTTCTTCCCGGCGAAACGTTTTTCAGCGCCGCGCTTGAGCAGGATCCCGGATTGATCGAGCAGGGAGTTCTGCAGCGCGTGATTCCGGCGTCGCCGACCACGCTGATCGCGCTGCTGAAGGCGGTGGCCTACGGATGGAATCAGGAAAAACTGGCGCGCAATGCGCAGCAGATCAGCGCGCTGGGCAAAGAATTGCACGAACGACTGCGCCTGCTCGCGGGACACATCACCTCCGTCGGCACCGGACTCGACCGCGCGGTCGAGTCTTACAACAAGGCCGTGGGATCGCTGGAGAGCCGGGTGCTGGTTTCGGCGCGCAAGTTTGCCGAGCTGGGCGCGTCCGTGGCCGAGGACATTCCCCAACTCGAGCCCATCGAGACCACCGCGCGGGCGTTGTCGTTTGAATGGGACGAAGACGATCTCCCCCCAGAGAGCGCCGAGGAGCGAAGGCAGGCCGGCTGAGGCCACCCTTTTTTTTCTACCTCAAGAAACAGCGCAGAAAAAACTAGTCTCAGAGAACTCTCATCCTGCACAGCAGTTCCCTGGCCGTCGCGGCGAAACCTGCGCTTCGACCCCATCCGAAGGTGCGCTGATCGGCGTACACTCCCGGTCTCCTATGAATCACCCGCAGAGTCCGTTCTTCGCCTAATGCTTGCCCTAACCCCGCCGATAACCTAATTGAACGAGGCTGCGTCACGTCCCTCGTTCAGATTCCCTTCTCAGGAAAAGCAAGCTGGAGCCTTCCTGAACCAATGGCAGGCTACAAACCACAAAGGAGGCTTTGTGAGCAGCGCGGGAACCCAGATCGGAATGCAAAGCTCCGCCCCGAGCAGGGCCCGGCTGCAGATCCTGCTGGTGGAAGACAACCCGGCCGATGCTGATCTCATGATGCACGCATTGCGCCGGAAGGGTCTCGACGTCTCCACCACAGTTGTGCAGACTGCCGGCGAGTTCCAGCGGCGAGTGAAGGAGGAACTCCCTGACATCATCCTGGCCGACTACAACCTGGGGGAGTGGAGAGGCGTCGAAGCGCTCGAAATATTACACCGCGAGGGTCTGGATATTCCCGTGATCATGGTAACGGGTGGGCTCACCGATGTCACCGCGGTGGAATGCATCAAACAGGGTGCCACGGATTACGTGCTCAAAGATGGACTGGCGCGCCTGCCCGAGGTTATCCGCCGCGCCTTGCGGGAAAAAAACGAACGCAGGCTGCGCCATCAGGTGGAGGAGGACTTAGCCCGCAAAGTGGACGAACTGGCCCGCTCGAACGCGGACCTCGAACAGTTCGCCTATGTCGCCTCGCATGACTTGCAGGAGCCGTTGCGCATGGTGGTGGCCTATACCCAGCTGCTGGCCGAGCGCTATCGCGGCAAACTCGACGAGGATGCCGATAAATTCCTCGGCTATGCCAGCGAAGGGGCGCTGCGCATGCAGGTCCTCATTCACGATCTGCTGGCGTTTTCGCGAGTCGGCCGGAACCGCGCCGCCAGCGCCAGCGTCGATTGCAATGCCGTGATGGAGGAGGTCCTGCGGTCTCTGGCCTCCGCCATTCAGGAGAGTGGCGCCGTCGTCACCCACGCGGAACTCCCGGCCGCCTGGGCCGACCGCACGCAGCTGGCGCAGGTCTTCCAAAATTTGATTCAGAACGCCATCAAGTTCCGCCGCAAGGAGCCGCCGGTGGTTTCCGTGCAGGCCGAAAAAATCGACCGGCACTGGCTGTTCAGCGTGAGCGATAACGGAATCGGAATCGCGCCGGAGCACGCGGAAAATGTTTTTGTGGTCTTCCAACGTTTGCACGCCCGCACCGAATACCCGGGCAACGGCATCGGCCTGGCGATCTGCAAGAAGATCGTCGAGTTCTATGGCGGAAGGATCTGGGTGGAGTCGCAGGCCGGTTCCGGCTCCGCCTTCAAATTCACCATGCCCCTCCATGGCGCGGATGAGGGGGAAGGATCGCGGCCATGAAACCAGTGCCCGAACTCCTCATGGTGGATGACAATCCGGCCGACGTGGTCTTGGCCCGCGAAGCGCTGGCGGGAAGCGCGCGCGGCAGCCAGATCAACAGCGTGGGGGACGGCGAGGAAGCCCTCGCCTTTCTAAGCCGGACGGGAACCTACGCCTGCACGATGCGTCCCGACTTGGTCATCCTCGACCTGAATCTTCCCAAAAAAGATGGCCTGGCGGTGTTGGCCGCGGTGAAGGCAGACTCGGATCTGCGCCGCATTCCGGTCGTGATCTTTAGCACTTCCCGGTTGGGCCAGGATATTACGCGCAGCTACAAGCTGGGAGCGAACTGTTACATCAGCAAACCGGGAAATCTGCATGATTTTTTTTCCGCGGTCCAGTCGATTGAAGAATTCTGGTTCGGCTTTGCCAGCCTGCCGGAACGGGGAGAATAGGAGAATCATGCATCACCAAGCCACGCACGTCTTGCTGATTGAAGACAACCCGGGAGACGCCGATCTGGTCCGCCTCCGCCTGGTAGAGAGCCAATCGCCGGTGAAAATAAGTTGTGTCAACCGGCTGGCGGATGGCCTCGCCGCCCTGACCAAGGAAACGCCTTCGCTGGTGCTGTTGGACTTGAACCTGCCCGACAGCCGCGGCGCGGAGACTTATCGCCGCGTCCTGGAACACGCGCCCAACGTACCGGTGGTCGTGCTTTCCGGCCAGGACGACGAGGCGCTCGCGATCAAGGCGGTCCATCATGGTGTGCAGGACTACCTGATCAAAGGCGAGCTCTCCGGCCAGCGTCTGGAGCGCGCCATCCGCTACGCCGTGGAACGGCAAGCGCTTCTGCGCGCCCTCGAAATCGGTCAAAAGCAGCAACTGGACTTCAAAAACCAGTTCCTGTCCCACGTCTCGCACGAACTGCGCACGCCGCTGACCTGCATTCACCAGTACGTGACCTTGCTTCTGGACGGGTTAGCCGGCCCCATGGCGCCCGATCAGGCCGACCACCTCAAGACGGTTTTGAAGAGCGTGAATCAATTGCACGCCATGATCCGCGACCTGCTCGAAGCCACCCGCGCCGAAAGCGGCAAGATGCGCATCGAGCCGCGCTGCATCGCTCTCGGCGAACTCGTTCAGCAAGCCGTCGCCATGCTGCGGCCCACGGCCGCTGAAAAAAAGATTGGCCTGGAAATCGGATTGGACCAAAGGCTGCCGCTGGTGCACGCCGATCCCGACCGCGTTCTCGAGGTGCTCATTAATCTGGTGGACAATGCGATCAAGTTCACCCCGCCCGATGGCGCGGTCATGGTGCAAGCCTGCATGGTGGATGCCGACCCGGGCTGCGTCTACGTTTCGGTCAGCGATACCGGCCGCGGCATCAGCCCCGAAGCCAAGGCGCTGATCTTCGAACGCCTCTATCAGGACTCCGATTCTGTGGACAACAATCGCTCCGGCTTAGGGCTCGGACTATTCATCTGCAGGGAAATCGTCCGGCGTCACGAAGGGCGCATTTGGGTTTTCAGCGAACCTGGGCAGGGCAGCACCTTCACCTTCACGCTGCCGATCTACTCTCTGGCGAAACTGCTTGCCCCGGTCATCACGCACCAGGGCCGTTTGCGCCCGGCTTTTGTGCTGGTGCGCGTCGAACTGGCGCCGCTCTCCAATCCTCCGCGCGGCAATTGGAAGGAAACCTGGCAGCAATGTTTGGAGACCTTGCGGCGTTGCGTCTATCTCGACAAAGACTTGGTCCTGCCGCCGCTGGGAACGTCGGGAGCGGTGGAAACTTTTCTGGTCGTGGCATCGACCGACTTGCAGCATTCCGGGCCCATGATTGCGCGCATTCGCGAGCAACTGGAGCGCGTGAGCGATCTCAAAGCCAAGTGCATACCCACCATCACCACCGTCGCGGTTGATTTTGCGGCCCCCGGCCCCGATGAATCCCTGGAGCGGCAGGTTCAAACCGTGGCCGACCGCGTAACGCAGATGATTTTGACGAGCAGGGAACGAAAACAGTTGTGCGCCGGGAAAGGCGCGCAAAATTCCAATTGATCACCGACAAACACAGACAAACACAAAGGAGAACTGCAATGCCAAGACCGAAAATTCTGGTAGTCGACGACGATCCCGATCTGGTGCGCGCTCTACGGCTGCGCCTGCGGGCCAACAACTATGAGGTCACCACCGCTGCCGACGGCTATTCCGCCATCGCCCAAGCCCAGAAAGAACACCCCGCCCTGATTATCTTGGATCTGGGCCTGCCGGTCGGCGATGGCTTCGTCGTTCTTCACCGGCTGCAGAACAGCGACGCTCTCGCCGGTGTTCCCGTCATCGTGCTGAGCGCGCGCGATCCGCAGAACAACGAAGAACGCGCACTAAAGGCTGGGGCCACCGCGTTTTTCCAGAAGCCGGCGGACAACGAAGAACTGCTGAACGCGATTCGGGTCACGATTGGGCCCGGGAGCGCGCCGACAGCAGCCTGGCCGTCCTAAGACCGCCTGGCGTCATTGGATAATGGATAGGGAAGGTACACGCCGCCACAACCATTAGCGCTCCCGGTGACGCGGCAGGCGCGGGCGCCCCGGGCGTCCGCAGAGCTTCCGTTTCCTTTTCCGCTTGACCGCCGGACAAGCCCGCCGGACAAAGGCTTATGATTGGGCGCGGACTCGGGCCTCCCGGCGGAATAAGAACGTGACGTTCTGCATCCCATCTAGTTGGGTGGAAACGGCAAGCTATTCTCTTTCAGGAATCTCCAGGCGTCCGTGTTGATCTCGTCCGACCGCGCGTAATAGTTGTGATCGTGGTTGTCCAGTTCCACATAATGGACGGGGAATCCCGCCCGGCGCAGCAGGTCGCGGGTCTGGCGCACGCTGTCGACCGAAAAGAACTGATCGCGGTCGCCGATATAAATCGCGATCGGAGTCTTGCGCCGGGCGCGGGAAACAATCCATCCGTATTCGTCCGCGATGCGCATGGCATGGACCGCGACGGCGGCGAAGTACTGCGAGTCGAACATGGCGCCGTCGTAAGCCAGGTAGCCTCCCATCGAATTGCCGAACAGATACACGCGCTGCGGGTCGATCCGCACCAGCTTCTTGGCGTCCTCGACCACGCAGCGGAAGATTTGCGGCGCGGCCTCTTCATACTTCGCTTCGCGGGGCAATTCCAAAGCCAGCAGGATGATCTTCTGCTTCGCGGCAAAGTGCTTCCAAGCATCGAGCATGTTGGCCGCCCGGTCGCCGGCGCCGTGCAAGAGCATTACCACCGGCAAGGCGCTGTCGTTGTCCTGAGATTGATCCGGAGAGCGTTCGGAGAAGTGCTTCGAAGAGTGCTCCGGGGAATAGTAAAGATAAGTCTGCTCGATGCTTTCGCAGCGCACGATTCTGGATCTCACGTCAGCGGCCGAACTGCTGAGAACCAACATCCACGGCAGGAGCCACACCGACACAACAAGGAGAATTTTTCGGCGACTCACCACTGTGTCCTTTCGCCCCGAAAACCCAATACTCTCCCCCAAGCCGATCACAGTGTAACCCACGCCGCTTCCGGGAAGGTATATTGTGCTCGTGCTAGTGGCTTCGGCCAGCCAAGGCTTTCCCGCTCCAGCGCCGCGCTGCGCGCCACCGAGCGGTCAGGCAGGTTTGGCGATTATCCCGCTGCCACTAAGATGTTCCCGTCCAGTCAGATACAAGATTCCACACAAACCTCCAGAAATGCGTACATAGTTTACGGAAACCCATTTATAATCTTGGAAGTTGCTTTAGATATGGCACTTAGCGGACTCGGAATGGGAAAACGACATGGCAGCGAAGTTGCTGATTAAGGATCTGCCGGGCAGTGTTCTGCCAAGCATTGATCCGCGACCTACCAGCCACCCCGCCGGGGGGTCGCCGCCGAAACTCATGAACCGGGAAAGCCAAGTCCGTTCGGTTGCAGTCCTGTTATTCCTTCTGACCGTGGCTGCCGTCATCTTCGCGGGTTTCAATTTCCGGAAAGAAAGTGAATTCTCTGGTCCCGATGACGGCGTTTCCTGGGTAGAGGACGGCGGCCGGTTGATGGCCGACCGGGTCGAACCCAATGGGCCGGGCGCGAAAAGCGGCATCAAGCCCGGTGACCAGTTGACTTCGGTCAACGGTCAGGAAGTCCACGATATGGCGGGGTTGGAGCGCCAGATCTATGGTACGGGCGTTTGGTCCAAAGCCACGTATTCCCTGATCCGGCAATCGGTCCCTCTCGATTCCAGCGTCATTCTGGTCCCGGCGGATCGTTCGCTCAATAACTGGCTGCGGCTGATTGCACTGATCTATCTGGGCATCGGCGTTTACGTTCTGCTGCGCCGCTGGACCGCTCCTGGATCTACGCACTTCTACATTTTCTGTCTGGTCTCGTTCATCGCCTATTCCTTCAAGTACACCGGCAAGCTGAACGATTTCGACTGGACGATCTATTGGAGCAATATCGTCGCATGGGTGCTGCAACCCGCACTCTTCCTGCACTTTGTCTTGACCTTCCCGGAGAAGCGGCAATTTGTGCGCAGGCGTCCGTGGCTGCTGGCGCTGGTTTATCTGCCGGGGCTATCGCTGCTGGGGATGCGCTTGGCAGCGATGCGTTGGTTGGAGGCGACGGGACGGCTGAGCCGCAGTATGGATCGGCTTGATATCTCCTACGGAGCCGTGTTCTTCCTGGTCGCTGCCGCAGTGCTCTGGTACAGCTACCAGCGTGCCACCACAACCATCCTGCGTCAGCAGTTGAAGTGGGTGACGCGAGGCACGATTCTGGCCATCGCGCCTTACACAGTGTTGTACGTACTGCCGTACGTCTTTCCGCACGCGATGGGCTGGCTTCCGCAAGCCGCGATGAAAGTGTCGGTGCTTTCGCTCGGCCTGCTGCCGCTCACTTTCGGTTATGCCATCTTCCGCTACCGCCTGATGGATGTGGACCTCATCTTCAAGCGCGGCGTGGTCTACACTCTCGCGGCCGCGATTGTCGTCGGATTGTATTTCGCTCTGGTGGCGGGCGTAGCGCTGTTAGTGCACAACTGGCAGCCCAGCTCGGGTCCAGTCGGTCTGATCCTCGCCGTCGTGGTCACTGCGCTTTTGTTCGATCCGGTCCGCAAATGGATTCAGGACCGCATCGACCAGTTCTTCTACCGCACCCGCTATGACTACCGCCGCACGCTGCTCGAGTTCGGCCGCGAGTTGGGGTCGGAGACCAACCTGAATACCCTGCTGTCTTCGCTGATCGACCGCTTGTCCCGCACCCTTGCGGTCGAACGCATGGCTATTTTCCTGGCCGGCGAAGAGGCGGGACGATTTGTGCTGGCCAAGTCCTTCGGCCTGTCCGCGCCCGGCAACATTGACCTCGCATTCCTGAGCGTGCCGCGGCCGGGGCAGGCTGGGCATCTTTTCTTCGAGAACACGCACCAGGTGCCCCGCGAGACGCCCAGCGCGCAGCAAGCCATCGGCCGGCTGGATCTGAATTACTACATTCCCTGCCACGCCCAGCAGAAGACCATCGCCGTGCTCGGCCTGGGCAAGACCACACAAGGCGACTTCCTTTCCAGCGAAGACATGGAGTTGCTGGAAACCCTGGGCGGCTATCTCGGCATCGCGATTCAGAACGGACAGCTCTATGCCTCGCTGCAACAGAAAGCGGCGGAATACGAGCGCCTGAAGGACTTCAACGAAAACATTGTCGAATCCATCAACGTGGGCGTAATGGCGCTCGACATGGAAGACCGCATCGAGAGTTGGAACGCGCAGATGGAAGTGATGTACGCGGTGCCGCGCTGGCAGACCCTGACCCAGCCGCTGAAAGCCATTTTCCCGGCCGAGTTCGTCGAAGAATTCGATCGCACGCGGCAAAATGCGGGCATTCGTAACCTGTACAAATTCCGCTTGAAGACACCCGCGGGCGAAGTCCGAACCGTGAATGTGGCCATCGCGCCGCTGGTGACGCGCACCTTCCAGGTCATTGGGCGGCTGATCATCATGGACGACATCACCGAGCGGGTCGAACTCGAAGCCCAGCTTTCCCAGGCCGATAAACTTTCGTCCATCGGGTTGCTGGCGGCCGGAGTGGCTCACGAAGTCAACACGCCCTTGGCCGTGATCTCCTCCTACACTCAGATGCTCGGCAAACAACTGCAGGGCGATCCCCAGAAGTCTGGTCTGCTGGAGAAGATCACGCGGCAGACCTTCCGTGCCTCGGAGATCGTGAACAATCTGCTGAATTTCTCGCGCACCAGCGGCAGCGAGATCGGCGATGTGGATGTGAACCGGGTGATCGCCGACACTCTGGCGCTGCTGGAACACCAGTTCAAGATGGCCAAGGTCGAAGTGCAGAACGCGCCCACGCCCGCGTTGCCCGCCATTCAGGGAAATGCGGGAAGATTGCAGCAAGTGTTCTTGAATCTGTTTCTAAACGCCAAAGACGCCATGCCGGGCGGAGGCACGCTGCGCGTGGCCACGCTCAACGGCGAGAGCGTCAGCGTATGCGTGTCCGACACCGGATCGGGCATCGCGCCCGAGCACATTCGGCGCATTTACGATCCGTTCTTTACCACCAAGACTTCGCCTCGCGAAGGCCAGAGCCGCGGCACCGGCCTTGGCCTTTCCGTCACCTACGGCATCATCCAGGAGCATGCGGGCAAGATTCGCGTGGAAAGCCATCCTGGCGCCGGGACGACCTTCACCCTGGATTTTCCCTTGAGCAGGAAGGCAGTCCCTTCCAAGGCAGAATATGTCTGACGCCGCAGTCATTTCGCGCACGTTGTTGAATCGAAACTCGGGCCTGGCGGGCGCGGTGCTCATCATCGACGATGAAGCCGGGATTCGCGAATCTTTGCAGACCCTGCTGGAGATGGAAGGTTTCGCCGTGGAAACCGCAGCCACGGGCGAAGCGGGCTTGCAGCGAATCGGCGAACATCCTTTCGACTTGATCCTGCTCGATCTCGCCCTGCCCGGCCGCGATGGCATGGAGGTTCTGGCCGAAATTCGCGCCCACGAAACCCGCCTGCCGGTCATCATGATCACCGCCTACGGTACGGTGGAGAACGCCGTACGCGCCATGCAGTCCGGCGCCGCCAACTTCGTCACGAAACCCTGGGACAACGAAAAGCTTTTGGCTGACATACGCGCCGCGGTGGGATGGCGCCGGGCCGAAGAAGAAAATGTTCAACTGAAGCGCGCCCTCAAGCAGCGCTACAACTTCGAAAACATCGTCGGCAAGAGCGAGGCGATGCTGAAGATCTTCGACCTCGTCGCCCAAGTGTCCAATAGCCGCTCCACCGTGCTTCTGCAGGGCGAAAGCGGGACGGGCAAGGAAATCATCGCCAAAGCCACCCATCTGAACTCGCCCCGCCACGACCGGCCTTTCGTTCCGGTCAATACCGGCTCCATGCCGACGGACCTGCTTGAGTCCACACTCTTCGGCCACGTGAAGGGCGCTTTCACCAGCGCGATCGCCTCCAAGAAGGGCCTGTTTGAGATGGCGGACCGGGGCACGCTGTTTCTCGACGAAATTGCCACCATGGGCCTGGATACGCAGGCCAAGATTTTGCGCGTGCTGCAGGACCGCCGGTTCATGCACCTGGGCGGCGTGCAGGAAGTTCAGGTGGATGTGCGCATCATCGCCGCCACCAACGTGGATCTGCGCCAGTTGGTGCGCGAAGGCCGCTTCCGCGAAGATCTGTTTTACCGCCTCAACGTAATCAGCATCGAGCTTCCTCCCCTGCGCCAGCGCCGAGAGGACATTCCGCTGCTGGTCGATTTCTTTCTGAAGAAATACGCCGAGGAAAACGACCGTCCCGCGCGGCACATCACTCCGGAAGCGCTGCGGCCCCTGATGTCCTATTCGTGGCCGGGCAATGTGCGCGAACTGGAAAATGTGATCGAGCGCGCCGTGGTCCTGTCCTCCGGAACGGAAATCGGCCTGGACCTGCTGCCCGACAATCTGCTGGGCCGGGGTTCCGCCTTCACCCTGCACGATCCACCCGCGGATGCGTCCCTGTTTGAAATCGTGGAAGACATTGAGCGGCGCATCATCACCGACATGCTGGAGAAGTGCAACTGGAACCAGACCGAAGCCGCCGAGCACTTCAAAGTGCCGCTCTCCACGCTGAATCAGAAAATTCGCCGGCTGAATATCGAGATCAAGAAGAAGACCCGGGGATAGACAGGGCTTTCTCTCTCCGCTGAAACCAGCCGTGGAATATCTACTTCTTCGGGGCGGTATCAGCCTTGGTGGGACGTTGGATGCTGCTTCCAAAACCGGGAGGCGGAGTTTCCCCAGGTTCAGAGCCCTTGTCGGGAGTGGGCTGATATCCCGGCTCAAGTTTGCGAGGGAGCTGTTGATAACCATCTCTTACCTTAGCCATTGATCCCTCCACCTTTCCTGAAAAACTCGACGACCGAGATTTGCTCCGCCATGATCAGCGCGCCGCGGTTATCTTCCGTCGTACCAAATCCATTTTCCTCTGGTTTGTAGACTTTTTCCAGATAAATATCTCTCGGATCGTCTCCCGCAAACGAGTCGGAACCGTAGTAGCCGTAGACGACGGAACCGTCTTTCAGCGTGACCACAGCCCACAACGGTTGTTGTCTCGAGAAGTGCCAGTCCCACGCGGTCTTAATGTAGTTGACCGTCCGAAATCCAAGACGCCTGACAAGTCGGCCGATTAGGTCGTTTTGTGCCATTTTCGCGGAAATGATTCCCAAGAGCAACGGGGAGACAAACAGGGCCACAAAAACCCAAACCGACGCCGTAACGGGGTGACGCGTGAAGTAGTCCTCGAGGGCAAAGTATAGAAATAACGCAAACCAGATGGAGTTGTTGATGCAGCTTAGGGTAAAGAACTCTAGAAACTAGTTGTCCCCATGCTTCGCTTTGCGAGGCAGGAACATCGACAGCACTGCCGACCAGACAAAACCCGGCATAAGGAATGCTGCAGTAAACAGAACTGCGGTTCCGCTGCTGAATTCCATCTCTATACCTCAAGAGTCGCTGGGACGAACCTACCACGCGCCCATGGCATTCACCACAAAGATGCCATAGTATTTCAGCCAATGGTTCCATTTCGGGGCCTTTGTTATAGTTGCTGTGCTGGCCTGACGTAGCCTTAGCCCGGCGCTCTCCCAAACCGCATGGAACTCATCTCCCCCACGGACCTTGCCAAACAACAAATCCAGACGGTTCAGGATTATGTTCTGTTTTGCGTGCAAACGGTCGCCAATCTATTCCGGAAGCCTCTCTATCTCGCCGACATGGTGCGCCAGGCGGACGCAATTGGCGTGGGGTCCCTGCCCATCGTCCTGCTCACCGGCTTCTTTACTGGAGCCGTACTCGCGCTGCAAGCCTCCAACACGCTGGAGCGTTTTGGTTCGATCGATCTGGTGGGGCAACTGGTCTCGACTTCCATGGTGCGTGAACTTGGGCCGGTGCTGACCAGCCTGATGGTGGCCGGGCGGAATTCGTCGGGAATGGCGAGCGAGTTGGGATCCATGGTGGTAACCGAGCAGATCGACGCCATGCGCGCTCTGGGCACCGATCCCATGAAAAAGCTGGTCACGCCGCGCGTCGTGGCTTCGGTGGTCATGCTGTTTTTCCTGGCTATCATTTCCGATCTGGTCGGTTTGACCGGTGGACTCATGGTCGCCAAGGTACTGCTCCGTCTGGATGCCCGGCAGTACTGGGAGAGCGCCTGGCAAACGCTGGTGTTTCAGGATGTGTTCATGGGATTGATCAAGCCGGTTCTGTTCGGCTTCATTATCGCGACTGTGGGCTGCTTCTACGGAATGAACGCGCGCGGAGGAACCCAGGGCGTGGGCCGCGCCACCACGCAGGCCATGGTGGCTTCTTCCGTGCTGATTTTGGTGCTCGACTTTTTCGTGACTCGATTGCTCATGGCTGTGCTCTCCTACCACTAGGCTTATGTCCGCCCCAACCTTGCCGCTCGATTCCGCTGCCCTGACCACCGAAGAAAGTTCCGCACCCGTCATCGTGTTTGAAGACGTGGCGCTCTCCTTTGCGGAGAATGACGTGTTGCGCGGAGTTTCCTTCCGTCTGGCCCGGGGCGAGACCAGGGCATTGCTCGGCGTCGCGGGCTCAGGCAAGAGCCTGATTCTGAAGCTGGTGCTCGGACTCATCCGGCCGGACTCGGGACGCATTCTCGTGTTGGGGCAGAACGTGACGCAGATGCGGGAAGAAGATCTGTTTGCGTTACGCGGCAAGATTGGGATGGTCTTCCAGGAGAGCGCCCTGTTCGATTCTCTTACCGTGCGCGAAAACGTTGCTTACCGGCTGACCGAAGAGCACGGCATCTATGACGAGGAGATCGACCGCAGAGTGCGCGAAGCGTTGCGTTTCGTAGAACTGGAGCACACGCTCGATCTCGATCCCTCGGAGCTTTCCGGCGGCATGCGGCGGCGCGTGGCCATCGCGCGGGCGGTGATTACGCAGCCCGAACTGCTGCTTTACGACTCGCCCACCGGGGGCCTCGATCCGGTAACGTCGAACACCATCATCGAATTGATTGTGAAGCAGCGCGATGTGTACAAGACGAGCGCTCTGCTGGTCACGCACCGCTTGCAGGACGCGTTCACCATGGCCACCCATCAGTTCGACAAGCAAACCAATCACATCGTGCCGCTGCCGCCCGGCCAGCATAGCGAAGTCCCCATGAGTTTTCTGATCCTGCGCGACGGCAAGGTGATTTTCGACGGCGACCTGCGGCAACTCGCGCACACCGAGGACGAGTACATAAGGGAGTACATCTCGTAGAAGCCGTTCCCAGGCGGATTCTAGACGGAGCCGGCAATGACGACGAAAGAATTTCTTGCGGAAAGAACAAGAGAACGCGACCGCTTTGAGTTGGAGTTAGGCGACGCCTTCGACGTAAAGGCCAGCATCGTTCTCCTGATCCTGACGTTTCTTGGAACCATCTCCGCCACAATGCTTACGGCCGAGAAGCTGACTGCCATACCAAAGCTTGCACAAATTCCTATGATTGCCTCTATTGTGATTTCAGGAATATTTTGCGTTGCCTGTCTGTGGCCGAAGGATTATTTGTTCGATGATCTGCCCGAAACTTACGCCAATTGGCTTGCCGACCTGGGGGAATCTGACTCTGAACGGTTGGAGGGAATTACAAGTCTGAGCCTGGAACTGGCAAACAGTAGAATCAGCCGCAATCACGCCCTCAACAAGACGAAGGCTTGGTCACTCAATGGCGCATTTTGGTTTATGTCAATCGCGCTATTCGTTGAGCTAGGCGCGATTGCTTATATAGCGTTCGCTATCCGCCCTTTTTGAAAGGCTGATTCTGCGGACGCGGTGGAGGAGTAGCAGTAGGCCGCTTCGGTTGCGGCTCCTGCCGTTGCTGTTGTGAAGTGGACATATCGATCCTCACCTTGATTATACATCGCCCGAGTGCGCGAACCACTCCACAATCAAACACGACTTTCCTATTTCCCTGCCATCAGTTTCTCCACCTCTTCGGCGCCTGAGGGCAACGCACCGCTCAGTTTGATCAGCTTGCCGTCCTGGTCCACGTAGTAATCGTCTTCGATGCGCACCCCGAGGTTCTCCTCAGGAATATAAATCCCCGGCTCGATAGTAAAAACCTGCCCCGGTCCGAGCGGGACGTTGAAGTCCGTGGCATCGTGTACATTCAGTCCGACCGGATGGCCGAGACCGTGAATGAAATACTTCCCCAGCGGCTCGCCGTGCAAGTCTTTGCCATGGGTGTTGATGTAATCAAACGCCACCTTGTAGAGCGACTCGGGGTCGTCGCGCTTCATGGTCGATTTGCCCGGCTTGAAAGCCGCCTCAGCGGCCTGTTGCGCGCCCAGGACAATATCGTAGATCTCGCGCTGGCGCGCGGTGAAGTGGCCGTTGACAGGAAGCGTGCGCGTGATGTCGGAGGCGTACATCGAGTATTCGCCGGCAGCGTCGATGACGACCACGTCCCCGGACTTCATCACGTTGTCATCGTCCGAGTAGTGCAGAACCGTGGAATAGTATCCCGAGCCCACGATGGGCGCATAAGCCGCCCGCTCGCAGCCGCGCTTGCCCCACTCGTATTGCATGAGCGCGGAAATTTCGCGTTCGTTCACATTCGGCTTCACGGCCTTAAACGCGGCGAAGTGCGCCGCCACCGAGGCATCGACCGCCTTGCGGATCAATGCCACCTCTCCCGCGTCCTTGGTGGTGCGCAGCGACTGGATCATCGGCTTCACGTCCTGAAAGGCCAGATACGCATTGACACGCGTCAGAAACGCCAGCGGCGCGGACGAGGCAGAAGTTTCACCATGCGAAGCGACGTCGGTGTAGACCACAGGACGGGCGCCGGCCGCGAACCGGATTACATCATTCGGCAGTTGTCCCATATCTTCGACGTGATCGAAGCCGGTGATCTTTGGCGCTTCGGCGCTCTCCGCGCCCAGCTTGGGGCCGGTCCATTTCTCCTGGGTCAGATTGCGGGGAGGGAGAAAAAGAATTTCAGTGTAAGGCCGCGCCGGCGTGTCACCTTTAGCCTCGGCCGCCGATGCGATCAACAACGCCGCGCCCGGTTCGCGCAAGCCAGAGAGATAGAAAAAGTTATCGTCCTGGCGAAAGCCGTAAAGGTCGTTGGGGCCTTCGTTCTCCGTGGGAGCGAATAGAACGACTAAGCCTCCCGCTTTTTTGGCGAGCGCTTCGCGGCGGGCGTGATAGTCGGTGTTGGGCTGGCGGTCGAGCGCGAAACTCGATTCAACCGCCGCCAACAGGAAGAGGCTGGCACAGACACTTGCTAGGAAAAAATAAGGCTGCGGCTTTCGCATCGTGTAATCCATCCCTCGGTTCGAGAATGCGCTCAGGCCCCACTTCTCGCCGGTGGAATGGCGCGAGCAGAACCCTTGGCGAGTGAATTGTAACCGAGCACGAACCGGGCACTCAAGCGAAGGAGAGAGCTAGCGCATCGCTTTATCGAGTAGTCCGGAGATCACGCCCTCCTCA
The DNA here is from genome assembly GCA_003131585.1 of Acidobacteriaceae bacterium. GTDB lineage: Bacteria > Acidobacteriota > Terriglobia > Terriglobales > Acidobacteriaceae > Sulfotelmatobacter. Next base: position 41,957 of record PKVW01000075.1, read on the forward strand.
ACCTCACCGGAAGAGTTGTAGACGGCGGCTCCGGATGCGTCATCCGCTCGATGAGATCGGCGGCACTGGAGAAAGTTACATCACACCAGGTTCCCGCGCAGCAGACATTCGCGGACCTACACTCCCACCGGAAATGGCTTGGTATGAGTCTCGGCGCTGAGCCCGACTCCGGAGAACCGGCCCTGCAGCAACGACATCAATCCTGTGTACCAGTAGCCCACCACAAACAGCAGGAGGAATGGAATGGTGACATAGTTCTCGTTCTCGACGGCATAGTAGACCGTGAGCGCGAAGTACGCGCCGATCAGCAGTTCGAGCCAGGGCACCCAGCCCAGGCGCTTGCGGTACTTGGTGGCGCCGACCTTGTCTTTTCTGGATTCCACGTGATACTTGGGCGTGCGGGCGAAGGCGCTCTCCTTGCCGATGAGCGCTTCGATCACAGCCTTGGTGTTGGTGATGGTCAACCCGACGCCGAGGGCCATGAGAAACGGCAGATACAGCAGCGCGCGCGGCCAACTTTTGGGAAAGAGTTCGCGCTGCGAAATCAGGTAGAAACTTGAAATAGAAAATGTCGAGGCCAGGAAGAGCGGCAGATCGATGAAGAGCATCTGGAACCATCCCTGATAAAAGCGGATGATCATGGCCGGCAAGATCAGCACCGAGAGCACGATCATCAGCGGATAGCTGAGGTTCGCGGTTAAGTGATACCAGGCTTCGATTTTGGTGTGCAGCGGGGCGTCGCTGCGCAGCACGCGCGGCAGGATCTTTTTTCCGGTCTGGATCAGCCCCTTGGCCCAGCGCGCCTGCTGGGTTTTGAACGCGGTCATCTCGATGGGCAATTCGGCGGGGCACTCGACATCCTGCAGGTAGAGGAACTTCCATCCCTTGAGCTGGGCCCGATAGGAAAGATCGGTGTCTTCGGTCAGCGTGTCGTGCTGCCAGCCGCCGGCTTCGTCGATCGCCGTGCGCCGCCACGCTCCGGCCGTGCCGTTGAAGTTAAAGAAAACTCCGCTGCGGGCGCGTCCCGAGTGCTCCAGCACGAAGTGGCCGTCGAGCAGGATGGCTTCCACCTGCGTAAGAAAAGAATAATTGCGGTTGATGTGAGTCCAGCGCGTTTGCACCATGCCGACCTTGGGATCGGTGAAGTGATGGATGGTGCGCATCAGGAAATCTTCCGGTGGAGTGAAGTCGGCGTCGAAAATGGCGACGAACTCGCCCTTCGCGGTCTTCAGACCCTCGGCCAGCGCTCCCGCCTTATACCCTTCGCGGTTGGTGCGGTGATGGTAGCTGATCGGATTTCCCAGCGCGGCATAGCGTTCGACCAGGTTTCGCGCCACTTCGACGGTTTCGTCGGTGGAATCGTCAAGCACCTGAATGTCGAGCTTCTCCCGCGGATACCTCAGCTTGCAGATCGACTCCAGCAGCCGCTCGACCACGTACTGCTCATTGAAGATGGGCAGTTGCACGGTCACGCGCGGCAAATCCTGAAAGTACGCGGCCGGTTCGGTGGTGCGATTTTTCTTGTGCTTGTAATACAGGTAAACCAGAATGTAGCGGTGCATCCCGTAACCTGCCAGCAGGATCAGCACAATGAAATACGGAATCAGCAGCGCGCGATCGAACGCGTCGGTGTGGTATAGGCCCTCGAAAGTCTTGTTCAACAAATGCTGGCGCAGATAGGGCCCAATGCCCTTGGGGGCGGCCCACGCGGTCAGCGTCGAAGACAAGATGAGATCGGAACGCAGCAAGGGGTCCGGTGAAAACCTTTATTCTACCGGATTCGCGGGATTGGGTTTCTTGGCGATAGACGAGGCGCGAAATCGGCGCTCTCGCGGCGGCCTCGGTTCTTTCGGGGCCGTTTGCATTTTCAGGCTGCATCCTCAAGCACCGTTACCGAATGACATGAATCCTCACACCCACTTTGAGCTTCTTCCATGCCTTCTCTGCGGTGTACACCGGGACCTTGAGCCCAATCCCCAGGGCGAGGCACGCGCGGTCTCCCAGGGACAGCCCCAGATGCCGGGTCTCAATCATCAGATCACCGGCAATCCTCGCCTGCCCCTCGTCGAATGACACGACTTCTCGCACCGGACTGGTGGCGTCTTCCCAAGCTTGCTCGGAAGTCCACCCTCGGCTCACCAGCTTGGTTTGGACTTCGGCAAGATTCACTGTGCTGGCGACCGCGCGGGCCAGCAGATCGGAAGTGAGTTTCTCCGCTCCCGGCTCACCGTTAATCACGGCGAGGATGGCGGATGCATCGAGCACAATCCTATTCATGCTTGGCGGCCCTGCGGCGCTCCGCGAGCAGCTCATCGACCAGCGAGGTGCCGCGCTTTACATATTGCCGGGCTCGGCGCTGCGCCCGCTGGATGCGCCGCTGCTGGGTCGTGACGCGCAATTCGTCGTCTTCGATCCGCAGCACGACCTCATCTCCAACCTCGATGCCAAGAGCCCGTCGAAAGGAAGCGGGAATCACAACCCGGCCATTCTCGTTCACTCGCGTTCGCGTTTCTTCTGCCATGGCATACTCCGATTTAAGTGACATAATTATATCATACTGTCACAAAAGTCCGTTTCGACCACTAGTCCCTTCAAGCAATTTGATTTGCCGGGTGCCCACCCTGGCCGCGCCCTTTGCGGAGGGTGGGGATTTTGACTTCCTGTCCGCGGGTGGCCGAACCCCCAGACCCCGATCCTCGCACCCTCCCGTTCCCGACGTTTTCCACACACCCGCACTGTTCATCCAACCTTGACTAGCTTTCCGCAATATCAAATAA
>PKVW01000002.1 GCA_003131585.1 Acidobacteriaceae bacterium
CCGGGCGCGAATCCCCCACTTTGTGGCGGGTGCGAACTTGGGGGAGCTGGCGCGTGCACGATCGCAGCTCTATCCGGCTCCAGGGTCGGCGTGTCGAGCATGGCAATGGCGCGCCCGCATGAAGAACAGAAACGGACGTTCTCCGAAGATACGGCCCCGCAGCCGGCGCAGGTGATCATTCTGGCGGATTGTACCGCACCGCAAGGGGGGAGTGAAGGCTCACGTGTGGAGACTGAGGCCTGCTCCGTTACGGAGCTTCGATCAGCTCCATCTTGCCGTCTCTGGTGCGGTGCAGGATCATTACTTTGCCTTTAGGATCGCGGAAGACGAAGACATCGCGGTCGCGGAAGTGGACTTCTTTGATGGCTTCTTCGAGCGTCATGGGGCGCATAGAGACGGCTTCGTCGGAGCGAACCAGGTGTACCTCGGTGGTCTTGGCGACGGCGGGGTAGCGGTGCACCGCCACCGGCACGGCTGTCTTTTCCGTCAAGCCGACCTTAGTTTGTGGACCACTCTGCACACCGGTCTGTAGGCCAGTCAGCACATCTTGCGGGGAAGCGTTGCCGTTCCACTTTTTGGCTTCCTCGCTTTTGCGCGCGGAGCGCTTCTTGGATTGCCAGCGGGTCTTATATTTCACCGCCTGCTTTTCGAGGTGGTCGAGCGCCTGGTGAACGGCGATCGCCATGTCCTTGGCTTGAGCCAGGCCGACGAGCGGACCGTTGCGCGGGGTGATGGTGATTTCGGCTTTGTGGCGGCGCTTCTCGACGGCCAGGATCACTTTCGCTTCGAATCGGTCGCCCAGGATTTTGCGGAGTTTGGCGAGGCCGGTTTCTACTTCCTTGCGGATCGCGGGAGTTATTTCGTAGTGCCTGCCGGTGTATTCCACGTTCACGAGCGGCCCTCCTTGAAAATTACGCGATCATACGGCGGATGGAATGATTGAGATGCGTCTTGGAGCTCATTCGCAGCCTTCGACGTATTGAATCGCATCGTAGTTGCCTGCGTAGAACGCCATGATCTTTCCTTTATCTGTTTCAAATCGGACGCCGTAGCGGCCATCGGCTGAGCGCACAGTCAAGTAGTGACCGCCGTCGATGTACGTATGCGCTGTGACTTTCATCTTGGCACCGTAAACCTTCCGCACCTGCGCCTCTGAGTCTCCAACCTGAATCCCGGTTGAGGTCTTGACGCCAGGGGCGCCCACCTCAACGCGGGCCACGTGGCCGTCGATAATCATGAAGGAAACGTTATCGTGCCCATGCGGGTTGATGTAGAAGCATCCTTGCTCATCTCTTTCGTCAGCCGCCAATTCCTGATGCAAAACCGCGCTCAACTGGGCGAGAGTCATGCCAAACTTTACCGGCCCTACACCATCTTCGCGGATCACCCAGGTGTCGCTTGCAAACGAAGTAGCGACAAGAAGTAGAGTTAGAAGAAGAGATCGTAGCAAGAACAGACAGGTCCGTTTTAATTCAGGGCACCGACGGTACGCGCGAGATCCCTCGCTCCGCCTGAAGAACGGCTGCGCTCGGGATGACGCCATCATATAGACCTGAGGCTCCTACTATTCCTTTACTCTGCGCTGATGGGTGCTGGGAATGCGCATGTCCTCGCGGTACTTGGCCACCGTGCGGCGGGTGACCTGAATGCCTTGCGATTGCAGGATGCGGGTGAGTTGCTCGTCGGTCAAGGGACGGCTGGAGTCTTCTTCTTCGATTAGCTTCTTGACGCGGCGCTTGAGGATCAGCAACGAAGTGTTGCCGCCTTCGGGCCCCTGCACGCTCTCGCTGAAGAAATAGCGCAACTCGAATACGCCCTGTGGTGTGTGGGCATACTTGCTGGCCACGGCACGGCTTACGGTGGAGGGATGCACGCCGATTTCTTCGGCCACCTCCTTGATCATCATCGGTTTGAGGAAGTCGATGCCGTTTTCCAGGAAATCGTACTGGCGGGCGACGATGCAGTAGCAGACCTTGGTAATGGTCTGTTTGCGCTGCTCGATGTTTTTGATGAGCTGGATGGCGCTCTTGTAGCGCTCCTTGACGTAGTCGCGGGTATTCTTGTCGTTGGTGTCGCGGGTGATCAGCTTCTTGTAGGCGGGGTTGAGGCGGAGCTGGGGCAGGTCGTCGTCGTTCATCAGCACCAGCCACTCGTCGCCATGCTTGATGAAAGCGACGTCGGGTTCGATCAGACGCGCCTGGCCTTTGTTGTACTGGAGGCCCGGGCGCGGATCGAGCGTGCGGATGTAGTCGAGCGCCTGCTGCACGGCGTCGAGGGGGCGGCCGATCGCCTTGGCAATTTCCCGGTGCTGTTTGCTTTGCACCGCGCGCAGATGCTGGTCGACGACGGCGATGGCATCCTGCAGGATTTGAGCGGTGCCGTTGCCGGATTTTTCTGCGACTTTGTCTCCGTTCTTGTCGCCGTTCTTGCTGAGGGCAAGCTGTTGCTGGTGGTAGCGCAACTGGCGGAGCAGGCACTCGCGCAGATCGCGGCAACCCACTCCTGGAGGGTCGAGCTGACGAATTACTTCGAGGGCTTCCTGGAGATCGGCAGGGGTAAAGCTGCATTTGTAGACAGGACGCGGGGGTCTGGATGCGGCTTCGGGCGCGGGAGCAGCGGCTGCCGAGGCGTCTCCATTCCGTGGGGCGAAGGGGGCTTCGGCGGGCATCCCGGATGCGAGCAGATGATCCACTTCGCCAAGAGAGTTCTCGGCGACGGCGTTGATGGAAAATTCTGACGTACTGGATTCCGCGCCGATCAGTTTGTCGAAGTCGCTGGCGGAAACGCCAATGCCAAGGTCCGCGGCTTCGGAAGTTGCTTCGCCAGAGGTTACTTTGCCAATCGTCGCTTCGCCAGTCGTTACTTGGCCAGACGTTGCCTCGCCAGACAGCGAATCGTCCTGGCCCAATCCCAGGGCCTGTGCCTCGCTGACGATATTTCTCGCGGCCGCCGCGTCGGCTTCGGGCGGCGCGGGCGGGGCCACGCCCAACATTTCTTCGTCGCTGGCGATCAGGTAACCGTCTTCGTTCAGGTTGCCGATGATTTGTTCGGCGGCCTCGCGCACCTCGCGCCGCAGGCTCAGCGCACCCAGTTGCCAGGCAAGATGATCGGTCAGAGTGGTGGGTTTGGAGAGGAAGTTCTCAAATGACGGCCGCTCGATATCCTCCATCTCGCCGCGGGTGCGGTATCCGGGATCGAGGTAGTCCTGGAAGAACGATCCGAAATCGATCTCCTCGAACGGGTCTTTCTTTTCGGCTGTGATCGGCGTTTCTTCGGTCGAGGCGGCGGCGGCGCGCTCCCCGTCTTCCTCCTTGCGGCTCACCTCATCGAGCAACGGGGCCGATTCCTCGAGCTCTTCGAGAACCGGGTTCTCGACCATCTCGGAATTGATCATGTCCTTGAGCTCAAGTTTGTTGAGCGCGAGGACCGAGACCATCTGTACCAGGCCCGGGGTGAGGATCTGGCGTTGCGATAGCTTGACGCTCAGCTTGTGTTGCAGCAAAACCATGAGTTCGGCCGACTCTTTTCTTACCTAGCGCGCCCACAGCAGATTCCTCACCGGCTGAAGCCGGTTCGGAATGACAAATAAATACTTCAAACCAGCGAGAAGCTTTCCCCCAGATAGACGCGCCTTACTTCAGGATCGCCGGCCAACTGCTCGGGCTGGCCATGGCGGAAGATACGTCCGTCGTCGATGATGTAAGCCCGGTCGGTCACCGAAAGCGTCTCGCGCACGTTGTGATCGGTGATCAGCACGCCGATGCCGCCGGCCCGCAGAGAGCTGATGATTTTCTGCAGGTCGAGCACGGCAATGGGGTCGATCCCGGAAAACGGTTCGTCCAGCAAAATAAAAGTTGGGTTGATGCACAGGCAGCGGGCAATTTCCACACGCCGGCGCTCGCCGCCGGATAAGGCATAGCCCCGGTTCTGCCGGATGTGCTCCAGGCCAAGTTCATCGATAAATTTTTCCATCTTCTCGCGGCGCTCGTGCCAGGACATAGGCTGCGCCTCTAACACCGCGAGGATGTTTTCCTCAACCGTGAGTTTGCGAAATACCGAAGCTTCTTGGGGGAGATAGCTGATGCCATACTGGCGCGCCCGCAGGTACATGGGAACGTCAGTGATGTCCTGACCGTCGTACAGCACGCGGCCAGTATCAGGGGGGACCAGGCCAACAATCGCGTAGAACGTGGTGGTCTTGCCCGCGCCGTTGGGGCCAAGTAAACCAACCACTTCGCCCTGCTCCACGCGCAGGCTGACACCATTTACGACGCGGCGGCCACGATACGACTTGCCAATTTCATCCGTGGCTAGGGTACGCATTTAGCTTGCCATTTGCCGTTTTCTTATTTGGCCACTCGCGTTTGAGTTACCACAGGAGCGCTTGCTTCGCCTTCTACGAGCACCCTATCATCGCGTCTAAAGAAAGTCAACGAAACCCCGGTAATCTTGCCCCGTTCGGCATCAAAAATGCTGGGCGGTCCACCGGTGAGGACGAATTTATCGTCGGCGGCAGTATAAACCAGGGTCTGGCCTTCGGCTCTGCGGCTCGGTTGGTGAATGACCACATTGCCTTGGGCAACCAGGCGATCAAGTCGCCCAGACCCGGCAAGTAGTTGATTACTCGAGGGTTGGGTTCGAGGAAGAAGGTATGCATCCATCGCGCTGGCGGTAGCGGTGAAGCTGGTGCCCTTAGCCACCACACCTCCGTCGTAGTGAGCATGACGCTCGGCATCGGCGTAAGTGAACTGGCCGGAACTTATGGTCACGGGGCTGGTTTCGCCAGGCTTTTCCTCAGATTTTATCTTCGATTTGTGTTCCGCTCCAACTCCAGGGTTATCTGGCTGAACCTTATTCGGCTGGACCTTATTCGGCTGATCTTTGTCTGGTTGCGCTTTGTCTGGTTGCGCTTTGTCCGGTTGAGTTTTGTCCGGTTGAAGCAGTTTTGCCTGAACTAGCACCGTTGCGACAGGTTGCGCGGCGGTGCCCTGGGCCACCAGGAAACGGCGATCCCGGTCGAACTGGATCGATGGGGCCTCGATGATGTTCGCGTCCTGCCACAAACGCGCGTTGCCCTGGTACAGGGCGACCGCGGGAGAATTGTGCGCCGTCATGGTGGCTGCGGTCACATGAATCGGCGAAGCAGACGCGAGCAGGGCGCCGGCCGGTTGCTCCTTGAGTTCACTGTAGGTGCTTTTGACGTCTCCGTCAGCGAAAGCGTCGTCGCTGGCGCGATTGATGCGAATTGTCCGGGCAGTTGTGACCATGCCGCCTTCGGCGACACGCGGGCTCCCACTGAGCGCCAGAATCCGGTCGGCGGGGGTGTAGAGCGCCTTGTCCGCCCAGGCTTGCGTCCGTTTGTTGGGAGCCTGGCCGTCACTATAAGCGACACTTCCCTGCTGGACAATGGACGCAATCCCTCCTTCGGGGAGAAACGCGGCCTCCAGCATTTGACTGGTGCTTACGCGGTCGGGCAAACCGGGAGCAAGATTCACGATCTTCGCGTCGGGCGCGCCACGGATCGAACTCAGGCGGCTTGAGCCGTCGGGAGTCGCGGCAAATTTCGCGTCAAACCGGCCGGCGGTGATCACGGTGCGCTGAATGGAAGCTGGTGCGCTGGCGGAAGCGGCGCCTTGCGCCGGGGAGATTGTGATCTGAGCGGCCCCGGTAGTCTCAGCCCGGTCCAGGCGGCGACCTTCTGCGACAAAGAAATCGATAACCGGCGCGGCGAGGGTAAAATCCTGCGGCGGCGAGGCGTCTGCCTTCGGATTGGCCGCGCTGGCGCCATGCTGCGCCAGCCTCACTCCCTCCGCGGCATGCACCTTCTGGAGTTGGTTCTGGCCCAGGAAATCGAGGACCGCGCGTCCGGCATCGCCCTGCATCGGCTGAGAACCGACGCGCTCGATGTGAACGTGGCCGGTCAGCGTTGCCGTGCGCACCAGGTTTTGACTGCCCTCGAGCAAGAGTTCGGCTTCGTCGGCTCGGGCGTGGATCGGGTCGGCTTTTTGCCCCTTGGACTCTGCATTCACATTCCCGGTGGCCAGCACGCGCTCCACAGTGTTGTCCGGCCCCAGGAAAAAAGTGGCCTGTTCTGCCTGGAGCGTTCCGCCGCCGCGCTCGCCACCGGGGCGGATCAGCAGGGGATGGTCCAGCACGATTAAGCGGGGCTCGCGCGTGATTCTGCCGTGCGTGGCGGAGAGGTTGGCGGCATTCTGCCCACCCAGCGTCACATGAATCTGCGATGCCAGCGTGAGCGTGTTGCTCTTCCCGGAGTACTGCATCCCGACCGCCCAGCCGCTGGCTTGGGGCGTGCGAAAGTCGACCCGCGCATCGGTCGAAGCATCTCCGCTGTTTTGGTTAAAGACCAGGTCTTGGGTCTTGAGGTGGATGGGATTCTTGAGTTCCTTGGGAGTGCCCTGGTCGGGTCCGGCCTCGCCCGTTGGATTTGCCTCCAGATCGATCTGGACGTCTCCATGAGCCGTAACGTCGCCCGATTTCTTGTCGTAGGTGAAATCGTCCCCGTAAATCTGGTCGAAGCGGGAGGAATCGCGGCCGTAGAGAATAATGCTGACGTTGTGCAGTTCGGCGCTTCCGTCCAGTTTGAATTGCTTGAGGTTGCCGGCTTGGACAGTGAACAGCGTTCGCTTGCCGTCGGACTTGGAGAACTGAAAGCCAGCCGCAGTCTGCTTGATGTCGATCCCAATCTTGGTGGGGAACTCTTTCAACACGTTGCGCAGGCGCATTCGGGCATAGAAATACGTCCCCGCCACCATCGCGATAAACAGCACCGCGATCACAGCCAGCCAGCGGCGGAGTCGGTAGATCGGGAGCGGCATTGAGTTCAGTCTAATTCAAACGGAGGGACACTTCCGGGCCGGGGCGACGGGATTGTTTTCGGATGCTGCGCTGGGGCCCGCTATCCAGTTGCCGTACGGGAACCACGAACTGCAGAACCTGGCTTTAGGCGCTGAGGTGCGTCCTCTACATCATTGGCGAGGGTCATTCTCTGCCCCGTAAAATCGCGGCCATCACGCGCGGGCTGCGGCGTCCATGCATGACAGCAACCACCCATAACGGCTTTTCGTCCGGCGCGCAAGCAATCAGATATTCACGTACCAGAGTGGACCGGATGGGCCGCGAAGTGAGATCTGGACGGCTGTGGCCTTGGTTTGGGAAGGTTACCAGTTTATCGAGGGTGCCTAGAATATCGGCGATTACCCTGTCCGCGGCTGCGGGGTTATCTCCGGCAATGAATTCCCAAATCTCGTCAAGATCGAGAAGGGCTTCCGGGTGGAAGTCGTAGCCGGTCATTTATCACGGCTGGAACCCGGCTGGGAACGGCGGGTCGCGCTTTTTTCACGGAAGTGGGCAATGACTTCGTCGCCGGAGACGGGCTTTACCTTGCCGCTCTTCAGGTCGTCGTAGCGGCTGGTGAGCATTTCCCGCGTCTGGTTCAGTTCTACGAAATAACCGGCCACGGCGTCCTCAATTAGTTCTGCGGGGCCGCGTCCAGTTTCCGCCACCCAACGGTCGATCTTCGCTTGAATGTCTGGATTGTTGAGGTGCACTTCCATGCCCTGAAGATACTGAAAAAACAGCTCCGGGGCAACGCCAAAGACGGAGCATTCCTTGGAGATTTTCTCAAGGTACCTTGAAATCCCTTAGCGACAATTCCAGCCCCCCGAAGTCGGGATGATCGTTGTGGCCGATGGTGAAGGCGATGTCGATGGCGTCGCCGGCCAGGAGCGGCGATTGCTGCAGGCGTTCGGCCATGTGCCAGCCCAAGGCGTCAAAAACAGTTCTCAGTTTTCGGTTCTCCGTTCTCAGTGGACCGCCAACGGCCTCGGCTTTCTCGCTGCGGCCAATGGCGGCGCCGTCGGGATGACAGCGCGGCGTGGTGAGGATCGCTACCGCTGAGAGTTCTTGTTTGCCGGCCTCTTCTTTGCCGGACTCTTCTTTGCCGGGCTCTTGAGGAGAGAACTGGTGCCCGATGTCCTCTCCCGCTTTCAGCTTCAGCTTGATGTGTTTGTCTTTCAGAATTTTGGGTGGAGCAATCAAGCGCACGCCGCGCGCCGCAAATGCAGGCTCGTGATTCCCCGCGCCATGCGGCTCCAGCAATTGCAACGCCTGATAAAGTCCCGGAGTGATTTCGTCGAGATCCAGTTCGGCTTCCACATCCAGCACCCGATCGAAATCGGCCGGAGTCAGCCGCGCCCGAGCGAACGCATCCAACTCCGCCCGCAGTTGAGGCACGTTTGCAGATGGCATGGCGAATCCGCACGCATGGGAGTGTCCGCCATAGCGCGTAAAAAGAGTATGCGATGCCTCGACCGCCTCCAGCAGGTGGAAAGCGCGAATCGAGCGGCCGGAACCAAAGGCTTCGTCGCCTTCGCGCGCGATGACGATGGCAGGCCGGTGGTAGCGCTCGACTACCCGCGTCGCCGCAATACCGATCACGCCCCGGTGCCAGCCCTCGCCATCCACCACCATGCAGTACGCCTCGCACAGCGCGGGCTCGCCGCTGATGCGCTCCTCCACCGCGCGCAGAATCCGCCGCTCTTCCTCTTGCCGGTCGGCATTGAGGCGATCAAGTTTGGCGGCCAGTTCCCGGGCGCGCACGGGATCTTTCACGCTGAATAGGTCGATCACGTCGCGGGCCACATCCATGCGGCCGGCGGCGTTGATGCGCGGCGCAATGCGGAACGCAACTTCGGTGGAGGTGGGCGGACGCTTCGTAGAAACCTGCGCCACTTCCAGCAGCGCCTTCAGCCCGGGATTCACCGCCCGGCGCAGAGCCTCGAGCCCCAGCTTGGCGAACACCCGATTCTCGCCGGTCAGCGGCACCGCGTCGGCGATGGTCGCGATCGCCACAACCTTCATGAACGATAGCAACATGCGCGTCTGATCTTTTGCGTCGAGCCTCCGCTGCATCAATCCCTGCGCGACTTTGAACGCTACACCCGCTCCGCAAAGCTGCTTATAGGGATACTCGCACCCGGCCTGATTGGGATTGACCACGGCCAGCGCTTTGGGCACGCCGTCCGGCCCGGGCAAGTGGTGGTCGGTGACGATTAGATCCACGCCCAGCCGCTGTGCGGTCTCCGCCGGAGTAAACGCGCGGATGCCCATGTCCACACTGATGATGACGCGAATTCCCGCGGCGGCCGCGCGCTCGATCACATCGTCGCGCAGATCGTAGCCCTCGCGAATGCGGTGGGGCACATGAAAGTCGGCCGCGCCTCCGCAGAGTTCGACCGCAGTTTTCAGAATGATGACTGCCATCGTGCCATCCACGTCGTAGTCGCCATAGATCAGGATGGGCTCTTTGCGTTCGATGGCAGCAACGATGCGGTCGACGGCGGCCTGCAGACCGGTCATCTGCCAGGGTTCATGCAGCTGCGAAAGGGAAGGAGCGAGGAAGCGAGCAGCGGATTCGGCCTCCGTGATGCCGCGGCGGATGAGCAGCCGCGCCAGCGTGTGCACGGGGCTGCCCCGACTCGTGTCGCGCGCCGGATTCGAGGCGTTGAGCTGGAGGCCGGGCAAGTCGCGGAGGGCCGCAGCCAGACTCTGTGCCCGAACTGGATCTTCGGCAGCCAGTTCCCAGCGCACGGCTAGCTCTCGTCGTCCTGGTCCGGTTCGTCGATGGGGATGCCGCCAAAATCTTCCGACACTTCCAGCAGGTGCTGATAGCGGTCGTACCAATCGGTGCTGACTTCGCACAGAAACATCGAGCCCTGATAAGCCCAGCCCAACTGCAGGAATCCGACCTTGCCGGTGTGGGCGCGCAGCCAGCGCGCATCTTCCACGTCGTCGCCGTCGGAGAACTCGGAGTGAGTAAGCCGTTGCACCAACTCGTCGAGTTCCGAGCGCTCCAACTTCCAGGCATGCATCGTCAGGAACACAGCGCCAGTGCTCTTGGCCAGTTCGACGAAGTCCTTCCAGCCATCGGGATTCGTTCCCGTTTCCCACATGACGCACTGCACCTCGTCGTAATCCACGTAGCCGTGGAAGCGGCGCATTCCGTGGCCTTCGATGAAGGCGATCATGTCGTCTTTGACGGTGCTCAGGTCTTCTGGCGTGGGCGACATAGCGGGGCTCGAATAAGCATTGTATGCCGTTGGCCCATGAACCTGCCAGCGCGGGCGTGCCGCTTCGGCGAAGTGGTTTCGAAGCAGCGTCGCCCGCCCTCCCTGCGCTGGTCTCTTTCTCTCAACCCATTTAGAATCTTCTGTCCCACTTTCAACGGCATATTTACCCATCGCGACAGGAGGCGCATCCGCTTTGATCCCGCGTTATACCCGCCCGGAAATGGGGCGCATCTGGAGCGACGAGAACCGCTTTCGCACTTGGCTGGTTGTGGAAGTTGCCGCCAGCGAGACTTTGGCCGAAGCTGGCATGGTGCCGAAAGAGGCGGCGCGCGCGATTCGCGAGCGCTCCGATTTCCGCGTGGAGCGCATCCACGAAATCGAGGCCGAGGTACGCCACGATGTGATTGCCTTCACCACGGCGGTGGCCGAGATCGTAGGCCCGCATGCGCGCTGGTTTCACTACGGCCTCACCTCCAACGACGTGGTCGACACGGCGCAGGCTTTGCTCATCAAGCAGGCGTCGGCGCTGATTGCGCAGGATTTGGAACGGCTGGCGGAGGTGCTGGAACGCCGCGCCTGGGAATTCAAAGACACGCCCATGGTGGGGCGCACGCACGGCATTCATGCCGAGCCCATCACGTTCGGCTTCAAGCTGGCCAACTGGTATTCGGAAACGCAACGCAACATTGCGCGCTTCGCGGCGGCGGCCGAAGACATGCGGGTGGGAAAATTTTCTGGCGCGGTTGGAATCTTCGCCCATCTGACGCCCGAGATCGAAGAGAAGATTTGCGCGCGCCTCGGCCTAAAAGCGGCGGCAGTTTCGTCGCAAGTGATCCAGCGCGACCGCCATGCGCACTATCTGGCAACGCTGGCGGTGATTGCTTCGACCCTGGACAAGATCGCCACGGAGATTCGCCACTTGCAGCGCACCGAGGTGCGCGAGGCCGAAGAGTTCTTCAGCGAAAAGCAGAAGGGCTCTTCCGCCATGCCGCATAAGCGGAATCCGGTGACTTGCGAGCAGATCAGCGGCCTGGCGCGAGTAGTGCGAGGCAATGCGCAAGCGGGATTCGAAAACGTTGCGTTGTGGCACGAGCGCGATATTTCGCACTCTTCGGCCGAGCGGGTGATCCTGCCGGATTCGACCACGCTGGTGGACTACCTGCTGAGCAAGACCGCTAATCTGATCGAAACCATGTTTGTATATCCCGAGCGGATGCTGGCCAATCTGGAGAGCACGCGCGGGCTGATCTTCAGTGGGCAATTGCTGCTCGATCTGGTGGAGCACGGGGTTTCGCGCGAAGACGCTTACCGTGTGGTGCAGGCGCACGCCATGCGGGCGTGGAAGGAAGGCCTGGACTTCCAACAGTTGGTGCTGGCCGACAAGGCGATCACGAATCGCGTTCCCCGCAAACAGATCGAAGATGCCTTCGACCTTTGTCGTCAGTTGAAGAACGTAGACAAGATTTTTGCGCGCGTGTTCGGAAACAAGGGCAAGAGGAGCCAGGGCAAGAGGAGCCAGGGCAAGAGGAGCGCGACATCAACCGGGCGCGCGAAGTCTGCGCGCGCCGAAAGCCACCGCCGCTAAACGCGGCGATCCACACTTCATTCAACCCCATCGATCTGAGAAAGTTGCGACTGCTGTTCCTCGCTGCGTGCCTCCGAACATGCATCTTCTCCCCATGCCCTCGCATCGAATAAATTAACCAGATAGTTAGATCGTAAAGTTTCGTCAACCGGGTCGGAGGTGACCTCTATGACAACGGCTATGGCAACGAAGAAGAAAGGCTGGCTGGAAATGGCGGGTTCGCTGCTGGCGGTGGGAGTGTTGGGCGCAACGCTCGCCGCTCAGACGCAGGCGACCCGCTACGACAATCAGATTCAAACCGCAGTCACGCAAAAACTCGCGGCCAAGAATCGGTTCAACGACGTTAAATCGAGCGTAGAAGACGGCATTGTCACGCTCACGGGTACGGTCGACCTGTATCAACGCAAACTGGACGCAGCCAAGCTCGCTCGAAAAACTGCGAGCGTGCAGGGCGTGCGCAACCTGATCACCGTGGCGGGACCGAACGTCCCCGATGCGCAACTGGAGCAGAAACTGGCTACGAAGCTGCGCTACGTGCGCGTGGGCTACGACAACACGTTCGACTACTTCGCGCTCGGTGTGAAGGGCGGCGTGGTTACGGTGGACGGTCAGGATCGCACCGGCGTTGGCCGTGACGAAGCCCTGTCCGACATCGCCAACATGCCCGGAGTGAAGGATGTGGTCGCGAACATTTCCGTCGAACCGACGTCGATGTTTGACGACGGCATCCGCTTACGCACGGCGCGTGCAATCTATCGCGACCCGGTGCTGAGCAAGTATGCGATCGACCCGCAGCGTTCGATCCGCATCATCGTGGCAAATGGGCACGTGACGCTCTACGGTTCTGTGGATAGCACCATGGACAAGCAGGTCGCCGGACTCCGCGCCAACCAGGTCTTCGGCGCCTTCAGCGTGGACAACAAGCTGGTGGTGGAGAAAAATTCCGGCCAGCCTGGGATGTAACGCGGGGTATGGGGGAGAGGAGAGGGGCGCGGCGCAAGCCGCGCCCTTTGTTTACATGCTCACAGTCTGTTGATTAGCGAAGCGACATACCCCGCGCCGAATCCGTTATCGATATTCACCACGCTGACGTTCGACGCACAGGAATTCAGCATGCCGAGCAGCGCGGTCAACCCTTTGAACGACGCCCCGTAGCCGACGCTGGTGGGTACAGCGATCACCGGAACGCCGACGAGTCCCCCCACGACACTGGGCAGCGCGCCTTCCATGCCGGCGCAGACAATCACGACACGGGCCTTGGTCAGGGCCACGCGATTGGCCAGCAGGCGGTGGATTCCCGCAACGCCCACATCGTAGAAATGCTCGACTTCATTGCCCATGAGCTCGGCAGTCACAACGGCTTCTTCGGCTACGGGAATGTCGCTGGTTCCCGCCGATACCACGGCGATCGTTCCTTTGCCATAGGTGTGCAGGTCGCGCTGCAGCACGATGGCCCGCGCCAGTTCGCGATATTCCGCGGCTCGCACTTTCTTCTTGACCGCGGCAAATTGCTTTTTGTCGGCATGCGTGGCCAGAACGTTGCCTCCATGTTTCGCGAGCCGCGCAAAAATCTGAGCCACCTGCGATGGAGTCTTGCGCTCTCCGAAAATCACTTCGGGCATGCCCACGCGCAGCGAGCGATGGTGATCGACCTTGGCAAAGCCGAGGTCTTCGAACGGAAGATGGCGCAGCCGGTCCACGGCGTCGTCGGGTGCGAGTTTGCCCCGGCGCACTTGCTCGAAAAGTCTGCGGATGGATTCGGCGTTCACGGGCGGAATCTAGATTAGCATTCGCGGAGCTCCCGACACGGACAGTAGCGCGCAGACCGTAGCGCCGGCGTCCCGCCGGCTGTCCCGAGGGCGTCTCGCGCTCGGCGCGGCGGCGAGGACCCCGCCCCTTCGGCTTCGCTCAGGGCAAGCTCACAGCCGCCGGGACGGCGGCGCTACTTCGCCGCAGAGCGCAGCCTGGCAATCACGGCGATGCAGACTTTGCGGGCAAGGCCCGGCTTGTCGAGATGCGCGAGGAACAAGCGGCGCAGGCCGCTCGGCTTCACCTTGCCCGCAAGGTAGATGGCGTAGATCTGGCCTCCCAGGCGGTATCCCCAGCCTTGTGCGATCGATTCAAACTTCTCCGCATCGGCGCGGATGGCTGCCTGTGCGGCTTTTTCACACGCGGCGCGCGACAACGCGGGGGAATCTCCCGTCTCGGCCGCTGGCGGCGAAGGATGGAGCACTCGGGAGCCGAAGCAGGCCACGGCATGCTCGATCAATCGCGTGTAGAAAGCGTCGGTGGCCACGGCTGCGCCGGTATTTCCCTGTATGCCGTCCACGTTTGTGCCTTGTCCATTCAGTCGCCGGGGCAAACCCCGGCAGGCGTGATGGAGAAAGCGAGTGGCATCCTCGGTTGCGTGCATCATTTGAAATTCGCGGATGTAGAACGCATTTACCTGGGGAAAATAGGCGCTGCCGCGTTTTTGGACGCTTGCCAGCATGGTTTCCAGTTGCGGCTCACCGATGCCTTTGCGCGAAAGCAGGCGGCGCAGCATCGCATCCGACGAGTTGCCATGCACCTCAGGCAGCATGTCGATGAGAAACTTCGGTTGCGTGCCGTTGTGAGGGGAATAACGGTTGATCTCAAGAAAGCTGGCCAGGCTGTCGATCAGGTTGTAGATAGTGGGCGCGAAGTCAGGGCCGCTGTCGCAGCGGCTCCACTGATCGAGAAACAGGCGGTAGCTTTCATACTTCTCGAGCGGCGTGGCGTTGAAGACGCACAGCACGTCATTGTTGACGCGCACTGCCTCGACCTTATCGACGCGCTCGCCGGCGGCGCGCCAATACAGCGCGTCGACGTTCTGCAACACGGTGAGGACTCTGGCGCCCGGCATTTCCTTGCGCAGCACGCGCGGCAGATGTCCCGGAGCGAGGTGCGACTCGCCAAACAGCACGAAGATCACCGCATTGGGGTGCCGCTCGCGGATCTCGGCAAGTTTGGCGGCAGCGTGGCGGTCGCGGGCGCCGATCTTGCGCAAGTTCTCGCGGGGCATGCAATCGAGGCCGTAGATGGCCTCGCCGTGATCGCGGGCCGCGACCAGTAGTTCGTGAAATGGCGTCCAGTCGTATCCCCAGTCCAGATCGAAGCGGATGCGCTGGCGCAATTCGCTTTCGTCAATTTCGCGGCGCCACCATTCTTCGAGGATGTGTTGGTCGCGGGCGAAGATGGTTTCGACTCCGAGCACGACACGGCGATCGCCGGCCAGAGCGCGCTGCTCAATCAGGGATGCGGCATAGCGTTGGGCGGCGGGCAGGGCATGGTAGTCGCCGATCAGCACCACGTCGGCTGCGCGCAGGGCATTCTGAATCTCTTGCTGGTCGAGAAGAGAATCGTAACTGCGGAAGGCCTGGCTGAACTCGCGCAGGTACTTGCGGCGGCTGTGCGAATCCTGGGCGCGGATTTCGCGCTCCACTCCCGCCAGCGCGTGGAGTTGCCCTGCGCTGCGGCGGGACCGCAAGTTGATCGCGGATGCCATAGAATTAGCTTTAGCTCTTAAGCTCTAGCTCGTGGCTCGTGGCTTGTGGCTCTTCCTCTTCCTTTTCCTCTTCCTCTTCGTTCCTAGCCTTGACTTCCTGTTCGGCGACTCCCTATGCTCCGAACTTCGGGGTGACGCTCGCGTCATCTCGTCGGAGGCGCCTTGCCGAACCCGCCGCAAAACCTGACCATCGCGACCACCGGAGCCAGTGGGTCGGCGTTTCTGCGGCAACTGCTGCTGGCGGTCGAGCGTGATGCCCGCGTTCAGACGGTGAACTTCATCGCCTCGGACTCAGGCCTCCGCGTGCTGGCCGAAGAACTCGGCATTCAGGGCCGCTCGAATCTTGTCCGCCAGATCCTTGCCACCGAAACGAGTTCGTCAAAACGTTCGACGAAAACCTCGGCCCGCGGCGCCGCCAACACTTCGTCTAAAATTCAAGGGCAGTCGAACGCCGATATCGGAGCCAACGTGGCCAGCGGCTCTTACCCGGCCGACGCCATGATCGTGATCCCGTGCAGCATGGGCACCTTGGCCCGCATCGCCAACGGCGTCGCCTCGCACCTGATCGAGCGCGCGGCAGACGTCAGCCTGAAAGAGAAACGTCCGCTGGTGCTGTGCGTGCGCGAAACGCCGCTTAATAAAATCCATATCCGCAACATGTACCGGGCCGCCGATGCCGGGGCGACCGTCTTCCCGCTGATTCCGGCCTTCTACTACCAACCCGCTACCCTGGACGCCATGGCCCGCGAGTTCGCCTATCGCGTGCTCGCCCACCTTGGACTTCCGCAGCCCGATGCCTTCCGCTGGAAGGGCTAAAGATGAAGCGCCTGGCGCGTCCGAAGGCAAAGGCCCAAGCTGTCTAAGAGCTGGCTGAGATGAAAGATCGGCACTTTGAGGGGAGACATTTAGTGTAAAGAGCCGGCAGGACGGGACCCAGATACCCGGCGGACATGTACGACAGGGGCGGAGCGACAGTAGGCTCAAAACCGGAAAAAGGTGCCAGCCAGAATGCGATATATCTAAACAGATGGAAGGAGTGCCATCCTGGGCACCCACTTTCGTGCCGCTTGACGAGGTCGCGGATTCCGTACTAATCTGCGATTACACCGGAAAGGAGGTGGTCGAATGACAAGTTCTGATTGTAGTGGCAGTTGTGGGACTCTAAGACCAGGTGAGGTGGCTGAGACTTAGAGCTGGTTGCTCTAAGCGGGGCTTCGGGCGCCGATCGAATAAACGACGTCGATAAGCGACGATCGAATGAACGACGCGCCGGGAGCTACAGCCCGCATACTAGCCGGTGAGTAGGGATGGAATTCTTGCGTAAGTCGCGCAGGGGCTTCGACCCAGACCCGGGAGTTGCCGTGAGAGGCCACGTAGAGTGACCACCTCTTGGTCAATCCCAAACAGTCCACCGGACGGCCCGCAGGCTCGTCGAGCTTGCGGGCCGTTTGCCGTTTGAGAAGATTCGCGTTTCCGGCGCGTTAAGAGCGTGGCGCTTTCTGCTTCACAGGCGGCCCGTCAGGGCCAGTATCACCACAATCAGCACCACCAGACCCAACCCGCCGCTCGGGTAATAGCCCCAGCCTGCGCTATAGGGCCATGTCGGCAGGGCACCCAGCAATAGCAAAATCAAGACAACTAATAATATTGTTCTCATAGCTCTCGTCCTCCTGTGCGTTAGCAGTTGTATCACAGGAAGCGAACAGTCAACAAAGATTCGCTCCCCAAAGCATATGCCACGCTCCGGCGGAGCTCAGCCTGAGATTGCGACCACGATGGTTGTCGAATCACTTGCTCAGTTGGCGGTGTGCAGGCAGTCGAGTATGCTGGCCGTGTGTCGTATCTGGACGAGTCTTATTTGAACGACCAACGCGAGCGGCGTCGTCTGGCGGACAACTACGCCGGCATGACGGATGGCGAGTTGCAGCGGCTGGCGCGGAGCGCGGAGTCGCTGACCGAGCTGGCCTGGGATACGCTCGAAGATGAGATGGACCGCAGGCATCTGGAATTTCCCGACGACGAATGTCCCGACAACGCGGCGCCCGAGCCGCGGCAGGAAATGGAAGTCCAGGAACTTGTGACCATCCGGCAATTTCGCGATCTGCCGGAGGCGCTGCTGGCGAAGGGCAGTCTGGAGTCGGCGGACCTTGAATGCTTTCTGGCCGACGAAAACCTGGTCCGGCTGGACTGGTTCATTTCGAACTTCATCGGCGGAATCAAACTCAAAGTAAGGGTGGCGGATGCGGAGAACGCGCGAAGGCTCCTCGACGAGCCGATTCTCGAAGGCCTCTACGTGCAGGGCGTCGGGCTGTACGAGCAGCCGCGCTGTCCCAAGTGCCAGTCGCTCGACGTGAACTTCCAGGAGTTGGACCGTCCCATCGCCTACATGAGCGCATTCCTGCGCGTGCCGATGCCCGTGCAGCGCCCGGCCTGGCGTTGTCAAGCTTGTGATGCGGAATGGGAAGACGATGGGGCTGACTAGTGTGGCTGAGGCGAACGCCCACTGTATGCAGGACGACGCTTGCCGGTCAGTCGCGGGTTGACTGGGGTGCGAAGCGGGAACTAAGATTCGCAAGACATGGCAGACGAGCAGTTTCCAATCGGCCGCACGATTTCCCACTATCGCGTTCTGGAAAAGCTGGGCGGCGGCGGAATGGGCGTGGTGTTCCGAGCCGAGGATACGAAGCTGCGCCGCTTTGTCGCCCTTAAGTTCTTGCCCGAAGGAATCGCCCGCGATCAGGCTGTGCTGGAGCGCTTCCGGCGCGAGGCGCAAGCCGCATCCGCGCTCAACCATCCCAACATCTGCACGATCCACGACATCGACGAGGCTGAGGGACATCCGTTCATCGCGATGGAGTTGTTGAAGGGCGTCACCCTTAAGCACCGGATCGGCAGCGTGCCTCTGCCTTTGGAGACGATTCTCACCCTAGGAATCGAAGTGGCCGACGCGATCGATGCGGCGCAGTCGGAAGGCATCATCCACCGCGACATCAAGCCCGCCAATATTTTCGTGACCGAACGCGGACAAGCCAAGGTGCTCGACTTCGGCCTGGCTAAAGTCGTTTCCCGAAGAACTGGCGAAGCCCTCACCGGCGGGGCTGCAACTGAAGGGGAAATCAATCTGACCAGTCCCGGCACGACGCTGGGTACTGTGGCCTACATGTCGCCGGAGCAGGCTCGCGGACGCGAAGTCGATGCGCGCAGCGACATCTTTTCGTTTGGTGTTGTGCTTTATGAAATGGCCACCGGACGCCAGGCGTTTTCCGGGAGCACTTCCGCGGAGATTTTTGACGGCATACTGAATCGCTCGCCGGTCCCGATACTTCGGCTGAATCCGGAAATCCCCGCGGAACTGGAGCGGATCATCAACAAGTCTCTGGAAAAAGATCCGGGCTTGCGCTACCAGCACGCCGCCGACTTGCGCTCCGATTTGCAGCGCCTCAAGCGGGACACCGAGTCCGGCCGCCGGGCCGCGCCGGAAATCGCTCCTGCCGAGGGTGTTCATGCGACGCCCCCAGCGGCAAGTCCGGCCTGGCAAGCCGGCAGCGCAACTTCGACTTCGGGGAGCAGTCCGGCTCATGCCGCGCACACCAGCAGTTCCGCGGTCACCGCTGCCGCCAGGCAGCACAAATGGGGGACTGGCGCAATTGCGATTGCGGTGCTCGTGCTGCTGGCCGCCGCGGGCTATGGCGTCTATTCGATATTCCACCGTCCGGGGACTGCGCCGTTCCAGAACTTTACCGTCACGCAGGTCACAAACTCCGGGAAGGCGGCGCTCGCCGCTATCTCCCCTGACGGAAAGTACGTGCTCAGCGTCCTGAACGACAACGGGCTGCAGAGTTTGTGGCTGCGCAACGTGCCCACGGCCAGCGATACCCAAGTCGTTCCGCCCTCCCCGGCAAGTTATGCGGACCTCGCGTTTTCGCCGGATGGAAACTACATCTACTTCCGCAAAGCCCAGAATGCGGTCAACAGCGATTACAACCTCTACCGCGCACCGGTGCTGGGCGGGACTCCACAAACCGTGGTCCGGGACATCGATAGCAACATTGCGTTTTCTCCCGACGGCAAGCGCATCGCGTATAGTCGCGCGAATGATCCCGAGATCGGCAAGTACCGGCTATTGAGCGCCGATCTGAGCGGCAACGATGAGAAAGTTCTGCAGATTGCGCCAATCGTCTCCGAGGTGCCATCATTCTTGACTTGGTCCCCGGATGGCCAGGATCTTGCTCTGAGCTTATTTCAGCCTGACCAAGCCTTGGGCGCGATTGAGTTGTTTGACATCGCTAGCGGAAAAGCTCGGCGCTTTGCCACCTTCAATAACAAGCTCATTCTCGAATTGAACTGGCTGCCGGATGGCCAGGGACTCCTTGCCGTCTACCAGCAAGCGGGCCCAAGTTACGTCCGGGCACAGATCGGATTCATTCCCCGCGCCGGAGGAGAGCTTCAGCCCATCACCCGCGATACCAACCGGTATGCGACTCTGACGCTCTCCGCGGACGGCAAAACGCTGGCCTCGGTCCAGCGAAAGGCCACGCAAAATCTATATCTCATTCCTGGCACAGGTGGCCAGAATGTGGACTTGAAACCCCTGGTTCCGCAGGGCCTGGAAGTTCGCTCGTTTAACTGGACAGCCGACGGAGGTTTGCTGATAAGTGACGGTCCCCGGCTCCTGCGCATGGCAGCCGACGGAAAGAATCAAACCCAACTCATCGGTGATTCGGCGGCAGGAATTTTTGATTCTTCGGCCTGCGGCAATGACCATCTCATTTTCTCCTGGAGATTCCATGGCGGCACAAACTCGGCCAACCTTTGGCGCTCCAACGCGGATGGTTCAAGCCCGGTAAGAGTAACCGACGGGAAGCGGGACTTGATCGCCGTCTGTTCCCCGGATGAAAAATGGGCTTATTACTTGGATGAAACCGCCGGACGGATTTCACGCGCGCCGCTGGAGGGTTCTGGAAAAGCTGAACCAGTGCCGGGAAGCCTCGTGCCCCATAGCTTTGTTGAAGGGGGTGGAATTGGACTGTCTGGCGATGGCAAGGTGCTGGCCTACATCGTGGAAGTCGTCGATCCGGCAACGCAGACCAGTAAAGAAGAGGTGGCGCTGCTGGACCTCGGTTCAGCGGCGCCCCGCCTGCTCGATGCCGATCCGCGCGTCGCGCGCGGCGGCATGGAATTCACACCCGATGGCAAGGGTGTGGCCTATCCCGTCCACGAAAACGGCGTGGACAATATCTGGATCCAGCCGCTCGATGGCTCGCCCGGCCGACAGATCACTAACTTTCCATCCGAGCAGATCACCTCGTTCCACTGGTCGCCGGACGGAAAGAGCCTCGGCGTACTCCGCAGCCACTCGGAGTCCGACGTGGTGCTGCTGCAGGAATCCAAATAAGATTCCAGTTAAGCTCCACAGTCCGCCTCTTCGAATCCCTTGCGGATTACGTCCAGAGTATCTTGGGCGAGGTTCAGCGCCGGCAGTTCTTCGCGGGTAAACCACCTGACTTCGGCGGCGTCGCTGGCGGCGGCAAGATCTCCCGCAACCCGGCGGCACAGAAAATCAATCAAAACNNGCCGGGTTCGACGGTGAGTCCGGTTTCTTCGCGGGCCTCACGGATGGCGGCTTGGCGCACCCGTTCGCCCACTTCGAGCACGCCGCCGGGGATGGACCATTCGTCTTGCAGCGGCGGGTGAGCGCGCTTCACGAGGACCACGCGGGCGTCTTCAATGATGACGGCGCCCATGCCGACCAGCGGGGCTTCGGGGAATTCGCGTTTCATCCGCAAGAATTCTATAGCATGGTCAAAATTGAAATTGCCCGCGGGAGAACAGCAGGTCCCTCCACTCCGCTTCCCCTTCCCTTCGGGAAGAGGAAGCTCCGGTCGGGATGACAGTTCATTCCTAGGGGCGTGGCTTTCTCTGTGACTCCGTGTCTCCGTGGTTTAATGGTGTTGCCATGGCATTGGAAGAATACAAACGGAAACGCAAGTTTGAGCAGACGCCGGAGCCTCCGGCGAAAGTCGAGACCAAGGCGGGACACCGCTTCGTGGTGCAGAAGCACGACGCCACGCGCTTGCACTACGATTTTCGGCTGGAGATGGAGGGCGTGCTGAAATCCTGGGCGGTGCCCAAGGGTCCGTCGCTCGATCCGGCGGACAAGCGGCTGGCCATGCAGGTGGAGGATCATCCGGTTTCGTATTTCGACTTCGAGGGGATCATCCCGGAAAACAATTACGGCGCGGGCACGGTGATGGTGTGGGATGTGGGCACATGGCAGCCGCTTTCTCCGGTTCCGGTCGAAGGAAAATACTTGCCGGGAACCGAAGCCGAAGCGGCCGCGATGCTGGCCAAGGGCGATTTGAAGTTGCGTCTTGACGGCAAGAAGTTGAAGGGAGACTTTGCGCTGATCAAGATGCATGGCAAGCGTCCGGGAAGCAAGGGAAACGAATGGCTGCTGATCAAGAAGCACGACGACCATGAAGTCGAGGGCTACGACATCGACGAGTTCGACGAGTCGGTTCTGAGCAAGCGCAGCCTGGCGGAGATCGCCGGGGACGCGGGATCGGCGGAGTGGAAGAGCCGTCCCACAGGCGGCGGGAAGTTGAAGGCGGCGTGGCTGGCGGATGCGGTGGCGAAACTCGATCGGAAAAAAGCTGCGGCGAGCAAGCAAAAAAAAAAGCAAAAACAACTGAACACCGCCGAGGACGCAACGGACGCGGAGGGAAGTAAGAACAAAATCTCAGTATCCCCCGAAAATATCCTGCCGATTGCTGCCCCGCAGCCGACCACCAAGAAGAAATCAATATCCTCAGTGCCCTCTGCGTCCTCCGCGGTTTTGGTTTTCGACATGGATGGCGCGGTGAAGCGGGCCATGCCCACAGCGATTCATCCCATGCTGGCGACGCCGGTGGATGATGCGTTTGACGGGGCGGAGTGGCTGTTCGAGATCAAGTGGGACGGATACCGGGCGGTTGCCTTCATCGAAAACGGCAAGGTGCGATTGGTCTCGCGGAACCAGAATGAGCTGACGCCGCGCTATCCCGAGCTCAAGGATTTGCCGAAGTTCGTCCATGCCAAGAGCGCGATTCTCGATGGCGAAGTGGTCGCGCTCGATGAACAGGGGCGAGCGTCGTTCAGCCTGATGCAGCAGCGGACGGGATTTCGTCCTGGAGGACGCCGCGCAGCCGCCAATGCGGACGTGCCGGTGCTCTACTACGCATTCGACCTGCTCTATCTCGATAGCTACGATTTGCGGCGTGTGCCGCTGGAGGAGCGGAAGAAAAAGCTGGCTTCGCTGCTCGTCACGGGCGGTTCCGTGCGCTATTCCGATCACTACGAGCGGCAGGGGAAAGCCCTGTTCGAAATGGCGCGCGCGAAGGGCCTCGAAGGCATCCTGGCCAAGAAGCGCGACAGCATTTACCAGGAGCGCCGCACGAGCGAATGGCTGAAGATCAAGATCACGCACAGGCTGGAATGCGCGATCGGCGGATACACCGAGCCGGAAGGCAGCCGCGCGCATTTCGGGTCGGTTGTGCTCGGACTGTATGACGGCCAGGGCAGGCTGATTCATGTGGGACAGGCGGGCAGCGGATTCGACCAGAGGTCACTGGAAGAAGTTTGGAAGCTGCTAAAGAAACGGGAGACGAAGAAGAACCCGTTCTATGGCGAAGTCGAGGCGCTGCGAAAAGTGACCTGGGTGAAGCCGGAACTTGTGGCCGAGATCGAGTTCGCGGAATGGACAGATGGAGCGAGCGCGGGAAGCGGCCCGAAGTTGCGAGCGCCGGTATTCCTGGGCCTGCGCGACGACAAAGATCCAAAAGATTGCCTGCTGGACGAAGGACAGAGAGGGGAAAAACGGACAACCGAGAACTGAAAGCGGCTTTCTCCCTACTTGATCTCCTTCATCGCCAGCAGCGTGCCAAAGTCGTGGCCGCCGGGGTCGACGGCGCGGGCGACGACGGCGGCAAATGCGTTCTTGAGTTCGGGATACCTCGCGACCAGCGCCTTCATCACGGCAACGTTGCCCTGAAAAGTCTGCTGGGTGTTGGAAATATCCGCCGCCTGGTACTTCACGATCAAGTCCAGATCATCGCCCACGACTTGGGGAAAAAGCGCAGTCAGCTTGTAGGTTGCGGTTCCGGCGGTTCCGGCGAGAAGAAGGTCTGCGGTTTTGCCCTGGGCAGGGAAATCGACCGGTTGCAACTTTTGCGACTCGTCGTAAAAGTTGTCGGTGGCCGCGGTGCTCATAAACGGCAGGGGCGAAGCCAGGGAGCGCGCCTCGATATAGTAGAGGCAGGCGTTGTGCATTTGGCCCTTGGTCTGGAAGTCGCGGGCGCGCGCGGCAAACCAGTCACTGTCGTGCCCCGCGGATTGTGCGGCTTGGATGTAAAGGCCACCAAGCTTCCAGTCCGAAGATTGCCGCGGCAGGATCAGCGAAACCGTGAATGCGCCCTTGGGTGACGGTGCATCCAGGATGACAATGCCATACTTGCCGGGCGCAAGATTGTTGAGAGAGAAGACCGCGCTGTCGCGGGTCTGGCCGTTCCCGCCGAAAACACCGCAGAAAAATTCCGCGCGCGGCAGGGTCGCCGTGCCTCCCACTTCCAGCAGAAAGGGTGGACGAGCGGCGGCCTTGGAACCAGCCAGGGCAGATTGGTTGTCCTTGGTCGTGGCCTCAATGCCGGAAAAATTACTGGCCAGGCTGGGGATCGCGCTCTTACGGAGCGAGGCCGTATCGCCTTTGGCGGCAAGGTCGAAGTAGCGAAGAGCGGCGGCGGTGAGGGCGGTGCGCGTGGCATCGTCCAAGTCGCTGGCGGTAAGGCAACTCTCCGCAAGGGCACTCGATGCGGAAACTGCCAGGGCCAGGGCGGCGTAGCTGAGCCGTATGCTGAGCAGTAGGACCCTGCGCCGAATTGCCACGTACGTCCTGCTTTTCACGAAACAGCTTTTTCGGAAGCAGCCTTTATCCAACACTCGCATCCCCAGGAGAGAAATTGTACGCTCCACGAGAGTTCCCGTAAGTGCAAGAAGTTGCACATCTGGATTTGTGCCCGGTGTCGAAGTTCGGCCTGCAAGAGAGTAAAGTCAATACGTTCTATAAGGTAGAGCGGTTGTAGGGCGGTGGTGGCAGGCCATGCGGGCCCAAAAGCGGTGCTAGAATTGCTGTTACACACCTACCGTCTCCCCAGCAATGAATAAAAGATCGAAGTGGAGGGTTGTCATGAGCGCGCGATTGAAGCTTACAGGGTTGCTGGTGGCGGGCATCCTTTGCCTGCCGATTGCGGGGCGGGCTGACACGCAGGCGCATCGCGTACACAAGGTCAAGAAACAGCAGTTGCCGCCGCCTCTGCCCTCGGGGGCACAGGGGCCTGTACCCCAGATTCCGCTGGATGCAATCACACCCGTCGCGCCCCAAGTGAACTACCAGGATGGACTGCTAACGATTGTCGCTCCGAACTCCACGCTGGGTGACATTCTGCGCGGCGTGCGCAAGCACACCGCGGCCGATATCGAAGTCCCGGCCACCGCCACTGAGCGCGTGGTAACCCGCCTGGGTCCGGGCCCGGCGCGCGAGGTAATGGCCGAACTGCTGAATGGATCGCGCTTCAATTACATATTGCTGGGATCCCCGGACGATGCCAACCTGCTGGTGCGGGTCGTGCTGGTGGCTAAGACCGGACCGGACACGCCGAATTCTTTACCAACATCGGCGGACAACAATGCGGCCAAGCCTCCGGAGGTAGCCAACGCTGCGGCGGCGGATGCCCCCGATGCCGAAGCGACGGATGACACCGCCGAGGATACCCCGGACCAGGCCACAGCGGAAGCGGAACAACCTGCGGCTGTTCCTGCCGATCAGCCGGGAGTGAAGACTCCGCAGCAAATGTTGCAAGAGATGCAGCAGCGTCAACTGCAGATGCAACAGCAACAGCCCGGGCAACCAGGGATCTATCCTCCGGCGCCCGGCATGCCGATTCCGCAGCGGCCGCAGCAACCGCAGCAGCAGGACCAACAGTAAAGCCAGCCGCATAAACTGTTACCGGGCTGGCCTATGGGTTGTGTCTGTTCGTAGTTATCGATCGGTGGTCGGTGGCGTGGATCAGGGCCGATTGCCAGCGCGCTCCGAGCGCGCTTGCGAGACTGGCTGCGGCGGCCTGTGAGGCCGCGCGGCCACCTCAGCATCGGAGCCGTTTACGGCTTTCTGCAGCAGATTCCAATCGCGCGTGACATCGCTTTCGGAAGCCTTGGGCGGATTTCCACGCCGCAGTTCCGCATGCAGCCGGGCCTCAAGAAGCTGTCGCGTGAATTGCTCCGGCACGTCATTGGCATTGGCGAAGAGGTTGCTGCTGGAGACGCCCACACTCACCACTTCCTCCCCCATATGAATCCGCAGGACCGGACGCCCCTGATCATCGAGATCCGGAACGGTATCGCGCAACAGGTGTCCCCATTTTTCAACGCGGACGCCATTGGTTTCCGAAGCGGGATCGGCCACAAGATGCTTCAGTTCGCTCTGATAGGAGCGGCGATCCTCGGCCCCGAGCGGCGGTTCGAGAGCGCGCTGGGCATTGAAAACCAGCGCCTGCCGCGCCGGATCAAAGTGCCCCGCGCCCGTGCCCACATAGACCGCGGCCACGCAACCCGCAAAAATCGGACTGACCACGGCACTGGGAACGATGTACTTCTTTGATTTGAGGAAGGATTCAACCACTCCATGCACCGGGGTGCTGCGCGCGCCGCTGCCCGGAACCTGCGGGATCACAAAGCGCGAGAACTGCAATTGAGAATGGCGGGCGCTGAACTTGATCATGGTCTTCGCCATCTGCTTGGGTGTCGTGATTCCTGCGTCTGCGATGACGCTGCGGCGCAGGGCTTTCGGGTAGTAAAAGTTGATGACGTCCTTGGCGAAATCGGCGCAGTTGCGGTAGCTGAGATGGAAGTGAGAACGGTTCGGCGACGAATTGTACTCGCGGATGAAAGCTTCGTCCTGCGCCGAAGTGGTTTCGATTTCAAACCCGTATGCATTCCGGTCGTAGGCGGACCCCACCAGCTCATACCAGTTTCCGCCCGGAGTTTCTCCGTCGTCCAGATCGGGTGCGACGCTTTCCAGATGCTTGCGGCGGTATTGGTCACGCAGAAAGGTGGCCATCTTCGGATCCGCAAACAGCGGAATATCGTCTGGCCGCTCGACTGCGTAAAGATAAGGGATCAACGGGATCGCCACCCAGTCATAGCCGCCGACTCCGTCATAGCGGCTGATCACGGCTCCGAGTTCTCCCGGAGCGCAGGGGCGCAGCACCAGCGGCGTCTCGGCGCATACTCCAGATAAATACACAGCCGCGTGTCCCGTGGCCGTGAAGAATCCCAGCTTGCCGTAAGGCTCTTCGAGCAGAAGAGTGGCCGACGCTCTCCCCAAGGCGGAGACCGACATCAGCACCAGCAACGTGCACAAGGCGCGCCGTACTCTCCCCAGACCAGACATAGCTATCCCCTAGTAAGAACCCCTGCCCGAAAGGTTAGTTGCCGGTAACCAGGAAAGCGAGTTACGGAAGTCAGGCAGGCATAAGGAATCGGCGTACAGTGCGTACCTGATAGAAAAATAAGCGGATGTCAGCGCCCACCATTCATTGACGCGCCACAGCCCAGCCCCTAAGATCAAATCCCGCACCACAACGGGACCCCAACATTGACCGGCCCAGAATGATCGGCCAAACCATCTCGCACTACCGCATCGTCGAGAAGCTCGGCGGTGGCGGGATGGGTGTGGTCTATAAGGCTGAGGACGTAAAGCTGCACCGCTTCGTCGCCTTGAAGTTCCTCCCCGATGACATTGCCGGCGATGCCCAGGCTCTGGCCCGCTTCGCTGGAAAAAGATCGCGACCTGCGCTACCAGCACGCAGCCGACATGCGNNGTTCAGGCCGAGCGAAGCTCGGCTGGGTTTTTGCCGCCATCGTCCTGACTGCCGCCCTAGCCGCCGGACTCTACTACCGCCCGCATCGAAGCAAGCCCCTCACCGAGAAGGACACCATCGTTCTTGCTGATTTTGCCAACACCACCGGCGACCCTGTCTTCGATCACACCCTGCGACAAGGGCTTTCAGCGGAGCTGGACCAGTCGCCTTTCTTGAACGTGTTATCGGATGAGCGAATTGGAAATACGCTCTCGCTCATGGCCCAGCCCAGTCATACCACCCTGACCAGCCAACTCGCGAATGAGGTTTGTCAGCGAACGGCAAGCGCCGCAACGATTGAAGGATCTATTGCCAGCCTGGGCAACCAGTACGTGCTTGGGTTGAAAGCGGTGAACTGTCGAAATGGTGATGCCTTGGCCCAGGAACTACTGACTGCGGACGGGAAGGAGAAGGTTCTGAGGGCGCTGGGAGACGCCGCAACGAAGCTGCGCCAAAAGCTCGGCGAATCGCTCAGCTCAGTACAGAAATATGACGCGCCCGTGGAAGAGGTCACCACGTCGTCGCTGGAGGCGCTGAATGCCTACAGCATGGGGCGAAAGGTGCGCCGGGAAACAGGCAACATGGCAGCGATTCCATTCTTCGAACATGCGGTTCAACTCGATCCGAACTTTGCGATAGCGCATCTTGCACTTGGAGTTGAGTACTGGGACATCGCAGAATCAACCCGCGCCAAAGAAAGCATCGAGCGAGCCTATGCTCTCCGGGACCGGGTGAGCGCCAGGGAACGATTTCGCATTGTCGGCACTTACGACGAAGCGGAAGTCGGAGACCTTCTGAAAGCGGAGGAGAACTATCAATTGTGGGCACAGACCTATCCTCAAGACCCGTTCCCCTTCGATTACCTGGGCAACGATTACAACTTCACAGGAAAATACCAGCAAGCCCTCGAGGCTTTGCTGCGGGAAAAGAACCTTTCGGGAAATGGCTACTACAACTATGACAACCTCGTTTATACCTACATGGCGCTGAATCGCTTCCAGGATGCGGGATCTACGATCAGGGATGCTCTGGCACGGAACTTCGAGCCCCTCCCAGGACACACTGCGCTCTATCGGATCGACTTTCTTGAGGGAAATTTGGCGGGCATGCAAGAGGCTGTGAATTGGACCGCCGGAAGGCCTGTTGCCGAACACCTGATGCTCGATTATCAAGCAGACACCGCAGCCTACTCCGGCCGAAGAAAAGAGGCTTGGAGCCTGTCCAACAGGGCGGCCGCAGTGGCGCGGGGCGAGAATGAGATCGAGAGCGCCGCAAAGTACTTGGCGCGGGCCGCGCTACGAGATGCCGAGCTCGACAATTCTTCTGCTGCGATGGAACATGCCGACGCGGCGCTCAAGCTGTTTCCCTCACGGGACGTAACGACATTGGTAGCCCTCGCACTGGGGCGAGCTGGTGACATCGCGCGCGCAGAAAACATGGCCCACGAGCTTGCTCTTGCCAATCCCAGTGACACCATGCTGAATTTCTATTGGATTCCGACAGTTCGTGCGGCCGTGGCGCTCCATCGAAATCACGGAGTGGACGCGATCGACGTGCTGCAGGCAACCGCGCCTTATGAGTTAGGCCAGCCCTTGCAGATGGGACCAGCAACGCTCTATCCGGTCTATGTGCGAGGCGAAGCGTACCTGCAGATGGGAAAAGCCAGTCGGGCAGCGGCGGAGTTTCAGAAACTCTTGGATCATCCCGGTTGCGTCATGAATTTTGTTCTGGGCGCACTGGCGCATCTGGGAGCGGCTCGTGCCAATGCCTTGCAGGCAAGAACCTCGCAGGGTGCGGATGCCGACGCCGCCCGCGTCCGCGCTCTCGCTGCCTACAAAGACTTCCTCACCCTCTGGAAAGACGCCGATCCCGACCTCCCCATCCTGAAACAAGCCAAAGCGGAGTACGCAAAGCTGCAATGACCGGCATCCACAACAACTTTGTCATTCCGACCGGAACCGGAGCGACAGCGACGGCGGAGCGGAGGAACCTGCTGTTTCTTTCCATCGGCAGCCCCCGGATCAAGAATCCGGTCAGCCAGCCTGGAATTCCCTTGACTTCGATTCCCAAGAATGAAACCATATTCTCTACGCAGCAGCTCTTTGACAATAGAATAGCAACGAGATAACTTCTGCAAATGGAAGATTTTACGACCTGTCCGTTGATTCCAAGGTACTTAGTCCGCGCGAAATCCCTAAGTCCTTTGAATGGAATATTTTACGGGTAAGTCGTTTGCTTTCAATATGTTAGCCATATCCCGGCGGATATCGATCCCCGTAACCTGCTGATTTCAGATATTTTATCGAGATCGATCTGTATTATTTTTTCTCTGGATATCCGCCAGTTTCCGGCCAGCCCAAGCCGCGCTCTCGGCGACCACCTCATCCTCGCCCCTAGCCAGCTTCTCGAGCACAGGAAGGAACTTCAGGTCGCCGCTATTCCCAATAGCTATTACAGAATTTCGACGCAAGCCTGTAAGCTTTGAGCGCCGAACCGGCGACCCGCGAAACGTCCGGCTGAACTCTTCCGCGCTCATCTCCGCCAGCCAGTCGAGCGCTGGATTCACCAACTCCGGACGCGGCTGAAATTCAACAGCCTTCGTAGCCGGTGCTTTTCGGTTCCAGGGGCAGACGTCCTGGCAGATGTCGCAACCGAAGACATGCCGCCCCATCTCGCTGCGAAGCTCGTCATCCTCAGGAAGCGCGCCGCGCTTTTCGATCGTGAGATACGAGATGCATTTGTTGGAATCAAGCTGATACGGCGCGATGAGTGCGTCGGTGGGGCAGGCGTCAATGCAGCGCGTGCAGGTGCCGCAGCGATCAGGCGCCGGCAAGCCGGGCTTTAGATCGAGCGAGGTAAGGATCACGCCCAGAAACATCCACGAGCCCACCTTCTGATTGATGATGCACGTGTTCTTCCCGATCCAGCCGATTCCGGCGTACTTTGCGACCACGCGCTCGACGATGGGGCCGGTGTCGACGTAACAGCGGGTGACCAGATCGTCGCTTCCCACAGCATTTCTCAGCGCGGCTTCGACCTGCCGCAGGCGCAGCATCACCGGCTCGTGATAGTCCTGCTGGCCCCAGGCGTAGCGGGAGATCCAGCCACGCCCCTGCATCTTCGTTGAATGATCGGGCGCCTGCGTGGAATACGGTTGCGCCGTGTTGTAGTTGATGGCGCACACCACCACGCTGCGAGCCCATGGGGCCGCGTGTGCCAAGGACGCGCGCTTCAGGCGTCCCTGCTCATCGCGCGCTTCCAGATACTTCATCTCGGCCGCGTGTCCCGCGTCAATCCACCGCGGAAAGTATTCCAGCTCCGGCGCATCATCCACGGGAGCGACACCGACAAGCTCAAACCCCGCTTCGGTGGCGGCTTTCGTTACCACGTCGGTGATTTCAGCCGATCGAAGCATGGTGGATAGGAACATGAATCAAACTTACCCGAGCCGCCGCAGCGAAGCATCGGTTCCGATTTGGAACGGCGCTTCACATTTATCCCGCAAAAGCGTTCTTCCCCGCTTGATCAGCGTATAAGCTTTTGATCACAGAGTCACGCAACTCACGCTGCGCGTTCTCCGAATTTGTTTCCCAGGAGAGAAGCTGTATGCCGCAACCCACCCACGCACAAACTCCCACCATCCAAATTTCAGTGATCAACGAGAGCACCGTTCTGGCCGACGCGGATGTCGTGCCAGTCGTGGCGGCGCTCCAGAAGCAAGTAACCAACGACTTCCTTCCTGTCTGGGGGGCCGACGCCGAACTCGGCATCGTCCCCAAGGGCACTCAACCGCCCAGCGGAAGCTGGTGGCTCGTAGTGCTCGACGACTCCGACCAGGCCAACGCTCTCGGCTACCACGACCTCACCACCGAGGGGCTTCCCATCGGCAAGGTCTTCGCCGCGAGCGACTTGAAAGCGGGCACATCCTGGACGGTCACCGCCAGCCACGAATTGCTGGAAATGCTGGGCGACCCCAACATCAACCTGACCGTGTTCGTGCAGAACAGCAACACGGCAGGCATTCTCTACGCCTACGAAGTCTGCGACGCTTGCGAAGATGATAGCCTCGGCTATCAGGTCGACAACGTTCTGGTTTCCGATTTTGTCTACCCCGCATGGTTTGAAGGCTTCCGCGCCGAGGGCTCCACGCAGTTTGATCGCATGAATAAGATCCAGAACCCGTTTCAGCTACTCGTGAATGGCTACATCGGGATCTTCAACGTGAACTCCGGCAGCGGCTGGCAGCAACAGACCGCGGAGAAGCGTCCGGCCAACCTCCTGCATCGGGGCGCCGTCGGCACTCGCCGCGAACGCCGCAGCACGCCTCACGATCAATGGATTAACAGCCTGCCGCAGCGCAAAATCATGGGCAATGCGCAGAAGTACCGCCAGCACCTGCAGACGATCCAGCAGCGGCGGGAAGCTGCCTGAAGGTTTCCTCCGGGTCCTCCCCCTTCAGCGCCCCGCGCGAGAATTGCGCGGGGCCTTTTTCTTGAGGATAAGCAGCCTCGGAAGGGATCGAGAATCGCCGGATGACTGCGACGCGCCGCTCAAGGCTATAATTGCGCAGCGATGGCTCTCACGTCGGGCACCAATCTTGGCCCTTACGAAATCGTCGCGCCGCTGGGCGCGGGCGGCATGGGAGAGGTGTATCGCGCGCTCGATAAGCGCCTCAATCGCACCGTCGCAATCAAGGTTCTGCCGGCCCATCTGTCTGACCATCCTGAGGCCAAACAGCGCCTCGATCGCGAGGCGCGCGCGATTTCCGCGCTGACTCATCCCCACATCTGCGCCCTGTATGACGTCGGCCACCAGGCCGGCGTGGACTTCTTGGTTATGGAACTGGTCGAGGGTGAAACGCTGGAGCATAAGTTGACCAGGGGCCCGATACCACCAGACCAGACAGTTCGTTGCGCGGCACAAATTGCCGCTGCGCTGGCTAAGGCACACAAGTTGGGCATTACGCACCGCGATCTCAAACCTTCGAATGTCATGCTGACGAAAACCGGCGCCAAGCTGATGGATTTTGGTTTGGCGAAAGAGTCGAGATCGGCTCCGATGGCAGCGGCGCTGACCGAGATGACGGCAGGCCCGACGAAGCTGACGGTGGAAGGCACGATCGTCGGAACCTTTCAGTACATGGCACCCGAGCAACTGGAGGGGAAAGAGGCGGATGCGCGGACAGATATATTCGCGTTAGGAGAAGTGATCTACGAAATGGCGACTGGGAAGCCGGCGTTTAACGGAAAGAGCCGGGCCAGCTTGATCGCGGCGATCCTGACTGCCGAACCGCAGCCGATCAGCCAACTTCAACCGCTGACGCCACCTGCACTCGAAAGAATTGTGAAGAAGTGTCTGGCGAAGGACCCGGACGATCGCTGGCAATCGGCACGCGACATAGAAACCAACCTGGAGTGGGCCGCAGAGGGACAAGGCCCCGCCACGCCATCTGGAGTCAAGGATAACCCGTGGCGCGAACGTGCCGCATGGATACTGGCGTCGACCTTCCTGATCGTCGCGGCGTTTTTCGCCGCTGGCCGTTATCGCGCGCCGTCAACCCGTGAGCCCGTTCGGTTCTCGATCAATCCCCCCGAGAAAACAGTTTTTTCAGGACCTCCCAACATTACGGTTCCAGTGCCTGAGTTCGCTTTGTCGCCGGACGGACGCGCCCTGGTATTTGTGGCGAACTCATCGGGAGCCGATGCGGTGATCTGGCTGCGTTCCATTGATCAGGTAACGGCGCACCCACTACCTGGGACGGAACGCGCCCAACTTCCTTTCTGGTCTCCGGACAGCCGTTGGGTCGCGTTTTTTGCCGAAGGCAAGCTGAAGAAAACTCCCGTCGCCGGCGGACCGGTGCAGGTGCTAGCGGAGGTTGCGGATGCCTTCGGGGGTTCGTGGGGACCAGACGACAGCATCATTTTCGGAAAACTAAGCAGCTCCATTTTTCGGGTCTCATCCGGGGGCGGAGTTGTTACCTCAGTCACGAAGGTGGACAGCATCCAGAGGGCGCACCGTTGGCCGCAGTTCCTCCCCGACGGCCGTCACTTTCTCTTCAATGTCCAGGGTGGTGATCTCGAACGTCGCGGCATTTATGTCGGCTCCCTCGACGGAGGAATCCAGAAGTTTCTCCTCCGCACGGAGAGCAGTGCCCTGTATGCCTCGCCGGGCTATTTGTTGTATGTGGACGGGGACACGCTCCTGGGGCAGACGTTCGATGCTGCGAATCTCGAACTCAAAGGCGAACCGTTCACGATCGCAGGGCATGTGGGACGTTCCACTGGCTTCAACATCGGCGCTTCCGTTTCCACCACCGGCATGTTGGCATATGCCGCCGCAGTTTTGCAGCAGGGCCGCCTGACCTGGTTTTACCGGACCGGCACTTCGCTCGGTTCGGTGGGAGTGGAGGGGGACTACAGCGATTTTCGGCTTTCCCCCAATGGCGGGACACTGGCCGTATCGCTGGTCGATCCCAAAGGGTGGAATCCGGACATCTGGCTGATCGACCTCACGCGCGGCGGATCGTCGCCCTTTACCTTCGGGTCGGCGCTGAATGCCTCAGCGGTATGGTCGCCCGATGGCGCCAGAATTCTGTTCCGCACGAATCGAAACGGGATGACCGAATTGTATGCGAAGAGCGCCGGGGGTGGAGGCAACGAAGAGGCTGTGCTCACGAATGAGATCCAGCTTGCGACCGGCATCGACTCGCCGAATCTGGTCGCTTCTGACTGGTCTCCGGATGGGCGCTATGTCTTGGGCAGCGTTCCTCAGCAGTCGACTGGTGACGACCTTTGGCTGATTCCCCTCAGTGGTGACAAGAAACCGTTCAAGTTTCTGGGCCCGCCGTCTGACCAGATACACGGCAACTTCTCGCCCGACGGGCGCTTGGTGGCCTATACTTCGAACGAGTCTGGCAGATTTCAAGTCTACGTCCAGACCTTTCCGCTGTCGGACCGGAAATGGCAGGTCTCCACCGACGGTGGATACGAACCCCGCTGGCGCGGCGACGGGCGCGAAATCTACTACCTTTCCGAAGACCGGAAACTGATGGCGGTCTCGGTGGTTGCGGGTCCGGCGTTTGCTGTCCCCAAGCTGCTGTTCCAGACGCGCGTGCCAGAAGGTGTAACTTCGCGGCGTACGCACTACATCCCCAGTCGCGACGGTCAGCGCTTCCTGATCAATACGCAGGGCGGCGACGCGCTCCCCAATCCAATCACAGTGGTGCTCAACTGGCAGGCGGGGTTTAAGAAGTGATGCGGGGCCTATGGGGCTCTGCCCCGGACCGTTGCGAGGGCGATCAGATCCCCAGCTTCTTCACTTCCTCGTTGTAATACTTGCGGTAGAGGATGTCCCACTCCTGGGAGCCTTCGAGGATGGTGCGCTTTTGGCTCTCGATCTTCAGGCGCGCGGCTACGTCGATCCTCTCTTCGTGATTAAGAAGTTCTTCGAGGATCCTGCGGGTTTCCTGGCGGATGGTGTTAGGGTCTTCGATGAAGTCGACCTCGTCCATCTGCTTGAGTGCGTCGGCGACCGCTCGCGCCAGCACGTTCACTTTGTCGCGGCTCAGTCTCACAGCACCGCCTTGTATTTTCGCACCAGTTCGGTCTTCACCTTGCGGAACATCTCCTGGTAGTTCGCGCCGGTTTTGTTCATCTCTTCGGAATAGGCTTCGAGGATGACGCGGACTTCGTCGTTGATGCGGTCTTCCAGGGTCAGTTCGTCGAGCAGAGCGGCATGGACGCGCTCCGTGACTTTGGGCACGGCCGAGGTCTCGATGGCCTTGCCGGCAATCAGTTTCTTGGTAACTTCGCGGGCCAGGTAGCCCACATAATCCTTGGAAAGAAGCATGTGCGGGTCGATTGTCCTGTGTCAGGGGGCGCTTGTCTGCGAATTCTAGAGTGTAACACGCCAATCGATCGCAGGCGCGTCCGCCACTACCCTGCCGGATTCCCGTTGTTCCCAATCTATATCGCCCTACGATATACTATGGAATGTTACTGGATCGCGGCACGATACAATCGGAGGAATGAGGAAGCTCACCTTGTCCGGCTACCAGGCGCTGGCGGAGTTCCGTTACCAGATCCGCCGCTTCCTCCACTTCAGCGAGCAAGCGGTGAAGAAGGCAGGCCTGGAGCGTGGCCAGTATCAACTCATGCTGGCGATTAAGGGCATGCCGGCCGGGGTGCGGCCGCGGATTCGCGAATTGGCCAACCGCCTGCAAATCCGCCACCATAGCGCCGTGGAACTGGTGAACCGCCTGGAAGCGGGAGGATTTGTCCAACGCGCGCGCGCTCAGGACGATCACCGCGAGGTTCTGCTCGCGCTTACCCCTCAGGGAGAAAAGGTGCTCGGCGAACTGGCGCTTCATCATCACGACGAACTGCGCTCTGCCGGACCTGAGTTGGTCGCCGCTCTTCGCCGTATCATGCGGGAAGGCAACGATGCCGCGCTCCTGCATTCTGTCTTCCCCCGCGAAAAAAGGAAAACAATCAAACATCCATGAGCACCAGCGACGGCGGAACTCCAAAACAGACCCCGGCATCGGCAAACTCAACCGATGCCACCACCTCAGGCCAGGACAGAACTCGCGCGGCAGCAGATTCGCTTACGCCCGCGCCCTTCCGCATGCTGCTGGTGTCGGTGCTCTCCGCCGGCATCGGCCTGGTAGCGGGTGTCATAGCCTTCGTTCTTTATAGATTGATCGGCCTGTTCACCAACCTCTTCTTCTACCATCGCTGGTCGGCTGATTTCTCCAGCGCGCAGCACAACCAGCTCGGCTGGCCCGTAATCTTCATCCCGGTAATCGGCGGCCTCATTGTGGGCGTCATGGCCAAGTACGGCACGTCAAAAATTAAGGGCCACGGCATTCCGGAAGCCATGGAAGCGGTGTTGTTCAACCGCAGCCGGATCGCGCCGCGTGTGGCCATTCTGAAGCCCATCTCGGCGGCAATTGCAATCGGCACCGGCGGCCCTTTCGGCGCGGAAGGCCCCATCATCCAAACTGGCGGAGCGATCGGATCGCTCGTCGGCCAAGCCTTCCACACCACGGCGGTGGAGCGTAAAGTGCTGCTTGCCTGCGGCGCCGCCGCCGGCATGTCGGCCACCTTCAACACTCCCATCGCCGGTGTGATTCTCGCCATCGAACTGTTGCTCTTCGAATTCAAGTCGCGCTCGTTCATCCCGCTGGTGATCGCGAGCACCCTGGCCACCGCCGTTCACATGCAACTTCTGGGCTTGGGACCGATGTTCCAGGTCAGCACCATGGACTTCGCCATTCCCCGCGGGCTGCCCTTTTATCTTGTGTTAGGACTGATCTGCGGCCTCGCCGCCGTCGGCTTCAGCAAACTCCTCTATTGGGTGGAAGATCAGTTCGAGAAACTGCCCGTCGATGAAATGTGGTGGCCTGCTATCGGCGCCTTGGGCTTGGGCATCATCGGCTTCTTCGTGCCCCGCGTGCTCGGTGTCGGCTACGACACTATCGGCGACATTCTCAACGGCCAACTCGCCTGGAAGCTCTTACTGGTCGTCATGCTGGCCAAAGCCGCGGCCCTGGCGGTCTCGCTCGGCTCCGGCACTTCCGGCGGACTGCTGGCGCCGTGCTTCATGTGGAGCGCCGCCATGGGCGGCATTTTCGCCATGGTGTCGAACCACTTCCTGCCCGGCGCGCACCTTTCGCCCGGAGCCTTCGCACTGGTGGCCATGGGCGCGGTTTTTGCCGCAGCCTCGCGCGCCACGTTTACGTTCATCATCTTCGCCTTCGAAATCACGCGCGACTATAACTCCGTCTTGCCTCTGATGCTGGTCAGCGTTATCGCCGACGGCATCGCCATGCTCCTGATGCCCAACAGCTCGATCATGACGGAAAAACTGGCGCGCCGCGGCCTGCACGTCCACCAGGACTATGAAACGGACGCTCTCTCCCAAACCAGAGTCGACGAAACCATGGAGCGGGAATTGCCTGCCATTTCGGCCAACACCACGGTGGGTGCGCTAGCCGAACGCATTGCGCAACATGATCCCGCCGTAGCGCGCCACGACGCCCTTCTGATCCTCGACGACGCCGGACTACTTTCCGGCATCATCACTCGTGGCGACCTGCTGCGCGCTCTCGATAAAGATTCTTCCGGAGCCACGACGGTTCAGGCAGCCGGCAGCACGCGACTGGTGGTCACTCACCCCGACGAACTTGTCTCCGAAGCCGCCTCGAAGATGCTCCGCTACGACATCGGACGCTTGCCCGTGGTCGATCGCGCCGACCATCGCAAAGCCGTCGGTTACCTCGGCCGCAGCGGTGTGATGGCTGCCCGTCTCCGCCGCTTCCAGGATGAACACGTGCGCGAACCGGGATGGTTCCCCAAGACGGGCTGGCCCCGCCCCTAGAAATGAAATAGTCCTCCGCGCGGGCATCTCGGACGCTCGGGCAGGTTGCCGGCAAACTCTGATTTGGGGGCAGCGCTTCCAGCGCCGCGATAAGGTCTGGCTAATCTCTACCGCTTCTTTTCCGCCGCCTCGACCACCGGCCGCAACGCCTCCACCGAGACTCCCAGAGTACCGCCGGAGAATCCGTCAATGTAGGCGGAGTTCACGCCGATGACTTCTGCGTTGGAGTTGAACACCGGCCCGCCGCTGCCGCCGTGCGCCGTGGGGGCATCGTAGCTCAGCTTGTCGCCCACCACATCGCCCAGATGCCCGCATGTAGTCGAAGGACGAATCAGCGACAGCGCCGCCAGTTCGCTGGCCGCCGTGATGTCGTTGTGCCGGTACGCCATGCGCTGGTAAATCCCGCTGGGCGATTTGGCCACCATCCCCGCAATCCCCATGGGATAGCCGATCACCGTTACCAGTTCTCCGGGCGAGGCCTCCCCTTTTGCCAGCGGCAGCACGGCAAGTCCGCGCACCGCATTTTTATCTTCGATTCTGAGTACGGCCAGATCGCCCGTGGAAGAAACCGCGCCCGGCGTCAAACTCACCGGCATTGGCGAGCCCGGAAAGAAGACCACCAAACTCTCCAGCCGGGCGGTTGCACCACGATGGAGCAGCCCTTCCGCCTCGCTATCGCCGTACCATGGCTCTGCCACGTGCCGGTTTGTGGCCAGCAGTCCCTCGCCCACCAGAAATCCCGTCCCAGACACGCGAGCCCGGATCGCCGCCGGTTGGTTGGCGAACCCAACCTGGAACACGCCATAAATGTAGCCGATGGAGTTTCGGTACCGGTTCAGTACCAGCGCAGGCATCGCCTGCGCTTTCTCGAGTTGCGCCACGTGCTGCGTAAGTTCGTGTACCTGCCTCTGCAACTCATCCGGCTGCGCACCCCGCGCCGTAACTGGCGCATAGTAGTGAAACATAGCCACCGCGCCGATCAGCAGCACAACTCCCAGCACGGCCTGCACCATCTGCCGCCAGCTCTCGCTAACCTCGCTCGATTCCTGCGGAAATTCCGGTTCGGACATGAGTGGTTATCTTCCCTTGTCCGGCAAGGCTTTTCCACGGTACGGAAGATGATGTACAGGAGGTCCGAAAGTGTCGTGAAGAATGGCAGCTCGCCGCCGTCCAACGAACGGGATTGGACTTACTTTAGACTAGGGCTTCCCGATTCCCAGCCGCTTGGCCATTTCGTCGTAGAGAAATCCCTCTCCCGCAACGTACGGCTGCACCCACTCGCCGTCGATCACGAATTGCGGGATAGCCTGCTTGCCGGTGTGCTTGACGATCTCTTCGGCCGCGCCCGGCGTGCTTTCGATGTCAACTTCTTTGTACGGGATTTTGTGCTGGGCCAGAAAGCGCTTGGCCTCGCGGCAATCAGGACACCAAGCGGCGGAATAAACGATGACTTCCATAGGTTGTTTCGATGGGGCGCGGTAGAGACGTAGCTTGCTACGTCTGCTCACCCTGTCTCCTACACCCGCTCCAGTCGAGCGTGCGTGCGTTCGTTGACGACGTTGCCGGTGTTTAGCGTGGAAGCAGGCTCAAACAGCAGAAGCCAGCATTCCTCGTCCGCCACGGGCTTGTGCTCCACGCCGCGGGGCACAACGATGAACTCGCCTTCTTCGATCCATTCGTGGCGGTCGCGGAACTCCATACGGAAGCGGCCTTTCACCACCAGGAACATCTCGTCTTCGTGCTCGTGATGGTGAAAAACGAACTCGCCCTTCAGCTTGTCTAGCTTCACCTGCTGGCCGTTCAGTTCGGCAGCGATGTAGGGCTTCCAGTATTCCGAAATTTTAGCGAACTTGTCGGCGAGGTTGACCTTATCCATCGGTGTGTCCTCAAAGAAAGCGCAATGATTCCCAGATTCGTCCGGGGTCGAGTTGGTCGCAAATTTCGTGTTTACAGTGGAACAAACTGCATCCGAGTCGCGCAGCGACGGCATTCATTAGCCCCGCACGTAAGTGCGGGGAATGCAGGAGTGGGAGAGCACGAGTCCCGTCAGGGACGACACCCGAGCTACGACACAGACTCCGGAGGGACGACTGAGTTCTCACGCAGTCTTTTTAGGTCCCCGAGGTACCTGAACGAAAACTCCATTACCAACGTAAGCGCGCTCCACCCTTTTCTGCTGCCAGCCGCTCCCCCGCTCCGCTAGCCTCAACATGGGGTGCGTCCCTCAACCCACCCCAACGGGCCCAACCATTGATCCTCTCTACCCTGCTGCTCCGTTCGTCATCTCCCGCCGGACTGCTCTTCTGGTGCGTCATCGGACTCTGCACCGGAATCTATCTTTTCTCTTACGGCTTCCGCCTGTTGCAGCGCAGGCGCCTCATCCTCGACACGCCGGTTTCCAAGATTCGCAGCGCATCGCTCGGGATGGTCGAGCTCAGCGGCCTCGCCGTCGGACCGTACACCCTGGTCGCCCCCGTCACGGTGCGCCCCTGCTACTACTACCGCACTCTCGTCTGGGAGTGGAAGCAGAGCGGCAAAAACAAGCGATGGGTCAAGGTGGCCGCCGAGTGCATGCATGTGCCCTTTTTTCTCGACGACAATACCGCCAAGGTCATGGTCGACCCGCGCGGCGCCGATCTCGATCTCCATCGCGACTTCCAGCAGGAATTCTGCGATTCCTTCTTCACCACCAAAGAAGAAACACCCGGCAACGTCCGCAGTTTCCTGCTGCGCTACGGCGTAAGCACGACGAACAAAATTAAAGTCGAAGAGTTCTGCATCAAACCCAAGAACGCGCTCTTCCTGCTGGGAACGCTGGATGAGAATCCCGGCCTGGAACTCACCCCGCAGCCCATTCACGATGACGAGGCCGCGGCGCTCGGCGACTGGGATGCACCTTTCTCCCGGGGCGGCGCTGCACTGGGACGAACCGCCCTATCGCTCGTAACGGGAGGCGGCAATGGCTTCAGCGGCCTCTCTATCACGGGTGGGCTTCAGCACGATCCAGCTTTCGACCCGATTTACAACAAAGCAATATCCACGGTATCGGCTCATGCAATCCATCTTTCCCCCGCCTCAAGCCCAACCAAAGCGGCGGACATGACGCAGCAACAGAAGATCGCGGCTGCGCTCCTGAAGGCGGGCATGTCAAGTCCGGCAGCCTGGACCGCCGCCGGAGTCACACCCTCGGCGGTCGCAGTCTGCCAAAATCCAAATGGCTCCTCCCTTGAAAGCTCGCTGAACGGCAGCGCTCAAATCGCGCCGCAACCCACCGCGTCGCCGGACGCCTTCGACCCGCATCCACCCGTCGTGCTGATGAAGGGCAAGAACAACCCAACCTTCCTCATCTCCTGGCGCAGCCAGCGCGGTCTAGCCCGCTCGCTCGCCTGGAAATGCACGCTCATGATCTGGGGCGGCCCCGCGCTCTCCCTGCTCAGCCTCTACATCCTTCTCAACCTCATGCACTGGCTCTAGAACTCCGTGGAAATCGCCGCCACGCGCGGTTTAGTACAATGACCGCGTGAGTGACGCCGTCCGCATCGGAATCCTGGGTGACTTCAATCCTGCATTCCGTTCCCACCACGCCACCAGCGAGTCCTTGCAGCATGCCGCCCGCAAATTGGATTTGAAAGTCGAGTCTCAGTGGATACCGACGCCGTCGCTGGTCGCCAGCGGCGCGGAAGAGATTCTGAAGAGCTTCGACGGACTCTGGGCCTCGCCCGGAAGTCCTTACAAGAGTTTCGACGGAATGCTCAAGGGGATCGAGTTCGCCCGCCGCCGCGACTGGCCTTTTCTCGGAACCTGCGGAGGCTTTCAGTACGCCCTGATCGAGTTCGCCCGCAACGTGCTCGGCATCGCGGACGCCGATAGCGCCGAAAACAATTCCGGATCCAATCCCGGATCCAATCCCGAATCAAAGAACATCGTGATCTATCCCGTAGCCTGCGCCGTGCCCGGGCGTAAAGGCGACGCTCCGAAGTTATCCGGCATGGTGCCGCAGATCCGCCTGCGGCCCGGCTCCTACCTGCAATCCTTCTACGGCAAAGATAAAGAAATCGTAACGGAAGAATTCTTCTGCAACTTCGAAGTGAATCCGGAGTACGAATGGTGCGCCATGGAGGCTGGCTTCCCGGTAGTAGCACGCGGGACTCAAGGCGAGATTCGCGCCCTCGAATCGCCCACTCACCGCTTCTTCATCGCCACGCTGTTCCAGCCGCAACTCTCTTCGACC
Organism: Acidobacteriaceae bacterium; assembly: GCA_003131585.1. GTDB lineage: Bacteria > Acidobacteriota > Terriglobia > Terriglobales > Acidobacteriaceae > Sulfotelmatobacter. Next base: position 41,762 of record PKVW01000002.1, read on the forward strand.
GAAAAAAAGCCGCATCCCTTAGTCTTGGCCTTCGTCCAAGCCGCAGCCGACTGGGGACGCAAGAAGCTCGACGACAGCGTCCTCGAATAGCCCGTGTGGCGCGGGCGCCCTCGCCCGCATATTCTCTAGCGTCTTCGCAAAGCGGCTAAGATGGAGCGCTGACAACATTCGCCCCACATTCCTGGCGGAATGAATTCCTCAAACATCCGCCCTAGGCGGCTTTTGCGAACCTTAACGACGCCGAATTCATGCAATAGCGTAACCCCGTCGGCTTCGGGCCGTCGTCGAATACATGGCCCAGGTGCGCTTCGCATTCCGTGCACGAAACCGCAACCCGCTCCATGCCGAGCGTGGCGTCGCGGATCTCCCGCACATTTTCTTGCGCGATCGGCGCCCAGAAGCTGGGCCAGCCGGTCCCAGACTCAAACTTCGTCGACGAGCTATACAGCGCGTTGTCGCAACAGATGCAGCGGAAGACGCCCGTGTCATGCACATTCAAGAGCTTTCCGCTGTATGCCATTTCCGTATCCGCGTGGCGCGTGATCTCGAACACTCCCGACGGAAGCTGCTTTCTCCATTCGTCGTCCGTCTTCACCAACTTCGCAATCTTCACCTTCGCCAGGCGCTTGCCCGCATCGGAGAATTGCACAATCGTCACTTCTCCCGGCTCCGACTTGGCCGCGGCCTCGATTACGCGGGGCTTCCGCCACCGCCACAGCAGCGCGCCGCCCAGCGCCGCGCCCGCGCCCGCCAGAAACACACGCCGCGAAACGTTGCCTTCGTCCTTACCGGGATCCGACTCAACCATGGTTCCTCCAACTGCGCTGCCTCAAAACTGCGCTGCCCCAAACTGCGCTGCCGCAGAAGTTGCTCGATTCGTATCAGGGCATCGCGTCAGCGATGCCGTAAGCCAGCGAAAATAAGACCGGCTTCAGCCGCTGGCAGCATTCCTACTTTCCGGTGTACATCTCAGGAAACTCCCGCCGCAAGTTCGCCACCTTGGGAGCGTCGTTGTACACAATGTAGGGATCGTTCGGATGCACCGTCGCGTAGTTCTGATGATAGGCCTCCGCCGGATAGAACGCCTGCAGCGGCGATACCTGGGTCACGATCGCCCCACGAAAGACCTTAGCCTTGTCGAGTTGTGCGATGTAAGCCTCGGCGATACGTTTCTGCTCCTCGTTGCCGTAGAAAATTACCGACCGGTACTGCGTGCCTTCATCCGGCCCCTGCCGGTTCATCTCGGTGGGATCGAGCGCCACCGAGAAGAACACCCGCAGCAACTCTCCATAAGTAACCTGCGACGGATCGTAAACCACCTGCACCGACTCCGCATGTCCGGTGCGTCCGCCGCTCACGGTCTCATAGTCGGCCGTCTTCGCCGCACCGCCCGAGTAGCCCGAGGTCGAGTTGATTACGCCCTTCACATGCTGAAATACCGCCTGGATTCCCCAGAAGCATCCGCCCGCCACCACTGCGGTCTGCTTCCCCGAAGCCGTTACCTTCGCCTGATCTACCGCCGGCGCAGGCACCGCCGCCGCATTCCCTGCCTGGCAAGCAAGCGTCCCTGCGAGCAGCACCGTTAGCACCATCGCGAACATCCGCACCGAAACTCTGGACATAATTCCTCCGAACCTATCTCTTGAAACCCAGTTCGTAAACTCAGTCTCGTGAAACCCGATCACCGCTCTTCCCAGTATTAGAGTTACGAGTGTAGAGGAAGTTTCGGATGTCTCACTTACGAAAGCCCAGTTCGGGCCTGTGGATTTCTGCCCGAAATAAAGTTCTGCGTGAGTGCTTGAAGTGATGGGCCAGAATGGGGAAACCCATTGACTCTTGAGGTATCCCCCTCCCCCCATACCTTGGAATGGCTTGCTGGGCGCGGGTCTCGCAAAAAGTGTCTGCAAAATCTTGAGCCCCAGGGGTTTAGAGGTCAAAATCTTGACAACAACGGAGTTAGGGCCGTTGTCGCCGGATTTTTCTATACTGCCTTTGCCTAGACCATGATGAGCCGATTTTGGGTGGGAGGCAAGGTTAGATGTCACAGGGCGGGTGTGGAAATCGGACTTTAGCGGCGGAGGTCGGGCGCAATCCATTCGATCAACTCGCGAGCGCTCACGACCAACGTCTGTCGCCAAGCCTTGGGAAAGTGGCGCTTGTGGCCGGTGACCAGATAGTCGGCCCGGGCGACTTCTGCGCATTCGAGAAAGGGATTGTCGGAGGGGTCGTGAGCGACCATGAGTCCGCGGGCCAGGCGCACGATGTGTGCTGAGTTGCGAATCAGGTCCATCGGCCTCGCGAGACGCTTCCGAGTAATTGCGAACTGAGGACGAGCCAGGACACTGGAATACTCGGCGAGAATCGCTTCGGAAGCGGCGAGTTGCAACTTGCCCGCAAGAACCAGGTCCAAGGCGTAACGCTCAAAGCCCTGGGTTTTCAGGTGTGCCGATACCACTACGTTGGTATCGAGGAGGCGTGGCATCTTCTGAAAGAAACAGGGCTGACGATTCAGGCTTGTTGCGGCGAGGAGTGGGAGGAGGTCACCGCGGGAACGGCGGATTTCTCGGTTCCCCGGGGATAGCGCCGGCAGACAACAGGTTTCCTGCGGCTTCGCTCGAATGATAATCCCACGAGAGGTGACAATCGGATCGCGCGGACCTAACGATTGAGTGGGAGGTTGCTGCTCCAGCAATCGGCGACGATCAGCCAGGCCCCGAGCCGGCGCCAGGCTTTCACATATTTGCCGCGGTCGGCGAGGATGGTGGCGTCGGGCTGGCGGATGGCGACGGTGTAGCGGCCGATTTCCATGGCGAGGTCGCCCGAGGACTCGACGCGGAGGGTTTCCAGGCGCAGGTCTTCGTATCCGGCTTCTCCGATTTGGCGGAGGAGAAGCTCGACGGCCTTGGGACCGTAGGCTGGGTCGTGTTGCGGCGCCATGAACGCGCCGTCCTGCGCGAAGAGTGCGGCAACCTGGTCGTAGTTGCCGGTGTTGAAGGAGGTGACGAAATCCTGAGCAAGGTTGCGGATCAAGGACTGAACGTCCAGTAAGGGACGAGAATCCACGAGGGAACTGGAATAGGGCCGATACATCTACTACCTCCTGGGGGAAGGCCCGGAGCGGTGTCCACGGCCAGATGGAACGTCGCTCCTCAGTGCAAGGGCATTCTAGCGCAAAAGGGTCTGTGGAAAGGGAGAAAAGTTTTGGAGCGGCAGAACTAGACGATGGGTCCGCCCGGCGTGCCATGCGAGCTCCGTCTACAATGGCCAGGCATCTTAGATTTTCTTGGTCAGGATTGAGGTCGGTAGTTTGACAGCGTGTGACAGGGCTGTAAAATAGAAAAGTTGGTCTTCCTGACTCGGCGGCATCGTGGCCGCCGCTGCATTGCAGTCCAGATTGCCATCGTGGCGGAATTGGCAGACGCGCATGGTTCAGGTCCATGTACCGGCAACGGTGTGGGGGTTCGAGTCCCTTCGATGGCACCAAAACGTTCTTCCGGCATAGCTGTATTCTCTACATTCCTCCAGCATAGCTGTCTTCTCTACGTTCTTCCGGCATGGCGTCCCGATCCGCGGTTTCTGGCGGCCGGGGCCGCCGCGATTCGCGCATCATTCCTTCCCGTATAATTCAGGCACCGTTATGCCTGTTTTCCTCGATGAGATTGTCGCCTCCACTCGCAGGAAAATGGTTGAAGCGAAGCGCGCGGTCGATCCGCGGGAGTTGGAGCGGCGGGCGCAACAGCACGTGCCGCGCGGGCTCCGGCGGGCGCTGGAGGAAAAGAGCAGGGCCGGCGTGGCGGTAATTGCGGAGTTGAAGAAGGCGTCGCCATCGAAGGGATTGATCCGGGCGGAGTTTTGTGCGGAGGAGTTGGCGAAGGAGTTGGAGGCGGCGGGAGCGGCGGCGCTCTCGGTGCTGACGGATGAAGAGTTCTTTCAGGGGTCACTGGAAAATTTGCGGCTGGCTTCGGCGGCGGTGAAGGTTCCATGCCTGCGCAAGGATTTTATTGTGGATGAATTTCAGTTGCTGGAGGCGCGGGCGAATTCGGCGGATGCGGTATTGCTGATTGTGGCGGCTTTGTCGCAGGCGGAATTGATCGCGCTGGCACGGGGCGCTCGCTCGCGCGGACTGGATGTTTTGTGCGAGGTGCATGGTGAGGAAGAATTACAGCGGGCTTTGGATGCGGGGTGCGATTTGATTGGAGTGAACACGCGCGATCTGCGGACATTCAAGGTGAATGTGGAGACGGCGTTCCGGCTGGCGGAGCGGCTTCCGAAGAATGTGCTGCGGGTGGCGGAGAGCGGGATCGGGTCGGGGGAGGATATTGCGCGGCTGCGGGCGGCGGGGTATCAGGCGTTTTTGATTGGGGAGTCGCTGATGCGGGCGGAGCGGCCGGGAGAAGCGCTGCGCGCTTTAGTTGCGAGTGCCGAGTCGCGAGTACCGAGTGGGTGATAAGCGAGCTGTGCGCGAAGTTTTGACCGATAGCGGACAACTGTTTTCATGACTTGGGTGAAGATTTGCGGGATGACGAATTTGGAGGACGCTCTGACCGCGCTTGAAGCCGGGGCGGATGCGGTGGGGTTTGTGTTTTATGAGAAGAGTCCGCGAAACGTGAGTGTCAAAGTGGCGCGGGAGATTGTGGAGAAGCTGCCGGAGAGCGTGGATAAGATCGGGGTGTTTGTGAACGAATCTCCGGAGCAGGTGTCGAGGGTCGCCGACGAAGCGGGCCTCACCGCGGTGCAGTTTCATGGAGATGAGTACCTGCGGCCGTCGGAGTATGTTGTCAATCGAACGGCTTTTTTTTGTTTGCCGGCGATTGAGATCATACCGAAACTGCGGAGTGGCGGGGGTTTCATGATTGGCGAATTTCCGAATCTAGCGGGGATCCTGTTGGATTCCGGGACACGCGAAGAACGCGGTGGCACAGGCAAGACATTTGCGTGGGGAGAGGCGTATTTCTTTGTTTCGACGCTTAGGGAGCTGCATCCAATCGTTGTCGCGGGCGGGCTCACTCCAGAAAACGTGGGATGGGCTGTTGGGTTTCTGAAGCCTTGGGGAGTGGACGTGGCTTCCGGGGTGGAGGCTAGGCCGGGGAAGAAGGATCCGGGGAAGGTGCGGGCGTTTGTGAAGGCGGTGCGGGCGGCGGAGCGGCTTAATGGACCCGGGGGCTAAAGCCCTACTCGTCTTCCACGTTTTTACGAGGCGCTGAAGCGCCGCTCTTCCACGGTTGCGGGGCGATGGGATAGCGGGCGAGGCTTTTCCTGGTGGGCGCGGGAAGCGGGTTCCTCTCCGGCTTCGCCGGTTCGGACAGACAAGGTTTTGTGTGTGTTCGGGAAGACGTTAACTGGAGACGGCGGGTAAGGATGGCTACTGCGACGATTGTCAAGAATCGAGTTGGGACTAGGAACGTCAAAACCCCCACCCTTGCCGCAAAGAACGCGGCAAGGATGGGGCACCCGCGTTCGAAGGCGAGAAAAAGCAGGTCCCTCGACTTCGCTTCACCTTTGCTTCGCAAAGGTGAAGCTCCGCTCGGGATGACAAAGGAAAAGAACGGCGCGGGCGAGGCTGGGCGGTTTGGGGTTTATGGCGGGCGGTATGTGCCGGAGACTTTGATGGCGGCGCTGGAGGAGTTGGAGCGGGAATATGAGAAGGCGAAGCGCGATCCGAAGTTCAAGCGGCGGCTGGAGGAGTTGTTGCGGACTTATGCGGGACGTCCTACAGCGTTGTCGTTTGCGCGGCGGCTTACGCAGAAGTTGGGCGGGGCGAAGATTTATTTGAAGCGGGAAGATCTGCTGCATACCGGCGCGCACAAGATCAACAACTGCTTGGGGCAGGCGCTGCTGGTGGAGCGGATGGGCAAGCGGCGGGTGATCGCGGAGACTGGCGCGGGGCAGCACGGCGTGGCCACGGCGACGGTGTGCGCGCTGTTGGGATTTGAGTGCGTCGTGTATATGGGGACCGAAGACATGCGGCGGCAGGAGTTGAATGTGTTCCGCATGCGGTTGCTGGGAGCGGAGGTGCGCGGGGTGGAATCTGGGTCGCGGACGTTGAAGGACGCGATCAACGAGGCGATGCGCGACTGGGTCACCAACGTCCGCACCACGCATTACCTGCTCGGCAGCGTGCTTGGAGCGCATCCCTATCCAACCATGGTGCGCGACTTCCACCGCGTCATCGGACGCGAAGCCCGGGCTCAGATTCTCAAGGCGGAAGGCAAGCTGCCCAAAGCCATCATCGCCTGCGTCGGCGGAGGATCGAACTCGATTGGAATTTTCTACGATTTCATCAAAGACAAGAAAGTAGAGCTGATCGGCGTCGAAGCCGGGGGCCGAGGCGAAGCCTTAGGCGACCACGCCGCACGCTTCCGAGGCGGCTCGCCCGGCGTATTGCAGGGAACATTCTCCTACGTTTTGCAAGACAAATCCGGACAGATCGCCCTGACGCACTCCGTCTCAGCAGGCCTGGACTATCCGTCAATCGGCCCCGAGCACGCCGCGCTTCACGACACGGGCCGCGCCCAATACCTGCCCGCCTCGGATGTCGAAGCGCTCGAAGCCACGACGCTGCTCGCGCGCACCGAAGGCATCATTCCAGCGCTCGAATCCGCGCACGCCGTCGCTGAAGTCATCAAGCGCGCTCCTAAGATGAAGAAGTCGGAGATTGTGATCGTCAACATCTCTGGGCGCGGGGATAAGGATATTGGAATTCTGCGGGAGAACCTAAAACTGGATTAGCTGGTGGGCTTCGCGGCCGTTTACCGAAGCACAGCCACCGTCGACGCAATGATTGGGGGCTGGCCCACCCTTTCACTCATCTCGACTCCCGGGGGTGCCCCGTCCTTGTCGCGTNNACTCCCTATCCAGCCGCGACGGGCTACTTCGATGCCGTGACTGCTTGTTCGAGAGTTTCCCGAATGAACCGCGTATAAGGGATACCGCGCGCTTTTGCGCGAGCCTTCACGGCCGCGAGCAACGGCTTCGGCACGCGCATGTTGATCTGTTCATCCTTCCTCTCGAACTCAAACCGCACCGGCTTAAACCGCGAAAAATCGAGGTTAGACAGGTCTTGGGCCAGAAACGCCTCGGCTTGCCTATCGGTTTTCAGGCGGAGCACTTTCTTTTTCATAAGCTGCTGTCCTACTTCTGCGCGCCGAGAGCCTGTTCCAGCGTCAACCGAATGAAACGTTGATAGGGCAGTCCCGCGCGGGCCGCTCGCTCGCGCACGGCGTCGTAAAGCTCCTCGGACAAACGCAGATTGATGGACTTGTCTTTGCGCTTGATCTCGAAGCGCACCAACTGCGCGCCCGAAAGGTCGTACTGCGACAGGTCGGCTTTGTCGACGAAGGCCGCCGCCGCACGGTCGCTCTTAAAGGTCGGGATTTTCTTTTTCATAGGCCTCGATCTCCTTCTTGTGCATGTACCGGGCGCTGATGGGCCTGATCAGCAGCTCATCGCCCTTGCGCCGAAGGGTGAATATGATGAACACGCCGCGCCCTTTATCGGTTCGTCCGATCGCGCGAAGGCGCTTTTCCCGCTGCGAGTGGGCCACGTCCGGCAAAATGGCCAGCGGACGCGTAANNCCCATGTTTCTCGCACTTGGCTCGATTGCCCCCGTCCCAGTCGAAGCCGTTCGCTTCTAAAGTCACAATAGCACAAATGATATGCATTTGTATCTACAAATGTCAATCGCCGATTTTGCCGAAATTGCCGGTCCGGTGGCCCACTCAAGCCCGCCTTTGGCTTGAGTGGGGCAGCAATGCTATTGTTCTATTGACACTACTTGGAGGGCGCTGAACTCATGACCGGAATTCAGTTCGTCACCGATGAGCAAGGCCGCAAGGTCGGGGTCCTGATCGACCTGAAAAAACACGGCGCCATCTGGGAAGATTTTTGGAGCGGTTTTGTATCTGAATCGCGCCGCAAGGAAAGAGCCATCCCCTACGAGCAATACCGCGCGACTCGCCTGAAACACGCTCGTCCCCGTGGCTAAGTATTCGCTCGAGTCAAATCTCGCCCCTCGATTTCAAATTAAAGTATTTATTCTTCAATAACATACAAGAAATAACCGCTCCAAAATAGCCGCCAGTTCCATCCTAAGTTATTGATTTAAAAATACCTTACAAGCAAGTCCNNTCGATTTCCAAGTAAAGTATTTATTCCTCCTTTGCGCCCTTTGCGAATCCTTCGCGTGCTTTGCCTTTAAGAACTTTGCTCGCAAAGCAATCGCAAAGTTCGCAAAGCCAACAGAGAGTCGAAATCCTGAAACTGCACCCGCACCTGATTTCCCCGTCGATGTCTTCTCCGCCCTCCGCAATCTACAATGCTTTCGTGCCCTTTCACTTCGAAAACAAGCCATCGCTCATCGCCTATGTAACCTGCGGCGACCCCGATCTCGTCACCACGCGCGAAGTCATCCTCGCCGCCATCGACGCAGGTGCGAGTGTAATCGAACTCGGAGTCCCATTCAGCGATCCGCTCGCCGATGGCCCGGTGATTCAGCGCGCCAGTGAGCGGGCGCTCAAACACGGCACGTCGCTGCAGAACGTACTCACTCTCGCCTCTGAAATTCGCGAGCATTCGCAATCTGTCGGACTGGTGATCTTCTCCTACCTCAATCCCATCCTGCGCATGGGCCTCGCAAAGTTCTGCCAAGTGGCGCCGATGGCCGGGATTGACGGAACGCTGGTCACCGATCTGCCGGTCGAAGAATCCGCCGAGTATTTGCGCGAGGCTCGCAAGAACCACCTCGCCACCATTTTTCTGGCTGCGCCAACCTCGACCGACCAGCGGCTGAAGCTGATTGCCCAGGTTTCCACCGGCTTTATTTACGCCATCTCGCGCACCGGCGTAACGGGCGCGCGCCAGCAGATGACCGGAGACGCTCGCACCCTGGTGAAGCGCATCCGCCGTTTCACCAAGCTTCCGGTTGCCGTCGGTTTCGGAATCTCAACTCCTGAGCAATTCGCGGCTGTTGGTAAGTTCGCGGAAGGCGCAGTTGTCGGCAGCGCCATCGTCCACGCGATCGAACAGAATCCCGGACGGGAAGCCGCGACTGTGGCAGAATTTGTGAGGCGGCTTTCAGCCGTCAGCCATCAGTCGTCAGTGAGAAGCGCTCGATGATCGCGTCTGGCGAAATTGAATTTGCGAGCCTTGCGCATTGAGCTTCCGACTTTGGCGTTTAAACTGATAGCTGATGGCTGATGGCTGACAGCTTCCTATGGACATTTCCGATTGGCGTAAGAAGATCGACGACATGGACCGCAGGCTGGTAGCGCTGCTCAACGAACGCGCTGCGGCGGCCGTCGAAATTGGACGATTGAAACGGAATACCAGCCTGCCCGTTTATGAGCCCGAGCGCGAGCGCGTGGTGATCGCCAATGTGCAGCAGAGTAGTTCCGGTCCGTTGACCGCACGCGANNTAGAACTGACAGAACATTTTTGGCCGAGCCGCGGACGTTTCTGCCGCGTCCCTCCGCCGGGCAAAACGAGCGTACTCATGATTGTTGCCATGCAAGATTCGGCCAGTGAAGATCAGATCCAGCAGGTGATCGATCAACTGGTTCACTTTGGCTTTGAAGTCCACCGCTCCACCGGAGCGCGTCAGACGGTTCTTGGCGGAGTCGGAGCTCCTCATGATTTCGATACCCGCGAAGTCGAAATGTTGCCGGGGGTGCAGGAAGTTCTCCGCATCACTTCGCCCTACAAGCTGGCGGGCCGCGGATTTCGTCCCGAGGGCACGGTCGTTAAATTCGCGAACGGGATTGAAATCGGCGGCAAGAAGATCGTCATTATGGCCGGACCTTGCTCGGTCGAATCACGCGAGCAACTCTTTACCATCTCTGAACTGGTCGCCAAAGCCGGAGCGCGCGTGCTTCGCGGCGGCGCCTTCAAACCGCGATCGTCTCCTTATTCATTTCAAGGACTCGGCGTGGACGGCCTGAAATTGCTGCGCGAGGCGGGAGACCGCTTCAAATTGCTCGTGATCAGCGAAGTGATGGAGATTTCGCAGATCGAGTTAATGCTGCCTTATATCGACATCTTCCAGGTGGGCGCGCGCAACATG
>PKVW01000009.1 GCA_003131585.1 Acidobacteriaceae bacterium
AGCCGTCTCATAGAAGCCGCTGCGGTCAACAAGTCGATGTTTAGAAACGTACTGTGGAGGGGCACGGCACGCCGTGTCCCTTTTTCTTTGAATGGATATGCTGAACGGGGATGATAGCGGGACTGTGCTCGCCATGCGGTCGCTTACGAGCATAGCTGCGGCTGGCGCGAGGCCCATTGTTTTCTGGGATACTTACCATTCCGCTTGACATTCGCCTTATATTCGCCAACAATGGCGGCATGGCGATCACACGCAGGCAGCGCGAAGTCTATGACTTCATCTCCCGGTTCGTGGCGGAGCATGGATACTCTCCGTCGTTTGAGGAGATCGGCGACGGGCTCGACCTCAGCTCGCTGGCCACGGTGCACAAGCACATCACCAACCTGGAGAAGAAGGGACTGCTCACCCGCGACTACAACCGCAGCCGCTCCATCGACCTGCTGCCGCCCAAGGGACGGCTCAAGCAGGCCATGAGCGTGAACACCGGGCTGGTGCTGCCGCTGCTGGGGCGCATCGCCGCCGGCCAGCCCATTGAGGCGGTGCAGAGCAATGAGACCATCTCGCTGGCCGACTTCGTGCGCTCGAAAGACGTGTTCGTGTTAGAGGTGCGCGGCGATTCCATGCAGGACGAGCACATCCTCGACGGCGACTACGTTCTGGTCGAGAAGCTGAAGACGGCGCACAACGGCGACATCGTGGTCGCACTCGTAGATACGAGCGACGCCACGCTGAAGCGTTTTTACCGCGAAGGCGACAACATCCGCCTCCAGCCCTCGAACGTCGAGATGAAGCCGATCATCGTGCCGGCGGCGTCGGTGGAAGTGCAAGGCAGAGTGATTGGGGTGCTGAGGAAGTACTAAGACCGAGCCCGGTTATTTAGCTGGCGGCCTGCAGATCCTTAGGATCGCTGGCAATCGTGACCGAATCCTGAGCAACACCGGCTGAACCGAAAAGGCCTGCTAGAATGACGAAAAGTACCGTGCAACGCGCTCTTGAACGACCTGCGGCGGAGCGACTATCTGCCGATGGGCCCCGCACGGCCGATGTAACTGAAATTTAGTCCGTACGTTCCGTCAGCCGGATCGTAGTACAAGTCCCAGACAAAGTCCCCCGGAGTTGCGAGACTATCCAGGAGCTGCCCAATGGCTGCCCGAGCGGTCAGACGATCAACGACCTGGGTTGTCAACTTTGTGTTAGTAGGATCGCTCGGGCCAACGTCGATCCGGTAACCCGTCTCCTTCTTCAACTCATCGCATATCAACTGGAGAAGCCGGTTGGTAGTGCGTCGGCCAGCAGGGACACTTATAACAGCATCGAGGATTGAGCCCTGCCGAATACGCTGCCCGGCGGCGTTTACGGTCTCCGAGGGCACCACGTGCAGGCGAACCCCCTCCCTCACAACGGCAAAGGTCAGGCCACCGGACGCCCCGTACGCACGTAGCATCCTAGCAACCGTTGCTTCGGCGTTTTCTGGGGTGCGCAGGTCTTCAGGCACGTAGGAGAACTCGGCAGGCTTCTCATCCATGTCAGATCCCTTGCTATAACGCGGATCTTCATAAGTCACGGAAATCCGCTCGCGCTTGCGCAACTGGTCCAACAGCGCGGAAATCGGACGTGCGGTATCCTTCGGGCTGCTCGCGAGGGTAAGCGGAGTTTGGGCGACTCCGGCGAGGCTCAAAGAGCCCAGTACGACGCTCAGTCGAACAATCCGCATTCGTGCCTCCCTCACTTCCAAGTGGTGTTGGTCGCGACCTGACCATTTCGCACGCTCGTCACTGTCGTCGTTGTGATATCTCCGCCGAGAGTATTGACCTCGTAGGGCACCCCATAAAAATTGACGCCATTATCGTCCGTATGTGGGCCGTAGTTCGAAGGATTGTCCGGGCTATAAGCCGCATCGATCACCATCTGCTGCGGAAACCGGGTGCCGCAGGGCACTCTGTTCTGGCCTCGATAATATTGAACCGTCGAGAGCTTCCACCCTATCAGGTCCGGGCCCCAGAGATTCCTGCCGTTAGCGTCCCAACCGAAGCCGGGTGTTGTTATTGCGGCAAAGGGTGCGAACCTGGACTGGGCAAACCAACATGAATCGCTGCCCGTGCCCCCGACGTACTCGTACACGACCCGCCCCGAAAATTCGCCGCGAGGTGTGTTTGGCGCAAGCCTGATGCCACGGTGCGCCGCCCATGTTCCACCCGCCCGACTGCACGGATGTCTCGGTGGTCGGAACGTCCACCGGTTTCGCAAAAAACACCGAGTCGGTTGGGTAGGGATTGTTTTCGCCGAAACCACCGGAGTTGCCCAGGGAGTTGGTCCAGTTTCCGTAAACGAAGTTGCAACCGGGCTGGCCGAGATACCCCGTGTAGGTTGTCCAGGTGTTAAAGGTACCTGGGCACGCCTCAAGGTTTGTAACGGTGAAGGTGAAGGAACCGCTGCTGATTGTAACTACCCGACGTGCCTATCCAGGGCCTGGGCGATGGCTTCCTTGGGCTTGTAGCCGACGAGTTGCTCAACAACTTGGCCGCCCTTGAAGACCAGCAGGGTGGGGATGCCGGTGACTTTGTAGCGCATGGGAGTGGAGCTGTTGGCGTCGACATCCATCTTGCCAATTTTGATCTTGCCCTGATAGTCCTTGGCGAGCTCCTCGACGATAGGAGCGATGGCGCGGCAGGGACCGCACCACGTCGCCCAGAAGTCCACCAGCACGGGCTTGTCCGATTTCAAGACGTCCTGGTCGAAGTTTGCATCGGTGACTTCGACAATTCCGTTGCCTGCCATGTTTGTTTCTCCTCGTGGTAACGTCGCGTTTTCGGCGGACGCTCCATGTTTCGGAAACCATGTTTCGGAAACAACGAGCGGTCGTAGCCGGGCCCGGCGATCTATGAATGCTTCCCCAACCTGGGGCCAACCTCTTATCGTACCACTGCCATTCGATGCGCGGGCCGAGGCGAAGGTCGCAAAAACGGCTTGCGGTCACGCCGGCATGCGGCGGCGAAGCACTCTGCTGGCGATCATCCAGAAGAGAGTGCCGGGCGTCGATTGCGGCACTTCGCCGGCGATATTTTCGAGAAGCCGAAGGGCAGGTGGAGAAAGACTGCCGATTCCGGATTGTGGTGTCGCGACTGGAGATTGGCGGGTACTGCGCGGCGGGTTCGAAGTAGAGGTGTAAGGCCCGCGATGAAAGGCAATAAAAAAGCGTCCTAGACTTTTCAGTCCAAGACGCCTCGGCAGGGCAGCCCTCCCCCAGAACTGCCAAACCACTCATGGATAGTAGGGTCGCCCCTATCTCTTGTAAACGTCACTTTGGTAATCAGCTCTTTCCGGCTTGCGAGCGGATGCCGAATCGGTACGCGTGAAGCGGCAGGCGGGAAACTGGAAATGCGAGTGTTGTAGAAATGCCTTGCGGCGTCAATGGTGGCGCGGGCGGACAAGGGATCGTTCGACTGCGGTTGCGCTTCGCATTCGCGAAGCACAACCTTCGCTCTGGATGACAAGAGATAAGATGACAAGAGTAAGAGGTTGTTTATTGTTCTTTGTGCCAGGTTTGGCCATCGTCGAGGGTGGTCCAGACTTCGGCGTGCGATGTGGTCACTGTTCCATCTTGCGTGTCAGAGAACTGAATGCTGATGATGTCGCCGGTCAGAACGATGCCGGCATCGGAAGGAACCACACGGGCCCAGCGATTGCCGCCATCCATAGTGTGATACAACGCGCCACCCGAACCTCCGGCCCAGAGTTCGGCGGCATTGGGAGATACGGACACGGCGCGAAAGATCGGACTCGCGGCTGGCGCTGACTGCCTGGCGCTGGACTTCACGTGGGAGGGCGCATCGAGTCTTGCCTTGGTCTGCGCTTCCGACTTCATTCCGGTCTGCGCTTCGGGTTCGGTCTTCGCTTCGGGTTCGGTTTTCGCGGGCTGCATAGGGTTGGCGGCGACTGAATTATCCACCGCGACGTCCACATCCAGCCAAGTCTGGCCTCCGTCGAGGGAACGCTGCAGCGCGCCACTTGCACTGATCGTCCAGCGAGGTGCCACCGGGCTTTTCATCAGACTGGGTTCGGCGCGCAGCGAAGGCGCCGGTGCCATGCTGGAAGGGGACGCTTGCGCCAACGCAGGTTTTGCTTTGTCCACTGTTTCCCACTGGGGCGCCGACGCCGGAGCGGGCTGCGCGTCGCGCTGAGGGGAGAGCTGGGCGAAGTTGGCGGCCCGGCCAGCACCAGAACCGATTCCACCAGCCGCTCCGGCGATCGCGCCTGCCGAATTTGCGCGCCGCATGGAATGGGATTGCGGAAAGACTGCATTTGCAGAGGGAGATGGCTGGTCAGCAGGCAATGCGGTCTGAGCGCGAGCCGGGGCTTTCTTGCGCATCTCCGTTTGTTTTTCCATCTCCGTTTGCGGAGCAACCGCTTGGGAAACAGACGCGCGCGGAGAGGGCGCAGGACTTTGCGCGGCAGTGCCGGCCATCCGATCCGGGGGCATAAGACTGGCAGAGATCAGCGTCTTTTCCTGATGGCGCTGCCTGTACTGCAGGACGCCCACCGAGGTGATGGCCAGGATTCCCGCAGCCACAACGCCCCAACGAAGAACGGGCCAGCTCAACCGGCCGATTCGGGCAGTGCTGCCCGAACGGGCGACCGCGACGGCTTCGGTAGCAGGCAAAGCGAGCGCAACAACATCGCGGCAATCGCCGCAGCGGGCAAGGTGCTCCAACAGGTGGTCTCGCTCGCGGCCGGCCAAAGACCGCTCAGCGAAGGCGGTGAGCAGATCGGCATCGGGATGCGATTCCGCGGCTGGCGTCTGCAACCGCTTTCGCGCAATTTTGGGGATGTTCTGCATTTTGCAGCTTCTCACTTCTAGCTTCTAACGGATGCGGCGCCTAAAGGCGCTCTCACAACGTTGCGTTTACGGCATGCCTGAAGGCATGCCCTGATACGAAACCCTCGCGTGATTGACGGCGTGACTGAAGGCATGCCCTGACACGAAACCCTCGCGTGATTGACGGCGTGACTGAAGGCATGCCCTGACACGAAACCTTCCCGTGATTGACGGCGTGACTGAAAGGCATGCCTGAGACGAAACCTCCCTAGCATTTACGGCGTGACCGAAAGGCATGCCCTGACACGAAGCCTCAGCTCTCTCACTTCTTCCTCTAGCTTTTCGCTCTCGGCGCTACCTTTTGTTCAAGCGGTGAAACATCCTTCTTCTCTGAGAACGTCGCTGCCGGGGATTCTTGCGCCAGGCTGCGGCGAATATCCACGCGCAGGTCACGCACGTCCACTTCCAAGGCCTCTTCGGCCTGGCGGCGGGCCATGCCTTGCTGCATCATGCCAGCCAGGATCTTCTTGCGCAACGACTTGGCCAGCTTGTCCACCTTGCGGCTGATGGTGGACTCGTGCACGCCCAGCATGCGGGCGACTTCCGCCAGGGTGCGCCCATCGAGATAATACGCCGCCAGCACCATCCGTTCTTCGCTGGAAAGCGAGGCCAAGGCCGCGTCGGTGGAGGATTCCAGGCGCGAGTCCGCGGACGGAAGCGGCGCCGGATCGGGAGCGGCGAACTGTGCGCCGTCTTCGCTCTCTTCGTCGAGGCTCACCAGGCGTTTGGTGCGGCGGTAGCGATTCACGAATTCCTGTGCGAGCACGGTACGCAGCCAGCCTTCGAGCGATCCCCGGCCGGTGAAGGAGGCGAGCTTGCAGATCCGTTCGCCGGCGCGCGTGGTGGTGCCGTAGAGTTCGGCATAGAGGCTGTCGGCGAGATCGCGGGCGGCGGAGTCCTCGCGGGCGATGCGCAGCGCCGACTGATAAAGCTTTTCGCGGTAGCGCGTGAGGAAAAGTTCCCAGGCGGAGTCGTTGCCCGCGGCGCAGGCGCGGGCAAGTGCGAGTTCGTCGACGCGCAGCGTGAGCAGAAAAGTGCGAGCCTCGGCTTGACTCGTTCCGGCCGGCAGATACTTCGTCGCCACGTCACAGAGAATCGCGGCGAAGGATTCGCGGGCGAGACCGATCTTCTCGCAGCCGCTTTTGGCGTGCAGTTCCGCCAGCAGATCGGTGACTGCGGATTGCACTTGAGCGGAAATCGGCTTCGTAGAGCGCATGCAGAAGATGAAAGAGTACGACGAGAACCGTCCTCGATGTTACTAGAACTGATCTCGTAAGTGAAAAAGGGAACAGCCCCTCAGGGCTAACACCCGCATTCTTACTGGCCGATCGCGGCACGGCTGGAAGCCGTGCCCTTCCCAAACCATTCATGAAAGCAGACAGTCCTGATTTGTTAGACGCTGGCAAAGTTAATTTTGGCCGCAAGGCCCGCTCTTTATTTCGTTCTTCCGGGGAGTCGAGACGGGCGGCGCGCCCCGGAAAAGTCCTCCTGGACCGGGGCGCATAGCCCGCCAAGTGGGGAGGAGAATATGCGTCCGAGATTATTTGTGGCAGTCACGGTGTTGCTGCTCGCCGCCGGTCTGGTGTCGGTGGACCTGCGGCCGGTTCATGCCGGGGAGCAGCCTTCTGCCTCCGGCTACAACGTGCTGGAGCCGATCCGGCACGGAAGCCTGACGGTGTTTCCCGTAGTCGCTCCAAAGTCCTACGCGACGAGCGAATTTCTCACGCTGGATGAGGGACTGCGATCGGGCGAGGTCGTGGTCACCGAGTATGGAAATGTTCGCGGGCTGATGCGGCGGCGCCCCACGCCGGCGGTGCAGCGCGAAAGCGCCGAGGTGAACCGCCTGGTGCTGATCAATAACTCGAAGCGTCCGCTATTGCTTCTGGCCGGCGAGATTGTTACCGGAGGCAAGCAGGACCGCGTGATCGGGAAGGATCGCATCGTCCCCGCGGAAAGCGATCCCGTGGATCTTAGCGTGTTCTGCGTCGAGCCCGGCCGCTGGGTCGCGACCAGTGCGCACTTCGGAACCTCGGGGGCGATGTATGGGGCGACGTACGGGGCGACGTACGGAAGCGCGGGCTCGGCGGGTGGGGTGGGGGGCGGGACGCTCATGGCCCAGCCTTCGGTGCGCGCCAAAGCCATGGGGGATAAAGATCAAAACCAGGTTTGGGCGGAGGTGAGGAAGCAGCAAGCGTCGATGGCGGTCGAGCTAACCGGGGCAGCCTCGCCCGTGAGCCCAGATCAGATACGCTCCACCAGTTCGTACGCCCGCGTGATGGAAAACAAAGAAGTAAGAGAAAAAGTGGACGAGATTGCCAAGCCCATCGAAGAGAGCTATCAGAGTTTAATCAGGCAACTGCGCGATCATAAGGCGGTCGGCGTGGTGGTGGCGGTGAACGGGCGCATCATCTGGGCCGATGTCTTCGCCAGCACGGAGCTGCTGGAAAGATACTGGCCGAAGCTGGTGCGCTCCTATGCGTCCGAGGCGGTGGTGACGCGCGCGAAAGGCGGCGAGGCCAGCCTGGCACAGGCGGCGGCGTTCCTGGGAGACATGGACGGGCGCAGGGAAACGATCGAGAACGAGCCGGGAGTCTACCGTCACACGGAGATCAATGGCGATGGATTCAAGGCATTCGCGCTGACGTCGCTGCTGCCGAAAACCGGCTTCGATGTGCACGTGGCGAAAATGGCGGAGTAAGGGCAGTGGTCAGCAGTCACTGCTCACTGGCCACTGGCGACTGACGTCTGGTACCAGTTCCGCCACGCGGCGGAATTGCTGGGCAGGCGTTGCTTGGTGATGTTGGCCAGGGCCTGGAACGCCCAGGCGTGGGTTTGAGCGTCGAGCGCGGGATCGTCGGAGTAGTCGATCAGTTGCGGCACGGCGATGAGCCGCTGCTCGTGGCTCAACATGCCGGACTCGGCCAGGCTGCCAGCGGCGCGTTCGCGCACGGTCGCGGAGGGATCATTGCGCATGGCCTCGAGCAAGGGCACGATGGTTGGAGTGGTTCCCACCAAAGCCAGTCCTTCGACGGCCCAAAGGCGCGCGTCTTCATCCTTAATCCTTGTCCTTGCCGGAGTCTTTGCCGGAATCTTTCAGGTGTGCGGTTAAAAGCTGCACCACACGATCGGTCTCAACCCCTCTGTTGCCCAGCAAGCCCAGAGTCCACAAGGCCCAAATTTTTCGCGTGTGATCGGAAGAGTTGGCCTGCTTCGCGAGCGCGTCGACGCTCGATTCAGTCTTGGTGAGTCCGTAGGCCGCGAGTTGCACCTCGATGGCGGACGCCCGCACGCTTGGATCATTGGAGTTGAGCGCGACGGTGGTGAGGTCGCCCAGTTGCGAATCCCAATTGAGCTTGCCCCGCCAGGCAGCGATGCGCGCTTCGATCTGAGCTTCGGTCTGGGCTCCGATCCGGGCTTCGGTCTGGGCTCCGCTTTGGTTGGCCGCTCCGTCGGAGTGGCTCACCGCACGCTCCAGCAGGATCTCAGCTTGCTTCTGCGGCCTCTGGCGATCCAGATCGCGTTCCGAAAATAGGGTGGAGGACACGGGAGAAATGGTTTGCGGCGAGAACAGGCCGGTGATTTTTTCCCAAACGGCGACTCTACCTCCGCCGCTGGAGACGAGCCACGCGAATCCTATTCCCACCATCATTGCGGCGAGGTGGAGTAAGCGCAGGTTTACCCTCGACCGCCGACCAGGGCCCGAAGCACCAGCAGCGGCGGGTATCGGCAAGGTCAATGCGGGCGAGGGCAGAGCATGCGATTTCGCGAGATCGCAGCCCGGCTCGAGCGTGCCGTAGTCCGGCGTCGGCTGCAGGCGCGGGTCCAAGGAGCGCAAGACCGCGTTGGCGTCTTGCCGCGGGAAGGGCCGTTCCGCCACGTCTGTTCGACATACATCCATAGGCAGATTTTAAGGACGACCCCGGAATAGGGTAAAGTTACTTCGGGGACCGGCCGAAGTAGTATTAGATGCAGGATGGCGGCCAGCGATGGCCCGCAACCGGCATCGGAATGCACGGCTCCGCGGTCCCGAAAGACACGGAGGAAATTATGAATACGAAAGTAAGCTTCATGCGCCATTGGTTGCCGGCCTCGCTCGCTCTGCTGGTCGCCGCTGCGGCGCTGGCTGCGGCTGGCCCGGGATATAAGGTTGTGAACACATACAAGGTCGGCGGCGAAGGCGGCTGGGACTATCTGACCGCCGATGCGGCCGCGCGCCGTCTCTACATTTCGCGGGCGACTCACGTCATCGTGCTCGATCTCGATTCCGGCAAGACGGTGGGCGACATCGCCGACACGCCGGGAGTGCATGGCATCGCGCTGGCGCCGGAGCTGGGGCGCGGCTTCGTCAGCAACGGCCGCGAAGGTACGGTCAGCATCTTCGATCTGAAGACGCTTGCCACCAGCGGCAAAGTGAAGGTGGGCGATAATCCGGACGCGATTCTTTACGATCCGGCAACCCAGCGCGTCTTCACGTTCAACGGCCGAAGCCAGGATTCGACGGCGATCGATGCGGTCAAAGGCACGGTGCTCGGCACGATCAAACTGGACGGCAAGCCCGAATTCGCGGCCAGCGACGGCAAGGGCGGAGTGTTCGTCAACATCGAAGACAAGAGCGAGTTGGTGGCGATTGACCCGAACAAGTTGGAGGTCAAGTCGAAGTGGCCGCTGGCGCCTTGCGAATCGCCCTCCGGGCTGGCGATGGACCGCAAGCATCGCCGCCTGTTCGTGGGCTGCGAGAACAAGATGATGGCCGTGGTGAACGCGGATACCGGCAAGGTTCTGGCGACCCCGGCGATCGGCGATGGTGTGGACGCAACCGCTTTCGACGAAGAAACCGGACTGGCTTTTGCTTCGTGCGGCGAAGGAGTACTGACGGTGGTGCGCGAGGACTCGCCCGACAAATTCAGCGTGGCCGAAAGTGTTCCGACGCAGCAGGGTGCGCGCACGCTGGCGCTCGACTCCAAGACGCACAACGTATTCGTGGTAACGGCGAAGTTCGGTCCGCCTCCGGCCGCCACGGCGGACAATCCGCATCCCCGGCGCACCATCCTGCCCGACAGCTTTGTGGTGCTGGTCGTCGCCAAATGAAGCGCTTCCTCTATCCCTGGCGGGCTGCGATCCGGCTTGGGCTGGCGGTTGTGCTGGTGCAGAGCTGCGCGGTGCCGACCTGCGCCGCTTACTCCGTGCTGACCCACGAAGAAATCATCGACCTGGCATGGAAGGACAACCTTCAACCCCTGCTCAAGAAGCGCTTCCCCGCCGCCACCGACGACGAGTTGAAGAAGGCCCATGCGTTTGCTTACGGCGGGGCGCTGGTGCAAGACATGGGCTACTACCCGTTTGGCAGCAAATATTTCAGCGACTTAACGCACTACGTCCGCAGCGGCGACTTTGTCGCGAACCTGCTCAAGGAAGCGTCCGACGTCGACGAATACGCGTTTGCGTTGGGCGCTCTGGCCCACTATTCGGCCGACAACTGCGGACATCCCACCATCAACCAAGTGGTCGCCATCGAATTCCCCAAACTCCAGAAGAAGTTTGGGAAAGCGGTGACCTACGCGGACAATCCCAAAGCGCATATCCGCACGGAATTTGGCTTCGACGTAACCCAGGTGGCGAGGAACCGCTACACTTCCGACAGCTACCACGACTTCATCGGGTTCGAGATTTCCAAGCCCGTGCTGGAGCGGGCCTTCCTGGATACCTACGACATTCCGCTGAGCGAAGTAATCCCGAACGAAGACTTGGCCATCGGCACCTTTCGGCGAGCCATTAGCAACGTAGTGCCCGAGATGACTCGCGTGGCGCTGATCGCGCGGCGCAAAGAAATCGTGGCGGAAACGCCCAATTTCCGGGCGCGCCAGTTCCGTTATTACTTATCGCGCACGAGCTATCAAAAAGAATGGGGCCAGAGCTATCATCGTCCGGGGTTCGGAACGCGCGTGCTGGCGTTCTTTCTGAGGTTTGTGCCTAAGATCGGACCGTTCAAGGCCCTCGACTTCAAGATTCCTACCAAGCAAACTGAAGACCTATACATCGCCAGCGTGGACCGCACGGTGGAGAACTACACGAAACTCCTCCACGAGGCTGCCGAAGGAAAAGTACAGCTTGCGAACACCGACTTCGACACGGGCCACGACACGCGTGCCGGTGAGTACGTCCTGACCGATAAGGCCTATGCGCACCTGCTCGACCAGTTGGCTGGGCACAACTTTGACCAGATCACGCCCGAGTTGCGGACCGACATTTTAAGCTTCTACTCCGACCCGAACGCGCCCATCGCGACCAAGAAAAAGCCGGAAGACTGGAAAAAGACGGCGGACGAGTTGGAAAAGCTGCGCGCGCTGCCCGACACTCCGCCAGGGGGAAGCAAAGCGGCTTCGTAGATCCCTCCAGGACGCGCGAAGCCGGCTGAATTCTCACGGGAAGATTCCGCGGCTGCCGGCATTCGGCCCTGAGCGCCTCTTCCTGAAGCGTTCGAACGAAACCTAGAACGATACCTCGAACGACCGTTCGGTTGTACAATTGCCGGCTTCCTGTGTATCATCTCACCACTTTACTGGGCGCGCAGAGTCGGCCCGCACCGGGCGTCTGACTGCTTCGGGGTCTCTGGAGATTGTGAAAATGACGGTGGTGGACGACAGGTTTTTTCAGGCGCGGATCACCCAACGTGTGGACTTCGCGCCCGACCTGTGGATGTTCCGCATCCAGTCGGGCGGCGAGTTCAACTTTCTTCCGGGGCAGTACGCCACGCTGGGTGTGGAGGACGGCGGCAAGCGCATTGAACGTCCTTATTCGATCGCGTCGGCGCCATCGGAAGACGAAGTGGAATTCTTCTTCGAGCTGGTGCCCGATGGAGCGCTCACGCCACGGCTTCACAAGCTGCAACCGGGGGACGGATTGCTCATGCGCAAGGCGCCCAAGGGCCGGTTCACGCTCGAGACCGGAAACGGACGCACGAATCATTTGCTGGTATCCACGGTGACCGGCGTGGCCCCGTTCGTCAGCTTCATACGCACGCTTTCGAAAGACTGGAAGGAAGGCCGCTTCGATGGCGCACACCGCCTCTACCTGTTGAACGGCGCCAGCCGTCCTTGGGAGTTCGGCTACAAAGAGGAATTGATTCGCTTCGCCGGCGAGTTGCCGTGGTTGAAATATGTTCCCACCGTGAGCCGGCCGTGGGATCACGCCGACTGGCCGGGTGAGATCGGACGGGCCGACGACATCCTGCGCAAATATGCCGATCAGTGGGGACTCGATGCGAGCAATACTCATGCCTATCTCTGCGGCCATCCCGACATGATCGCGAACAGCAAGGCGATCCTGAAGCGGCGCGGCTTCCTCGACAAGGCAGCCATCAAAGAAGAGATTTATTGGGTTCCGGCGAAGTAGTCGAGTCGCCAAGCGACGACATTCATTAGCCCCGCACGTAAGTGCGGGGAAAGAGAAGTGGGAGAGCACGAGTCCCGTCAGGGACGACACCCGAGCTACGACACAAACTCCTTCAGGGACGGTACGATCCTGAACGTCCCTTACGTGCCCACGCTCGCGCTTCGGCGCTCCAATAGCAGGACATCCTTCCAGCTCTCACGTCGCGAGGCGCTCGCCGTAAATCTGGCGGACCGCGGGCCAGTCCTCGGATTGCATGGGGATGATTTGGAAATCCATGTCAAGCTCGCGGCGGACTACGTCTCCGCCGGCGCGAAGAACACCAGCACCGCCAACTCTTCCTTGATGTCGTAGAAGCGGTGCTCCACTTCCGCCGCCACAAACATCACGCTGCCCGGGGAAACTTCCCGGTCTTCGTTGTCAGCCTTGAAGCGGGCGCGGCCACGAACCACGTAGTACATTTCGTCCTCGTGATGCGGCCTCTGTGTATCCGTGCCTCCGGCGGGCAGGACGTAGAGCCCGGCGCTCATAGCCGGCACGCGCAGAAACTCGCGGTACAGTCTACGGTCTTGGGTCAGCCAATGATTGATCTCGGCGAGATTGGCGAAGACGGTCTTCACGCGAAGATGCCTCCGAGAATCAGATCGGTGAACTGCGGAACAAGGTTCTGCACCTGTAATTTGCCTTCCGGCTTATACCACTGATAAATCCAGTTGATCATTCCGAGCAGGGCAAAGGCTGCTGCGCGCGGGCTGACCTTAGCTTTCGTCTGATGCTGAACTTCGTTCTGAACTTTGTTCTGAACTTTTTCTTGCACTTGTTCTTGAACTTCGGCCATCAGGTTTTCGAGGAAGTGGATGTAGTCCTTCTTGCGGGCGTTGATGCGCTTGCGGAGCGCCGGTGGCAGCGGATGGTTTTCGTGCAGCATCACCGTAATCTCGCGATCACGCGGACTGAGCACGACCTCGATGTGCAGCCGGATTAGCGCCCGCAGCCGCTCTTCGGGATCGGCGATGCCACGCACCGGATTGAGCACGCGCTCCTGAGTGATCTCCATGGCGTGGTTCATAATCTCGTAGAGGATTTCGTCTTTGCTCTGAAAGTGGTGATAGAGTCCGCCTTTGCTCAGCTTGAGCGCGGCGGCCACATCGTTCATGGAAGTGGCGTCGTATCCCCGCTGCTGGAACAAGCGCGCGGCAGTACGCAGAATTTCCTGCCGGGAGTCGACCACGGTCTCGCGGGGCACGGGTGACATGGTAAACAGTTGCGCGGGGGAATGCCAATTTGCCGCCGCCAGTCTGTAGATGCTCCAAGATAATGTCACCCCACCCAACTACTGATATCCGAGTCGAAATTGCGGAGACAAGGGTCGATAGTTGGTGCCGTCCCTACGGGACTCAGTTCCTGTTTTATTGAGCGTACCCCGGACTTACGTCCGGGGCTATCATATGCCGCCCCTACGGGGCTGGAGTCCAGTGCTCTAAGGATTTGTAAACCTGCGCAAATCCTAACTCGTCACTGGCTGCTGTGCCGCGAGCACCGGTCTCAGTTCGGGCTCCGCTGGAATGATGATCCATGCGAGCAGGTAGGTGACGACACCCGGACACACTCCGGTAGCGAGTGCGATGAAGAAGCAGAGGATGCGCACGAGCGATATGTCGAGATCGAAATACTCAGCCAGCCCGGCACAAAGGCCCGCGATCTTTCTATCGGCGCGGGAGCGCATCAGTTTCTTCGGCGTGGGCGAAATCCCCACCACGTTGCCGCAGTAGGCGCAAAAGCGGCCGTCCTCAGCGGTGGCCTTGCCGCAAGCGTTGCAGTACATGATTGTGCCTCCCTTGCTTTGGGATACGAGGATTGCGAGGAAAATGTTCCGCACTCGGCCTCAGGGGCTAAACAGGCCTGCCTTTAATAGGCTTCACGACAGGGCTGAGCAGGCTCCGCTTCTGCTGCGCCGGCCAACCCAACCATGGCCAAGGGGGGTGCAAACATTTTCACTCTAGCGCTGTCGCTCCTAGCGGGTATACGATCCCAGCCTAGCGCAGCCTAATCCCCCAACGGCTGACGGAAAAGGAAGCCTGTTATGGAGCGAGTTTTGCAAAGGCGTTATCTCTACCCGAACATATTTGCGGGCGCAATATCCTCGCTGGCTATGCTGGTGGCGCTCGGTGGTGCGGGCGTAGCGCAGACCGTCGCCTCCGTTTACAGTTTCAAGCATAGGGGATTTTCGGCGAACCCATATTACGTGACGCCAGCGCAGGGCCGTGACGCAAGGCTTTACGGAACAACCGAAGGGACCAGTCTTGACTTTGGTTCGATCTTTATAGTCGAGACCAATGGCGATGGGAGTGTTCTATACAAGTTTGATGGTTCGCAAGGGAAAATTCTCTTCGCCGGGTTGACTCTCGCGAACGATGGAAATTTCTACGGCACCACCTATGAAGGCGGTAGTGCAGGCTACGGCGTTTTGTTCAGAATCACACCTGTTGGCGTGTACACCGCCTTGCACAATTTCGGCGGCGGCGGCGATGGCAGTTACCCATTGGCGCCACCCATCCAAGCCTCGGATGGAGCTCTTTACGGCGCAACGGAAGGAAACAATATCAGCGCCACCGTTTACAAGTACACTCTTTCTGGAACATTCAGCACGATATATCAGTTCGATGGAACCAGCGGCCAAGGCGAAGTAGGCATGATCCAGGGTGCGGATGGAAACCTGTACGGAACTGCGAGCTCCGGCGGAGCATACAATTGTGGAACCATCTTCAAAATGACAACGTCAGGGGCACTTCTCCGCTACTACAGCTTTAAATGCGGAACGGAAGGAGCAAATCCAACTGCAGCACTTGTGCAGGCATCGGACGGAAACTTCTATGGGACCACATCTGGCGGGGGCTATCGGAATTTAGGAACTATTTTTAAGATGGGTCAGCAGGGTTTAGTTTCGATTCTTTACAGATTCCGTGGACAGCCCTCCGATGGCAGCGGCCCGGGAGTTCTTGTGGAAGGCACGGACGGAAATCTCTACGGGACCACCGGGGCGGGCGGGAACGCGGAGGCGGGGACACTGTATCGAGTAACGAAGAGCGGAAGCCATTCGTTGTTGTATAGCTTTGTAGATGTGGTTGGGCAATATCCTCTAGGTGGCCTCTTGCAGCATACGAATGGGCAGTTTTACGGCACTGCCTATATGGGCGGTACCGCCGGAGCCGGAAGCGTTTTCAGCCTAGACATGGGACTCGGCCCGTTCGTCGCCTTCGTGCTCCCAGCCGGGCAGGTCGGTCAGACGGGGCAGATTCTCGGCCAGGGTTTTACCGGGACGACCAGTGTCACTTTCAACGACGTTGCCGCTATCAGCTTCGAAGTGGTTTCCGACACCTTCCTGACGGCAATCGTCCCGAGTGGCGCAACAACGGGATCGGTGTTAGTAACAACACCCAATGGCACTCTGACGAGCAACAAGAATTTCACAATAATTACTGGACCATAGATAGTTCGCCGCCAAGTGTGGACAGCCGAATTGGTAAGCATTCGAAAGCATGAGCGAATCCTAGCGGGTGGGGCAAGCGCGAACCGCCAGCGCAACCGAAGAAAGGGACAAGAGGAAACCTCCGCCGACTCGAACAGCCACTTTCCTGGCGACACGGCGCATGTTCGATTTTCCAAGGTTGGAAATTCCGCAACTGTGCTTCTATCTACAAACGGCAAGAACTAAAGACACCTGAGGTCATAACGGCACAGCTCTTGAGCAGTTGCTGCGGAACGACTCCCGCAGCGGCCAAACTCTCAGTGCCAACCATCCATCCCCCTACTGCGCGCATCCGGGGCTGAACCATGCCAAAGCGTTGGCTGCCGCGGAAAGGGCGCAGTCATATCCCGCGCCGGTCGAGTCCGAGTAGTCATATTGCTGAGCGCTGGATTGTCCCGTATTCCCCAGCAAGTTGAACGACGAGTCGAATTCCAGCGTGTCCTTGTGCTGCGCTGCGTTGACTAGCGAACTGGTATAGAGCACCTTATCTTTCTGCACCGTGCGCACGGACGACTGGTAGTTCTGCGTGGCGTTCGTGGTCTGATTAATGTTTCCGTTCGACTGCACCACTTGGGAGATATCCAGGAGCAGCGGGAAATTGAACGTCTGGCTGGTGACCGCGGTCGCCGCGCCGCCGCCCAACGTGGTCGCCGTTGAAGAAACTCCCGAGACCAGCGAAATTTCCTGCACGTATTCGTTCCCTGTGATGTTGAAATCCTGGGTATTGGAGAAGTTGGTGGTCTGCGCCACCTTCGTCGTCACCTTGCCGCGCGAGGTGTTGGCGTAACCCGAGATGACAAAGCTGCGTCTTGAACTAACGCTCACCTTGCCCCGGATGAAGGCCGGCTGCACGTTGAGGTTCTCGGTGACCACCGGAGAAGGCGCGGCCAACGTGTCTTGGGTCACGCCGCCCGTAATCTGAGTCGTGGCCGGGTCAAGATAGAGCAGCAGCGACGCGGTCGCGGAAAAATAGTTGTTGGCGTTGTAGACGCTGAGCGAAACCGTGTGCGGCTGCCCATTGCTTAACACTCCCGCGAAGGGGGTGAGGTTCACGCGATAAGGAGTGAAGTTCAGCGTCTGCACGCCGGGAATCGGGAACCATAGATACGGATCGATGCCGCCCGTGAAAATCCACGGATACACGGGAGCTACGCCCGCCGGTTGGCCGTCGATGGTAATCTCGGTCTCGCGGAAACCGGTATTGCCGCAGCTTTGCAACTCGCTGGCAACGTCGCTGGGAACGCAGGTATACCAGAACTCATCGCTCGACTGGCTTTGGGCATAGACATCCAGATACGCGCTCTGCACGTTCGTCGGCATGGTGAAGGTGCCGGCGAGCGTGCTGGAAGTTGAGCCCAGCGCAACGGTACCCCCGGAGGAACCCGCCGAAAGCGGAAACACCACGTCGGCTGTCACCGGCGCCGTCTGGCCTGTGGACAACGGATAGAACTCCAGCGAAGCCGAGGCAAAGATCGTCGAGGTGAGCCCGCAACACAAAGTATTCCCGATGTCAGCCTGGCCGGATTGCGCGGTGTAGAAGATCGAACTGTAATCGGTAAGATCGTTTTCGATATGCCACGACGGACCGAGATTCGGCGAAGGCTCGGCGGTGGTGCCAAAATAAATGTTCACCGGGCCCAGCCAGAAATTGGCGGTGCGGTCGTATTGGATGCCCGCGTTCAGGTTGATGTCCGCCTCAAGCACTACCTTCGCCCAGGGGCCGGGACAGGCGGAGGGCGGAGCATAGGAGAAATTCTCCACGTTGAAATCGAAGAACTGCGCGCCGCTGAAAAGCTGCACCACGCAAGGCGTTGTCGAAGGACGCGCCACATTCGGATCGGCGGTCACCGTGTTGGCCGAACCGATCTGATACGGGCCAGAGGCGCAAGCGAAAGGAATTAAGACCGTGACCACCAGCAGAAGCGGAAACAGATTCCGCGACAGGCAAACACTTCGGGACATAGGAATCCTCCTGGGAAATAGCGGCAAAGGCCGTGCCGGTCTTGGCATTGCGGGAGCACAAGCGGACGGAGTGGCACTTGCGCCGAAGTATCGCGCGTTCCGCCGCAACCTGTCAAAAGCGCGAACCGTGTACCGCCGCGCGGAATCACTACGAAACTTGAAACTTCGCATAGGCGTCCTGGCGGACTCCCGTGATTTGCCAGGAAACTTTCACACTCGCCTTTACAAAACCCTGATCCCTAAACGCAACAGCACCAGAGTGCGCCCGGCTACAGAAGGAGTCGCCCCGGCGAGAGCGGCCTCCAATGCCCTCTCCGGATCTCATGGCGTCACCCGGAAGGCCACGTTGCTCTTAAGCGTCTTCTTGGGTGTCGTCACTTCGACGGCGCCAGTCGTCGCACCTGTTGGTACGGTTGCTGTGATTTCGGAACTCTTGACAACGGTGAACGTCGCCGCAGTCCCGTTAAAGGTGACGCTGGTCGTGCCGGTTAAATTGTTTCCCAAGATAGTCACCTTCGCTCCCGCCTTGCCGGAGTTGGGCCGTGTTTCGACGAACGGGCCAAGCCCCATCGAAACGCTGAAGACTGTGCCATCGTTGTTGGCTCCGGCGTCCGGCGTTACCCCGTAGAAAGTTCCGTTCGTGCCTTGAATGAGCGCGCTTTCAGGATGGTCGCCGTCAGTGCAGTCTTGGGTGCAAAAATCGTACAGCGTGGTCAGCGTTCCGGCAGTGGAGATTTGGAAGACCGTGCCCCCATTGCCGTTCAGCCCGTTGGACCCGCCATCGCTGGTTACGCCGTAGAGGTTTCGGTCGGTGCCTTGAACCAAGCCTGTGAATGGAAAGGCGCCGTCATTCACTTCGAAGCTGTGCAGAACGGTCAGCCTGCCCGTGGGCGTGATTTGGAAGACTGTGCCGCATCCATCGGGGGCGTTGCAGGTGAGGTCCCCTCCTACCGGCGCCGTCCCGTAGAAGTTCCCGTCAGCGCCTTGAATCGGCGTCGAGTACGGGAATTCCCCGTCAGCACAACCACCCCCCTGGATACAAAAGCTGTAGAGCGTGGTCAACGTGCCCGATGGGGTCATTTCGAAGAACGTGCCATAGCCATTGCCCCCGCCTAACGAAGTTGTCCCGTAGAAGTTTCCGTTGTCGGCTTGAGTCAGTCCCGCCCAGGGGGATTCGCCGTCCGTGACGTCAAAGCTGTGGAGCGTGGTCAGCACGCCGGCTGGGCTGATTTTGAAGACCGTTCCGTAGCCGTGCGCTCCGCCATAGAAGGTCGTTCCGTAGAAACTCCCATTCGCTTGAACCAATGCGCCGTTGGGGGATCTGCCGTCCGTATTGTCGAAGCTGAACAGAGTGGTTAGCTTGCCCGATGGAGCCATTTCGAAGACCGTGCCAACGTCGTACGTCCCACCTAGCTGGGTGGTCCCGTAGAAGTTTCCCCCGGTCGACTGAACCAGTCCTGCGTATGGCGCGGCACCGTCCGTGGGGTACCCCGCGAAGCTGTGCAGCGTGGTCAGTGTGCCCCTGGGCGTCATCTTGAAGACCGCGCCATCGTCGTTCGCTCCTCCAGAGGTCGTTGTCCCGTAGTAGTTCCCGTCGGTGCCCTGGACGAGAGACGCGTTTAGGGGCGCGGAACCGTTGGTCCCATCGAAACTCACCAAAGTGTTAAAGGTTTGCGCAGGCAAGGCAATCACGGTTCCAGCGCAAAACACAAAGATGCAGGCCGTCCTTATTAGGTTAAGTTTTGCCATATTGTCCCCTTTCCAACTCCTCGCCCCTCGTTCTTTTCGCTACGCGCCCCTCCGCGCTTTTGTGCTTCTGTTTGGAATAGCGGAAAACACGGTAGAGAACTGGCACGATTCGCAAAAAAATAAAAATAAGGACTGGAGCCAAAAGCCCCCGAGGAAAGATTGCTGGAACCTGGCCCGCGCCTGTGGTAGCCTGTCGTTCAGGTAGGCCTCCCCTCTCTCGCAACTGCTCGCTCCAATGGCCGCCGATCGAGATCGTTCGCCCCACATCACCCAACTGCTTCGAGCCTGGGGAGGAGGGGATCAGTCCGCGCTGGAACACCTTACCCCTCTGGTGTACGAGGAACTCCACAGTTTGGCGCGCCGCCACATGTCCCGGGAAAATGAAGGTCACACCCTTCAGGCCACGGCGCTCATCCATGAGGTCTACTTGCGACTAGTCGAGTTCCAGAGCGTGCGATGGCAGGATCGTGCTCACTTCTTTGCCGTCTGTGCCCGGATGATGCGCCGCATCCTTGTCGATTTTGCGCGTTCGCGAGATTCCCTGAAACGGGGTGGGAGCGGCGAAAAGGTGACGCTTCAAGAAGGCCTAATCCCTTCTCCAGATGCACCGCAACAGTTGCTGGCCCTGGAAGAAGCGTTGACCAAACTGGGGCAGGTCGATCCGAGGAAAAGCAGCGTCGTGGAATTGCGTTTCTTTGGCGGGCTCACCGTTAAGGAAACAGCCGAAGTCCTGAAACTCTCTCCTGACACCGTCATGCGGGATTGGAGCTTGGCGCGCGGCTGGCTGCTGCGCGAAATGGAACAAGGGCAACGCCATGCAAACTGAGCGCTGGAGCCGCGTGGAGCGGCTTTATCACGCAGCCCTGGAGCAAGAGGCGGCCCAGAGAACGGCCTTTCTGGAGCGTTCGTGTGCTGGCGATCGGAATCTTCGAGCTGAGGTTGAGTCGCTTCTTGCCTACGCCCAACAAACCGGAAAATTCCTCGATCAACCTGTGCTGAACTTTGTCGCTGAGTCGCTGGCCGAAGACAAAAGCGGCGTTCCGGATGCCGAGCAAGAGCGCATGATCGGCAAAACAATCTCCCAGTATCGCCTTGTCGCGAAACTGGGAAGCGGCGGCATGGGCGACGTATTCCGGGCGGCTCGCGCCGATGACGAGTACGAGAAGCATGTCGCACTAAAGGTCGTAAGTGCGGGCCGGCACTCGAGTTTCTTCATCAACCGATTCCGGAACGAGCGGCAGATTCTGGCTAGTCTCGACCATCCCAACATCGCGCGTTTGTACGACGGTGGCACCACTGAGAACGGAATGCCCTACTTCGTGATGGAGTTGATCGAGGGCGAGGGGATGGTGGCCTACTGCAATCGCCATCACCTCTCCACCACGGAGCGGGTAAAGCTTTTCCTGCAAGTGTGCTCGGCAGTGCAGTATGCCCATCAACGTTTGGTTGTTCATCGTGACATAAAACCGGACAACATCTTGATCACTGCGGAAGGCATACCGAAACTGATGGACTTCGGAATCGCTAAGATCGTGGCCGCCGACTCCGAGGACGATCGGCAGAACGCTACCCTCACCGCTCTTCGGGCGTTTACGCCTGGCTATGCCAGCCCGGAACAGATCAAAGGCGAGCCGATCACGACCACCAGCGACGTGTATTCCTTGGGTGTGGTCCTGTACGAACTGCTCACCGGGCACAGCCCGTACCGCACTACAAGCCGTGCGGCGCATGAGATGGAACACGCTATTTGCGCGGAAGAACCCGAGAAGCCCAGCGCTGCCGTCGGACACTCCGGACGGATGGTGGAGCGCCACCGCGAGGCGGGCAGGGTTACGCCGGAATGGGTCAGCAGTTGTCGGAACACCAGTCCGGACAAGCTGCGGCGCACGCTGTCCGGCGACCTGGATCAAATACTGCTGAAGGCATTGCGCAAGGAGTCGCACCGGCGCTACGCGTCGGCACAGGATTTTGCCGAAGACTTACAGTCTTACCTACTCGGTTTGCCCGTGTCAGCCCGCGGCGACACCTTCAGCTACCGCAGTGGCAAGTTCATCCGACGCAATAAACTCTCCCTGACGGTGACCGCCGTTTTCGCGCTGGTGGTGATAGCTGGAGCCGTGGCCATTGTGCGGGAGGCGCGCATCGCCCGGATGCAGGAGGCCCGGGCCGAGCGGCGTTTCCAATCGCTGCGAACGCTCACCGACTCTTTGCTGTTCGAGTTTCATGATTCGATTGAGAATCTGCCTGGTTCCACGGCCGCGCGCGAACTGGTGGTGCGCCGGGCCCTGGAGTATTTGAACCAAATCGCCGCCGAGGTGCATAACGATCCAGCCACTCTGCGTGACCTTGCTGCCGCTTACGAGCGCATCGGACGAATCCGGGCGGAAGAGGGTCACCCCCACTTGGGCGGGACAGGATCATTTCAACAGGCTGACGAACTCTACAAGAAGGCGCTCGTGATTCGGCAGAACTTGGCGGCCGCAAACCCCGGAAACTTGAGCCTGCAATTCGATCTGCTCGGGACGATGTTGAACGTTGCCAGGATTTACGAACAATTTGGCGACCTTGATCGCGCGCTGGATCTTCAACAACAGCGGCTGGAGATCGAAGAGCGATTGAAGGTAAACCACGATTCCGACGAGCTACAGTACAACATTGCCGCATCGCTGATCGGTATCGGAGAGTTGAAGCTCTGGCTGGGCGACTACGACTCTGCCCTTGACTATGAGCGACGGGCACTGGCCATTAACCAGGCTTTGCTCGACGCGAATCCGTCAAGTCTCCGGATGCTTCGCAGCGTATGGCGCTCCCATGGTTGGACTGCCATGGTTCTCAGGCTGGACAACCGGTACGAGGAAGGCGCTGCTGAATCTCGAAAGGCCCTCGCCATTTCCGGGGAACTCGCGGCCCGTGATCCGAACAATTCAGATTTTCGACGATTTCTGATCGCAGATAACCAGAGTTTGTGCGAGTGCCTGGCGTACGCGGGTTCTTTTTCTGAAGTACAAAGCCTTTGCCGAAAGGCGATTGCGATTAACGAGGGGATGGTTAGGTCCGACAAAAATAACGTGCAAGCCAGCGCGGACCTTGCGAATTCGAACATGACGATGGGTCTGGCTCTTTATCTTATGCACTCGCCGCGGAAGGCCCTGGCATTTGAGCGGCGAGCTGACTCGATGTATCGCGATGTGGCCGTGCACGATCCAGACTCCCTCTCCAACGCTGTCGACCATGCCGTGTCTCTGATCTATGCGGGGAGAACTGAAGCCGATCTGCGTCAGCCGGAGCTGGCGCGAAAAGACCTTGAAAAGGCGCGGAAGATACTGGAGCAATTGGTGGCGGTCAGCCCGAAGCACCGCTATTTTCTGAACACGCTGGATGAAGCCCGGGCAGTGATCAAGGCGCTCCCGAATGACACGGCTCCCATCGCCGCCCACTAACCATCGCTGCTCACGCGCTTTGCCTTTCCTGAACGTAAAGGTGCGATTTTATTGGTGCCGGGAGGGGGAGTCGAACCCCCAAGACCCGAAGGTCGGCGGATTTTGAGTCCGCTGCGTCTGCCAGTTCCGCCATCCCGGCGCGAGGCTATTTTAGACTACGAAGGCGTTGAAATCCACTTCGCGGCGAGGGCGCGCCGCCATGCCGGAGGCAATGCGGCACATCGGCATTCGCCGTGCCGGAAGCAATGCGGCAACTCGTCATTCGCCATGCCGGAGGCAATGCGGCACATGGTCATTCGCCATGCCGGAGGCAATGCGGCGCATCGTCATTCGCCATGCGGGAAGCGATGCGCCACATTATCATTCGCCATCCCGGAAGCAGGGGGCACATCGTCATTCGCCATGCCGGAAGCAATGCGCCACGTGGTCGTTCACCATGCCCACAGCCTGCATAAACGCGTAGCAGATGGTCGATCCTACGAAATTGAAGCCTCGCTTCTTCAATGCTTTGCTCATGGCGTCGGACTCGGGGGTGCGCGACGGAACTCGATTCCGCGACTTCCACAAGTTCACTCGCGGGCGGCCATCCACGAATTGCCACACGTAGCGGTCGAAGCTGCCGTATTCTTCCCGCACCCGCAGCAACGCCTGCGAATTGCGCACCGCCGATGCGATCTTCAGCCGGTTGCGCACGATGCCGGGATTTCGCAGCAACTGCGCGATCTTCCGCCGGTCGTAGCGCGCCACCCGCCGCGCATCGAAACCGTCAAATGCGGCGCGGTAATTTTCGCGTTTGCGGAGAATCGTCTCCCAGCTGAGTCCGGCTTGCGCACCCTCCAGAACCAGAAACTCAAAAAGCGTGCCGTCATCGTGCACCGGCACGCCCCATTCCTCATCGTGATAACGAATCGCCAATTCGGTGCGCGCCCATGCACAGCGAACCGGCTTGTCATTGCACGTTCTCGTCATAAAAACAATTGTGTCGTAAATGCTCCGGAAGGAAAAGTAAAGTTCTCAGGGCTGAAGAGTGTGCGTGAGAGCTACTCTTTCGTCCCTCCGGGGCTTGTTCCCTTCCCACTTCCTAACCCACGGCTCGCGCCCCTTCGACAGGCTCAGGCAAGCTGTGGGCTGAATTCTGACGCCGCTGCGCGGCTAAAATCAGGGCGGAACTCCACCGGAATTGTTAAAAGCTGGTTCTCACGCGCACACTGAAGCCCGCATTTTTATTGGCCGCCGGCGGCACGGCTGAAACAGGCTGCGGAAAAACTCAAAATGCGACCACCGGGGGCTGAAGAGTGTGCGTGAGAACTCGTACCGTCCCTGTCGGGACTCGTTCTTTGTCCCACTCGTACCCGGACTTACGTCCGGGGCTAATGAATGCCGCCCCTGTCGGGGCTGGAATCTGATGATTCCATTCCACCTCTTCGACTGAAATTCAGCTCTCACGCACACTCTGAAGCCCGTGCTGATTTTGTGCGGCTTTACGCGGGACTGAAGCGCCGCTCTTCCACGGTGCTGCACGCATTTGTGAGGCTTTACGCGGCATGGAACGCCGGACCCTTCCCGGCCGCGAACTACTCCAGCGACTTCGGATCCGACTTGTTCTCCGGCGACTTCGTATCCAGCAGCGATACCAACTGTTGGGCACACGACGGCACTCCCACCTTCCGGTCCACGATGATTTCCTTCGCGCTTAACTTCTTCCCGTAGAGTTTTTCGTTGGCGCCGCCATCGGAGCGCAGGGTTGAGCCTTCCAGCGATATTCCGGCAAACAATCCCTTGTTGCGCGAGTAGGAGAGAATCTCCGCGTTCATCACCACGTCGGTGGCGCCCTCGGCGGTACGGCCCTTGGGACCGGCGGCGGCGGAAGCGTCCGCTCCCAGCTTCACTTTGCTCGACAGCAGGGAGCGCGCTCCCTTGGGGTTCATCACCAGCAAAACAAAATCCGTGGCCTGGCCTCCCAACTGGAATCCGACGCTCACCCCTTCCAGCGCGTACAGGGCCGGCGCTCCCCACGGCCCGGTATAGTGCTCGCCTCCGCGGCACAGCATGACTCCACGCCCGTAGCTGCCTCCCACTCCGAACGCGCCCTTCTTCACCGAAGGCAGAATCACCACGCACTCCGCCTTATCCAGCAAGTCTTGAGGAATGTTGTCGGGAATGTTCAAGATTTCTCGCATGACCTCGCCGGCATCTTTCACCCGGTCCTCTTCCCGCGCGTCGTTGGCGGCGAAGGCCGCGGGTGCAAGCAGGCATAGCGTCAGAAACCACGCTGCAATTTTATTCCTCTTCATCCTCTTCATCGGTATCGGTGCCTCCGGACTCGTGCTCCCATTTCTCCTGCACACGCCTACCATCTTAACCCCTCCTCAGAAATTGTAATTTCCGACTTGGGGAAACTGGGACCGTGTCCCGCTAGGTGCACAGGCTGCCGAAGAACTCGCTGCGCGCGTGGCCTCCTTGGCGGCTAAAGCCGCTGTTGATTTTTAGGGGCTTACGGCGCGGCTGGAAGCCGCGCCCTTTCAAAACGGAGTTCGCGGATCGGGTTTCGGCAGGCCGCGCCCTGGCAGAACGGAGTTCGCGGATCGAGTTTCGGCAGGCCCGCCCTGGCAGAACGGAGTTCGCGGATCGAATTTCGTCAGGCCGCCCCCTGGCAGAACGGAGTTCGCGGATCGGGTTTCAGCAGGCCGCGCCCTGGCAGAACGGAGTTCGCAGATCGAATTTCGGCAGGCCGGCCGCCCTTGCAAAACGGAGCTGGCAGCGAATCCGCGCCACCTGTGTAACCGCCGACTGCGGCGGCTTTTCGGCCATGACCAAACGGGTGCTCCTTTTGTAACTTGGCGGTCTGCTCCAACGCCCTCTAAAGTCAAGTGAGGATATGGCGGAGGCCGCCCGCCATTCGGCACGCAGCGTGCATCTAATCATTGGGAGTACCCTCTGGCCATGGGTGAGAGTGAAAAAATTGGATGGTTCGGGCATGAAGTACACGCGCTCCAGTTTTCGCCCGGTTGCGGCGCTACGGGCGACTTTCGCCCTAAGCTGCGCTTTGTCTTTGTCTTTATCTTTATTCTTATCTTTGCCGGCGCTGGCCCAGTCGGATGCTTACGCCACCGGCACGGCGAGTCTCAGCGCCTACAACAACACCGCGGCCTCTGACGATCCCCAGGCTGGGGCTCTGCTCACGATTCGCAAGCGCGTGGACGAAGTCAACGTCCTGTTCATCGCCACCGACAAGCACGGCAAATTCGTCCGCGATCTCGGTCAAAACGATTTCGCCATCCTCGACGATCACAAGCCTCCGCAATCGATTCTCAACTTTCGCCGCGAAACCGATCTGCCCCTGCACCTGGGTTTGCTCATCGACGTGAGCGGATCGGTTCACAGCCGTTTCGATTTCGAGCAGAATGCCGCCATCAGCTTCCTGCAGCATGCGGTCCGCGCCGGCTTCGACAAAGCCTTCGTGGTCGGCTTCAACAACCAGAGTCAGATGACGCAGGATTTTACCGACAACGTCGAGCTGCTTTCCGCCGGCGTGCACAAACTGCAGGACGGTGGAGGGACTGCGCTCTACGACGCCATCTATCGCGCGTGCAAGGATAAATTCCTGAAGGATCGTCCCGATCATCCCGCGCGCAAGGCGATCGTGATCGTGAGCGACGGCGAGGATAATCAGAGCGAAGTCACGCGCGCCCAAGCCATCGAAATGGCGCAGCGCGCCGAAGTCATCGTTTATGCCATCTCCACCGACGACAGCGGCCTCATCCTGCGCGGCGACAAAGTTCTCTCGCAGATCGCCGAGGCCACCGGCGGCCGCGCCTTCTTCCCTTTCAAGATGAAGGACATCACCCGTTCCTTCGCCGCCATCGAGGACGAACTCCGCAGCCAGTACATCGTCTCCTACAAGCCCGCCGACTTCGATGCCGACGGCCGCTACCGCTCCATCGAAATCTCGACGCTGAAGAAAGACCTGCAAGTGCGGGCCCGCAAAGGCTACTTCGCGCCGCAGCAGTGAGAGGGGCAGTTGGCAGTTGGCAGTTGGCAGTTGGCAGTTGGCAGTTGGCAGTCACCCAGCGCTGGTCTGCGCTCCTTTTTTACATAGCAGGCTGCGGAAGAACTCGGCGTGGACGCAAAATGCGACCACGGGGGCTAAAGAGTGTGCGTGAGAACTCGTACCGTCCCTGTCGGGACTCGTTCTTTGTCCCACTCGTACCCCGGACTTACGTCCGGGGCTAATGAATGCCGCCCCTGTCGGGGCTGGAATCTGATGGCTCCATTCCACCTCTTCTACTGAAATTCAGCTCTCACGCCTGATTCGCAGCGCTGGAAGCGCTGCGCCACCCAAAAGCTCTCCTTGCATGGAGTCTTTCTGGAAGGTGTCTGTGTCTTATCCACGGAACCACGTTCGGAACATCTCTCGGACCGTGGACTGGGATCTCGTGAGTTGGAGATTGATCTGTCCATCTTCCTTCTGTCCATCTTGCTCGCAGGTCTCCGCGGAATCGGCGTGGCCGCAACACGCGCGAATCTCAAGCGCCCTGTTGCCTCGGCCGTTGGTCGCTTCCACCAGCAGGTGCCAGGCTTCCTGATACTGGCCATGTTTTTGACGCTCGCCCTCCGGCGTGAAATGCAGGGTGGCACTTTTCTTCCCGATCACGGCGTAGGGAATGATGTACCAGTCATCGGTTGGAACGATGTATAGCGCGAAGAAATCGACGGTGCCTGGCCGATATCCGCGGTAGTTTGGGCCTCTGATGTTCAAACTGTAGCCGCCCTTGGGATGCCGGCACATCGTGCACTTCACCTGCACCCGCAGGTTCGGCCCGGCGTCTTCCACTCCCACGTCGTAGCTGGCGAAACCGCCATACGGACTCGACACTTTCAGCCCCTGGCCGGCCGCCAGCGCCATGAAGTACAGCTCGGCCCAGGCTCCACGTTCTCTGGATCCTTTGATACGACACCCCAGGTTCTTCCGATTTTTCATTTTCCGCCTCAGCCTTTTTCGACCCAAATAAAAATCGCAGCCCAATAAGGCCGCGACGTTTGCACTACTCCGAACTGTCATCCTGAGCGAAGTCGAAGGATCCCTACCCGCCTCGCGCAGAGCTGGTCAGGCAAAGGCACTCCTACCAACGCGGCCCCCGCTTTAATTTTTCACTACATATAACCAGTATCTCATTTCGCATAGGGTAAATGTGACATGTTTGCTGACTTTATATTTCCTTTCCCTTCAACGACCTAACGCAATTCCCCGCCTTTTGTCCTCTTGACAACAATTTTGCACCAGTTTGTATAACTAAGAGCTACTTTCGGGGGCGACCTCATGGTCAGCGCATGAATGATGGGAAGATGAACGATCGCTTACGACACTCCTCTACAGACCCGAAGCCATCCTACGGAGCGAATCGTGAGAACACTTTTGCAGGACACCCTTGGCGGGCGGCCATCTCCCTTCGGAAGCACGATGAATAGAAGGACCGCGAGCGGGTAGTGGGTCAGTTGAAAAACACGTCCCCGCAGCGGCTAAAGCCGCTATTGATTTTGAGAGTTACGGCGCGGCTGAAGCCGCGCCCTTTCAAAACGAATTCAAACTGACCCACTACCCGCGAGCGTACTCGTTTGCGCCTGCGCCTTCCCTGTGCTAACGTCCCATTGATTTACAGATTAAGATTTCGAGATTAGGCTTCGAGATTAGGCTTCGAAATTAATTCAGGAGACGCTCATGGCCGGCATCATCTTTCTCGTAATCCTCGTGGTCATCGCGGTCGTGCTCGCCGGCATGTACAACAGCTTGGTGCAATTGCGGGTGCGCACGGACTCGGCATGGTCCGACATTGACGTGCAGCTCAAGCGGCGGCACGACCTCATTCCCAACCTGGTTGAGACCGTCAAAGGCTATGCCGCGCACGAAAAAGGCACGTTCGAAGACGTGGCCAAGTTCCGCTCACAAGCCATGCAGGCCACCACGCCCGAAGGCAAGGCCGTGGCCGAGAATCAACTTACCGGCGCGCTGAAGAGCCTGTTCGCGGTGGCCGAGAATTATCCCGAACTGAAGGCCTCGGAGCAATTCACCCAACTTCAGGGATCGCTAAGCGATACCGAAGATTCCATCCAGAACTCGCGCCGCTACTACAATGCTGTGGTGCGCGACCTGAACACGAAGATTCAAGTGTTCCCAACGAACATTCTCGCCGGCATGTTCGGCTTCACTGCGCGCCAGTTCTTCGAGACTGCCGCCGCCGACCGCGAGCCGGTCGCCGTGAAGTTCTGATCATGGCTGCGGCGGCGGGGGCGGCGGCGCGTTCCAGGCGCTGTCTAGCCAGGCCGCTGTATTGGTGAAGAATGGTGCGCCCGGAGAGACTCGAACTCCCAACCCTCTGCTCCGAAGGCAGATGCTCTATCCAGTTGAGCTACGGGCGCCTTAAGGACGCGAGCTAAACGCGCGACAATCAGACTTAACCCATATTTTACTCCATCTCGAAACTCAAATAGGTCAGGCCTGATGTTGCGGGAACAAAGGTGGCGGCTCTACACCAACTGCGGAGGTGCTTTAGAATTGTAGGTTCACCGGCTCGGTGCCAATCTTCGAGAAAATGTTCAAGAAAATTCTCATCGCCAATCGAGGCGAGATCGCGGTCCGCGTCATTCGCGCGTGCCATGAAATGGGGATTGCGGCGGTTGCCGTCTACTCCGACGTGGACCGCGCTGCGCTGCATGTGCGCAAAGCTGACGAGGCCTATCCCATCGGCGCCGCGGCGGCCTCCGAGTCCTATCTCAACATTCCTAAGATTCTCGATGTGGCGAAGCGATCCGGCGCCGACGCCATCCACCCCGGCTACGGCTTTCTCTCCGAGAACGCGAAGTTCGCTCAGGCCTGCGCCGATGCGGGAGTGAAATTCATCGGCCCAACCGCGGCAGCTATGGAAGCCATGGGGTCGAAGACGCGCGCCCGCCAAGCCATGGAGCGGGCGGGCATTCCCTTGGTGCCGGGTACGTCGCGCGGCGTGGAATCGGTCGAGCAGGCGGAGCAGGTGGCCGCTAGGATCGGCTATCCGGTGATGTTGAAAGCGGCCGCGGGAGGCGGCGGCAAAGGCATGCGATTGGTGCACGCTGCCGAGCAACTGAAGGCTGCTCTGGAGGCGGCTCGCAGCGAGGCGGAGCGCTCCTTTGGCGACAGCGAAGTTTACATCGAGAAGGCCATCGTCAATCCGCGGCACATCGAGATGCAGGTGCTGGCCGACGAGCACCGCAATACGGTCTATCTCGGCGAACGGGAATGCTCGCTGCAGCGCCGCCATCAGAAAGTGCTGGAGGAAGCGCCTTCGCCGATCGTCGACGCCGCCATGCGGCGGCGGATGGGCGAGGTCGCAGTCCGCGTCGCTCAGGCAGCGGGCTACACTAACGCCGGTACGGTCGAGTTTCTCGTCGATCAAGCAGAGAATGACGAGCAGAAGAATTTCTATTTCCTGGAGATGAACACGCGCTTGCAGGTGGAGCATCCGGTGACAGAACTCGTCACCGGACTCGACCTGGTCCACTTGCAAATTCGCATTGCGGCGGGGGAAAAGCTGCCCTTCAAGCAAGACGACGTGAGCATGCGCGGCCATGCCATCGAATGCCGCATCTACGCGGAAGACGCCGACAACAACTACTTCCCCAGCCCCGGCAAGATCAGCTTGCTGCTGGAGCCTTCGGGCCCGGGAATCCGGCTCGACAGCGGCATGTACGAGGGCTGGTCCGTGCCGATGGATTACGATCCGCTACTGGCCAAGCTGATCGGCCATGGCGCAGACCGGGATGAGGCAATCGCCCGGGTGGCGCGGGCCCTCGACGAATACTTCGTGGGCGGAATCAAGGCGAACATTCCGCTGTTTCGGCGCATTTTGCGCGACGCGGATTTTCGCGCCGCCAAGCTTGATACCGGCTTCCTCGACCGGATGTTGAAGCGGAGTGAGGACAAGCCGACCGATTCAAGGGCGGCGGAGGTGGCCGCCATCGCCGCAGGTATGTTCGCCGCGCTCGGCTCAACGGCGCCCGATGCGGGCGGACGCGCAGGAAACGGCGCGGCTGGCGGCGGTTTCACCCGCGAGGCTGAAAGGGCAGATTCCAATTGGAAGAGTGCGAGTCGTCGCGAGGCCCTGCGTTGAGGCAGCGTGGTCTGTGAATCTAGAGGTCATGCCATCCCCTCGGCTTTATTGGCTCTGGGCGGCTGGAAGCCATGCCCTGCCCGAACGATTTATAAGGTAGCTTGATAGCTTCGAATAACTGGCAACCGACTATCGGCAATTGGCAACTGGTTCTCATGGTCTACGACGTAACTATCGACGGCAAGAATTACCGGCTTGACCTCAACCGTGCCGGGGGGCGCTGGTCCTGCCGCCTCGATGGGCGCGATTTGGAGGTTGACGCTGTTCTCGCTCGCCCGGATGTGCTCTCCCTTCGCATCGGGAACGTGGCGTATGAGGTTAAGTCGGAGCGGGTGGCGAACGATCTGCATGTGTGGGTGGGGAGTACGCGTTTCGCCGCTGAAGTCCGCGATCCCCGCTCTCTGCGCGGCCGCGCCCGCGCCGGGGACGATCGCGGGTCCAGGAAGGTAACCGCCCCGATGCCGGGCAAGGTCGTGCGTCTGCTGGTCCGCGAAGGGGATGAGGTGGAACCGGGCGCCGGGGTGGCCGTGGTCGAGGCGATGAAGATGCAGAACGAGATCAAATCGCCGAAGCGGGGAACCGTCCAGAAAATTCTAGTCAGCGAAGGCGCTACTGTGAATGCAGGGGATGTGCTGGTGATTGTGGAGTAGGTCCCTCAGCGGCTAAAGCCGACAGTCGTTTGCCGGCCTCTATCGCAGCGCTGAAGCGCTGCGCCACCCAAAATCGGGCCACCAAGAATCATGCCATCCAGAATCGCACTAGCAAGAAATCGGCGCCACAAAATAGGGTGATCTAGTCCTAGATCGCTCCAGCCCTAGATCGCTCCACTCCTACTTCGCCAGCCCGTTACTATCCAGCACCTTCCTGGCGTAGTAGTTCTCCACCTTGGCGGAATCGCGCAACATTTCGTAGTAAGCGGCCTTCAGCAACTGTTCGCGCCTGTCATGGAGCTGCGAGCGGATGGCTTGCTGCACCCGCGGGTCGGACAAATCGCGCTGTCCCGCCGGCTCCTTCGACACCAGCTTCACGATGCGGAACCCCATCGCCTGCTGGGTCGCGGGATTGACCACCGTGATGATCGGGCTGTACTGCCCCGGCTTCAGCTTGATCACCGTATCGCGGGTACCGGGATCGGTGTTGCGCAGAGAGGACTCGGGAAGCGTTCCCAGGTCCCCGCCGTTGCCGGAAGTCTCCGGGTCTTCCGAATAGTTCATGGCCAGCGTGGCGAAATCGTCGCCGCTGTCCAGCCGGTTCGCGATCATCTGGATCTTCTTGCGCGCATCCGCTTCGTTCTGCGCCTTGTTGTTCTGGTTGTGCACCTGCGGGTTCGGCGCGGGAGTGACGAAGACCTGCGCCAGGTGGTACTGCGGCTCGATGAGATTGAATTCGGATTTGTGCGCGGTGAAATAATCGACGATGTCCTGGTCGGTTACATTGATCTTCGACGACACTTCCTTGTTCATCACCTTGTCCACGGTGATGGAGCGGCGGATGTCGCGCTTGAAGTCTTCGAGGCTGATCTTTTTTCCCTTCAAGCGCTGATCGAACTCCTCCTGGGTGTAAGGAGACTTGATCTCGTTCAGCTTGCGGTCGACTTCCTCCTCCGTGGCCAGCAGGCCGAGTTTTTCGGCGCGGCGCATTACCATTTCGTCGTCGATCAGCTGGCGCAGAATGTTCAGGCGGAGAATGGTGGCTTGTTCCCCGGCGGGAGCTTGCTGGGCGCTGGCCACCTGATTGTCGTAGTACTTGTCGACGTCGGAACGGAAGATTTTGCGGCCATCCACGGTAGCCATCACGTCGCCGCTTACTTGCGACCTACAGCCCAGCAGGGCTGCCAGCACGAGGGCGGCAGCCAGCGGCGCCGCAAGCCGGGCAAAGTCTGTATTTCTTTTCAAAGAAGTTTCTCCCCCACCGACGATTCACGGTACACCTGGAATGCGCAACGACCCAGTCGAATCTCACCCGCTTCGCCCCAGATCACTTGGAGACCGGCGCCGCAGCGGCGGCCGCGTGCTCCGGCACCGGCAGGTTGGCATCCTTCAAGGCGCGATCCAGCGCGGCGCGCAGCTCGCCGACAGGCACGGCGCCGTCGATCTTTTCTCCATCGATGAACAATGTGGGCGTGGCTTCCACGCCGATCGTTTCCGCCTCTTTCATGGAGGCCTTCACCGCACTCTCATCCTGCGCTTTGATGCAGGACTGCAACTTCACGACGTCAAGATTATGTTTTTGCCCCTGCAGCATCGCCAGCCGGTCGAGCGCTTCCAGCCGCGCCCCAGGCGTCTTTTCGTTACTTACCTCGCGCTGGTTGGCATGAATGTAATCCGCGAAATCCCAATAGGCGTCGCCGTTTTGCGCAGCCAGACAATTGGCGTCCACGGCGGCGTGCGTCGCCCAGGGATGAATTTCCAGCAGCGGGTAATCTTTATAAATGAACGTGACCCGGTCGCCGTATTCCTTGAGGATCTCCGGAAACAATGTCTGGTGCATGCGCGAGCAGAACGGGCACTCGAAATCGTCGAAATTCACCACCACAACCTTGGATGCCTTCGCTCCCCGGGTGGGCCGCCCGCTGGTATCGATTTTGCTCATGGTCTCGGCGTATGGATCCTTGCGCAGGTCAAACTTGGTCAGTCGCATCATGGAGGATCGGTCTTTGGAAACCAGAAAGGCGAGATCCTGTTTCTTTCCCTCGTTATCGACGGTAACGATTACCGATTCATACGTGGGAAATTCGGAACTGGGCGAAGGCGCGCCCACCAGCAAGCGAATCTCGGGAGGAATCTTGTAATAGGAACGGACCTGGCGCTCGATGTTCCTCGCCAAATCTGGGGAAGCGGACTGGGCGACACAGCCCAGACAAACGGCGAGCAGGAGAAGAAAAGAGCGTCGAATTAGGGTCACCAAAAACCGCCTCAACATCGCGAGTTGAATGTTGATTATCTCATAGCGCGGGGCGGGACGCAGGGATGTCATGCCGGGGCATGCAGGAGAATGGAGAGTTATGGAGAGTTCGGCGAAGTGCGAACGCCCGCCTTCTTCAACCCGTCCGCCGGAACAAATCCTCCGCCGGCAGCAAGGCGTTCATTGACCCGGAGCGAAAGCCTTCCAGATCGAGGGTCACAAACTTGAAGCCCAGCCCTTTGAAGATGCTGGTGAACTCCGCTGCCATGGCGGGATCGAGGGCCCGCTCGAACTCCTCGCGGGCGATCTCAATGCGGACGATCTCCCCGTGGTGCCGCACGCGGAATTGCCGGAATCCCAGCGCGCGCAGGGCGTCTTCGCCCTTCTCCACCACGTCGAGCGCCTCTCGCGTAACCGGCCGTCCGTATTCAATGCGGGACGATAGACAAGCGGACGCTGGCTTGTCCCAGATGCGCAGGCCAGCGCTCCGCGCGAGTACGCGAATCTCGTCTTTGGCAAGTCCCGCATCGAGCAGGGGAGCCACAATATGGTGCGTGATCGCCGCCTTCTGGCCCGGACGAAAGTCGTCCTGATCGTCCAGGTTGACGCCGTACGCGATGGCATCGAAGCCGCGCACCACGCGCAGTTCTTCCATCAGCGTAAACAGTTCATCTTTGCAGAAGAAGCAGCGCTGCGCATCGTTGCGGACATACTCCGGACGACTAAGCTCGGAGGTCGCGATCGCTTCCAGGGGGATCGCTTGCTCTCTGGCAAAGGCGATCGCGTCGGCAAGTTGGGTGCGTGCCAGGCTGGGAGAGTCGGCGATGATCGCCAGCATATTGTGTCCCAAGGCCTGATGCGCAGCCCAAGCGAGGTAGGCGGAATCCACGCCGCCGGAATAGGCGACGAGAACGCGTCCCAGAGATCCCAG
Source organism: Acidobacteriaceae bacterium (assembly GCA_003131585.1). Lineage (GTDB taxonomy): Bacteria > Acidobacteriota > Terriglobia > Terriglobales > Acidobacteriaceae > Sulfotelmatobacter. The sequence continues at coordinate 34,925 of PKVW01000009.1, forward strand.
GTGGTTTTGCAGCAAGGCGTTCTTGGCTTCGAGGTCTGATCCCACGACCGACATGCAGACTATGTTAGCAGGCCTAACTGCGCGAGTCGGAGGTATTCGACTCTAAGTACTGTACGTTATAATCTCGATGACGGAGCATTGCTGACTACTCTTCGGTGGGCCTATGCAAAACGGGAGTGACGATACCGTGGAAGACAGAATCAAGAATGACCCCCTGCTAGTCCTGCGGGGTTCGGGCAAGGAACTCTGGGCGGACGAGCATGCCGACGAGTACGTGCGCCGGCTTCGCGAGGGCTGGGATGAGCCGGACTCTGGGATCCAACCCCTGCACCTCTGAAAAGTGGTCAGTGACCCATGGCCACTGGTTCTCATTTCCTACTGACCACTAGCCACTGCTTTTTAATACAGCCGCTCCTGCCGCCGCAGGCTCCCGAAGCCGCCGATGTTTGCCAGAGTGAAGGTGAAGCGGAACAGGTTTTCGTTGCGCACGTTGGCAATCGAGTAGCTGCGATACTCCACGGTCATGCCGCAGCAGTCCCAATTGTAAGTAGTCTGTGCGGCAACAAACTGCAGCAGCTTGCTCTCCGCGTCAAAACCAAAACTGCTGGCGGCGCTGAAGCCCCGCTTGTTGGGGCGGCCGTATCCCAGGGCCGCGCGAAACTGGTTGAAGCGCGCGGGCTCGGCCGAACCTGAGGATGAAGTTACGGTCTGCACGGGTATCTGCAAGATGGCATCGCCACCGCCAATGGTCACCTGACCGATGTGGTAGTTGGCCAGCAGGGTGCTGGCATTGACACGATTATTCTGGAAGTCGTAATCCAGATCCCACTCCGCGTCGGTGCGTGCGCTGGTTTCAACGCGCAACCGCGAAACAATGGGCGAAAGGTGGCGCGGCTCGGTGACAAACGCGATCCCGGTGAGATCGGCGGTGGTGGTGAATACGTTGCGTTGGCCGGAACTCAGCGCCCCGCCGAAAGTGGGATCGAGAAAGTATTTCTGCGCCAGTTCCCAGGTCACAACCTCGCGCACCCGCGGCCCGGCCGGGCACGGGGGATTTGCCAGCGTGTTGGGTTGCCGCCACGGGATGGTCGATTCCGGCGCCGGGCCGCCGACCGTGAGAGCCGACATGATGCCGTCGCACCCCTCCGGCTTCTCCGAAGCGCGCTTGGCGTAGAGACGCGTCACGAAGCCGTACTCGACCTCATGGGTATCGGTGAGAATGTCGCGTTCGTCGAATTTCAAGACACTTCCGAAGTTATTCACGCCCGTCACAAAGCGGTACACCATGCGCGGCTCAATGACATGCTTCCACTTCCGGCCCAGGAATTCTTTGTCGAAGACGCGCTCCAGCGCCGGTGGCCGCAGTTCCACGGCGGTCTCCAGGGCTTGGCGGTTGATGGGATCGCTTACCGCCTGCCCGGGATTTTCTCCAACGAGCCTCTCTGTGTAATAGGTTTCATGCACCGTCAGCTCCGGCCGCAACGACCATCCGTGGAACGACAGCGGCAACGCGATCTCGGGGTTCAGGTCGAATCGCCCGAGCAGATTCCCCGTGCGGAAAGGCGGCGTGCAAGACTGAAACCGGACCGAGGCCGCGCACTCCTGGGGCTCGCTGCGCGACAGGCCTGCTGCCGACGCGTCGAACGACCAGTAGAGCGGCGTGCGCCCCAACTGTTGGTCTACGCTGGAAGAATCAAAGCTGGGGGCATGTGAAATCGTGATCACTTGCCCGGGCGTTGTGCTCAGGAAGTTCTGGTAGCGCTCCACAAATCCGTTGAAGTGGAAGCCGTCCGCGGATTTCGACAGAAAAGCCTGCGATTTTACTTCCGAATAAACCGCCTGGCTGAAAACCTCGTTGAAGGCCAGCCGGAAGAGAAACGAACTCAAGTAATCGATATTGGCGACCGCGCGGAAACCATCGATGGTTCCGGCTGAGTTCAGACGAACATTCTCTCCGCCCTCCTTGAGCGGAGGCGAGCCGATGCCACGATCGATGACTCCAAAATAGTTCAGGTCCACGTAGGAAGTTTCGCTGGGCTGGGCCCGAAACTGCCCTCGCTGCGACCAGCCGCGCTTCGAGAAATACTCGGCGCCCAGGGTGGCATCCATCATGCGGTTGATGGCCCAGTAGTAGGCATCGCCCACCACGTTGCCCTTTACGGAAGAACGACTCACCGACGGCATCAGGAACCCGGACTGCCGCGACTCCCTTTCTACAGGATGGGTCGCGAACGGAAAATAGAGGATGGGAAGCCCATGCAGCAGAAACGTGCTGCGGTAAATCTTGGCGTTGCCGCCCACGTCTACAATCACCTTGTGCGCATCGAATTGCCATTTGGGATGCGGCAACTCGCAGGTGGTAATGCTGCCGTCGTAGACCAGGTAGTGATCGGGACTGGTCTTCTCGACAACTTTGCCGGTAAAGGCGAAGGGAGCGGTGGAAGTCAAGATCACCCGGTTGCCGCGAAAGCGCAGCCCCGTCGTCCCGGTCACATCGTAGAAGCGTCCGGTTTCGAGCGCCAGATTGTAGGTGCCGCGCGCCGCGCGAATGTGGTCGTCATTGGCGCCGCCGTCGAGCGCGAAATGTCCGTCCGCGGTCGCTTCCTTCGTATCCGAGTTGAAGGTCGCTTCGTCCGCCCGCAGCACATAACTTCCGTAGTAGATTTCCACGGCGCCATGCAATTTGTAAACGGCGCCGTCCTCTTCTTGCCGAATGGCGCAAATCGTGTGGACGTCTCCGGTTTCCATCTGCGCCGCGGCCGCCCGGGCGCAGGGTGTGGTCTGAGCGGTGGCTGACTTTTCCGCCGGCGTGCCGGTGCGTGCTTTCGCAGCAGCGGCATCCACAGGCGGCAACTGGCTGGTAACTAATGGCGGGGCGAGAAGAAGGTGACAAAGCGCCGCTGCCGTGATAAGGAATCTATTGCGAAGAGTCATCGGAACAAGATCATCGGAACAAGATCATCGGAACAAGATCATCGGAACAAGATCGCCGGAACAAGATCGCCGGAACAAGATCGTCGGAACAAGATCATCCGAAGCGCATGCACGAAGCGCTCGGACGCTTCTTGCCGGCAGCGGTCGTCGTGAACTTAGCACGGCTGTGCCTCGGGAGGCAAAGCCGCCCGAGGTCTTGGATTCCGGAGCCGTCTTCATGGTTACCCGCCATGGTTATCCGGCCGGCTCTCGGTTCTGGCATTTGCGTAAGACTGTGATTCATGCCGTGTCCGCTTTGTGGTGACATCTGCCGCTGTTCTTCCGACGCGTATTTCGCCGCTTCGCCGCGCTGGCTACCCGACGCCGACGCATGCCCGCCCGTTACCACGCCGCATGCAGGACTGGAAACGCCGGGAGGGGAGGCGCCGAGCCTGCATCCGGCTGCGGAAGCCTCTACGTCCAGCGATAGCAACGAGTCTGCGCCCGAAGATTCTCCTGTCTGGCGCCAGGAAGTCGCCGCCCGGCTGAATCGTTATCAAGCCCGGCGCAAGCCACGCCCGCCCCGCTATCCGTCGCTGCGTTTACGTTTCGACGACGAGGATCCCCATCGCGCCGCAAGTGGCATTCCTGTCGAGTCGCCGCCTTTTCCGCAGAGAATGGCCACGGCCTCGCACCAGGCTCTGGCCTTGGATGGGTTCGCCGACAGCGCCGCTCACGTCGTCGAGATTCCTGCGTGCGGGCCCCCGGCATTGCCCGGGGAACGAGCCCAACAGGAGACTGCCGCGTTTCCCCGTGCCGCCGAGTTGCCTCAGCCTGCGACTCCGGCCTTGGCTACAGCCTTGGCGCCAGCCCAGAGCACAGCCCCGATCACGGCCCCGAGCACAGCTCCGGCCACAGCAAAGATCATCGAGTTCCCGCGCTCCTGGACTCCGCCCGCGGCTCCGCTCGACGCGTTGGCCGAGCCGGTCTTAGATCGTGACCGTCCTCGCATCCTGGAAGCGCCGGAAGTGGTTCCGCCGCCTCCGGCACTGGGCGGAATCACGATTGAACCCGCCGCGCAGGCGGAAATGGAGAAACGTCCGGGCATCGATATCCCGTTGCAGAGTGCGCCCCTGGCGCGGCGCATTTTCTCGGCCGCCATCGATGGCGTCATCATCGCGGCGGCCGGCGTCCTCTTTGCCTTCATCTTTTGGAAAGCGACGGCGATCCGTCCGCCGCGATTCCAGATTCTGGGGCTCGCTGCCGGGCTCTCCGGCCTGTTCTGGGCCGCCTACCAATACCTGCTGATGGTTTACTCGGGCACTACACCCGGCCTGCGTCTGGCACGGCTTGAATTGGCCCGCTTCGATGGAAATTCTGCCGGCCGCCGGCTCCGCCGCTGGCGCGTCCTCGCTTCATTCCTCTCCGCCGTTTCTCTCGGCATGGGATATGCCTGGGTGTTTCTCGACGAAGACACTCTCTGCTGGCACGACCGCATCACCCGCACCTACCTCGGACCGCGAAGGCGTGAGCCCGCCGCAAAGGATCCGATCCGCTGCCCCCCGAGCACCGCTGGATCCCGGTAGTGTCTCAGTTTGTGGATTTACGTTTCAGTGAGCTGGCCCAGCAGAAGTCCTTCAAGATAGTTCGCCATTACGGATACGTCGATATGGCCAGCATCCCAAGCTCGATCCGCAGCCTTGAGCGCATCATAGTAGGGTTGGCGGCTTTCACGGATCCGTTCAGGGACTATTCTCTTCCCCGTAAGCAGCTTGCCTTGTTTCAAGCAGATCAGGTAATAGCATGCGGCTCTGGCGGTTCTTCCATTTCCTTCCACGAACGGGTGTATCCAGTTGAGCCTCCAAAGAGCATAGGCTGCAAGCGCAGTCGGATGCTCTCCAAGTTCATCGACCGTCCAGTTTTCATGGATGAAAGAGAAAAACAAGTCCATCAAGTGAGGGACTTTCTCGAAGTGAGGGGGAACGTGATTTCCAACGTAAACCGGCTCTTCGCGGTACCTACCGCCAAATTGGGCGATATTGGAAACCGCGGCATAGTTCAAGGCCCATAACGTGTATTTGTCGAAGGCTTCAATCCCTTTTCCCTCGGCCAGACCGATCTCAATGCAATTGGAAAGCAGGTCGTACTGACGCAATAGATTTTGTTCTTGTATCCTCCTAAACAGGTCGGGATTATCTTTCTCACGAACGGACATAATTGAAAGAGTGGCCCGCGCGCCAATAGCGGCCCACCATGATTTTCTATCTCAGAAGTCTAAGTTTCTTGGATGTTTGCCTGACGCTGTCCTTGGTGATGTTTTTGGCGCTAACGGGAGCGTTGCCAAAGGCGAAACTGATTCTCTGCTCTTGTAACTCCTCTTCTGTTACCTGGGTCTGGCGCGACGTTTCCAGAACTTTTTTCAGCTCAGGATCGGCCTTGATATCTCCGAGAAATTGTTTTCTGTCTGCCATCGGTGCGACCTTTCGCTGTTTATTCGGCCTGCCGTGAGCGGCTAATCTTCTTCACCAGTCCGTGTTAAGACGCCACGCTAATGCCGTGCTAGCCAAGCGTCCCCGCGGTGGACACTTACTAGCGATAGAATACTAGTGAATCCCGTCGCTTGCAATTTCTTTATCAAGTTTTCAGTGTCCATCCGAGGAGGCCTGATTTTAAGGTGTCCAATTCCTTGGATACCCTAATTCAACTACCAAATTCAGACCGTCAAAAATGCGCGTTTGGTCAAGCCAGCCATATTTCGCTGCAAATTTAAGATGCAAGGAGCACGATTTCTTCAAGCGGCCAAATCGCAACCCGGATCCCACTGCCCTGTCCAGCGTTCCTCTATGCTATCTTCATTAGGTTTATTCTGATTGAGCAGTCCACGCGTTTCTCTGAAGCATGGCTACATCCGTTGAAGGTTCCAAACCGGCCATAAAGGTCTTCGTCGCCACCACGGTGATGTTGACCTTCATCTCCTTCTGGCGGGCTTCCGCCATCGTTCTCTCCGATCTTGCCTCTTCCGCTTATTACGCCGGCGGTGACGCCGAGAAGGTCATTGGCAAGAGCGCCCCCTGGTTCATCTTGGGGGTCATGCTGTTCAGTTATTGCGTGCGCGCGCTCTACATCGAATCGAGCAGCATGTTCGTCCGCGGGGGCGTCTACCGCGTCGTCAAGGAAGCCATGGGCGGAGGCCTGGCCAAGTTTTCCGTCTCGGCCCTGCTTTTCGACTATGTGCTGACCGGCCCCATCAGCGCCGTGTCCGCGGGCCAGTACCTGGCGGGCTTCATCAAAGATATGAGCGTGTACCTGCACCGTCCTCTAAATTTTTCCGACGATCATTTTGCCGCGGGATTGGCCGTCATCGTGGTGCTCTATTTCTGGTGGAAGAACACTCAAGGCATGCACGAGTCCAGCCAGAAGGCGCTGCAGATCATGGCGATCACCACGGTGATGGTGGTGATTCTGCTCATTTGGTGCGCCATCACGGTCTTGCGCGCTCCCATCCAGTTACCCCCGAACCCGCTGCACGCGGGGGTAATCCCGCTGAACAAAGAATCGCTGGGCTGGCTCAACGGAACCTGGTTTGGCCACATCACGTGGATCATCCTTTTCGTCGGCTTCGGGCACTCCGTGCTCGCCATGAGCGGCGAAGAGACCTTGGCGCAGGTCAACCGCGAGATTGAACATCCCAAGCTGAAGAACCTGGAGAAGACCGGGCTGGTCATTTTCATCTACAGCCTGCTGTTTACTTCGTTGGTCTCGTTCTTCGCGGTGATGATCATTCCCGACAAGGTTCGGCCGGACTACTTCGCCAACCTCATCGGCGGCATCGCAATGTACCTCGTCGGGCCTACCAGCCTGAAGCTGCTCTTTCACGGCTTCGTGGTGCTGGTGGGCGTGCTCATCCTGGCGGGCGCGCAGAATACTTCCATCGTGGGCGCGAATGGCGTTCTGAATCGCGTGGCGGAAGACGGTGTGCTCACCAGTTGGTTCCAGAAGCCGCACAACCGCTACGGCACCAGTTACCGCATCATCAACCTGATCGTCGGCATGCAACTGCTCACCATCTTCCTCAGCCTGGGGAACGTGTACGTGCTGGCGGCGCTCTACGCGTTCGGCGTGATCTGGAGCTTCGCCATGAAGTCCATCGCCGTGCTCGTGCTGCGCTACACCGAGCCGGGAAACCGCCAATGGAAAGTGCCGGGTAACCTGCACATCGGCAAGACCGAGATTCCGGTGGGCTTGATTGCCATTTCCGCAGTGCTGTTGATCACCGCGGTCGTGAACTTATTTACCAAGTACGAAGCCACCATCGCCGGAGTGATCTTCAGCGGCGTGTTCTTCACCATCTTCACGCTCTCGGAGCGCCATGTCGCCAAAGAACGCCACGGAAAACCGGAGCAGCTCGATCAGTTCCGTGTGTATGGCAACCAGGAACTGGGCAGCGGCGCCATGGGCGTGCGGACGGGAAACATTCTGGTTGCGGTGCGCGATCCCCGCAATCTGTACTACTTGCGCCAGGTGCTGGCCCACACCGATACGGCCAAGCAGGATGTGGTGGTGATGAGCGCGCGCCTCTACCATCGCGAGCACAGTTTCAGCGGCAGCGCGGTCATGGAAGCCAGCCAGGTTTTCGACCACTACGAGCAGGAACTCTTCACCGCCGCCGTGGCCGTCGCCGAAAAGGAAGGTAAGCCGATTTCTCTGCTGGTGGTTCCTGCGACCGACGTGTTCGAAGCCATCCTGGTGACAGCGCAGCGGCTCGATTCCTTTCGCGTGATCTGCGGCCTGTCGAACAAACTCACCGCCGACGAGCAGGCTAGACTTACCGGAGACGCTTGGGAGCGCATGGCCGAGCCCCGTCCGCGCCTGACCCTGGAAGTCTGCGCTCCCGACGGAACCGTCCGCGAGTATGCCCTGGGCCCACACAACCCACGTTTGCGCCCCCAGGACGTCGAACTCATGCACAAGCTCTGGCTCAACATCACGTCCGATCCCAAGTTCACCGGAGCGCATCATTACCACATCGTAGCTTTGGCGCTGGAAGAACTGCAGCGTGAATTGAGCACTGCACAGCGCACCGAGCTTCTGCAAAAGCTGCAGGAAGAAATGGACCGCTCGGGCAACGCGCCGAGTCCGCCAAATTGAACAAGGGTTGCGATGAAAAAGAGGGACTGAAATAGAATGGCCGCGCATCGGCGAGTGTGCCGTCCGGATCGGTATTCTACCGCTTCAATAGCGCTTCCAGCGACGCCCTCAGCTCGCGATAACGAAACGGATATCCGCTCGAGATCAGCTTGCCGGGTTCCACTTTCTGGCTGCCGAGCAGGAGTTCTTCGCCCATCTCTCCGAAGACCAGCTTCACCGCGAAGGCAGGCATGGGAAAAATTGCTGGACGGGACAGCACGCTGGCCAGCGTCGTGGCGAACTCCGCGTTTCTTACTGGTTTCGGCGCGACCATGTTCACCGCTCCCTGCATCAGATCGTTCTTCAAAATGTGATGGATCGCGCCCACCATGTCCCGCACATCAATCCAGCTCATCCATTGCCGCCCGTCGCCGGTGCGGCCGCCCAGGCCCAGCTTGAACGGCAGCAGCATGGCTTTGAGCGCGCCGCCCTTCGGGCTGAGCACGATTCCCNNCGAATGTCGGCTTGCACGGCGGGCGTGGTCGCTTCTTCCCACTCCTGGCAAACCTGCGCCAGAAATCCCGTGCCCGGCGAGCTTTCCTCGGACAACGCTTCGTCCCCTCGGTTGCCGTAGTAGCCGATCGCCGACCCGCACACGAAAACGTTCGGCTTCTCTTGCGCCCGCGCCAGAGCAGACGCCAGATTGAATGTCCCGTCCGCGCGAGTGTCGCGAATCTTCGCTTTCTTGGCCGCGGTCCATCGTCCGAAAATGCTTTCGCCCGCAAGATGAATCACGGCGTCAAATCCGGACACCGCGTCGGGCGCGAGCGGCACCGCCGGGTCCCACGGGATCTGTCCGTCGCCCGTAGCCGGGCCACGCACCAGCCGTACTACGGAACATCCACTCGTACGGAGGGAAGGAAGAAGCGCGGCGCCAATCGGACCGGAAACGCCGCTGACGAGGATTCTGGAATTCATGACTTGCAGATTTCCACTCTATCAGTTCACGGAGCGCGCGAGTTGCGAGTACCGAGTAGCGAGTTGCGAGTCCGTGGTGACCAGTTCTCGATTGCCATGTGACAGTGTGTGTCGCCGGCTTTGGCTTAACCTCTCGGCTTCCCGGTTTGGGAAGGAGGCTATTTACCCTTTTGTTAATGGGGGTACCCCGCCTCCCCCTGGCCTATTGGAATCAATGTAGTAGCGAGGAAATGCAAATTAATCTCTTAGAATCAACAAGTTACGGGCAAAGTCTTGGGAACAAAGGAGTTAGCCCCCGCACGGAGCGAGAAGTGAATCGGGCTCGCGCACTGCCTCCGCGAACATGATCGGCTGTTGGGGCTGTGGATGACAAGGTTAGATGTCACAGAGGATGGTGGATGTAGCGAAACGATAGGTCTGCGCAGTTAGTAGCGACGGTAGCGGTTGTGGCGGCGGTACCTGGTTCGCTTGCGTTCAGTATACGGGGACGGCGCCACATTCTTGACTTCATACAGCGCATTGCGGGCGGCATCGTCGCTGAAGAATGCCTCGTCCTCTTCAACGAGTCAAAATCCCGACTTCTCGCAAAGAACGGGAGAAAATGGGTACCCAGGGCATTGCTGGCGTCGGCAAAAAGCAGCGGACAGGAGTTCCTTCGACTTCGCTCAGGACGGGTCCGCTCCACACGGGCATTCCACACGGGTGCGATCCGACTGCGGCGTCGCTTCGCTCCGCGGACAGCCGGGGGCGGCTGTCCCCACATTTACTCCACAGAAGCTTGGCTTGCTTGGCGCGGGATATAATCCTGCATGGCGAGCTTGCGCCAACAGATCGCGACGACCGCTCTTACGCTCACCAAGTTCCGCGAGCTGATGAAGCGGATTCAGGAAAACCGTCCGCAGGACGATCTGTCCCTTGTCAAGAAAGCCTACGACTACTCCTTGAAGCACCATGAAGGCCAGAGCCGCGCCTCGGGCGAGCCTTACCTGGTGCATCCGCTGGAAGTGGCGCTGGTGCTGGCGGAGATGAAGATGGACCCGGTCGCCATTGCCGCCGGGCTGCTGCACGACTCGGTCGAAGACACCTCGGTCACGATCGTCGACATCCGCAAGGAATTTGGCGAGCAGGTCGCGCACATTGTCGAGGGCGTCACCAAGATCAGCCAGATCGACTTCGCCACGCGCGAGGAGGCACAGGCGGAGAACCTGCGCAAGATGATGCTGGCCATGGTCGACGACATCCGCGTAGTGCTCATCAAGCTGGCTGACCGCCTGCACAACATGCGCACGCTCGAACACCTGCAGCCCGACCGCCAGCAGAAAATCGCCCAGGAGACGCTCGAGATCTATGCTCCCATCGCCCACCGGCTGGGCATGGGAAAGATTCGCGGCGAACTGGAAGACCTGGGCTTTCTCTTTCTCGATCCCGCCGGCTACGAACAGGTGGAAAAAGCTGTCAATGCCCGCCGCAAACAGGGTGAGGCATTTCTCGCGAAGATGCAGCAGATCATCAGCGACAAGCTGAAAGAGGCCGGCATCCAGGCCAGCGTGGAAAGCCGGATCAAGCGGCTCTTCAGCATCCATAAAAAGCTGCAGCGCCAGCACATCTCCGTCGACCAGGTTTACGATCTCTTTGCCATGCGCGTGATCACGCGCTCGCTACCAGATTGTTACGCGGTGCTTGGGATTATTCACAACATCTGGCGTCCGGTGCCGGGTCGCATCAAGGATTTCATCGCCATGCCGCGGCCCAACTTTTATCAGTCGCTGCACACCTCGGTGATTACGGAAGACGGAACGCCGTTTGAAATCCAGATTCGCACCGAAGAGATGCACAAGATAGCGGAGGAAGGGATCGCGGCCCACTGGAAATACAAAGACGGTCCCGTCTCGGCGCAGGACGAGCAGCGGCTCGCCTGGCTGCGCCAGGTGGTCGAGTGGCAGCGCGATGTCAGCGATCCCAATGAATTTCTATCGGCGCTGAAAGTCGATCTCTATCCCGAGGAGGTCTACACCTTCACGCCCAAAGGCAAAGTTGTAGTGCTGCCGCGCGAGGCCACGCCCATCGACTTCGCCTATACGATCCACACCGAAGTCGGCCACACCTGCGTCGGCGCCAAGATAAATGGCCGCATGGTGCCGCTGCGTCACAAACTGCATTCCGGCGACATTGTCGAGATCATTACACAGGCCGGACACAAGCCCAGCCGCGACTGGCTCGGTCTGGTCAAGTCTTCCCGCTCGCGCAACAAGATCAAGCACTGGCTCAATCTGCATCAGCGGGAACGCTCCATCGAAATTGGCCGCAAGCTGATCGAGAAAGAAGCGCGCAAGTACCGCATCGCACTCAAAGAGATCAAAGACGCAGAGCTGCTGAAAGCCGCGAGCGGTTATGGACTGGGCAAGGTGGATGACCTTATGTCGGGCATCGGCTACGGAAAATATTCCGCGCGGCAAGTGCTGGCGCGGCTGTTGCCGGCAGGCGCGACGCCTTCGATGGCGGGCGATATTGAAGCCGAGGGACTGAGTTCGAAGCCGGGCGCCATTGCCAGCGTGGTGCGCCGCGTCTTTGGCGATCACAACGCGATCATGGTGAAGGGCCAGGGAGACATGCTGGTTTACCGCGCGCGCTGTTGCAACCCCATCCGCGGCGAGAGCATTGTCGGCTACATCACCCGGGGCAAGGGAGTCGCGGTGCACGCGGTGAACTGTCCCAACGTTACGAATCTGATGTACGAACCGGAGCGGCGCATCGATGTGGAGTGGGCCCGCGACGAGAGCACGCCCACGGCATACGCGGTCAAGCTTACCGTCTACTGTGACGACCGTTTCGGGATGCTGAAAAGTATTACCAGCGTGATCGGCGATGCGCAAAGCAACATCCGCAACATCGGGGCACGCACCGAAAACAGCCAGGCCAGCGTGGAGATTGTCCTCGACATCTCGGATCTGAAACACTTAGAGCAGATCATGGCCGGCCTGCGCAAAATCCCCGGTGTGCATGAAGTGCAGAGGCTGCAGAAAATCTGAGGGGCAGTGGTCAGTGGGCAGTGGGCAGTTGCCAGTTGCCAGTAAAAGCTGACCTCGAAGTTGACCTCGGCCCCGTTCATCTGCGTTAATCTGTGAAGCGTCAGTTCTCAGGGTCTTAATGGCAACTGGGAGCTAGCCACTGGCCACTGGTTTAACTCATGCGCGAAGTCATTTCCACCAAAGATGCTCCCCAAGCTATCGGCCCGTACTCGCAAGCCATCAAGGCCAACGGATTCGTCTTCGTCTCCGGCCAGATCGCTATCGATCCATCTACGCAGCAGATCGTCGCCGGAGATGTGGCTGCGCAAACCGAGCGCGTGCTGCGCAATCTGTCGGAGATTCTGGAAGCCGCCGGCAGTGGGCTGGGAAAAGTAGTCCGCTCCACCGTCTTTCTCAAGAATATGGGGGACTTCGCCGCCATGAACCAGGTTTATGGCAAGTATTTCAGTTCCGCCCCGCCAGCTCGTTCTACCGTGGAAGTGGCGCGCCTGCCCAAGGATGTGCTGGTGGAAATCGACGTGATCGCGCTGACGTGAGAAAAACCTCAACTACAGAGAACCCTTCGGCTGCGCTCAGGGCAGGCACAGGCGATGACACAGAGGAATCTCAAGAACATCCGTGCATCTCTGTGCCCTCTGTGGTTAAGATATGGCGATAACGTCTTTGAAGGAGACGAGAATGACCAAGTATCTTGCGGCAATTGCAATCATCCTCGCGCTGACGGCAGTGTTCGTCCTCGCGCAAAGCGCAACCAAGAAGTCCACGACTCCCAACACAAGCGCTCCTACTAAAGTTACCGGCGACGGAGTGAAAACGCCCTCCGGACTGATCTATTGGGACATCCGGGCCGGTACTGGCGAGCTCGCGAAAGAAGGCAGCCACGTGCGCGTGCACTATACCGGCTGGCTCACCTCGGGCAAGAAATTCGACAGTTCAGTCGACGCGGGGAAGCCCTTCGACTTCATCATCGGCAACGGCGAGGTCATCAAGGGATGGGAAGAAGGGGTTGCGGGAATGAAAGTTGGCGGTAAGCGCCAGTTGCGCATTCCGCCGGATTTGGCCTACGGCGCCAGCGGCACTCCCGGGGGCCCGATTCCGCCCAACGCGACTCTGATCTTCGACGTGCAGTTCCTGGGCGTGCAGTAGCACCGAAGGAAACCAGTGAGCGGCGGCTGAGATGGAGTGAGGCCGGGTCGCGCGCGGATCCTAGCCGCCCCCCGCGGCTCCGGCCATAATTCCCAGTAACGTAAGCGCGGAGTGTCTTATATATTATGTCAGCGACTCACAATGCTGGCTCGCATTGTCGGCAACGGTGCGAGTCCGGTACAATGAAGTTTCGGGCAAGAGCCTTTGAAAGGATCTAAAGCCAGTCATGTCACAACAGTGTGATATCTGCGGCAAGAAGCCGCAATTCGGAAATCGTATTAGCCACGCCCATAACGTCACCAAGCGGCGCTGGAACGTGAACCTGCGCCCGGTGCACGCCCGCGTGGGAGCTGCCACCAAGCGCATGCGCGTATGCACGTCCTGCCTGCGCAGCGGCAAAGTGGTGAAGGCGTAGGAATCAACCGCGAACGACGCGTAGCTTCATTCCCCGTATGCGATACTGAAGCCATGCAGTCCCCGCTTCAAGCGCCTACGGCGGCCACGGACCCCAAGTCGGTAAAAGTGAACCTCACCGCGGGTACAGGCGTAGAAATCGCATGGGGCGACGGCCACGTTTCGCATTACGACTTCGTCTATTTGCGCGACGCGTGCCCGTGCGCCATGTGCAACGAAGAGCGCGACAAAGCCGGGCGCGAGCCCGGAGTGCCCGCAAGACTGCCTCCCGGCGCGCTGCCCATGTTCAAAGCCGCCGCCAAACCGCTCTCCGCCGAAGGCATCGGCAAATACGCCATCAAGTTCAAGTGGAACGATGACCACGACCTCGGCATTTACTCCTGGAAGTTCCTGCGCGAAGTCTGCCCGTGCGCGGAGTGCAAGGGCGCGAGGACGGGAACCGGGGCATAAGCTCGCGCGCCTCGCTGAATTTTTCGCGCGGTCGCTACTCGTATCAAGACTGACTTTCTGAACATGCAAGAAGGAAAATTCAGCAAGACTGCACGGCAAGTGGCGATTCGCCGGGCCGCACATCAGCTTCTCGATCACCCCCGCGTTCTCGACGATCCTCTGGCCCTGCTCATCATTGGCTATGAAGCCGCCGAAGAGCTTCAATCCAATCCGAAAGAGGACCATTCTTTTTCCCGCGCGTTCCGTGCGTTCATGGCGGCGCGCAGCCGCTGCGCCGAGGATGAACTCGCCCGCGCCGTTGGGCATGGAGTGAGCCAGTATGTGGTCCTCGGCGCCGGACTCGATACCTTCGCTTACCGCAACCCTCACCCAGGACTGCGCGTTTTCGAGGTAGATCACCCCGCCACGCAGGCTTGGAAGTACGAGCAACTGCGGGCGGCAGCCATTCCGATCCCGCCGTCTTTAACCTTCGTGCCCATCGACTTCGAGCGGCAAACGCTGGAGGATGGGTTTGAGCGGTCCGGTTTCAACGCAAACGCAGCAGCATTTTTCTCCTGGCTGGGCGTAACGCCTTATCTCACGCGCGAAGCCTGCATGACGACGCTCAGTTTGATCGCCAGAATGCCCGCAGGCAGCGGCGTGGTATTTGATTTTGCGGTCGATCCTGCGCTCCTCAACCCGGGGCAGAGGATGGCGCTCGACGCACTCTCCAAACGTGTGGCTGCAGCCGGCGAGCCGTTTCAACTATTCTTCGATCCCGGAAAATTGGAGGACGAACTGAAGAGTCTGGGATTCCACCGCATCGAGTTTCTGAAAGCCGAGCAGATCAACGCACGTTATTTCAATGATCGCAAAGACGGCCTGCTTGTGCGCGGGGGGCTGGGACATTTGATGGGGGCTTGGGTGTGAGGCCAAAAAGGACGAAGGCCCCGATTTCTCGGGGCCGATCAAATCTGGGCACCTACAGCACCCTGCGATATTTTCAGTATAGGTTACGCACTACCGCAGTCAAGTTACGTTCAAAGGCGGTTCCCAAATGGGGACCATCATGCGAAACATTCGTTCGAGGATGAATTTGTCTCGCTGTTGCGCAAGTCCGGCGTGAAATACGATCCCGAGTTTGTCTTTGGATGAAAGGTGCCGTCCGTGACGGGACTCGGTTCCTGCAAGATCGCCACCACCCGGCACTCCCGTGCCGGGCTTTCACATGCCGCCGCTACGCGGCTGGAACTGGGGAATCGCAAACCCAGAATCCCCTGTAAAATTGAATCATCAGCTCCGGAGCCGCTTCCTCATTGTCTTTTCTCGACCAACTCAATCCGCAACAGCGCGAGGCGGTCGAAACCGTCGAAGGCCCGGTGCTGATCCTCGCCGGCGCGGGCAGCGGAAAGACGCGCGTCATTACCTACCGTATCGCCTACCTGATCGAGCACACAGGCGTGATGCCGGAATCTATTCTGGCGATGACCTTCACCAACAAAGCCGCCGCCGAAATGGGCGAGCGCGTCGAAAAACTGGTGGGCGGACTGAGCATCGCCAAGCCGGTCATCTCGACGTTTCATTCGTTCTGCGTGCGGGTTCTTCGCCGCGACATCGAAGCTCTACAGATCCCCTCGGCAACGCCGGGCCAGCCACCCATTGGGCATACGAAAAAGTTTGTCATCTACGACGAGAGCGACCAGCAGTCGGTGGTCAAAGGGGTTATGAGGCGCCTCGGCCTCGACGACAAACAGCTCACGCCGCGCACCGTGCTCTCACGCATCTCCTGGGCGAAGAACCACATGCTTGACCCGCAGGAGCTTTACCTGCAATCGGCCGATCCAAAGACGGAAAAGATCGCGCATCTGTTCGAGGAATACCGCAAGGAACTGCGCAAAGCCAACGCCCTCGACTTCGACGATCTGCTGCTCGAAGCGACGCGCCTGCTGAAGTCCGCGGCGCCGGTGCGCGAGTATTACAACCGCCGCTTCCAATATCTGCTCATCGACGAATACCAGGACACCAACCGGCCGCAATATGAACTGATGCGCATGCTGGCGGGCGAGCGCCACAACGTCTGCGCTGTCGGCGACGAAGACCAGTCGATTTATTCCTGGCGCGGCGCCGACATCCGCAACATCCTCGAATTCGAAAAAGATTTTCCCGAAGCCAAGATCATTCGCCTCGAACAGAACTACCGTTCCACGCAGAACATTTTGCAGGCGGCGTCGTCGGTGGTGGCGAACAACATCCGCCGCAAAGGCAAGAATCTTTGGACCTCGCGCCAGGGCGGCACCAAGATCGGCTACTACGAGGCTCCCGACGGCGAAAACGAAGCCCTCTTTGCGGCCGACCACATCGCAAAATATCTGCGCGAGGCCGGTCGTGCTGAACACTCGGGCGGCGAAGCTCCGCGGGCCGCCGTGCTTTACCGCACGAATTCTCAATCGCGGCTTTTTGAAGAAGCCATGCGCCGCTACGGCCTCAAGTATCACGTGGTCGGCGGATTCTCCTTTTACGATCGCTCCGAGATCAAAGACATGATCTCGTACCTCAAAGTCATTCAGAACCCGGATGACTCGATCTCGTTCCTGCGTGTCATCAACAGCCCGGCCCGCGGCATCGGCAAGAGCACCGTCGAAACCATAGAGCACCTCGCGCTTGAGACCGGTCTGTCGCTCTGGGGAGCGCTGGGAGAAGCCATTCGCCGCCAACTGCTGCCGCAACGGGCGCTATCCGCATTGAAGAACTTCCAGCAGTTGATCGAAGACGCGCGGGCGATGCAGGCAGGAACGTTTGCCGAGCAACTGGAAGAAAGTGTGGCTGCGGGCAATCCTTCGGCTTCCCCCTCGGCTTCGCTCGGGGCTTCGGCAAAACGGGCAGGCGCGCCCGCGGATCTCGGCAAGATAGAGCCGCCCAGCGAGGGAGACTCCACCGCCTTCGATCCGAATGATTTCGGCAATGCCTCGTTCGACTTCAGCACCGCCGTGGAGAGTAGCGCCGGAAACCCGCCGGCTGTCTTGCAAGAAGAAGATCGGGCGTTGCGCCCGCTCGCGAGCCAGCAAGATGCTGGCGCTACAACCTCCTCCACCGCCGATCTTCTGAAGTTCCTAATAGACCGGACCGGCTACATCAAGCTTCTCGAAACCGAAGACACTCCCGAAGCCTTCTCGCGCATCGAAAACCTGCGCGAACTTGTAAACGCCGCAATGGACTCGCGCGACCGCGGCGAAACGCTTGACCAGTTCCTCGATCACGCCGCCCTCATCAGCGATGCCGACGACTACGACGAGCGTTCCCAGATCACGCTTATGAGCCTGCACGCGGCCAAGGGCCTGGAGTTTCCACTGGTCTTTCTCAGCGGCCTCGAAGAGGGCCTGTTCCCGCACTCGCGCACCATGCTCCAGCCCGACGACGTCGAAGAAGAGCGCCGCCTCTGCTACGTCGGCATGACCCGCGCCATGGATCAGCTCATCTTGACGCGGGCAGTCTATCGCCGCCGATACGGCACCGATCTGCCCGAAGCCAGCGTCCCCTCGCGTTTTCTGGAAGAAGTGCCAATCCAACTGATCGAAGAACTCGGCAGGCGCCGCAGCACAACGACAACTCATGTGGGGACGGCCGCCCCCGGCCGTTCAGCGGGGCGGAGCCCCGCGACTCACGACGCGGACATCCACTATTCCTACGAAGACGAAGACCAGAGCGCAAACTGGAAAGGCCGGGCCAGCGTCCCGCCCAGCTCCAGCCGCCAAAAGGCCGCCGCCCCGGCCAAACCCTACAACTCCATCGAGAACATCGCTGAGTTCTTCGCGTCGCGCGGCAAGAAGTTCAGCGTCCCTAAAACGCCGGTCGAAGAGCCGACAGGAAAGCGCGGATTCCGCCCCGGGCAGAAGGTTCGCCATCCCAAATATGGCGAGGGAACGGTCTACCAGCGAGAAGGAGAAGGCGAAGAAGCCAAGATTACGGTACAATTCCCTCGCTTCGGCTTGAAGAAGCTGGTGGAGAAGTATGCCCAGCTGGAACGGGCTTGAGCGCGACTTGATAATTTTGTAATCGGATAATTTGGTAATCGCCCGGCCTTTGTCTTCGGTCTCGAATTACGAAATTGCCCAATTACCAAATTACAGCTTCAAGAAAGCATTCATGGCAAACACAGCAAAGCTAACCAAAGACGAACGCAAGAAATCGAAACGCGCGTCGCGGAAAAAGACCAAGGCGGAAAAGCCAAAAAAGCCCCGCGATTACGCTCGCGGATCGAGAAAACGCAAGGTGAAGAAGTTGGTTCGCGGCCAGTCGAAACGGTAAAGGCAGCCAATTGGCAGTAAGCACTTGGCATTTGGCCGGAAACGGTTCCAGCATCTGACGGGAACGCAGACTAGCTAAATGCTAAGTGCCAATGGCTAAAGGCTTGTTTTTCAGGAGACAACTACCTCTTGTCCCAATCATCTCCGGAACCCACCGCCACCGTGCGCACTTCTGGCAGTCAGCTTTTCTGCTGCAAGTCGATCGACAAGCTGATCGCCGAATCCGAGGTCCCCGGGCAACGGCTGCAAAAAACTCTCGGGCCTTGGTCGCTGACCGCGCTGGGCATCGGCGCCATCATCGGCTCCGGCATCTTCGTGCTTACCGGAACGGCCGCCGCCGGAGAGTATTTCCAGGCGCCGTCCATCCTGCACGCGCAAGTTCTCGACATCATCGTGAACTTCTTTCGGGGCGGTGGCATGAGCAACGTCCTCATGCACGGACGCCCACCTGCCGGGCCCTCCATCGCCATCTCCTTTCTATTGGTTGCGATGGCGTGCAGCTTCGCCGGACTCTGCTATGCCGAATTGGCCTCGATGATTCCCATCGCCGGCAGCGCCTACACCTATTCCTACGCCACGCTCGGCGAAATCTTCGCCTGGATCATCGGCTGGGACCTCATCCTCGAATATGTGGTCAGCAACGTGGTGGTCGCGATCGGCTTCGCCGCCTACACCAAGGCGCAACTGGAATCCTTCGGCCTGCACTTGCCCGACAAATGGTCCACGCCGGTCTGGGAAACCGGACACTGGACCGGTTCCTACTTTAACTTCCCCGCCTTCCTCATCATTTTCATCCTGACGGTGTTGCTGGTGCGGGGCGTGCGCGAATCCGCCAAAGCCAACAACATCATGGTCGCCATCAAGATTGGTGCCATTCTGGTATTCCTCGTCATCGGAGGCGCGCTGGTGAATCCCGGCAACTGGCATCCCTTCGCACCCTCCGGATTCGGCGGCGTCGTCACCGGAGGCGCCATCGTTTTCTTTACCTACATCGGTTTCGATTCCGTCTCCACCGCGGCCGAAGAGGCGAAGAATCCTCAGCGCGATTTGCCCTTCGGCATCATCGCCTCGCTCATCGTCTGCACCATCCTCTACGTGGGCGTCTCCATCGTGCTGCTCGGCATGATGAAATACACCACCTTTATCAGCGGCGAAGCCGCCGATGCTCCCGTGGCCTATGCGCTGAAGGTGCTCGGCGCCAGCCGCTGGTCGCGCTCCGTCATCGTTATCGGCGCACTCACCGGCATGATTTCATCGCTGCTCGTCTTCCAGTACGGACAGGCGCGCATCTGGTATGCCATGTCGCGCGACCGGCTTTTCCCGGCGCTTTTTTCCAAAGTTCACGCCAAGTTCAAGACGCCCCATTACTCCACCTGGATCGCGGGCTTCGCCGTCGGCATCCCCGCCGGAATCTTCGCGATCAGCGACGCCGCCGATCTCTCGAACATTGGCACACTCTTCGCCTTCGTGTTGGTCTCGCTCGGAGTGATCATCCTGCGCCGCACTCAGCCGGATCGCCCGCGCATCTTCAAAGTGCCCCTGGTGCCCTGGTTCCCTTTGATCTCGATCATCCTCTGCGGCGGCCTGATGACCGGACTCACCGTCATCACCTGGCTGCGCTTCGTGATCTGGCTCGGCCTCGGCCTGCTGATCTATATCTTCTATAGCCGCCACCGCAGCGAGTTCGCGAAGAAATAGCCTGCAGCTCTCAGCTATCAGCCATCAGCAAAGACGCATTGTCATTCTGAGCGCAGCGTGCCGATGAGCTGACACGTCTCCGTTCACACCCTTGTGGTTGATTTCCCGCTTTTCTCCGGGACTCCGTGTCTCGGTCGTGGACTGGCTTGGCCTCGCAAATCCATGAGCAAGAATCTACAATCAAGAAGTGATGTCCTTGGCACTCGATCGGCCGCCCAGCAGCTTCCTGCGACTCCTGCCCAAAGCCGAGTTGCACCTGCACCTCGAGGGCACCATCGATCCGGCCACGCTGCTCGAACTTCGCGTGCGCCACGGCGAACGCGTCACACGAGCCGAGGTCGACCAACTTTACCGCCCCACCGATTTTCCCGGTTTTCTGCTCGCCTTCAAGAACATCACCGAGCACGTGCGCACGGCGGAAGATTACGAACTCATCGCCTACCGGCTGATGAAGCGGCTGAAAGAAGAAAACGTCCTGCACGCCGAGGTCTATGTCTCGGTCGGCGTCTGCCTGTGGCGCAAGCAGGATTTCGCCGCCATCTTCGAAGGTCTGGATCGCGGACGTGCCCGCGGCGCGCGCGACTTCGGCATCTCGCTGGTCTGGATATTCGACGCCGTCCGCCAGTTTGGCGCCGAGGCCGCGCAAGAAGTCTTCGAGCTTGCGGTCCGCTATCACGACCGCGAAGTTGTGGGCATCGGCATTGGCGGCGACGAGCAGAAAGCGCCGCCCGAGCTTTTCCGCGACGCTTACGCGTGGTCCGCCGACCACGGTCTGCGCCTCACCGCGCACGCCGGCGAAACTGGCCCGCCGGAATCCATCTGGGGCGCGCTCAACCTGCGCGCCGAGCGCATCGGCCATGGGCTTACGGCTTTCCACGATCCCGATCTCGTGGATGAACTCGCACAGCGGCAGGTCCCCGTGGAAATCTGCCTCACCAGTAACCTGCGTACCGGTCTTTGCCCCAATCTCGCCGATCATCCCGCGAAAAACTACTTCGATCACGGCGTGATGATCACGCTCAACACCGACGATCCCGCCATGTTCGGCACAACGCTCGCGCGCGAATACCAACTCGCCCAGCAAACCTTCGGATTCACCGACGAGCACCTGCGCGAACTGGCCCGCAACTCGTTCGAAGCGTCGTTCCTGCCGGCGGAAAAAAAGCTCGAGTTCCTGGACCTGTTCGACGCCGCCGCGGCCAGATGAGCACTGTTTTCGGTTGCGAGTGGAGGCCTTACTTTCCCGGTCTGGACAATCACGACAAGCCCACACACGAAGCTTCCCTCCGTCTACCCTCTTCGAATCGTCGGGGAAATTGCCGCAGTTCAATTCAGATTCCTCTAAGGTATTCGCCGGATGGACTGACTCCGCCCACGCGCGTTAGGCTGATATGGTCAGAAGTTCAGCGCTATAACATTCACGGAACACCACATCTGTGGCGTCAAGAGAGGGAACATGAATAAGGAACAGGTTTCTGGGAAGATCGATCAGGCTGTTGGGAAGGCCAAGCAAAGTGTTGGCGAAGCCGTAGGCAACGAAAAGTTAGCAAATAAAGGACTCATTGACCAAACTAAAGGTGCGGTAAAAGAGACTTGGGGCGATGCGAAAGCCGCCGTCCAACAGATCCATGAATCGCACAAGGAAGCAGCTGCCGAAAAAGCTGACCACACTCGGAACAAGGTCAGTCAGTCCATAGAGGAAACCAAAGAGCAGGTCAAAGACAAGATCGAAGGATTTAAAGAACGGCATAAAGCCTGACATTCGTGTCGGACCCTTGCGGCTCTCTCGGCCGGTATGCGCGTCTCTTGGACTCGCCGAGGAGACGTTTGGGAAGCATTCAAACTCGCGTTAAAAGCAAAGACAAGGGGTGCGTATGCCACAACCCGCAATTCCGACCGCAAACCGTCAAGTCTCAGTCGCTGAGATTCCTGGGAGGAGTGAAGCATATTCCTCCGGTGTATCTTGGGCAGCGGTGATTGGCGGTGCCTTCGTGTCCGCCTCGCTGGCACTCATCCTGCTGGCTTTAGGCACTGGCTTGGGATTTTCGTCGATTTCGCCATGGTCAAATGTTGGCGCATCGGCCTCCACCATCGGGAGGGCAGCCATCGCCTGGCTGATTCTTACGCAGATCATGGCTTCTGCCATGGGTGGCTATCTGGCAGGCCGACTGCGGACCAAGTGGACCCATGTCCACACGGACGAAGTGTACTTTCGCGATACCGCGCATGGATTCCTGGTGTGGGCGGTTGGGCTCGTAATCACCGCGGCTTTTTTGGCATCCGCAGCCACTTCCTTGTCCGCGGGAGCAGTGCAACGGGGTGGCAACGCAACCACTGTAGCCGCACCCGATGCGTCGATGCTTAGTTCGAACGCTTATTTTGTTGACCTCTTGTTACGTTCGAATGGCGCAGTTGCGGACCGGAACGATGCTTCAGAGCGTGGCGAGGTAGAACGCATTTTGGCGCACGGCCTTAGGCAGGGAATGATCCCCCCAATGGATAGCACGTATCTGGCTCAGGTTGTGTCCGCGAGAACGGGCCTTAACCAATCCGATAGCGAGAAGCGAGTGTCCGATGTGTTTGAAGAGACTCAGCGATCCGCGGAAAGGGCGCGGAAAGCGCTGGCCCATTTGTCATTGTGGCTATTCGTGGCACTCCTGAGCGGAGCGTTTTGCGCGAGCTACGCGGGGACTATCGGAGGACGCCAGCGCGATCATGTCGCGGTTTAGCGGTGGCACGTAACGGTGTCTAATACTTTTTGAAGAACATGCGTCCAACTTAAGGGAGGCTTACGATGCGTTCGATACTACTTCTGCTGCTCGGCGTGCCGATCCCCATCGTCATTTTAATCGCGCTCTTTAGCCACTGACGAAAAGATCCAGCCTCTATGACGCGGGCTCGTCGATCGATTTCCCTGAGCGGCGATACTGCTCGAGGAGGAGTGGGCCTTTAGCCGCGCCACTTGCTCTCGTAGTTTGTACTCATCCTTAGTTCCTCCAGCTACAATTACGGCTGAAAGATTCTCAACACGAGAACTGAGAACTAGGCTGGTACTGACTACCGGCAACTGAATGTCTCTCCACATCGGCATCGTCGCCTGCAGCGCGGAAGGCGCGGCGCTCTGCTATCGCACCATCTGCCTTGAAGGCGCGGAGTTGCTCGGCCCGCACCATCATCCCGAAATTTCTATGCACGGCCATTCCTTCGCGGAATACGTGAAGTGCATCGATGCGAACGACTGGGTGGGCGTGGCCGAACTCATGCTCTCCTCGGCGGAAAAGCTGGCCAAAACCGGTGCGGAGTCCCTGATCGCTCCGGTCAACACCGTTCACCAGGCTTTCGATCTGGTCGAGCACCGCTCGCCGCGGCCGTGGTTGCATATTGCCGTTGAGGTCGCCAACGAGGCAAAACGCCACGGCTTCAAGCGCCTGGGAGTTCTGGGAACCCGCGCGCTGATGGAGGGTCCGGTCTACCGCGAGAGACTGAAGGCCGCGGGCATCGAGCAACGCATCCCCGGCGCGGAGCAGCGCGAGCGCATCCACCGCATCATCTTTGACGAACTCGTCAACGGCGTATTCTTGCCGCGCACTCAAGCCTATCTCACCGAAGTGATCCGCAACCTGAAAGACGAAGGCTGCGACGCGGTAGTCCTCGGCTGCACAGAGATTCCATTGCTCATGACGCCCGAGCAGTCCTCATTGCCGATGCTGGATTCCACGCGACTGCTGGCAAGAGCCGCGCTGCGCAAGGCTGTGGAGGGTTAGCGAGAACCGTGCTACCTCATGCCTAAGAGCCTAAAATTTCGTCAACTTCCCGACCTCTATGCCATCATGCGGCTGGCGCCGGATGCTCCCGTTCCCGACTGGGCCACGAAAGGCGATTTCACCTCCATCACCCGTACCACCGACGAGCTTTCCATCGTCTGCCCGGCGGAGAACATCCCAAAGGATGTGGATCCTGGCCAGCACTGGATCTGCCTGAAACTCGAAGGCCCGTTCGCATTTTCGCAGACGGGGATATTGCTCTCGTTCATCGAGCCGCTCTCCGACAACGGCGTTCCCATCTTCGCCATCTCGACTTACGACACGGATTACGTCCTCGTGCAAGAGGAATTCACCGGAGTGACGCTGCAAGCTCTTGACTCGGCGGACCACGAACTCTGGCCGCGAGACGAATCCTGGCGCAAGTTCATCGAATGAAGCGTGCTCAATCCGCAGCGCCGTGGGCGCCATTCGGCCCGCCAGTCTCGCTAAACGCTGTCGCGAATCCTGCACTTATCCCGCATCCATGCTGTAATAAGGGGTCAGCCAATCTATGCCGTCTACCATCACAACCTTGCGCCGTCGCGCCAAAGCTCTCCACCGCAACCTGCGCGGAGCTGCCATGGCCGCGCGTGCGCTGGCCTCGACCGACCATCCCCTGCTGGCGCACATTATTCCCGTGCGCCGCTGCAATCTGAGTTGCACCTACTGCAATGAGTTCGATGATTTCTCGAAGCCCGTGCCGATCGAGGAAATGTTCCGCCGTATCGACAAGCTGGGCGCGCTGGGCACCGCGGTGGTCACAATTTCCGGCGGAGAGCCGCTGCTGCATCCTGAACTCGATGACGTGATCCGGCGCATCCGCGCGAACGGCATGATCGCTGGATTGATCACCAATGGCTATTTTCTGGTTGCGGAACGCATTCAGCGCCTGAACCGCGCCCGACTCGAGTGGCTGCAGATTTCCATCGACAACGTCAATCCCGACGAAGTATCGAAGAAGAGCCTGAAAGTTTTAGACAAGAAGCTGCAACTGCTGGCCGAGCACGCCGAGTTTCACGTGAACATCAATTCCGTGGTGGGCGGCGGCATCTCGAACCCGCAGGACGCGCTCACTATCGGCAAGCGCGCCATCGAACTGGGATTCAGCTCGACCATCGGCATTATTCACGATGGCAGCGGCCAGGTGCAGCCGCTCAACGACGAAGAGCGCCGCATCTATAACGAAATGAAATCGCTGGAGAAGCGCAGCTTCACCCGCATCCACGCTTTCCAGGACAACATTGCGCAAGGCCTACCCAACGAATGGCGCTGCCGCGCCGGCGCGCGCTACCTGTATATCTGCGAAGACGGACTGGTGCACTACTGCTCGCAGCAGCGCGGCTATCCCGGAGTGCCGCTGGAAACCTACACTCGGGACGACATGCGCCGCGAGTATCTCACGGAAAAATCCTGCGCGTCGCATTGCACGGTTTCGTGCGTACACCAGGTTTCGATCTTCGACGGCTGGCGCGCGCCGCAGCGTCCCGCACCGTCGATTCCTGCGGTGGAGTCGGCGGGCGAACTGGTGCAAATCAAGTAGGGGCGTTTCGCCACTCGGCGACTCGGTGTCAGCGCCGACCTAAGTCCAACTGCATTGCTTACTTCTTCGGCTGCGCCGACGGCGGCAAAATATTATTCAAGCGCAAATAGATCGCGGCGGCGCCGTAGTGATCGGCCCAGCCGCTGGCCAGCCCCAGCGCAGCCATGGCGCGGGGAAATTGGTGTCCACCGAAGAGTTCGACGCTGTCGCCCAGTTTGGAGTCGTCCATCTTGCCCAGCGCGTCGCTGCAAAAATCGAACGAAGCCGTAGCTGCGGCGAGAAGCTTGTCCTTGGCATCGGTTTCACTGGCTTCCTCGACTTTGGGTTCGGCAATGTCGGCCGCTTTGGCGCACATAGAGTTGTTCGATCCAATGATGTGGACGACCAGATGCGAAAAGCTCATCTGCTCGGGCGTGGGCTTGTACGTGAACTTATCGGCGGGCATGGCGGTAATGGCGCCAAGAATATTATTCCGCGAGCGCGGCAGCAGCATGCGGAGGGCAGCCGTCACCGGATTCTTCACGGGCGCGGAAGTTTGCGGAGCTGCCGTCGCAGCCGCGGAGGAAGGTGGAGTCATGGTCTGTGCGTGTCCGGAAGCGACACCGGCGCAAATGCACACAGAAACGAAGAGAAATGCGACAAGAATGCGTTTCATTCGGAAGTCTCCTTAAAGTTTTAGATTGCAGCGTCCGGCTGCGATTTGCGGTACACCCGCTAAGACCGGGCGGCGAGCGCCGCGGCAGCGAGCTTCCAGACCAGATACCATCCCGCGACGAGGGCAATGGCCGTGCTTCGTTTCACTTTGCCGGTGCAGGAAAAGCCGATGCCCATGAGCACGATGGTCCAGATGACGATGATGTCAAGACCGGAAGCCATCCCGTAAAGGAATTTATTGGCCGTGGGATCCATGAAATACGCCGGGTTCGTCGCCACAGGATTGTTCACGTTGAAGCCTTCAGGATTGACGCCAGCGAACATCGAGACCGTGCCCAAAATCGATCCGATGATGCCGGGCAGGGTGGCGTAGAAAACGATCGCGTACGCCGTCTTATAAGAGACGCCGGACCCGGCGGCAAACTTGAATGTCGCCCACAGCACCAGCGTGATGATGGCAAAGTAGAGCAGGATCATCACTGGAATCCCATACGAAAGGTAACGGACGAAGCCAGTGGAAATCGCGATCTGTTTTGCCTGTTGGTCGGCGGGGAGCTTGTCGAACTGATCGGCCCGCGAGGAATGCGCAATCTCGTTCTTGCTGATCTGGTCAAAGCCGATCTGCCGATCCATCGAGTAGACGAAGAGCAGCGCGAAGATAGAAATCAGCAGCCAGGGTCCCCACCAGCTCGCGTTGCGGCGCAGGTCGGTGAAAGTTTTCGAGGGTGCGATGAACGTGTTGACGAGGCGCGCGCCCTCGGAAAGCGGAGCGGCGTCGAAGGCGGAAGTGGATGTGGATCCCGGCGTTGGGCTGAGCGGAGCGGCGGCCATGGTTTTCTCCTACACGATTCGCAGGGATTGTAATCCGCGAGAACGCGGGAAACAAGGGGGCACGCCAGGCCCTGCGGTCCCAGGGGGTATTCCGGCGAACGGCCGGGGACGGCTGTTCCCGTGTAAATCATCTAGACCGCGACTTCTGGCGTGGCTTCCAGCAGGCTGCGGGTGTAGGGATGCTGCGGGCGCTCGACGATCTGCCCGGTTGTTCCCATCTCGACGATCTTGCCGCGGTACATCACGGCGATGCGCGTCGAGAGATAGCGTACGACCGGCATGGAGTGCGAGATGAACAGATAGGTCAAGCCGAAGTCGCGCTGCAGCTGGGCGAGCAGGTTGACGATCTGCGCGCCCACGCTGACGTCGAGCGCGGAGACCGGTTCGTCGGCCACGATGAACTTGGGGCGCAGCGCCAGGGCGCGGGCGATGCCGATGCGCTGGCGCTGTCCTCCGCTGAATTCGTGCGGGAAGCGCTGCAGGATGGATTCGTCGAGGCCGACGGCGCGCAGCAGTTCGACGACTCGGGCGCGCCGGGCGCGTGAGGTAAGCGCGCCCTGCCGCGAAAAACGCGACGAGGGCGGGACATCCGCATCGTTTGCACTGCCGTGTGAGTTTCCGTGAATGATGAGCGGCTCGGCGATGATGTCCTCGACCCGGAAGCGGGGATCGAGCGAGGCGAAGGGGTCTTGAAAGATGATCTGCATATCGCGACGCTGGCGGCGCATTTCGCCGGAGCTGGCGCCGAGCAGGTCGCGGTCTTCGAAGCGGATGCTGCCGGAAGTGGGCTCGATGAGGCGCAAGATCAAGCGCCCGAGCGTGCTCTTGCCCGAACCCGATTCGCCGACGAGGCCGAGGGTTTCGCCGGAGTGAATGTCGAGCGAGACATCGTCGACGGCGCGGACTTCGTTTTTGCCTCTGGACTTTCCGCCAAGCATAGACTCGCCTTGCGGATAGATCTTGGTGAGACTGCGGATTTCGACAAGCGGCATGGTTTTGTATCTTAATTCTAGAATAAGGAATAAATCGAATCTATTGAGCCGCGATCATGGGCACGGCGGCCAGCGCGGCCAGCAGGCCAACGAACCTCCAGCGGGTGAAGCGTTCTTTCAGGAACAGGCGGGCGAGGAGCACGGTGACGGCGGGATAGAGCGAAGAGATGAAGACCGCCTCGTCGAGGCGTCCGGTCTGGCTGGCGCGAACGAAGAGTATCGTGCCCACGGAGTCGATGCAGCCGGTGAGCACGCCCCAGCGCACCCCGGTTGCGGTGATGTCGCGAAATTTCCCGTAAAGAAGAACGATCAAACCGGTAATGATCAAGCCACCAATCCGAGTAAGCGACGCGATCCACAAGGCTGAGGCATCGTCGGCCTGACGGACGCAAAGATAGAATCCGGCGAAGCCGATGCCCGCAACGACGGCGAGCCCGATACCCTCGGGAGTGCTGCCGTCTTCCGAGCGCGTGATAAGCCAGAGTCCGGTGGCGGCGACGACGAAGCCGAGGACGGGAATCCTGCCGGGCAGGCCCTCGGTGAACATGGAAAGAAAAGTTGGGATCGCGGCGCTGAGGACGGCAGCAACGGGCGCGGTCAAGCCCATCCTTCCGGAAGACAGTGCGCGAAAGAAGATGGCCAGG
Source organism: Acidobacteriaceae bacterium (assembly GCA_003131585.1). Lineage (GTDB taxonomy): Bacteria > Acidobacteriota > Terriglobia > Terriglobales > Acidobacteriaceae > Sulfotelmatobacter. Next base: position 63,427 of record PKVW01000009.1, read on the forward strand.
GCCGCTCCTCCGGAGATGCCACCGGCCAGGACCCAGGCCGCGCTGCGTCCCGAAGGGAAGGACGCATGGCTGGCGGAGGCCAGCGTTCCTACCAAAAGCAGGCCGCCTATGTTTACCACGGCGGTGAATAGGAACGCGTTGGCACGGCGGGTGGCGTATCCGCCGAGAAAATCGCTGGTGCCCCAGGCTAGGACTGCGGCCAGTCCGTAAGCGGCGGGCACGAAATGGGGCGCGGCGGACACGTTCGACGAGGGTAACATGCACTGGCGGCGAGTCGCGGGCAACGCGGGCGACGCGCTGTGCATTCCTCATCAAAATAAATCCGGGGAGGCTGGTTGGGATCCGGGTCGCTTGCGTGTGCATCGGTCTGTTTTGTCTGGGATGTGCCCGGTCTATACCTACCCCCCCTCCCCCCTCCTCTGAATGGCTTGCTGGGCGCGGGGTTTGCAAAAAGCGTCTGCAAAATCTTGATGTCAAAGAACTTAGAGGTCAAACAAGATTATTCCCTTGACAAAGGGTAACGATTAAGGTAATGTAGTCGCATGGTTGCCGTTACTCTTTTCCTTTCTTCGGTTTCACGACTGGTTCCGAGCGGAGCATCTGGCGTAAATCCTTCTTTATCCCTGCAAGTAGCTTGCGGGTCGGTATTCGCTGTAATGGTGACTTCTCCGTTCGCTTACGAGGTTCTGTCATGACGCTTCCTGAAGTTAACTCCCTATACTCGACTGACGACCGTTGCCGAGAACTCTTGGAACGGCTCCGCTGGCCTGAAGGCGTGATGTGTCCGCGCTGCAAAGACACGCGGGTCTCCCGCCTTAAAGAGTACGCCCGGTATGAATGCGTGGGCTGCGAATATCAATTCACCGCGACTAGCGGAACGATCTTCCATGACTCCCATCTTCCCTTGCCAATCTGGTTCGTCGCGGTGCTGCTTCTGTGCGAAGCCAAGAAGGGCATGAGCGCGATGCAACTCAAGCGCACGCTCTGGGGAATCGACAAAGGCTCTTACAAAACCGCGTGGTATCTCTGCCACAGGATTCGTGCTGCCATGTCGCAAGTAGATCGCCCGATGATGGACGGCACGGTTGAGATTGACGAAACCTATGTTGGAGGGAAGAAACGCGGAGCTTGCATCCGTGGCCGTGGCGCGGAAAAAGAAGTCGTTATCGGCATTCGCCAGCGCAGCGGTGACCTTCGGTTTTTCCACGCCAAGGACGCCAAGAGCGCAACTCTCGCTGAATACATTCGAGAGAACGTGAGCGAAGATGTAGACGTGATCGTGACGGACGAATGGTCCGCTTACCCCGATGCGATGCGCCGGACGGATAACGTTAAGAAACACAAAACGATTCGGCACAAAGGGCATGTCTACGTTGACGGAGACATCTACACAAACACCGTAGAATCGGCTTTCAGTCTCCTCAAGCGCGGCATCATGGGGACGTGGCACAAGATTAGCGCCAAGCATCTGCAAGCCTACTTGGACGAAATGACGTTCCGCTTCGACCGCCGGAAACGCTCCGATTTGTTCATCGACACGCTGCGTCATATGGTCACTGCTGATCCTCTGACGTTCGAGCGCCTGACTGCGTGATAATTTTCTTATATTCTCGGCGGTACATACGCATCATCTTGGGGAGATCGGCCAAGTTTTTGTTCACGGCTTTTTCAACATCCTTCACATTGGCAGTTACGTGGGAGATCGAAGTATAGAGGTACTGAGTGAGGAAACGATCAAGATTGCTCACCAGAGCCTCGATCTTTGCCGTGGTGTCTGTTCCCCAAAAATGGGTTATGCCATCATTTTGAAGCGCAACGGCCTCCGTCTTTCCTCCGACTCCTACAACCTGCCTCTTGGTATAAAACATCATTCTTAGCCCCAAGAAAAGCATGACTTCATCTACCCCGGAAAGCTGACAGTCTCTCAGCATGGGGTGAAGCTGCGTCTCGCCCGACCCAACTGAAACGTGCGTCAGCGGCGGAACTAAGACAACTCGGTTTCGGTGCCACTTAAACAACCACGTCATGGGCCGGATATTTACAGCAATCAACATATCGAAATGGGGGGCATAGTCAGGGTGGGAGCCTTCGTAGCCCTGCATGGACCTTTCAAAAAACATGCCAGCGAATTCGTTGAGCACTTGAACAACTTCATCTCCCTGCTTAATTCCAGCCGCAAATAATCGATGCAACTCCTGGTTTGCACACTCGATTAGATGCGTGTCTCCAGCACCCCCAGTAAGGACGGTGCCGCTGTTATTTCCCAGTTTAAATATGAATCTCTCCAGTTTGTCACATTCAGATTTAGCATCCACTCCAAGAGATTCTTCCGTGTCAGCCATCATTAGAACGCCGTTGATATAATGCATTCCCAGAATCGCAGTCATACGCCTCCTTACCGGAAGCCGTATTCTCGGACGCGGATGGACTGACGGCTTCGGAAACGGCTTAATCATGCGCCGCCTCCGTACCCTTTGTCAAAGGTATAATCGTGAAGGTCAAAATCTAGAGAACAAAGGAGTTATGCTCGATATTGCCCTGGCTGGCTATGCTGCCTCCGCCTTGACCATGATGGGCTGATTAGATGTGGGAGGCAAGGTTAGATGTCACAGTGGCGTTGTGGAAACTTCCGGTCGACGTAGACATATCCACTGAGCCAGCCATTTTCGTCGCGGATCATGCTGCCGTTTAGCAAGTAGAGCGTTCTATTGTTTCCGGTTGGCCCGTCATCCGGGCACAATCCCAAATTGAAAGATCCTGTCACGTCTCTGGTGTGCCGACTACACGACTGCCTAATAAAATGACAAGAGGGGGCGCAGCGCACTCCGCCGCATCCATGGCCCCGACGCATGGCATCAAACTGGGTTCCTACGAGATCCTGGCGCGGCTGGGCGCGGGCGGGATGGGCGAAGTGGATCAAGCGCGGACACGCGGCTGCACCGTACAGTCGCCCTCAACTTTCTTCCAGCGGAGGTTTCCGGCGATGCGACTCGCGGCCAGCGTTTTTAAGACACGACCTTCCACTGTGCTGGCCTTGAACGGGAACCACGAATTTTGCTATAAGAGGGTGCAATTCAAAGGAGAGTCCGCCCGTGACCACTCGTCTTTCGCTGTCCGCGCTGTCCGTTCGGATGTTTGCTTATCGCACGCTGCTGGTCGCGGTCCTGACTTTCACCGGTTTCTCCTTACCCGCGCTCGCCCAGGAAACGCTGGGCGCGCTGAACGGCACGGTGACCGATAGCAGCGGCGCGGTGGTGCAGAACGTGAGCGTGAAAGTCCATGCCGCAGCCACCAACTTGGAGGTGACCGCCACCAGCAAATCGGACGGCTCCTTCAGCATCGCCGACCTGCCCATCGGCACGTACGAAGTCACCTTCACGAAAGAGGGCTTTCAGAAAGCGGTCTATCCGCAGATCATCCTCCAGGGCAATCGCACCGCGACGGTGAATGCAAAGCTCAAGCCGGGCGCAGTGTCGTCCACGGTCACGGTGGATGCCACGCCGTTGCTGAATGAAACGGATACGGCGAACGGCTATACGATGGGCGCGCAACAGATAGAATCCGTTCCGCTCGGCACGGGAAGCTTCACCCAGCTTGCCATCCAGGCGCCCGGCGTTAGCGCGGACTTCCTGTCAGGTTCGGGCTCGAACGAAGGCCTGGGCAATCAGGGGATCGTGGCCAACGGCCAACGGGATACCAGCAATCTGTTCACTTTCAATGGCGTGAACGCCAACAATTTATTTAATGGAAATTCCACGAGCAACATCTCCGACAGCCGATTCACCCTGAACACCGGAGAAATTTTCGGTGTGGGAGGCCAGGTTCAAACTAACAGCTCTGTGTTCGACGCCATCGGCCAAGCCATGCCCACACCGCCGATCGAAACCATCGAGGAGGTTCACGTCACGACCTCGATGTACGACGCTTCGATGGGGTCGGCTAGCGGCGCTCACATCGAAACCACCACGAAGTCCGGAGCAAACCACCTGCACGGCCAGGCTTACGAATACTTCCAGAACAATGCCGCGGATGCGGCCCCCACTTTTCTGGCGAACAATCCGTTCTTCCACGGCGCTCCCCCGCTCCATCGCAACGTGTTTGGCGTTACCTTGGGAGGGCCTATCAAGAAAGACAAGCTGTTTTTCTTCGCTTCTTACCAGGGACAGCGAATTAGCGATGCTCTCAGTGGCGCATTTAACGGCGTCCCCACACTTCAGGGCCTGACCGACACAAATCGGAATGATCCAGCGGCCCTTATCAGTCTTGCGAACGCCAATGACCAGTGCGGTTTACCGCACGATCCGGCGTGCATCGCTGCCATAGATCCGGCGGCGCTAGCCATCCTCAACGCCAAAACACCCAGCGGTCAGTTCATCATCCCCTCGTCGAATGCGGTTAACCCCGAAAGCGGGACTCAACCTTTCAATGCTTTCGTGAAGGGGCCGCCAAGCCAGTTCAATGCCAACCAGGTCAACGGGAATCTGGATTACAACTTCAGTTCGAAGGACCGCCTTGCCGGCAAGTACTACTTTCAGAGCGATCCTACAAACATTCCTTTCGCGGTCAGCGCGGTACCCGGCTTCCCGCAAACCTTGCATGCGGCGAGCCAGCTCTTTTCGCTTGACAACACCACTGTTCTCACCCCGAACGCAACCTGGGAGAACCGCTACGGATTTATTCGCGAGGTGGCTAACGCTACGACCAGCCAGGCGCTGAAACCTAGCGATGTAGGTCTGAGTCTTCTTGGCAGCAAGTTCTTTCCCGGCATCACCATCGCCAATGCGGATGCTGCGGCGCCCGAGGGCGGCGGCGCGTTCGTGCCTCCGACGCATGGTAACTCGATGAGCATTGGGCCCTCCACGAACTTCGCCAACGCAGGAATCTTTCAAAACGAACATGAGGGCTCGTCGACCTTTCATTGGGTGCACGGCCGTCATTCGTGGTCCTTCGGAGGTATTTTTGACTACGTGCAACTCAATGTTGAAAACCGCGAGAACCAAGTGGCCAACCTCAGCTTTAATTCTTTCGCCGATTTCCTTTCGGGGACGTTAGGCTCAGATCACAGCAGCGGCCTGTTCCTCAACGGCGAAACCAACCGTCATTTCCGCTCGAAATCTGCCGGCCTTTTCGCTCAGGACAACATTAAACTTCGATCGAATCTCACGGTAAATTTAGGTCTGCGTTGGGATTGGGATGGCCCGCTCACCGAAAAGAATGGGCTGCTTACCAACTTCTATCCGTCAGATTACAAGTACACCGGGACTTGTAACTCCCCCTCAGCGCCTTCTAATTGCGATACCTTCGGAACCCTTGGTAACGGCGAGCCGGGGATCGGTCTGGTGGTGGCCGGAAACAATAAGGCATTTGGATTCAAAGGCGTTAGTGACTCGACACTGACGGGGCGCCAATGGATGTTTGCTCCACGCATCGGAATGGCCTGGAGCCCGTCCCGTTTCAAGAACGTTGTGGTCCGTGCCGGATTCGGAATTTACGCCGACCGCGGCGAATACTTTACCGAGCTTTCCGCCAGCGCCGGCTTGGGCATAAGCGGGCCGTTTAGCGTTACAACCCAAGAGCCCTTCACCGTGCCCGTTGTAGCTACATGCGCTAGTACGAACTGCCTTACCCTCGGCCCTTTTGGCACCGCCCCGCTCACGCCGCCTCCAGGCAACTTAACCCAAGTAAGCAATCTTATTTTCAATCAGTCTCAATTGAGCGGTTGTCCGGAGCCGGTTACTCCTACTTGCACACCGACCGGCTTCCCGAATTCCGATTTCCTGTTCGGCGGCTACGATCCCAAGAACAAGCTGCCGTATTCGGAAAACTGGAGCCTCGACCTCCAGTGGCAACCGAAAAACAATGTAGTGCTGACTCTGGGCTATATCGGAAATCATGGAGTACACCAGCCGATACCGATTCCTTTTAACCAGCCTGGCGTCGCAACACCAAGTAATCCCATCAATGGACAGATTTACAGCTATGGCTTCCAAGCCGCCGATAGTACGACCTCGCCTACCTGTACCTACCCCAATTTCTCGTGCCCGCTCCTTACGGAGCAGGTTCAAACTACGATCGGGGCGTTCCCGGGCTCCGATGGAAACACAGCTCTGCGCACGCCATACATTGGCTTCAATCCCAACGCGGATTTCTGGAGGGCTGAAGGCGTCTCCACATACAACGCCTTGCAACTCCAGGCGACTAAGAGAATGTCCCATGGGCTGCAGGTGAATGCTTCGTACACCTACTCGCATTCTCTCGATGAAGGCAGCGGGCTTGGGGCGGGCCTCTTCTTCAACGGAAATAATCCCCTCGTGCCTAGGACTGCGTATGCCTCCTCGGATTTCGATCGCACGCATGTGCTGACTGTCAGTTATGTGTATCAGCTTCCGACTCGGACCTATGCATCCCATTTCGTCGACGAGATGGCAAACGGCTGGGGTGTTCAGGGCGTCACCGTAGCCCAGAGCGGGGAGCCGTTCAGCGTCATCGATTTCTCGGGGTCGGCGGCCAGCATTTTCTTCAGTGCCGACGACTTCATCACCAATCCCATTCTGCCGTTGGCTCCCGGAATCTCTCCAAAACAAGCTATCCAAGGCGGGACCGACAATTTCTTCGGCTCGGGGCAGCTTGCCGGAGTCAGAGTTCCGTATGTCAACCCCAATGACTTCTCTATTCCGTTCCTTAGCCCGGGCCAAAGTGGAGTTCCGCCATGCGGGCCCACTACCATTGGGACCACCGTTTGCGACAACTTCGAAACCAGCTACGGGAATAACGGCCGCAATATCTTCCGCGCTCCATTTCAAACACGGTTTGATGCCTCAATCTTCAAGAATTTCAAGTTCAGGGAACGCTACGCCTTGAAATTCCAAGCCGACGCGTTCAACATCTTCAACCATCCGAATTTCGACGCCCCACTCGGCAATTTTGCGCTGAATGGCTGTTTCAACCCAACTCCGTGTTTTCCTGACACAACCATGATATTGGCGCCTGGCTCGCCCAATTCATCGAACTACGGCGTGATCAGACAGACGGTTGGGAGTAACCGCTTCCTACAATTGGCAATGCACCTGACGTTCTAGTGGAGTAGATGCTCAACGCCGAGCGGAGATGAAGAAAGCTCGAGTGGTCAAGCAACTGATCAGCCTGCTGCTCCTGACGTTCTCCGCGCTCTCCCCGGCGGGAACGCCGGCAGCATTCGCCTGGGGCAATGAGGGCCACGCTTACGTGAACCGGGTGGCGGCGCAGAAGATTCCGGTCGCCATGCCGCGGTTTCTTCGGCGTGCCGTTGTGGAGCTGGCTTACCTGGGGCCCGAACCGGATCGCTGGCGCAATCCCGCGGAGTTTGCGCTCAAGAATGCGCAGGAGCCGGATCACTTTATCGATCTCGAACGCGTCTTCTGGCTCGATCCACTGCCTCGCGGGCGCTACGAGTTTTACAGGAAGCTTTACGAAAAGCGCGCCGCGGCCACCGACCATCCGGATGATTACCTTCCCGAACACGTTGGATTGCAGCCCTATATCGTCATGGAGGTGTACGGGCGGCTGAAGGCTGCGTTCCGGCAATACCGGCAATTGCAGGCTTCACATCAGCCCACCGGCTCAGTGCAGCAGGCAATTATCTTTTATGCGGGCTGGCTGGGGCACTATGTCGCCGACGGATCGCAACCGCTGCACACGACCATCCAGTACAACGGCTGGGTTGGACCGAACCCCAGCGGCTACACTACGCAGCGCGACATCCACGCGCAGTTCGAGACGGCCTACGTCGCGGCCAACATTACGGCAGGGGATTTTGCGGGATTGGTGCACGCCCCCGAGGCGCTGGATGATGCCTTCGTGCGCTACGTCGCCTACCTGAAGCAATCCAACGGCCTGGTGGAAAATGTGTACGCGCTTGAAAAAGCTGGAGGCTTTCGCGAGAAGGGCTCTCCGGAAGCGTTCGAGTTCACCACCCGCCGCCTCGCAGCCGGATCGCAGATGCTCTTGAACCTTTGGTATACGGCGTGGCTGGAGAGCGCCGTCACTCCGGCTTCACCGGCGCGTCCAGCACCGGCTCCCAACAAAAAGTAATAAAGCATTGGGCTGCCGCGCGTCTATGATGCAGAGCCCTGGGATGCAGAGCCCTGGAATCCCTTCCTGCTTTGAAACAACGCTCCGCTTCTGGGAAACACTCACCTTCGTGCGGGCGGGTTTCCGTCTCAACTGAGCTTTCTCTAACTAGAATCGGGCTGTGATTAAGGCCCACTTATGAGGATTCTGATTGCGGAGGACGATGCCGCTCTGGCTGGGTTTGTGCGCCAGGGGCTGCAAGGGGAGCACTACACGGTGGATGTGGTGGAAGATGGGGAGCAGGCGCGGGCCATGGGGAGCGAGTTCGACTACGACCTGGTGATCCTGGATTTGAACCTGCCCAAGCTGGACGGGGTGAGCGTGCTGCGCCATCTGCGGCTGAAGCGGCCGAGCCTGCCGGTGCTGGTGCTGACGCAGAGAAGCCGGGTGGAAGACCGGGTGCAATGCCTGGACACGGGCGCCGACGACTATCTCCCCAAGCCATTCTCCTTCAGCGAACTATCGGCGCGTATCCGGGCGCTGCTGCGGCGCAGCCATCTGCCGTCGGAGTCGGTGCTGGCGGTAGAAGATCTCAAACTGGATCGGGTGGAACACCGCGCCGAACGGGCCGGGCGCCGGATCGAGCTTACCTCGAAAGAGTTTTCGCTGCTGGAATACCTGATGCGCAATGCCGGGCGGCAAGTCTCGCGGGCCATGATCATCGAACATGTGTGGAATCTTACCTTCGATACGACGACGAACGTGGTGGATGTTTACATCAACTATCTGCGGCGGAAGGTGGATGACGGACATCCGCGGAAGCTGATCCATACGGTGCGCGGGGTGGGGTATGAGTTGAGCGGGGACGCGGGAGTACCGGCGTGATTCCCAGCATGATTCCCAGCGTGATTCCCAGCATGGTTCCCAGCGAAGCGCATCCTGCGCGAAACGCGGCGGCGCTCCCGAAGACGGGCGCCCGCAGCCCGCTGGCGCAATTGCTGCATGCCTTGAACCAGCCGCTGACCGGGCTGCAATGCTCGATGGAGGTGGCGCTGGCCAGCCCGCGCACTTTAGAGCAATACGTCCAAGGCCTGCGCACCGGGCTGGAACTCACGGAGCGCATGCGTGGCTTGGTTGAGGCGATCAGGGAAGTGGTGGAAGTGGCGGAAGAAGAAGAAAGAGAAGTGGAGGAAGAAAGAAACGAGGAGCCGCAGACGACTGAGTTGAAGACTCTTCTGCGCGAAGTCTTGGACGATCTGGAGCTTGTGGCCGAGGGGAAGAGCGTTCGCATCGCGCTCGATGGCTCCGCAGCTTCCTGCTGGGTGGGGAGGGCGGGGCGGCGAAGCTTGGCAGCCGTAATGTTCCGCCTTCTGGAAGCGGCTCTCAGCCTCGCCCTTCGGGGAACCGCACTGCGGATTGAGACGGGCGGCGCGCCAGCCGAGGCCTGGATTCGCGTTCGTTGGCATGCGGGGCCGCAGTCCCCCGCATTCTCCCGGCCTGAACTGGGCTTGTTAGTTGCGCAAGCCCGCCTGGAGCGGATTGGCGCGGAATGGGAACGAGAGCGGACTGAGAACCTGGAGACGGTGACCGTGCGGATGCGCCGTTTTTCGGCCGGCGGCGGGAATTCCTAGTCTTCGTTTTCCTTCTAATCGAGACATCGACATCTTCTTCGCCCGCCGCTAGCGGCGGCGACGCCGATCCTGTGCCTGCCGATCACGCTTCGTTTTTTGCGGCGGCCCCGGGCAGCCGGACGGTACCCAGCAACCGGACCGATCGGAGTCTTGGGTCGAAGGGATGGCTGCGCCGGGAGCTAACGAAATAAGGGAAGCGGGAAGCAACCAGTCGGGCAGAGAAACGGAAATCGGGAACCGGACCATGAGCAAGAATACGGCGCAAGCCTTTACCACGTGGCAGGAGAAAGAGGAGCGCGACCGCATCCTGCTCGAACAGTTGCCGCAGGTACGCTATCTGGCTCGCCGGATTCACGAGCGCTTGCCCCGGCACGTGCCGCTTGAGGATATGGTGCACGCGGGGGTGATCGGGTTGATCGATGCGCTCAACAAGTTCGACCAATCCAAGCAGGTGCAATTCGGCTCTTATGCCAAGTTCCGCATTCGGGGCGCGATCCTCGACAGCCTGCGCGAGATGGACTGGGGGCCACGGGAGTTGCGGCGCAAGGCGCGCCGGGTCGAAGAGGCGCAGCGCAAGCTCAGCCTGGACCTGAGCCGCGCTCCCACGGAGATGGAGGTGGCCGCGGAACTGAAGCTGGAGCTGCGGGAATTCCAGCAACTGCTGAGCGAATTGGACGGGCTGGAGGTGGGCAGTCTTCACCTGGAGTCTCCCTGGGACGGCAAGGAAGAGGATCTTTGCGACTACCTGCCCAACGCGCCGGAGGATACGCCATTTTTCCGCTGCATGCGCTCCGAGATGAAGGAGTTGCTGGCCCGCGCCGTCGCGGATCTGCCGGAAAAAGAGCAGCAGGTGCTCGCCCTTTATTATTTTGAAGAACTCACGATGAGGGAAGTGGGCGCCGTGCTTGGGATCGGAGAGTCCCGCGTGTCGCAGATCCATTCGCTGGCGGTGGTGCGTTTGCGGGCTCGGCTGGGGGAACTGATGAGCCCGGCCAAGCCAGCGGCACGGGCGGCGCAAGCCGGCGGGCACTGAAACCCCGGCAAGACCGGGATATCGCGCAAGACGGACTGAACCCGGGAGGCCTTAGGATCGACGCCTGACTGCGGAGCATCTTGGCGCCAGCCGGAATCACCTCCCGGAACCAAAGACCATTTCTGGCCGCTAAAGTTTCCGTAACTCCTGCCGATAGAACCACATAAAGAGGCATTGCAGACGCACTGTGAAAAAATGCAGGGAGAATTAAAGTTTTCTTAACCGGCGCCGATACTTTGAATTGCAGCGAAAATTCGGAGAGGAAACACTGATGAGGAGCGATCTGCATCAAGCCGCGCAGCCCCTTCCCGAAAGCGGCCGAACCGGCGACCCGATCCGGGCGAATGGCGTCTGCCCTTTCGTCAGCAGCCTTCTGGACGAGGATCAAGCTCAGCATTCAGGCGCCGGGGTTCAAGTTCAGCCACTGGCGGCCAAGGTATTGCAGTTTCCCGAAATCCGTCAGGAAAAGGTGAACGCACTGCGGCTGGTGGTTCTTGGCGGCAGCTACCAGCCTAGCTCAAATCAGGTGGCCGAGGCGGTGTTTGCGCACATGCTGGTGAAGCCGGCGGCGTGACCTGGCACGCTGGGGAAGGGAAGAGAGCGGAGCCCTGACGAATGAAATCGCGCCGCATGAGTTAGCGCTGCATCGCGAGACGGATGGCCTGGTAGTGAGCCAGGAATTCGTTTTCTTCGAGAGCAGTTCGGCAACGAAGAATCCCGACTCTCCGTCGGCGCTTGATCACACTGCCTGCACGGCAATCCGTGCTGCAGCCTGCGCGAAGGTCACACCGGCAATGTCCTGATTCATACCGTCCAAATGGCCTCCAATTGAGAGCTCTCGACGGCTCGCGCGTGCTCCGGCTAAAGTACGCCCGGCGCGTGCCGATGAAGTTCATGGCTGGACGCGTGTCCATCGTGCTGATGAAGTTTTGCGAAGTGCGCTTCCACGCGATCTAGAGATCGCTGCTGTAGCAGCGACCCGAAAGGCATCCGCGTGACCTCTGCGCCCTCGTTGCAGCCGGTCTCCAGCACGGCAGGGCCTCCCGAACCGGACCTAGTGCGCATCCGCGACCAGATTTATCGGGTGGCCGGGATTTTTCACCCGGACACCAAACTTCGCCTGCTGCGGGATCGCTGCGGCCGCCGCATGAAAGAGCTCAAGGTGCAAACGCTGCGCGAGTACTTCGAGTGCCTGACCAGCCGCCCGATTCGGCAGGCGGAAATGATCGCTCTGCTCAACGAGATCACCGTCGGAGAAACCTGTTTCTTTCGCAATCAGCCGCAGCTAGAGGCGTTGCGCCGTATCGTGATTCCGAACATTCTTCAGGTCAAGTCCACTTTTCCGCTGCGCCGCCTGCGCATCTGGAGTGCGGGCTGCTCCACGGGAGAAGAACCCTACACTCTCCGGATGTTGCTGCTGGAGGAAGCAGCGAGTCAGCTCAAAGACTGGACCGTCGAGATTCTCGCCACCGATCTGAATGAGCGTTCTCTCGCGCATGCCACGGCCGCGGTTTACGATAACCACAGCACGCGCAACCTCACGCCCCTGTACCGGCAGAAATACTTTCATCCCTTCGGCGCTCAGCTCCAGGTGAATCCGGCGGCCCGCGCTCATGTCAGCTTCAGCCGGCTCAATTTGTCGGACGATGCCTCCATGACATTGATGAAGAGCATGGACGCCATTTTTTGCTGCAACGTGCTGATCTACTTCGATCTGGCTTCCAAGCGCCGTGTCATTCGGCACTTCTTCAACAATCTTCTGCCCCACGGATATCTGTTTCTGGGCCATTCGGAGTCTCTTTACGGGGTGAGTGAGGACTTTCGCCTGGTTCACTTGCCCGGAGCTACGGCTTATGTAAAAGGTAAAGGCGCGCCAGAAGGAGGTAAAGCGATATGACCACCGCGCCCGTGGGCAAACAGGTTTTACTGCAACGGCTCGACGGATTGCGCCAGATTCCTACCATCCCGGCCATTCTCGCCCCTTTGCTGCGCAACCTGCAGCAGCCGGTGAAGGAACTCGACGCGCAAAAAGTCACGGATTTCCTGGCGCAGGACAAGTCGTTAGCGGCGCAGTGCCTGCAGATGGCGAACTCCCCGCTTTTCGGCCGATGGCAGAAGGTGGAATCGTTACGCGGCGCCGTAGTCAGTCTGGGATTGCATCATGTCAGCGATATCGCGATGTCGTGCGGTGTGCTGAACATGCTTCCGGGGGATAAAACCAGCCTGGAGCCGCTGGATCCAGTGGTGTTTTGGGAGCACTCTGTGGGATGCGGCCTGCTCTGCCGTCGTTTGGCACGCCAGATCAATCTGGGCGATCCCGGAAAGGCGTATCTTGCGGGTCTTCTTCATGACCTGGGAATCATCGTCAACCTTTGGGTTTTGCCCCAGGAATTCCGTGCGGCTTTCGAGATCGCCAAAGCCGAAGGGATTCCATTGCACGAAGCCGAGCAAAGAGCCCTGGGATTTACGCACTGCGATAGCGGACGCCTGCTTGCCGAAAGCTGGGGGCTTGCTCCCGGCTTGATCGAGGTCGTGACCTATCATCATTCGCCGGAGAAATCGTCCCCCAATGCGGGAGTAGTGGCCCTCGTGCACATCGCCGACTTGCTCTGCCGCATGAGCGGCCTTAATTATGGCTATGTGGAAGAGCGGCAGGTGAACTTGTTCGAGGACGCTGGTTTTGCCCTCCTCGCCCAAGACTCATCCTTGCTGAAGGACTTTGACTGGGCCCGGCTCACGTTCGAGCTGGATTCCTATATGGACGAAGTCCACAGCCTTGTCCGGGCGATTTACCGCAGGTGACCGGCGAAAGCAACAAGTCGCAAGTCCGGGTGCTCATCGTGGACGACAGCGCCTTCATGCGCACGGCGCTCTTCCGCATGATCGCTTCCGATTCCGATCTCTGGGTCGTTGGCACTGCCAGTAGTGGCGCCGAAGCTCTGCAAAAGGTACCGTCCCTCGATCCCGATGTGGTTACCCTTGACGTGCAGATGCCGGGTCTGGATGGGGTGGAGACCCTCCGCCGTATCATGGCTCAGTTTCCACGCCCGGTCATCATGGTGAGTTCGGCCACTCCCAACCAGGCGCAAATCACGTTCAATGCGCTGGAGGCGGGAGCTTTCGACTATGTGCCCAAACAGCTCTCGTGTACATCGCTGGACATCCTGCACATTCGGGATGAGCTAATCGCCAAGATCAAGGCGGCGGCAGAATCGCGGCATGCGGAAGATCGTCTCAGCCTCCCGCGGAAGCCTCCCCGCTCGGTGGATCTGCACACCCGGAAGGTTCCGCCCGGTCCACCGGCCATCGTTGCTCTAGGAATATCGACCGGAGGCCCCAAGGCCTTGCAGGAGATTCTTCCGGCTCTTCCAGGCGACCTTCCGGTTCCTATTCTGGTTGTGCAGCACATGCCAGCTGGCTTTACCGCTCCGTTTGCCGAGAGGCTGAACAACCTTTGCGCGGTTTCCATATGCGAGGCCGCGCACGGCCAAAACGTGCAGCCAGGAGTGGTTTACATTGCTCCCGCGGGATCTCATATGACGGTGGACCGTCCGACCGACTCGCGAATTGTGATTTGCCTTTCTGGCAAACCGGAGAAGCAGGTACACGTCCCGTCGGCCGATGTCCTGATGGAATCTGTGGCCTCCGCATTTCATTCTCAGGCGATGGGAATCATCATGACCGGTATGGGATCGGACGGCGCGCAGGGAATGAATGCCATCCATCGCGAGGGCGGTTTGACGGTGGGTCAGGATGAACAGAGTTGTGCGGTCTATGGCATGCCTCGAGTTTGCGCGGAAATGGGAATCCTCGACCGGGTTGTGCCGCTCGCACAGATTCCCCATGAAATCCTGCAAGCCACGCGCTACCGCAAGACGAGCGTGAGTTAAGCTTGTGCTCCAAAATCAAGCGGATTCGTGTCCAACACCTCGCGCACTCTGCGCAAGAGCAGGCGCATAGAGAAGGGTTTGGCCAGGTACGGCTTGCCATAGGGAGATAACTCACACAAAGCGAGTTGTTCGGAATACCCGCTCATCAGCAGAATCCGGGCGCGCGGATGCGAGTTTGCGAACTCCGCCGCCAGCTCGCGGCCGCTCATCCCGAGCATGACCACATCGGCAAGAAGTAGATCGACCGGGTCGGAACCTCGGCGGTAAGCCTCTCGTGCTTCGGCCGCGCCTCTGGCCATCACCAGTCTGTATCCGGCCGACTCAAGGACTTCGGCCGTTACCTTCCGCACAAACGCTTCGTCTTCCACCAACAGAATGGTCTCCGGTCCGCCCCACTGACCCGCTTCGGCCACCGCTGCGCCGATCATCGTTTCGGCGATCGTTGTTTCGGCGATAGTCGTTTCGGCGATCGTTGTTTCGGCGATCATTGTTTCGGCGATCATCGTTTCGGCGATCATCGTTTCCGCGGCAACCACAGGCTGAATGCCTGGCAGACTGTCCGGTACGCACTTGGGAAGCGGACTCTCGACGCCTGTACAAGAATTCAAATGGTTCACTCCTGGCCTATGCTCGCCATCCAGCAGCTTAGTTGCCATCCTCATGTTTCCAGTGCAAAGCTGCGCAAGTGAAAGACGATCAGTCACTTAGCTCGGCAGAATGCATCGTGTCGGCGGTGAGTTCTCGCCACCTCATTCCCGTTCCGGACACGCAAGCGCGAACGGCTCCCGATCCGGGAGGGATCGGCCCGCAATTATTACCTCTCGTGAAATCTTGCCGTTTCGTTACTTTGGACCTGTGAGGATGGTTCCGTTCGGATCCAGCAAAAGCTTATGCGTTCCCAGGGGTGCAGATAGATGAAACGAAGTTTCCGTCCCGTCGGCAAACACGCGGCCCAGTAGCACAGGAGCCTTACCAGAGACTACTGCATAGATAGGAACGGACGTCACCAGATCTTCCGCCGCGTCTTTCTGCCGTATAACCCCGGTCACGACTGTCGCGTTCGCCTTCCCTGCGAATTTTACACTCTGCAACTCCAACCTGGGCAGAGAAGTGCCGTTCACCCAGCCATCCAGGAACCAGTCGAGCGAAGATTTGCCTTCATATCGCAACGACGGCGGCAAATCCTCCGCGAAAACCTCCAGCAGTTCACGAGTGCTGATGGCTTTTCCTTCGTACCGCTCTCGAAGTTTGCGCAGAGACCGCACGAAGGGCTCTTCCACAACCCTGCGGCCCGGTTCTCTTCTCCCCGCATCCTCCGCGGCGTCCTGCAACATCGAGCGCAGCATGTGGAACAGCCACGTCCCACGTCCGTAACTGATGGCTTCGTACCCTTCCGGAAAGTGAGACGAAAGGAGCCGGCTTCCTAAGGTCACAGGTCCGGCATCCTTGGGAAAGTTGCCGTCTTTATTCTTATCGGCCAAATCCTGTCGATATTTCTCCATGATAAGCCGGAAGGCCGCCGGATTCCTCTCCTGAAGCATCATCAAAGAGGAATAACTGGCCAGACCCTCCGAAAACCACTGATCGCGGTAGGAGCTCCAGGTGATCAGGTCTCCCCACCACTGATGCGCAGTTTCATGGGCGGGGATGAGTTGTTCAATGAATGCGTTGGTAGCATTCATGTGGAGATCTTCCCGCTCCTCTCGAGTCAGGAAAGCGTAAGAGGATAGGAAGACAAGCCCAGGCCAGCCTTGGCTCTCTCGTCCCGGCAACTGAGTCAAAGCCAGTTGGCTGTAGGGAAATGGCCCGAATCGCTCGGAATAGTAACGAATGGCCCGAGCTGTAACCTCTGCCACCGCCGTCGCGTTCCGCGCGGGTGAAGGGGCGGGAGGAGCTAGGAGCGCTGGAGGAATTTGGGGCAGCGGCGGCTGCGGATCGATTGGCATTGCGGGCAGCCGGGGCTTGGGGAAGTCTCGTTCCACGCCGATCGTCGCGTAGGTTTCCACAATGACATTTCCGGCTTGCGCCGCGCCTCGAACATACTTGCCGAGGTTGAACCCGGCGACCGGGATGGGCCGCTCCGAGACCCACCGCGACACCTGCTCGTCGCCAGCATTCTGCGGGGCAGTTTGTTGTTGTCTTGCCGATGGCCGGGAGAGCGGCGCCGGTTTGCCCGTCGCCAGAAGAGTCCAACCCGGCGGACAATGGAAAGTGAGATCGAAGTCGGCCATGGACAAGCCGCGATTGGGATACCATGTTCCGCGCTCACCGACGTAGAGCAGGCCCTTACCAGCCTCAGCTAACACTTCTCCACCGTAAACGAAGCGCAGACTGATCTTTTGTCCTTTTCTTGCCGGTTCGGGCAGGATGACAGCCACCAAGTCGTTGCCGCTGCGGGCCAGCCGGGTGCCCTCGACCGCGGGGTTGTGGATGAATTCCACCGCTTCCCCGTCCGCCTCGACGGTCTGAATCTGAAGAAAGCGCGATAGTTCGAACACCAGGAACCGCGATCCGCCGCGCACCACCTCGAGCTTCAGTTCCACCTCGGCATCGAGCTGTTTGGGCGGTTTCACGTGCGCATCGATCACATAGTTGCGCACGAAAATCGGATCCTCATGAGATTCCGTTTCTGCCGCCAGCGCCGGAGGGGTCTGTCCCCGAGCCGGTTGGCGCCGTCCAGCTTCCTCGGTGGAGAATGACGTCCACACGTCGTAATATACGATTCCGCTTTCTGCCGTCTTGCTTTGTCCCGCCTGAACTTGCTCCCCGGCGGTCGAGTCGAAGAAGATGTCGAACACGCCGAGTTTGTTTCCCTGCAGCCGGGCATGCAGCATGCGATTGTTGGGATCGACGGCTCTCGTGGCTGGCGAATCTTTAGAGAATGTTCCGCCTGCGATAGGCAGCATCTCGCTGAAACTCGCCAGTAACCTCATGGCGTCGGCCTGCGCCAGGTTGCGGGCTGCCCCGCCCCATCGCGCGACAAACTGTTCGGCCTGCTCGGGCGCTCTGAGACCGGGCTGCAACTCAGCGGCAGTGTTGTCATTGAAGCGGAAGTAAGCCGTCGAGAAACGCTCTTCCAGAATTGCCATCCCCGTGAACAGGCTCATCGATCTTCGTTCTACATCGTTGGGCGGGACCAGCAGCAGTTCTCCGTCGCCCTCAAAACATGCCCCGGTAATCCTGCCCAGCACATCCTTCGTGAAGGCGATGGTGCCATCTTCCAGAGTGATATGGATCGCAGATCGGTCCAGCGACGCACCCCGTACCCGGAACACCCGGCCAGGATCCAACTCAGTACTGCTGAGTTGCAGGTAGAGGGACTCCGCCGGCCCAGGCCGACGCGCCTGTGCAGGAGCCGCCTGCGCACTTCCTTCCGGCAGGAATGGCAAAGCTGCAAGGCATACGGCCAGCATCATTCCAACTCTGCGCGGTGCTGTCGGTACTTTCGTCACGTAGGTGTGTGCGGTCGCTGTTGCTAGAATGCGCTCTAATGCGGCTTCGTGTCACTACCCGGTTAGCGATGTGGATGGTGCTCGCCTTTACGGCGGCATCGGCCGACACGATCCATTTGAAGAATGGCCGGACCATTCTCGCCGACCACGTCCATGAAAATGGCAACCGCTACGAATACGACATCGGCGACGACAGTTATGCTATTCCCAAGAGTTCGGTAGAGCGCGTCGAAGCCGGCGGCATGCCCGCTATTGCGTCGTCCGGTGCAAACCGGAGTGCCGTCGATCTTCCCACCTTCGTCCCGGTTGACAGTCTCGCGAACGAGGGTGACCTGCCCAAGATAATTGTTAAGGATGGCAAGGTTGACGCGGAGGCTCTTGGCAAACTTGAAGCTAAAGGAAATGCCGGGTTGGGCGCTACGGCAGACTTCATTGCCGGCAAGTTTGAATTCGAACACGGCAACATCGATCAAGGGCGCCGCTATTTCGACAGCGCCCTTCGCTTCCAGCCCGAGAACGCAACCGTCCTTACCTACTACGCCGCTCTGCTGGTGCGCACCGGGAATCCTTCGCAGGCGCTGTCCTACGCCCAGCGCGCCGTGCGTGCGGCGCCCGAGTCGCCCGATGCCTATACCGTGCTGGGCTATGCGCAGCACGCTTCCGACCGCACTAAAGACGCCGTCGCCTCATGGAAGCATTCCCTCGAACTGCGTCCCGATCTAGCTGTCCAACAATACCTGGCCAAAGCGCAACGCGAACAAAATGTCGAGACCGATTTCGCCCAGCGCGAAAGCAGCCATTTTGTCCTGCACTACGAGGGCAAGCAGACCTCCGAGGAGTTCCGTGGACAAATTCTAGCTGCGCTCGAATCGGACTACGACGATTTAGCTCGCGATCTGGGCGCGCCACCCCGCGACAACATTCTTGTAACGCTCTACACAGAGCAAGCCTTTTTTGATGTCACGCGCGCGCCCGCCTGGTCGGGAGCCCTCAACGATGGCAAACTCCGCGTCCCCATCAGCGGCCTCAATTCCATGACGTCCGAGTTGGCGCGGGTTTTGAAGCACGAACTGGCCCACTCCTTCATCAATCAGATTTCCGGCGGCCGTTGTCCGCCCTGGCTGCACGAGGGCATCGCCCAACTTCTGGAGCCGAAGTCTCTGGGCAGCGACGGACGCCAATTGGCGCGGTTGTTCAAGTCGCAGCGCAACATCCCGCTGAATGCGCTGGAGGGAAGTTTCATGCGCTTCTCTGGCGGAGAAGCTTATCTGGCCTATGCGGAATCGCTGGCCGCAGTTTCCTATATCAACGATTCTTACGGTCTGGGCGACCTCCAGCGAATTCTGCAACGCCTCAGCCAGGGCAGTTCCACCGAAGCCGCCCTGCGCACGACCATCCATTCCGATTACGGCCAACTCGAGTCCGAGATTGGCAAGTATCTCAGCGACAAATACGGCGAGTAGCCGCGAGACGTTTTTGGATTTGGGTACGACTCATTTGCCCGCCACCACGGCTTATGCTAGTTTCGGCTTACGTCCAGCCGTCGAATGTGCTCTCTATTCCAGTCCCGTGAGCCCGAGCCTCTACCCGCCTTGGATCCCGTCCCGGGCGAGTTTCCGAAGATTGAGGGCGCGGAGATTGCCGCAACCACCCACGGAAAACGAATCGCCGGGGATTTCTATGACTCCATGCGAGTCAGCCCCGAGCGGATCTTGTTTGGCTTGCTCGATGTGGCCGGACGCCGCGAGAACAATCAACCAATCCTCTCGGCCGCAACGAGAATATTCCGCACTCTCGGGGCCGAGCTATTTTTGCGGTCCGACATCAACGAATCCGAAGCCATGGTCACGCTCTGCATTCATCTCAATCGCGGCCTGATGGAAGCCGCCGCGGGGGTTCACTCTTGTCCCGCATTCATCGGCTGCTACCACGAAAAATTTGGCACCCTCTGCTACACCAACGCCGGTCATACGCCGGGACTCCTCCGCGACAGCACCGGCATTATCGAACTCACGTCCACCGGCCTGCCGCTTGGCCTTTTCTCCCACGCCACCTGCGACGCTCCCACCGTTGGGTTGGAGAAAGGCGCGGTTCTTCTGCTGGTTTCGCGGGGAGTGGTTGAAGGCAAGAGCAAAGATGACACGGCGGAAGATCTGGAATTCGGCTTGGACCGCGTCAAAGAGCGCCTGCGGGCGGAGGCTTCGCCTAACGCCCAAGCGCTTTGCCAGTCCATTTTGCATAACCTAGGCGAGTTCTCGCGCGAATCGCTTATCTCAGATGACATGACCGCCCTCGTCTTTGTGCGAACCGCCTAGCACGCGTCCCCAGCAACCTGGCAAACGCGCCAGCGCATCAAACGATGCCAGGTCGGCCCGTGCCCGCCCAGAAGTAGTAAAATACCCAAAAGGTCTTCGCCGGCAGGTCAGGCGGCGTGGCGGGCCACCGAAAATCCTATGAAGAGACTGGTTCTAATATTCATTGCTATCGCATGTATGACCGCATTCGCCGCGGGTCAGGTCATCGAAGAAATTATCGCGCGCGTGAACGGCCAGATCGTTACCCGCTCGGAGTTCCTCCGCAGCAAGGACCAACTCAAGGATGACGTCAAACAGCAGGATGCGGACAACGCGGACAAGCTCTACGCCGAGCGTGAAAAGGATGTCCTGCGCGATCTTATCGACCAGCAACTCTTGCTGGAAAAGGGCAAGGACCTGGGCATCACCGGCGATACAGACCTCATCAAGCGCCTCGACCAGATGCGCAAGGACATGAAGCTGGATACGATGGAAGAACTGGAAAAGGCCGCCACCGCGCAGGGCATTTCTTACGAAGACTTCAAGCAGAACATGCGCAACCAGATGATCACGCAAAAGGTCATCGGCGAAGAAGTCGGCTCCCACCTGAGCATCACCAAAGACGAACAGCAGCAGTTTTACGACGGGCACAAGAATGAGATGGAGCAACCCGAGTCGATAAAACTCAGCGAGATCCTGATCGCTCCGCAAAAGCCGGCTGCCGACAAATCCGCCGCCGGCAAGCCGGCCCAGAACAGCGCCGCCGATTCCCCCGTCGCGGGCGCCGACAATCCAAAGAATCAAGACCCCGCCAACGACGCCGCCAAACAGGTTGAGGAGGCTGCGGCTCTGTCGGCGGCCGAAACCAAGGCCAACGATCTGCTCAAACAGATTCGGGCTGGAGCCAGCTTTGAAGATGTGGCGAAGAAGTATTCCGAAGGGCCCTCGGCTGCACAGGGCGGCGATCTGGGAGTGTTCAAGCGCGGCGCTCTCGCCAAGGAGCTTGAAGATAAGACATTCGCCATGAAGTCCGGCGATGTCACCGACGTGATCCGCACCAAGCAGGGCTATGTCATCTTGAAGGTTGCCAGCCACCAGATGGCGGGCATTCCTCCGATCAAGGATGTCGAGCCCAAAATCCAGGACGCCCTGTACTACCAGAAGCTGCAGCCCGCGCTCCGCACCTATCTGACGAAGCTGCGCGAAGAGGCCTACATCGACATCAAGGCGGGTTATATCGATTCCGGCGCCAGCCCGAACCAGACCAAGCCCGTTGAAACCACCACTGCCAAGGCGTCCGAGGCCAAGAATCTCAAGAAGAAGAAAAAGAAGCTTGGCATTCTCTAGCGAACCTCTGATCTGGCGTGGCGCAGCGCCGCTAACGCTGCGATAGCGCACTCGCCATGATCGAGGGCTTCAGCCCCTGACGTACCTAAGCGGAGTCTCTGGGCACGCAGCCGAGCATCTCACCTTCCTTTCGCGCCGTCTTCGTACTTTCTGATTTACACTGATGGAGAGAATGAAAGAGTTTTACATCTCGGACTGTACCCGCCACGAAAACAAGATCGTTACCGCGAACTTTGTCGTCGTCTCCAAGCAAATTAAGCCGAAGAAGACCGGCGAGCCCTACCTTGCCCTAATCCTCGGCGACCGCAGCGGACAGCTCGACGCCAAGATGTGGGACAACGTGGAAGAAGTGCTCAATGCCTTCGAGCAGGACGATTTCCTCAAGATCAAAGGCTTGGTCAACAAGTACAAGAACCGTTTTCAGCTTACGATCCACAAGCTGCGCAAGCTGGGCGAATCGGAAATCGAATTCTCCGACTATCTTCCCAAAACGATCAAGAATATTGACGAGCTCTGGCAGACCCTGACGACCTTCGTCGCGTCCTTTCAGAATCCCCACCTCAAGTCACTGGTGCAGGCCTTCATGGCCGACCCGGAGATCGCCGCCGCTTACCGCAACGCTCCCGCCGCCAAGACCTTGCATCACGCCTATATCGGTGGATTGCTCGACCACGTGGTCTCGCTATTTCGCTCTTGCGACCTGCTCTGCCGAAACTATCCTCAGGTCAATCGCGATTTGCTGCTGACCGGCGTATTTCTTCACGACATCGGCAAGATTCACGAACTTGCCTACAATCGCTCGTTTTCCTACACCACGCGCGGCCAGCTTCTCGGGCACATGATCATTGAACTTGAGATGTTGCAGGCGAAGCTTGCTCTGGTTCCCGGCTTTCCGAACGAGCTTAAGACTCTCCTGGAGCACCTCATCATCAGCCACCATGGCGAGTATGCATTCGGCTCACCCAAGCTGCCCATGTTTCCCGAAGCCCTTCTGCTGCACTACATGGACGATCTGGATTCCAAGATGGAGGCCATGCGCGCCCACTTTGAGCGCGAGGCAGACCTGGAGAGCCCTTGGACCAGCTACAACGCATCGCTCGGACGCCCACTATTGAACAGCGCGAAGTTTCTTGCGCCCAAGGCCCCTCCTCCTCGCGAGGATTCTTCCTCTGCCGCCGAGACCGAGGGCGAGGTGGAGCGCTCCCGTGACTCCCACGAGGAAACTCCGACACTGCCCGGCCTTGAATCCTAGCTTTCGTGTAGTTGCGACCTTGTCTTGAAAGGGCGCGGCTTCCAGCCGCGCCGCAAGCTGCAGCCGCTGAGGCAAGCCGGTTTCGATCGGTGTGGATTTTTCCGCAGCCGGCTAGAAGTTAGCCGGAATCTTGACCACTCTCTTCTGAATCGCCCACATAACCAGTTCGGCCTTGTTGTGGATTCCAAGCTTCCGCATGAGATTAAACTTATGCGCGTCCACGGTCTTGCTGCTCAACCCCAGAACTGTTGCCGCCGCACGCACCGTCTTTCCCTCCGCCAGCAGCTTCAGTACTTCTCGTTCGCGGCTGGTGAGAGCGCGTTCTTGTAGGAACAGCGTTGTGGTTGGAGGCAACCGTTCGCGTCCTGAGGGTATTTCCAATTGGTTCGTCGCGTTGCCGCGGCACGAATTCCTGACCATCTTCACCAGATCTTCCGCGGAAGTCTGCCGCACCGCCGGGCAGCCTCCGGTTCCAGCCCGCAGCCCCGCGAACGGAGAACTGGCTTCCTCCTGAATGCTCAAAAGTACCGCTTTGGTATGGGGAGATTCCCGCGCCACGAGGAGCTCGGCTTCAGCCGCGGACATCCCGAACGTACCGGCATCGGCGATAACCACATCCGGCCGGGACTCAAAAACTTTGCGCAGGCACTCGGCCGCGTTGCCGGCTTCGCTTACAACTTCGAAGTCGGCCTCGTCTTCCAACAAACGCCGCAGACCTTGCCGGAACAGAATATGATCATGCACGAGCACACAGCGAATCTTCCTGCCGGGAAAAATCGCTTCCCTTGGTTCTGTGCGTGGGGGCACACAGTCCTCCTTGTTTGGCCAGAGAGCTTTGCGAAGTGACGCGGCGTCGCTGAGGGACGCCGGACTAAAAAAGAACTAGAAGCTCGCAAGCATTGTATCAATCATTCGCACTCTTGGGCATGTAAAAGTCCGGCAGAGGGCTGGTCTTGGTCCGGCTCGTCCGCAGGCGCAGCTTCTTTCTCTATCCGGCAGCTCCAGTGGGACGCTGCATCAGGTAAAATCGAGCACCTATGCTGCGCTATTTCACGGCCGGAGAATCTCACGGCGAAGCCCTGGTCGCTTTCCTTTCGGGCCTGCCTGCCGGGCTCAAAGTGGACCAGGGCTTTCTCGACCGTGAACTATGGCGCCGGCAGCAAGGCTATGGCCGCGGCGGACGGATGAAGATTGAGCATGACAGGGCTCACATCCTCTCAGGCGTCCGGCACGGAATGACAATTGGCTCGCCGATTTCCGTCCAACTCGAAAACAGAGACTGGAAAAACTGGCAGGAATCCCTGCCCGTTGGCGAAGGCGACCCTGCCCGCCACAAGCGTGTGGCCTCTCCCCGGCCCGGGCACGCCGATCTGGCCGGCGCTCTGAAGTACAATTTTTCGGAGGCCCGCTATGTCCTCGAGCGTGCCTCAGCCCGCGAATCGGCCGCGCGCGTCGCCGTCGGAGCGATCGCCAAAACCTTCCTGCGCGAACTTGGCCTCAACGTCCTCAGTCACGTCGTCGCCGTCGGCAACGTGGCTATGCAACAAGAAGTCTCCTGGGAAGAAATTCAGGATCTCTACAATCGGAAAGAAATCTTGCTGAATTGTGCCGACAAAGAAACCGAGCGGCGCATGAAAGACGAAGTCGACAAGATCCTCAAAACCGGTGATTCGTTGGGAGGAGTCTTCGAGGTGGTTGCGCACGCTGTCCCACCCGGCCTGGGCACTTACGCTCAGTGGGATGAACGCCTGGATGGCCTGCTAGCCGCCGCCGTCATGTCGCTGCAAGCGGTGAAGGCGGTTGAGATCGGCTCTGGCATTGCCGCCGCCGCTTCTCCCGGCTCAGCCGTGCACGATGAAATTGGCTATGGCACACCGGAGAACTTTAGCGGGTTCACCCGCGCTCGCAACAACGCCGGCGGAATCGAAGGCGGTGTTTCCAATGGGGAAGAGATCCGCGTGCGCGGTTACTTGAAGCCCATCTCCACGTTGCGCCGCCCTCTGCAATCGGTCGATTTCTCCACCCGCCAACCCGTAAGTGCCGCGTACGAGCGCTCCGACGTTTGTGTTGTTCCGGCCGCTGGAGTTGGCGCCGAGGCCATGGTCGCCCTTACTCTGGCCCGCTGCGCTCTCGATAAATTCGGCGGTGACTCCATGGGAGAAACTCTGCGCAATTTCCAGGGTTACTGCCTGCAATTGAAAAACTACTGATGATCCATTTCATTGTGAAGTTCGGAAATCCCGTCCTCGAGAAGCCGGCCGAGAAAGTCACGGTCTTCGACGAAGAACTGAAGCGGCTGATCGACGACATGTTTGAGTCCATGTATGCCGCCCGCGGTGTAGGCCTGGCGGCACCGCAGATCGGAATCGCGCGCCGCATCGCCGTCGTTGACGTCACTTTCAAAGAGGATCCCAGCGCCAAACTCGTCCTCATCAATCCCGAGATCATCCACAAGGAAGGCCGCCACATGCAGAGCGAAGGATGTCTCAGCATCCCCGACTTCCGCGAAAACGTGACTCGATCCCAGGCAGTTACCATCCGTGCCCAGAACTTGACCGGAAAAGTCTTCGAGAAATCCGGCGACGACCTGCTAGCCCGCGCCTTTCAGCACGAAATCGATCACCTGAATGGCAAGCTCTATATCAGCCATATCAGCGCGCTCAAACGCGACTTAATAAAACGCAAGATTCGCAAACTGGTCAAAGCGGGAGAATGGTAGACGATTGAGTCAATCCTTCAGTCTGGTTTTTTGCGGCACGCCTCGCTTCGCGGTGCCCACACTCGACAGATTGGTCGAGGCTGGGTTCCGCGTCGATCTCGTGGTCACACAGCCCGACCGGCCCAAAGGGCGCGGCCTTGAACTCGTTTCCTCCCCAGTCAAGAAGTGCGCTCAAAAGTTAGAATTACCGATCGCTCAGCCTGAACGCATCAAGAACAACGATGACTTCCGCGCTCAACTCACCAACCTCAAGCCTGATGCCATCGTCGTGGTCGGTTACGGCCGCATCGTTCCACAATGGATGCTCGATCTTCCGCCCCTCGGCAACATTAACCTGCACGCCTCGCTCTTGCCGAAATATCGCGGCGCAGCGCCCATTCAATGGGCGATTGCGCGGGGGGAAACTATCACCGGGGTCACTACCATGAAAATTGACGCCGGCCTCGACACCGGTGACATCCTTCTGCAGCGGGAGATCCCCATTGCCCCCAACGACACGGCAGAGACGCTTGCGCCGAAGCTGGCGGCCGTGGGAGCGGACCTCACGGTCACAACCCTGCGCGAATTGCAGACCAGCACCCTTTCTCCACGCCCGCAAGATCACACGCAAGCCACCATCGCGCCCATCCTCAAAAAAGAAGACGGCTTGATCGATTTCTCTCGCCCAGCTGCGGAAATCCTGAACCGCATGCGTGGCTTTCAACCCTGGCCCGGCGCACACTCGACGTTTCGCGGCAAGAATCTGCAAGTATGGCAGGGGGCCGCGCTCGATCTGACGCTGCCCTTGGCTGAGCTGAATGTTGAAGGCGTTCGTCTTCTTGTCGGCTGCGGCCAGGGTACCGCAATCGAACTCCTCGAATTGCAACTGGAAGGCAAGAAGCGGACGTCTGCCTCTGACTTTATTCGCGGCTATCGTCCGCTGCCCGGCGAGAAATTCGGCTCGTAAGGTAACACGAAGTCTTTCCCCGCACCGGCCGCTTCCGTCATACTGGCTACAGTGAAACTGAACTCTCGAGACTCGCAACCCGCCGTTTCTCCCGCCCGCGCCGCCGCTTTCGACATCCTGCTTCGCATCGAGCGCGAGTCTTCTTATGCATCCGAACTCCTTCATTCCCGGATGTACGACCGGCTTGCGGTTGTCGACCACTCCCTGACTACGGAATTAGTGATGGGCGTGCTGCGCTGGCGAGCGCTGCTTGATTCCAAAATTGCCAGCGGCTCCGCACAACCGCTCTCCAAACTCGATCTGGAGGTTCTCACCGCACTCCGCCTCGCTGTTTACCAATTCCGTTGGCTCAGCCGCATTCCCGCCCGGGCTGCAATCAATGAAAGCGTTGAGCTCGTCAAGCGCGCTCGCAAGCGTTCCGCCGCTCCCTTTGTAAATGCGGTCCTGCGGAAGCTCGCCGCAGGCGTTTCACACTTCGAGGACTTGCCCCAACAGGCGATTAACGGTACCTCCGCCGAGACGCTCGCCGCCAGCAGTGCCCACCCGCTGTGGCTCGTCGAACGCTGGACCCAGGCCTACGGACTCGATTCCGCTCTTCGCATCTGCCACTACAACCAATCGGTTCCGGTAACCGCAATCCGTCTTCGCCGTCCTGAAGCGGAAGCCCAGCTCCGCGCCGAAGGAATCGACTTTGTTCCCGGTGCCTTCCTTGCCTCCGCGCGACGAGTGCAGCACGGAGATATCGCCGGAACTGCGGCTTTCCGAGCGGGCCTCTGTGTTATTCAGGATGAAGCCTCCCAGCTCGTCGCAGCTCTTGCCGGCCACGGAGCGCGCGTTCTCGACTGTTGCGCGGCCCCCGGCGGAAAGACTCTGGGCATCGCCGACCGCAATCCCAACGCGGAGATTGCTGCGGTCGAGCTTCATCCGCACCGCGCACGTCTGCTGCGGAAGTTACTGAGCGTGCATGATCCAGTCAAGGGCGCTGGAACCGGCAATATCCGCGTGGTCGCTGCCGATGCGCGGAATCTGCCGTTTGCGGCAAAATTCGACCTCGTTCTCGCCGATGTGCCCTGCTCCGGGACAGGCACTCTTGCCCGCAACCCGGAAATCAAGTGGCGGCTGAAGCCCGAAGATCTTGCCGACCTGCAGGTGCGCCAACTCGCGATCCTCCGTTCGGCGATGGCTCAGGTTGCTGGCGGAGGCCGCGCAATCTACTCCACCTGCTCTTTAGAAAGGGAAGAAAACGAAGAAGTCATCGAGCGCTGTCTGACGGAAGGCTTATCCTTCCGCGTAATCGACTGCCGCACTGAGCTTGAGCGGCTTCAACGGGAAGGCGAACTAATCTGGCCGGACCCCTCTTCGCTCACTCGCGGCCCCTACCTGCGCACGCTGCCCGGCATTCATCCGTGCGACGGCTTCTTCGCCGCGATCCTGGAGAAAATCTAACTTTCTAAAAAATCCAACTCTGGCTGGGGCTTGTCCGGATCGGAGCGAACCGGCCCCAGTTCGCCTCTTACTTCACTTCGAAGTTCACCATCGCCCCCGCCAGAACTTTCTGCCCAGCAGGCGGCGTCTGCACGACGATCGTGCTTGCCGGCGACGGTTGAGGCGGTGCGGCAGACACGGACGAAGCGGTACTCGGCGACGCCGCGCTCGCCGAAGGCGGCGACATGCTCACGTTCCCCAGTTTGAAGCCCGCATCCTGCAGCGTGCGGCTCGCACTGCCCAGCGGCTGCCCCACAAAACTCGGCATCACATACGCCGGCGTATCGGCCGCTACCGTCATCAGCAGGCTGGTTCTCGGCGCCGCCACCTGGTTCGCGTTTGCCGGCGGACTCTGCGCCAGCACCTGATCGGCAGGGATTCCCGGCAACTGCATCTCCGCCGTCGAAGCCACTTCCAGCCCGCGCCGCCGGATGTTCCATTCGGCTGCGCGCTCGCTTTGCTTCGTTACGTCTGGAATCACCACACGCTGCGGCCCCAGACTCTGCGCCACGCGCACCTGCCATCCCCGCCGCACCTTCGTCCCCGGCGGCGGCAACTGGGTCATGATCCGTCCCTCAGGAATGTGCGGGCTGTAATATTGCCGCTCCACTTCAATCTGCAACCCCAGCCCGGCAACGGAGCGTTCCGCGTCCGAAGGTGTCAGCCCAACCATCGCGGGCACCTCGACTACCTGACCGTGAATGGCAAATCTCATCGCCGTCAGTGCCGACACCAATGCCACAACCACCAGCACCAGCGCCAGCATCGCAAAGCGTAGCAGAGGCTTCATAAGACGGCAGAGAGTCTAGTTTCACGAGTCAGGAACGAGCCGATGTCTCGCCGATCACCCGGCAACGATTCTTATAGTAGCGGAAGGAAGTGTCGCTCCACACGGACTTTGCGGCCTTCCCGGTTTGGGAAAGAGGCTATTTACCTTTTTGTTACTGGGGGTATACCCCCTCCCCCCCGGTCTATTGGAATCATCAGGTTGCGGAGAAAATTGTGAAAAATCTTAGAGCTGCAACAAGTTACGGGCAAAATATTGACAACAAAAGACTTAGCTAGTCGCCAGTCGAGCTCGCCATACTGCCTCCGCGACCATGATCGGCTCTTGGGGCTGTGGATGACAAGGTCAGATGTCACAGGATATTTGGATGGGCATATTGTCGAGCGCCCCTGGCAGGCTGCGGAAAAACTCGGCGTGGACGCAAAATGCGACCACTGAGGCTAAAGCCCACACTGATTTTGGAAGCTTTACGNNAGCGCCGCTCTTCCACGGTACTTCCACCGATTTGCGAGGTTTTCCGCAGCCTTGCCTTCACTTTAGCGCGGGCGAGTACGCTCGCGCCACACGGATCATTAGTGCATCTCATCCGCACCCGGCGACGTATCTGGCGTATCCACTTTCTGCACAACGGGCGCTGGCATGTCCGGCGGCTGGAACTGCCCCGGATCTTTCCCCGCCATGGCTGTATTCATGAAGTTCATCCAAATCGGCAGGGCCGTGTGCGCTCCCGTTTCCCTGGCTCCCAGCGTTTTCTTTTCGTCGAATCCCACCCACACGCCGCAAGTCATGGCCGGCGAGAATCCTACAAACCAGGCGTCCGTGAAATCGTTGGTCGTGCCCGTTTTTCCCGCAACTGGGAAGGGCATCTTCGCTGCCGCCACTGCCGTCCCGTGCAGCACCACCTCGCGCAGCATCGCGGTCATGATTCGCGCGGTTCGCGCGCTGATCACATCCTTCACATCTGGATAGTCTTCTTCCAGTACCCGCCCCTCGTAGTCGGTCACCTTCGTGATGTAGCGAGGTGTGACACGCACGCCATCGTTCGGAAATACGCTGTACGCCGAAGTCTGTTCCATCAACGTGATCTCTGCCGAGCCCAGCGCCACCGGCAAATAGGGCGGCAACCTGGCTGTAATGCCGAAGCGCTCCGCGTACTCGATCACACTCTTGATCCCGACCTTGCTGGCCAGCTTCAGCGCCGGAATATTCCGCGACTGCGCCAGAGCGCGCCGCAACGTGATGATCCCCTCGAATTGTTCGTCATAATTATGCGGCGAGTAAGGCCCGGAGCCGGTCTCGAAAGTTACCGGCTCATCCAGAATCGTGTCGTCCGGGCTTCCGCCCCGGTCAATCACCGCGGTGTAAACATAGGGCTTGAACGACGATCCGACCTGCCGCAACGCCTGGGTTGCGCGGTCGAATTTCGATTCGCTGAAATCCCTTCCGCCCACCATCGCCTTGATGCCGCCCGTGGCATTGTCAATCGCCATCAGCGCTCCCTGCGCGCCGGAATCCTGCTCCAGGCTCACGCCCGCCGCTCCATTGGCGTTCAGCGCCAGTATTCTTACGTAGCAGATGTCTCCCGCGTGCAACAGATTCTGTATCTTGCCCTGCGTCCAGGCCACGTCCGCCTGTCCTAGAGCCGCCGCATAGCGCCCGAACTTCAGCGTAGCAATCCCAACCCCAGACGAAGTCACCAGCGCGTGTACGTATCCGTTCACTTCCGGTTCGTCATCCCAATCAGGGTGCTCGTACTTGTCGATCACGCTTTCTTCCGCCAGCACGTTCTCCAGATGCCCCTTCCATCCATGACGCCGTTCGTATGCCGCCAGGCCATCCAGCACCGCCTGGTTCGCGGCCTCTTGCAGATCGACGTCAAGCGAGGTATAGACCTTCAACCCGCCTTCATGCACCTGGTCGGTCCCATACTTGTTTTCCAGGTATCGTCGTATCTCCTCCACGAAGTAAGGCGCCAGCGAGTTGGGATCGTGTAGCAGATGCAATGCCACCGGCGCCGACCGCGCGTCCGCCGCCTGAGCCGTCGTGATCCGTCCGTCTTCGAGCATGGCGTTGATCACCAGGTTCCGGCGCTTCATCGCCCGATCGGGATGATTGATCGGCGAATAGATTCCTGGGCCTTTGGGCAGACCGGATAACAATGCGGCTTCGGCGAGCGTAAGCTTTCGCGCCGGCTTGCCAAAGTAGAATTCCGACGCCGCCTCGAACCCGTATACTCCGTGCCCCAGAAAAATCTGATTGGCATACAGCGTAAAGATTTGCGGCTTGGTGAAGCGCCGCTCGATCTGAATCGCGAGCATCGCCTCCTGCACCTTGCGATGGAACGAGCGGTCGGGGGAAAGAAACAGGTTTCGCGCCAACTGCATGGTCAGCGTCGATGCGCCCTGGACCTTGCCGCCTGACGCGATGTCGCGGTACGCCGCCCCCACAATGCGCCAGAAGTTGATTCCGGAATGCCGGTAAAAGTCCTTGTCTTCAATGGAGATCAGCGCATCCCGCAGGACCGGGGCAAAATCATCGTAGCCCGCCACTACCCGCCGCTGCAGCGCGAACGATCCAATCACGCGCCCATGGTCGTCAAACAACTCCGTAATCGAACTGGGGCGGTACGCTTCGAGGGCCTCCACCTGCGGCAAATCGGTGGTATAGACCAGCAGCAGTCCCGCGGTCGCTCCCACCAGGGCGGAAACCAGCACCAGCAGGCCAAACAGCACGCGGCCCACGGACTTCCGCCCGGCAATCTCCACCGGCGGAAGATCTTCATAGAGCGGCTTCATGGCGAGATATGTTCAGGATAGCAGGGCGTCCGCCGCCCCGATAGTTGCAAGTGCAGATCGCAGGTCGAGGGGTGGTTCGTGCGGTGCAAGGAAGGTGCGGGCGCAAAAGAAATCGCGCACCGCGGGGTGCGCGACAAAATCCCGATGCAAAAACAGCGGCTAGCTCGTCCGGGTCTTCAGCACCTCGACGGCCTTGTGCAACTGATCGTCCTGCGTGCTCTTTGGTTTAGCCTCGGGTTCCGCGGCGGCAGGTTCCTGTTCTTCATCCTCGAAGATCGCGTTGTCCGCTTCGTCGGCCACCAGCACGTTGGGCGTTACCGCGGTTTCCTGAATCGCTTTCCCGCTGGGCGAATAGTACTTCGCCACGGAGAGAATCAGCGCCCCGCCGTCAGGCAGATCGATCGTTTTCTGCACCGATCCGTCGCCGAAGGTCTTGTCGCCCACTACGTCGCCGCGGGCATTCTCCAGGATCGCCGCCGCCACAATCTCAGCCGCTCCGGCCGTCCCCTTGTTCACCAGCACGGCGACCGGAAGCGAAGTCACCGCCTTCGCCGGATCCGCATTGAACGCCTGTCGCGGGAACTTCTGTCCTTGCAGATATGTGATCGTACCGTGGTTCAGGAAAAGATTAGCGGTGGCAACGCCCTCGCTTTCTTCGCCTTCAGATGTGTTCCGCAAATCCAGGACCAGCTTCTTCGCTCCCGATTTTTCCAGCGACTTGATCTTCCCGGCAATCTCCTGCGCCTTGCCCTTGGTCAGAGCGTCCACTTTCACGTAGCCGATGCCGTCTTCCAGCATCTTGTCGGAGACTGGCGGAATGCTCACCACATCGCGCGCGATCGCCATTTTCTGCGGTTCCGCCCTGCGCGCCCGCACCGCCGAAACATTCACTGTCGAGCCGGGCTGCCCGGCCAGCGCGCTGCGAATCTCCGGCAGCGACATGTCCCGCGTGCTCTGGCCTTCGATCGATTCGAAGATGTCTGTCGCCTCAATCCCTGCCTTCTCCGCGGGCGACCCCGGCAGTACCGAAATCACTGCCGCATATCCAAAGCGTTTCGAGACGGTCGCCCCGATCTCGCCCTTGGCCTCCGACTTGTGGGCCTTGTAGGCCTTATAGGCCGCGGCCGTCAGGTAGCTGGAGTTCGCATCCAGGGACTCCACCAGACCGTGGAGCGCGCCATCCGTCACCTTGGGAATGTTCGGATCCTCCACGTACTCACTTTGCACGCGTGACAGTACCTCGCTATAAACTTGCATCTGCCGGTAGGAGCCGTCGTTCGAGGAGGCATGCACCCCCCCAAGGGAACCGACTACGACAAACATCAGCACGGCAAAAGACGAAACCAGAATCGCAGCTTTAGTTTTCATGGACATCGGATTCTTCGTTTTCTGGAAAGGAGCCACTTTCTGAGGGACTTGCCTCATTATATCTGGTAGATGCCGATTCTTGTCTCCTGGCTGCCCTTATTCGTACCCCTCCGGTAACCTCGCGGGAATTCGGGCGTTCCTGGCGACTTTAACGCTGAAACTGTCTCCCGGAGACACCCAACTTCGCGGCTTCCACAGAGATTAAGACGACGCAGCTTCGGTTTCGTCACCATGCCGCTACGGTTTGAAGTTCAGCGTGAGCACGCTTTGCACCGATACGGCGCGGCCATTCAAGGAATAAGGCTTGAAGCGCCACCGCTTTACGGCGTCGATGGCAGCCCGCGCAAATACCAGCGATCCTTGCAGGAATTTTGCTTCCTGAACCGCGCCATCGCGCCCGATGAGCACCTGCAGAACCACGCTGCCCCGCTGTCCGCTCGCCCTTGCCGCTGCCGGGTATTCGGGATCGACGGGTTGAGCCAGCAGTTCGCGCGCCACGGACTCCGGCAAATTTACCGGCTCAATCGACGACATTGCGGCCTCAACCGGCTTGGCCCCGCTGGATTCCGGAGTCATGGAAGCCATCTGCGATTTCAGGCTCGACGGAATGCCCGAGTTTCCCCCCGCCGAAACTGTAGGCCGGGGCACAGAACTGCGCACCGGCGTGACCGGGCTAAGCTGCGGCGTGGCTGCTTGGGCCACTGGCGCATTCGGCTGTAGCTGCGCCGCGGAGGCGTTTGCGCCAGGCGACGCTCCTGCCGCATTCCCTGGCACATCGGCGACTTTCGTCGTAGTCGAGTCCTTAGCCTGACCCTCCCCAGTCGGCGTCTGCGCAGTCTGGCTTTGTCCTGTCTGGC
>PKVW01000011.1 GCA_003131585.1 Acidobacteriaceae bacterium
CCGCCGAGACGGCGGCGCTACAAATCACGATCCCACGGGCGACAACATCTCCTTCTTCGTCGTCTTCTTCTCGCGAACAGGTTCTTCCTCGTCGGACTTGTCACCCGTCGCGGCCGTTTCGCTCTTCTGTTGATCCACCCAGGCTTTCGCGATGCCCACCGCCAACGCCCGCACGCGCGCGATTACGCCCACGCGCTCTGTTACCGAAATCGCTCCCCGCGCATCGAGAATGTTGAAACAGTGCGAACACTTCAAACAAAGATCGTAAGCAGCCAAAAGCGGGAATCGCGACTTCTCTCGAACAAATTCAGGATGTCCCGTCCTTGTCTCTCCGTT
Organism: Acidobacteriaceae bacterium; assembly: GCA_003131585.1. Classification (GTDB taxonomy): domain Bacteria; phylum Acidobacteriota; class Terriglobia; order Terriglobales; family Acidobacteriaceae; genus Sulfotelmatobacter. The sequence goes on from PKVW01000011.1 coordinate 337, forward strand.
CTTGGGAGAGACCGGGCGGGAATTTTGATCTTTGGTCAGCGCCGCAAACTCTTCCAGCAACCCTTTGCACTCCGCCTCACAAAGCTCGAAGTGCGTCCAAGTCTTCTCCACGTCCGCCATTTCAAAGTTGTAAACGGAGAACTGCAGTTCATCCGCCAGCCGGACGTCGCCATAACTTATCTCGCGCCCGGTCGTTTTTCCGTCAATCGATGGATCACGCGCCCACACGATGTCATAAATCGAATCCACATCCTGCAGAAACGCGCCGATGCGCTCGAGGCCATACGTCAGTTCGACGGAAATCGGAAACAAGTCCACGCCGCCGCACTGCTGGAAATAAGTAAACTGCGTGATCTCCAGTCCATCGAGCATCACCTGCCAACCCACGCCCCACGCGCTGAGCGTCGGAGCCTCCCAGTTGTCTTCTTCAAACTTGATGTCGTGCTGACGCAGATCAATCCCAATCGCCCGGAGAGACTCCAGGTACAACTCCTGCACATTCTCCGGCGGAGGTTTCAGGATCACCTGCAACTGCATGTGCTTGAACAGCCGGTTGGGATTCTCCCCATACCGTCCGTCCGCCGGACGCCGCGACGGCTGCACATACGCCACCTTGTAGGGCTTCGGCCCCAGCACGCGCAGAAACGTCTCCGGCGCCATGGTCCCCGCGCCCACCTCGACGTCATAGGGCTGCTGCAGCACGCACCCGCGCTCCGCCCAAAACGCCTGCAGCCGCAGGATGAGTTCCTGAAACGTCAGCGAATTGGGCTTGGATGGATTCACAGGCTTGTTCGGGAACATGAAGATTAACCATTGATTGTAACGGAAGCGGCGCGAACCGTCAGCTAGCAGACGCCGGCAGCTTCAGCCACGCCAGCGCAAAGATCAGCAGCGCGGCTGCGAGAAACGCCGTAGGCGCCGCAAAGAAATAGCGCAGAGAAACCGCGGTCATCGCGGCCAGCGCCACGGAGTCAGATGATGACGGACAAATGGGGAAGGCAAGTTAGAACCCGCCCTTCTCCAGCATCACCGCTGTGACCAGCTTCTTCTCGATATGGCGCTGCAAGGCTTGGATCAGAAACTTCCGCAGGTCGGCTCCCTGCGCCTTGGGCCACGGCGTCCCGGCGAAACGCTCCACCGGAACGCGAAACATCTGCGCCGCCAGCGCCCGCGACTCACTCGATATCTCGGAAGACGCAAGCCGCTTATCCTCGGGGCACATCAGGCCATCGGCCAGCGCGTGGAAGTAGGCCCGGCTGCCGTTCAGACTTCGACCGCAGACGATGCACTCCGTCAACTCGGGCAGGAAGCCAACCAGCCGCGTCAGCCACAATTCGAAGTACGTGACCGGCATCCATATATCGGAGCCTTGCGCAGCATGCAGCACCGAAAGCGTGAGCCGGAAAATGGCGTCATTAGCCTCGCGGTCGGGCAGCAACTCATCCAGCAACTCGGCCACATGCGCCAGCGCCACCGCGCGTGCATAGCTGACTTCGGTGGCCAGCGGAGACTCCAGCACTTCACATGCATCCAACCGCGCCAACTCCTGCCGCTCGCGGAGGTCGTAAAACGCCCGCACATAAGTCAGCGGCTCCAGTGCGCCGCCAAAGCGCCGCTTCGACTTCTTCGCCGACCGCGCCACTCCGCGCACTTTGCCTTCCGCCCGCGTAAACAGCGTGACCAGCAAATCGGCCTCGCGCAGCGGATACGTGCGCAGCACGATCGCTTCCGACTCCATCAGTGCCATGGATGCCCAACTGAATCCCGATTGTAGTGGACAGGTACGGGGATGAAAAGGCGGAGCCCAGCCTCACCTTGAAATGGACCCGGTTGCAGCATCCCGGGCCCTTTTTCCTTCATCTTTCTTTCTTCTTCCGGGCAACTTAAAAGAGATTTCGGGGTTCACTCCTGCTAGGATTCTCGCTGATCAGGAGGGTATGTGCACAAACAGATTGGGATGATTATTCTCTTGGCGCTGGGGCTGACCATGTCGGGGTGCGGCAGCGGCAACGGGCCGGGTTCCGGCAACATTAACGGAAACTGGAGCGCTACTCTGACAAATAGTACAGATGGAACGACTACCTACAGTTTTTCAACGACTTTTACGCAGGGTAGCGGCAGCACGGTCAATGTCAGCAGTTTCATGTTTACGTCGACCGCCCCTTGCTTCGCCTCGGAAACAACGACAGAAACCGGTTCGTTCACTCTGAGTGGCAACTCCAACGGCAGCGTCATGGGCACATTTGGAATGACCATCACCGGCAGCACGAGCGGCAACGTCCTCAGCTTAACAAACGGGAATGTGACGGGAAATACCATCTCCGGCGACTGGACCCTGACGGGCGGGGGATGCAGCGGACAGGGGATGTTCACCATCGGTCCCCACTGACGCGGGATTGCTTCCAAGAGCAGCGCAATCTCTTGCCTAGCGGCGCAGGATCGAGCCACGATTCTCCTATCTCCAATCCTTTCCTGCTTGGAGCTGACTGGGAAAACAGGCGGACACCCTGAAAAGCAAAAGGCGCGCG
>PKVW01000068.1:0-9685 GCA_003131585.1 Acidobacteriaceae bacterium
AGCCGCCGAGACGGCGGCGCTACAAAATCCAGCGGCGATTATTTCAGGCCTTCCACCAGATATAAATCCGCCAGCATTCTGTGGTAGCCGAAGACGCAGGTCTTGGCGTCGGGGGTCATGAGGATGGGGCCGATATTTTCGACGCCGGCGGGATCGGAGGGCATGAGTTCTTTCCAGAGAGTGCGCTGTCCGGTTTGCATGTCGAGGCGGTAGACGCGTGCGGGCAGCTCGCCCGGTTGATAGATGTAAAGAGAGCGACCGTCGCCGCTCCAAGTGATGGGCTGCTCTCCTTGATTGAGGCCGGGGATGAGGTGAGGGTCGCCACCGGCGACGGGATACAAATATCCCTTCTGATCGGGGCCGATGGCGGCGATCTGCTGAGAGTCAGGAGAGAGGGCGAAGGCGGTCCCGTTGACGCCTTCCTGGGAGATCACCTGGCTTTTGCCCGAGGCGAGATCGTAGACGTAGAAGCGAACTCCTTTACCCGGCTCGTCGGCGGCGAACAGGATACGTTTGCCGTCTGGGAACCAGTGCGCCCAACTGTGATTGACATTGTCTTTGGTGAGGTCTTTAGGTTCACCGGGGCCAGTACGCAAGAGCTTGAACTGGGAGGGTGATTCCTGAGTTTGGGCGATGGCCCACTTGCCATCGGGCGACAACGCCACGGCTCCGCCTTCGCCGAGCAGGACTGCGGGGGAGCCATCCGTCTTGCGAATGTAGACCGCGTAAGTCAAGCCGCCGGACTTGGAGTAATCCAGGGCGCCGCCACCGCCTTCCTCGTCAAACAGCAAAGTCTTGCCGTCGGCTGAGAGATCGGAAGGATAGGTGTAGTCGAGCCAGGAGAGTTCATGCTGCTTAGCCTCGTCGGCAAAGACCCCGAGCAATTCACGGCGCCAAGTGGCGCGAACCAGGAGAACACGTCCATCCTTGGCGATATCCAGCAGCATGAGTGCTCCGGGCAGGCGGGCCACGATGCGCTGCTTGCCATCGAGCGATGTGGCATAGAGAGTTCGATCCGTGCCCGACTTGCTGGCCGTGAACCAAATCTCTTTGCCATCGGGAGCCCACGCAAGACCTTGTATGGTGAAGAACTGGCCGGAAAGAAGTTTTTTATTCCCCGCGAGATCGACGACTGCGAGCGAGCCGCTATCGTCGCCCTGAAGTGGATGATCGGCAAATGCGATGAGGACTCCTTTCGGCGACACGCGAGGATGGCCGATCCAGCCTCCGGTCTGATAGAGTGGTTTTCCGATGGGAAATTCCAAGCGGTTGCGGCCGCCCATATCGCGCACCACGGCCAGAGTGCTGCCGTCGGGGGCCCAGTCGGCCCACTGAACCTGCTCCAGCATTTCGCGCGGCGCTCCTCCGGATAACGGGGCGCGCGCCAGCGTGCCCATGCTTACCCAGGCGCCAACAGCTTTACTGTTCAGTAAAACCGCCATTTCGGATGTGGCAGAGATCGACATGAGCTGGGTGCGGCTGAGGCCCATGGAGCGCGATTCAGGGGCTTCCGGGCGTGCCGTGAATACGTCGACGGGATTTCCCTGCCAGGCGGCACTGTACAGGATAGTTTGGCCGTCAGGGGCAAAGCGGGCGGCGCGGATGCTGCCGCGGCGGAAGGTGAGCTGACGGTAGACGGGAGGCTCTGCCGGCGCGGAGGCGAAGAATCTTTTACCCGCGTACAAGCCGGCGCCAGCGGCCAGGAGCAGGCCAAGGGCGAAAATCAGCGCGGCGGGAGACTTCTTGCGCGGAGCCGGCTCGGGTGCGAAAGCGGCTGCGCTCGTCGAGGATGAAGGCTGCTCTGGTTCTGCGACGACAGAGGCACGCGAGGAATCGGTGGAGCGCCTGAAGCGCTTGAGGTCGGCACGCAGTTCGGCCGCCGTCTGACACCGCATGTCCCGGTCTTTTTCGAGAGCCTTGTTGATGATTTCCTCGAGCTTGGAAGGAAGTTCAGGATTCAGGCGGATGGCGGCGGTGGGGTGACGATTGAGAATGGCTTCGGTGATGACGGCTGAGGTTTCCCCGCGGAAAGGGAGGATGCCGGTGGCCATTTCGTAGAGCACGACGCCGAAGGAAAAGAGATCGGTGCGTCCGTCGAGCTCCTTGCCGCGCAATTGTTCCGGCGACATATAGGCCATCGTGCCGACCGCGGTGCCGGGGCTGGTGAGATCGAGGCTAGCGGCGTCGGCCCTGGTTTGCGAGTCGCCGCTGATCGAGCTGGCCGCGCGAGAGATTTTCGCCAGTCCGAAATCGAGAATTTTGGCGTTGCCCCGGTCGGTAACGAAGATGTTGGCGGGCTTGATGTCGCGGTGGACGATTCCCTTGTTGTGGGCGGCATCGAGGGCGTCGGCGACTTCGATCGACAGGGTGAGCAGAGGATCGATCTCCACCGGGCTTCCCTGAATCAAGTGCTTCAAGGTCTGGCCGCTGAGGCACTCCATCACGATGAAGAGCTGGCCGTCGTGCTGGCCAATCTCGTGGACGGTGCAAATGTTGGGATGGTTCAGTGACGAAGCGGCCCGGGCTTCGCGGCGGAAGCGTTCGAGAGCTTGGGGATCCTGGGAAGAATCGTCGGGGAGAAACTTCAGAGCGACGAAGCGGCCGAGTTGGGTGTCTTCGGCTTTATAAACCACACCCATCCCTCCGCCACCGAGCAGTTCGAGGATGCGGTAGTGAGAGACGGTCTGGCCGATCATGGAGGGAGCGGGCCCCTGGTCCACGCTCTTGGGGAAACGGGGACCGGCCCATCTTAGGGCGAATTGCGGTGTGAGTCAATTCTTGCGGCGCGCGCGCACTCCGGATCAAGGATTGGGAGCGAAGGATGATTTGCGAAATAGCGAGGCAACCGTAGTTCCCAACGCCAGCAAAGCGATGAGCGAGACATCTCCAAGCGAGATGACGCAGTAGACGCACCACACTCCGAGAACACGCGCCTCGATGCGGGCGAGGTAGAGGGAAAACGCCAAGCCGGCGAGGGCTGCCGCCAGCAGGAAGCGATAAGCGCGGCGCCAAGCGAGGGCGCTCATGAGCAGATATCCGGCAATGCCGAGGGCGGCGACCGGAATGCCCGCCAGCATCGCGTAAGGGCTTTTATTGACGATGCCGCAATCCCAGCGTTCGTTGATGCTGCAGGGCGAGTCGCCCTCGGTGCGGTAATGCTCGCGCAGGGCGAGAGCGGAAACGATAATCCCCAGAGCCGCTAACAGAATCAGAACATACCGCATCGCTTCTCCTATTTTACCTGTTCACTTTTACCTCTTCACTCTTTCACACGGTGTCAACTGACAGGATGCGCGGCTGCGACGATATCCTGCAGCAGGTCGGATGCCTGCCAGTCTGCGCCGTGATACCACTTGAAAATCTTTCCATCGGGAGAGATGACTGCGGTGCTGAGGGAGTGGGTAATCAGTCCGCCTTCCTCTTTGTAGGTCAGAGCGAAATAGTCGGCGAATTCAGGAAACTCCGTGGGCGGAATCGCGGAGAATTCCCAGTGCGCGAAGAGCGCGGGATCTTTGCTTCCGGCGCAGGAGAAGCCGTATGCGCGCAGAATCTTGGGCGTGTCGTGAGCTGGGTCGAAGCTAATGCTCAGCAGGTGAGTCTTGCCGTAGCGGGCGGGATCGGCGCGGAGCTGGCGGTCAATCGCGGCGAACTCGTGGCTGACGCGCGGGCAGAAATCGGGAAAAGGGCAGCGCGTGTAGATGAGAGTGAGAAGCAGAGTCTGGCCGCGATATTGATGCAGCCAGACGCGCTTGCCGTTCTGGTTGACGAGCTTGAAGTTCGGAACCTCGTCGCCGGGAGCGGGAATGTGTACGGTTGCCGTGGGCTTGTCGGGGGAAACCTGCGAGTGCGCGGTGACTTTGACGTTCTCCAGCCAGTACTTGTCAGGCGCGACGACAACATCAGCGGAGATCGAGTCACCGGGCTGAAGCTGATCGAGCGTGGAAGCGGGCTTGAGGGTGTACGGCATAATCATCTCGTCCATGAAGCCGGCTATGGGTTCGTTGCCGATGTTGGCGGTTCCCGCCTGTTTGTCTACGGAAATGACTTTTCCCTTAAAGGGATAGCGCTTGGCAGCAGGTTGAGCGTTCGCGGGGCCGGGCTGCGAGGGTCCGCGGTTGCAGGCGGCGGAAAAAGCGAGCAAGCCGCACAGGCTGAACAGTGCAAGACGTGACGAAAATGAATTACATTTGTGGGTCATATTCAGTTTTCTCTATTATCTCCGATCTTTAGTTCCGCAGATCCTGGTTTCGCAGATCCTTGTCCCGCAGATCTTTGTTTCGCAGATCCTTGTTCCGGACTTCATTGTCGCCGACATCAGTAGTGGAAGCGATAGCGAAGTTCAACATAGACTTCGCGCGGATTGTTCCAGTGGAAGCCGCCGAAGGTGACGCTGTTATCGAGTTCTACGCGGCGGTTGGCCACGTTCATGGCGTTCAGCGAGGCGGAGAAGCGCTCGCCAAAATCTTTGCCGAGAGAAAAATCGAAGGTCGCATGTTGCGGCAGATAGTTGCCGGGGTAAGGATGGCCGGGGAACGCGTTGCTGAAGCCGGAGCCGTAGTAGACGTTGGTGGAGGCATAGGCACGCCAGGGGAGACTGACGTCGCCGCCGGCGTTCAAGGTATTGCGCTGATCGTGGTCCAGGGGGCCGAACGGCAAGGAAGAAAAATTGGTGAGGCCGCCGGTGATGGCTCCGCCGGCTTCGGCAATTTGATTGGAATAGGCTACATGGATTTGGCCGCGATGCGCGATGCGGGGCGAGCGCAGCATGGCTTCCCATCCGCGGATGACCGCCTGGGCAATGGTGATGGGAAAGAAAAGGTTGGACTCGCCGATATTGTTGTGGTCGAAGAAATTCACGACGTTGGTGCGAAAGTTGTCGGCGTCGAAAATCCATCCATGGAAAGGAATGGTTACTCCGAACTGATGTTCTTCGTCGCGCTCGCCGTTGAGCTGGATGAATCCCAGGTTGCTGGCGTTCGCGAATTGGATTAGCGGGCCCGAGGCGGTAATCAACGGCGGGGCTTGGTAGTAGTGCCCGTAGAAAGCGCGGAAGGTCCAGTTGAGATGGGGGATGTTGAGGGCGGCGCCGAAGCGCGGACTGATCGCGCTCTCAGTAACTCCGCCGGAGAAGTGCGTGGGCCGCATGCCGGCGGTCAACGTCAGCCAGGGAACGGGCTTGAATTTGTCATCGATAAAGAATGCTTCCAGGCTGCCGGAGGGATGTTCGCGGTCAGGAGGATTCACATTCTGGCAAAGCCCCGTCAAATTAGTGGGAGTTACACATTGCGGTTGGACGGGAGGGTTAAAGATCGCACCCAACAGCTCGTTGTCTTGCTGGTAGAAACTGTAAACGCCCATCTGCAGATTATTCTTCGGTAGATTTGCGCTAAAACTCACCTGGCCGCCCTCGTAGGCTGAACTGCGATCCTGGGTCGTGGCGGCAGGAGAGTCGTTGGGCGAACTGGCATAGTCAGCGCTGTTGTGGTGAAAGAACGGTGAGACCGTCAGCAGGAGTTTTGAACTGAAGGTATGCACCCAGGAAAAGTTCACGATGGCATCGGATTCGTGGTCGCCGTCGCGAAGATCCAAACTGGGGTACTGTCCAGCGAGTTGGCCATTTACTAAATTGTTTTCAGTGTCGCCGGGAAAAGGATCGTAAGGAATTTGATAGTAATCCTTGCGCAGCGAGGTCACAAAACGCAGCTGGTTGGAGGGATCGACGTTGAAGATCATGGAACCGAAGCCGCCGTAGCCGTTGGCGGCGTCATGAACCACCTGCGGAACGGGCGTCTGGATGCCGAGATTGCTGCGGTTGGCGTTGACGCTGGCGTAATAAGCGAAGCGTTCGGTATGGCTGCCGAAACTGAGGGCGTCATTGGTCTGGTAGAAGTTCCCGGCGCTGAGGACGAGTTCGGCCTGCCGATTGCGCTCGAAGCCAGTGCGGGGAACGACGTTGAAGACGCCGTAGGTGCGGTCGCCGAACTCGGCGCCGTAGCTTCCGCGATCGACCTCGAGATAGTCAATGTCCTTGGGATCGAATTGCGGGCCCAGGTTGGAGGCGATGTTGGTATTGGGCACGGGGACGCCGTCGATAAGCCAACTGGTTTGGTGTCCGCCGCGGATGTGGATTTGGTCGTGAGCGAGATAGGCGCCGGGAACGTAATCGGTAATCATGGCGAGGCTGTTGGTGCGGGCGGCGCCGGGGGTGCGTTCGACATCGAGACGGCTGACCAGGGTGGTGGGCGTGGCGGAATCAATGGGAATGGCTTTGGGCGCTCCGGAGACGTTGATAGTTTCCTTGTTAGTGGCGACGCTGAGAGAAAAATGGAGGATGGGCTGCGATCCGGAATTCACGAGGACATTCTCCGCGGCCTGATTGAAGCCCGGAGCGACGATCGTCACGGTGTATTCGCCCAGGGCGACTGCGTTGAACGTGAATTGGCCGGTAGCGTCGGTGTTGGCGGTTGTAGCCCAGTCCGAGGTTTTCGAGCGCAGCATGATCATGGCGTTTTCCACGGGACGGTGTTGAGGATCGTGGACAATGCCGCGAATCGATCCGAAGATGGAGGCGAAGGCGGCGAAAGTCAGCGCCAGGAACGGCGTCAACAGGATGACGCGAGTGAAACGCATTGAATCTCCAATGAGATATTGAGTCCGATGTTGGTGCTGCTAGTGAGATTTATGTCAGGCGATGGAGAAATGCGGAGGAGCGCGGGTGGATTGGAAACGGCAGAGCTCGGTGTTCGGGGAAGCTGGACTTAACTGGCGGAGGTATGCCTCGACATCTTGCGCGAAGGAAGTGGCTACCGGCGGCTGCGCGCGCGCCCATCGAACTGGGATCACAGCGCGGCCGCAATTGTGGTTGCAGCAGTCGGAGGCGCGGATGACAAGCTGCCCGGTTTCTGCGGCCAGGGAATTGTGGCAGGGATGAACGGCCTTACGGACGCAGCAGGCATGCGGCGGCGCGGCGGTGGCCGCCAGGGCTAGCGGAGCGAGGTTGCCCGCGAACGCGACGAGCAACAGAAATCTGGCGATCCAACGATGCATGCGAACCTGACGTGCTGGCAGCTTACCAACTTGCGGATGCCGAAAGCAACCACGGGCTGCACAGACGCTGACCGTGCGCTTTGCCTGGGAACCGATCACGCCCGCCAGTTTGCGGTTGCATTCCGTAGCAACTCGAAACGCCGAAGATATTTCCTCAATTGACCTGCCGCTCGGCAGTAGTACGGGCGGGAGGGAAAAATAGATTGGCGGAAGTTATCGCATCAGCGCGTAGGCTCCGCCGTTGGTGAAGGCGATGACCAGGTTCATCAGGACAAACATCAGGTCGTAATGCCAGCCAGAGGCTTTCTCGCCCCAGAAGCCGGTGTGCCAGACGAAAATCTTTTTCTCGATAGCGCCGAACATGATGAGGATGAGACCGAAAGCGGCGAGTTGAGTGAGGACTCCGAAAGCCACGCCCAGGCCTCCAGCGACTTCGGCGATGCCGAGGAAGATGGTGAAAGGCTTGGGCATTTGAATGCTTTTGGCACGGGCGGCGGGATTTTTGAGATGGCTGTAGCCGCTGTTGACGAAGACCAGTCCCACCATAAGGCGGAGCAAGAGCAGGCCGAGGTCGGTGAAGCGGGCGAGTTGAGGGAACATCGCTTCTCCTTGCGCCTGCTAGAGCTGCTTCAGGCTTTGCCGTGGATCTTGGCCCACCACCAGCGGACGCCGACGAACAGGAAACGCCAGTCGTGGAAGAACTCCGGCGGCTTGCCCTCGAAGGCATGGCCGATGAATTGGAGAACCCATCCGGCGAGGAAAAGAGCGAGCGCGTAGAGCCAGAGATGATGAAAGAAGATGCTGCCGAGAAAAAGTGGGAGCGAGAGCAGGATGGTCGGGATCCCCAGGGTATGACAGGCCCTGTTTACCGGATGCTGGTGGCTGGTGGCATATTGCGCGATCCACTGCTCGTTGGTGCGATGGCCCAGCATGCGGAGGGATGATACACCGGCTGGGCGACTCCGCGATAGCGAATGGATGGAGGAGAGAGAGTACGGATGAGAAAGTTGAGGCGCCCACTTCCCGCGTGGTAGCATCCTAAGTTTTGGCAGGTGATGCCGGGCTGGCCTGTATACTGCACTGATCCTCTTCTGGGCCTTCTCTCTTTCCACGCCTGCGTAAGGAGCCTATTCGTGAAAGTTTATTCCGGAGAAAACATTCGTAATGTAGCGATCGTGGGGCACGGGCATGCGGGAAAGACCTCGCTCCTGTCGGCCATGCTGTACACGGCCGGGGCGACGCCGCGGCTGGGACGCGTGGACGACGGCTCGGCGGTGACCGATTACGACGAAGAAGAGATCGCGCGCAAAATGTCGATTGCGGCATCCGCGGCATACGTGGAGTGGGGCAAGACGAAGATCAACGTGATCGATACGCCCGGGTTCAACATGTTTGTCCACGAGGCCAAGCTGGTGCTGCCGGTGGTGGATGCGGCGATCGTGGTGGTGGACGGCGTGGCCGGCGTGGAAGTAGTGACACAGCGGGTGTGGAACGATTGCGAAGAGTACAAGACGCCGCGGCTGATTGTGGTGAACCGCATGGACCGCGACCGGGCGAATGCGGAGCGCGTGCTGGAGTCGCTGATCCATGCGTTCGGGCGGAATGTGATTCCGATTGAGCTGCCGATCGGGAGCGAGAAGAATTTGAGCGGCGTGGTCGACCTGGTGCGCATGAAGGCCTACACGTACGAACTGGGAGGGAGCGGCAAGGGCAAGGAGACGGAGATCCCGGCCAATATGAGAGCGCAGGCGCAGGAAGCACACGAACAACTGGTCGAACTGGTGGCGGAGGGCGACGACAAACTGATGGAGGAGTTCTTCGAGAAGGGAACGATTCCCGAAGAAGATTTGATCCCGGCGCTGCATAACGCGATACGCGAGGACAGGATTTTTCCGGTGATCTTTAGCTCGGGACTGGGGAACGTCGGCGCGGACCGGGTAATGGACTTCATCGTGGACTACACTCCGGCGCCTTCGGAACATGAGTGGGTGCAAGGGGAAGCGGGGGTGTCGGGAAATGGCGATGCCCCCAAGCGGCATGAGACGGACGCGGAGCCGGTGTCGTTGTATGTGTTCAAGACGGTGTCAGACGCGTTTGCGGGGAGGATTTCCTATTTCAAGGTTTTCTCCGGCGTGCTAAAGAACGAGGCCACGCTGCAGAACTTCAGCCGCGGAGGGCTGGAGAAGCTGGCGCATATTTCCATCATGCAGGGGAAGATGGCGGCGCCCGCGACCGAGCTGCATGCGGGGGATATTGGAGCGGTGCCGAAGTTGAAAGATACGCTGACCGGCGACACGCTGGGAGACAGAGCCGCCCCAATTCAGTATCCGCGAGTGAAGCTGCCGGAGCCGGCGATTACGTTTGCCATCGAGCCGAAGAGCCGCGCGGATGAGGACAAGCTGGGGCCGGGGATCCACAAACTGATGGAAGAGGACGCCATGTTGCGTTTCTTTCGCGATGCGCAGACGCAGGAGTTTCTCATCGCCGGAACCGGGCAGCAGCATATCGAGGTTACGGTTTCGAAGCTGAAGAAGCGGTATCACACGGAAGTAGTTTTGAAAGCGCCCAAAGTGCCTTACCGGGAGACGATCCGCGGCAAGGCCGATGTCCAGGGCCGGCACAAGAAGCAGACCGGCGG
>PKVW01000068.1:9742-67265 GCA_003131585.1 Acidobacteriaceae bacterium
GATTCGAACGACATGTCGTTCCAGATGGCGGGGCGCATCGCCTTCAGGAAAGCGATGGAGCAGGCGAAGCCCACGATCCTGGAGCCGGTGATGTCGGTTGAGATCACCGTGCCGGACGAGTTTGCGGGCTCGATCATGGGCGACTTGAACAGCCGGCGGGGACGGATCCAGGGCATGGACAACAAGGGCGGCAACACCGTTGTGAAGGCCGAAGTGCCCATGGCCGAGATGCTGACCTACGGCGTGGATTTGACGTCAATGACCCAAGGCCGCGGCAGTTTCAACATGGAGATGCATCATTACGATGCGGTGCCGGCGGCGCTGCAGGAGAAGATTGTGGAGAAGGCGAAGGCGGCGCGGGGCGAGGTGAAGGAAGAGGAAGAATGACGGTGTCATCGCACCAGGCATTGGGAGGAGCGCGCTTTTTAATTTGCTCCTTACAAGCTCCATCTTAGAGAAGTTGACAGCGTGGCGGCTGCGACCTCTTGAAGGGAGACGAAGTCCAAGTTTTACCTGCGTCGCAGCTCTAGCACTACGCCGTTTTCATCCCTTGCGCCTTCGCCAGCTTTGCCTGCCGCTCGTCGAACGTCCAGAATCGCTCCGCCTTAAGTTCCACGGCGCAGGCGACGTGCAGTGTATCGAGGGTTCGCATACCGAGCTTCGGCCCATGTCGACGGGCGAGATCGGCGCATAGCCCGAACGCGTTTTCGGGCATGGGCGTCTCAAGCCATAAGCCGTCGGCCCGGTCGCGCTTCAATGTGTCGAAGACGGCATCCGCCTCAGCCTGGGAAATCTTGCGATAGAAAACCTGTTTGGCGATAGCATGGGAGCATTCCGCAGAATGAAGAGGAGTAAACCAGACGTGGGGTTTCTCTTTCATCCTCTCTCGCGCGGCGGGAGAATGCACGTCTAGCACGTAGAGCGATGTGAGGAAACTGGTATCGGCGTAGACAGTCAGAAACGGCCCCGGTCTTTAATCAAGTCATCCACGACAGTTAGAACTCGGTCGCCAAATATCTTCCTGGCGCGAGCCTCGAAGTCGGGCCATTCCACTGGCTTCTCCTCTGGTTTCTCGGGAACGATGTGGGCAATGACGCGGTCGCGCTCCCGAAGTTCCACGGTGTTGCCCGCGCGCAGCCAGGTCTTGAGGCGGCGAGTATCGCGAAGCTGGCGGATATTCATGGAGCGCATAAGTCCAAATTGTGCCACATTGTGTGGCACATCGTCAAGCTTGTTGAGATGGTGACACATAATGTGTCACAATGTAAATCGAGTCCACGAGGTTACCAATGAAACTGCTGCCGACTCTGCTCTGCTCTCTGATTGCTGTTGCGCCGCTTGCACGTGCCGCCGACACGCAAGTCTTTCCCACATCGGCCGGGCCGGTCAAAATCACTCCTCTGTATCACGCCAGCACGCTGATCGAGGCGGGTGGAAAGACCGTCTACCTGGATCCCGCCAAACCTGTGAAATTCTCGGGGCTTCCCAAAGCGGACCTCATTCTGATTACCGACATTCATGGGGATCACATGGATCCCGATGCGATTAAGGAAGCGAGCAACGTAGAAACTGACATCCTGGCTCCGCCCGCTGTGGTCCAAACAGTTACCAGCGCCAAGCCTATTGCCAATGGAGAAATGAAGAACTGGCGGGGATGGACGATTGAGGCTATTCCCGCATACAACCTGAAGCGCGGCCCCGCCCCGGGAAAACTATTTCACGACAAGGGACGCGGCAATGGCTACGTCCTCACCTATGGCGGCAAGCGATTCTACTTTTCAGGTGACACCGAGGGCGTGCCTGAGATGCGCGCGCTAAAGAACATCGATGTGGCGTTCGTGTGCATGAATCTGCCCTACACGATGCCACCCGAAGAGGCTGCTGACGCGGTAAAAGCCTTCCACCCGAAGGTTGTTATCCCGTATCACTATCGCGGATCTGATCTTGCCGTGTTTCAAAAAGCGCTGGAAGGGACGGGGATTGAGGTGCGGGTGCTTGACTGGTATCCGAAATAGTTAAGACTGGAAGTAGGCCTCGCTGCGCTTGGCCGGACAGCCGAGGCGGCCGTCCCGGCATGGTTCGTGGGCGGCTGTCTCCACATGGTTCGTGGTAATATCCGGCCAGTGGCCACTGCCAGGAACAATCCCAATCTGAATTACAGCGCCGACCGGCTGGTTTCGGCTGCGCCGGTCGAGGACGATTCGTCGTTTGAGCTGAAGCTGCGGCCGCAGCGGCTCGGCGAGTTCATCGGGCAGGCCAAAGTTAAAGAGAATCTGGCGGTGGCGATTGAGGCGGCACGCTCGCGCGGCGAGGCCATGGATCACGTGTTGCTGTACGGGCCTCCGGGGCTGGGGAAGACGACGCTGGCCAACATTATTGCGAATGAGCTGGGCGTCCACTTCCAGCCGACCGCCGCGCCGCTGCTGCAGATCAAGGGCGACCTGACGGCGATCATCACCAACATGCAGGACAAGCAAGTTCTGTTCATCGATGAGATTCACCGGCTGCAGCCGGTGCTGGAAGAGCTGCTGTATTCCGCGCTGGAGGACTACAAGCTGGACATCATCATTGGGCAGGGACCCTCGGCGCGGACGCACACGCTGGAAGTGAAGCCGTTTACGTTTGTCGGCGCGACTACGCGGGCGGGATTGATTTCCGCGCCGCTGCGGTCGCGGTTTGGGATCGTGCTAAGGCTGGAGTTTTACAATCCGGAGGATTTGCGGGTGATTGTGGAGCGGTCCGCGGAGATTTTGGGAGTTGAAGTCGACGACGCGGGTGCGATTGAGATTGCGAGCCGGTCGCGGGGAACGCCGCGAATCGCGAACCGGCTGCTGCGGCGGGTGCGCGACTACGCGCAGGTGCGCGGAGCGGGCAAGATTGATCTGCCCACGGCGCAGGCAGCGCTACAGATGCTGGAAGTGGATAAATACGGGTTCGACGAAGTGGACCGCCGGTTGCTGCTGACGATTATCGAGAAATATCAGGGTGGCCCCGTGGGCGTGAATACTCTGGCGGCGGTGCTGGCCGAAGAACCGGACGCCATTGAAGAGATTTACGAGCCGTTCCTGATGCAGATTGGGTTTTTGAACCGCACTCCACGCGGGCGAGTGGCGACGCAGCTGGCGTACGATCATTTTGGAATCACTCCGAACCGAAGGCAGAGCTCGCTGTTTTGAAGTCTAATCTTGCGCGCCACAGACACGCCGCGCGGAGGTCCGCACGGCTCCCTTTTCAGCTCCCGCCCCGCCGTGAACGCCGTCATAAACGTGTTCGGGAAACCTCGAAACGATGCTTTTCTTGTTCTGGCAGATGCGCTCATGGTGTATCTTGCTGGTTTCCTCGCGAGGCGTAAACGAGGAGATGTGAGGTCGCTTTGCGTTCGCGTCGAGTTCGAGCTTTTCCCTTCAAAAGGTTTCTGAGATTGCTGTCGGCCGCGCTGACGCTGCTTGGAGCCGTGGAGTTGGCAGGGGGCGCATCGGCGCCGCAAGCGGCGCCTACGGCGCAGGGAACGGTTCTGGCGCCACAAGATACAAGCGGGCAAAAGCCTGCGACGTCCCCGCAAAATCCGCCGCCATCCGCGCAGTTGCCGCAACCGGCCAGGAATCGGGAAGCGCGGCCGGTGCCGAAGCCACCATTCGCGCCCCCGGCACTGACTATTCCGCGCTTGACCCGCGCTCCGGCGCTCGAAGACTTTCTGAGAATGCAGCCCCAGGGTGAGACAGCGCTGCAGATGGCGAAGGTGACAGGCTTCGTGCAACGCGATCCGCACGATGGCGAGAAAGTCTCGGAGGAGACCGCGGCCTATCTGGGCTACGACCAGAAAAATCTGTACATCGTGTTTGTATGTTTCGACGATCCGAAGAAAGTGCGGGCGCGGATGTCGCGCCGGGAAGACATTGCAGACGACGATCAAGTTGCAGTCGTGTTCGATACCTTTCATGACCGGCGGCGCGCCTATGAGTTTCAGACAACGCCGCTGGGCGTACAGTGGGATGCGATCTACACCGAGGCTTCACGCGCCGAGACCGGCGGTAACTGGGATACTTCATTCGATACAGTGTGGGATTCGCGGGGCAAAGTCACCGGTCGCGGTTTTGTGGTGTGGATGGCGATTCCATTCAAGAGCCTGCGTTTTCCGGCGACGAAAGAGCAGGAATGGGGAATCATTCTGTATCGCGGAATCGTCCGCAAGAACGAGGATTCATTTTGGCCGCAGATTTCGTACAAAATGGCGGGCAGGCTGGGGCAGGCGGCGACGCTGTATGGGCTGGAAGGAATTTCGCCGGGGCGCAGCATTGAGCTGATTCCTTACGGAATCATGCGGGGCTTCCGGGCGCTCGACACGCGCGATCCGGCCAATCCATTTTTTCAACATTCGGTGGCGCAGGGGCAGGCGGGCATGGACGCGAAGTTCGTGATCCATGACCACTTTGTGTTGGATATGACGGCGAATCCGGACTTCAGCCAGGTGGAGTCGGAGGATCCGCAGATCACGGTGAATCAGAGATTCGAAGTATATTTTCCGGAGAAGCGGCCGTTCTTTCTGGAGAACGAAGACTACTTCCGCACGCCGCTGGATTTGTTTTTCACGCGCAATATCGAGGACCCCTCGGCGGGAATCCGGCTGACGGGGAAGGAAGGCCCATATTCGGTGGGCTTGATGGCGACCGATGACCGCGCTCCCGGACAAGCGGTCGCGAATTACTTTCCGCTCTCCGGTACTCGATCCTACTTCACCATTGCGCGGGTGAGCCGGGATGTGTTCAAGGAGTCGAGCGTGGGAACGCTATACACGGACTGGGAGTGTCCAGTGACGGGCGAGTTTAACCGCGTGGGCGGCGTGGATACGCGGCTGAAGTTCAACGCTAACTGGACCCTGGATGGGCAGGCCGTGGTGAGCTCAAGTAACTTGGCCGGCAACTTCTTTTCCTCCACCTACTCGAGCAACAACTGCGAGACCAACCTGTTTCCCTTCGACTCCGGCAGCATCGGAAAGGGCAACTACTATGCCGGCCCCGCGGACAAGCTGGACTTGAAACGCGACGGACTGCACTTTTCCTACGAGGGAGTTTACGACGACATCAGTCCGGGATTCGTGACCGTGCCCGGATTCGTGAATCGCGTGGACATTCGCGGCCTCTACCAGACCATCGACTACCGTTTCCGTCCCAAGAAGGGCTGGATCGTGGACTGGGGACCTTCGTTGAACCAGCGCTACGTGTTCGATCACGAAGGCACCCGGCTGGATACGGATTATCAGCCCTATCTGGCGATCCAGGGACGCGGGCAAACGTTCATCTATTTGTATCCTTATGAAGAATTAAGGGAGCGGCTGAGGCCACAGGATTTCTCTTTTCTCGGTTTATCCGTAACCCAGAACCAGGACTATCACGAACACCGCAGCGGAGCTTCGTTCCAAACCGGCTACTTTTCGAAGGCTACATTAGGGGCGAGCTACTTCTGGGGAGACGGAGTGAACTTCGTGCCCGCGGCGAACGCGGCGCCGCAGGCTCTTCTGGCGCGCCTGGACACCGGCTCTGCGACGCTGACATTCCGTCCACTCAAGCCCCTGAAGATTGAAAACACTTATCTGTTTGAACGCTTGCGAGCCACCGATAGCGCATATCTTCTTGCCCTCTCGCAGACACCCGGCGTCGGGAAAGGTATCTTCGACAACCACATCGTGCGCAGCAAGTGGAACTGGCAGTTCACTCCGCAACTCTCGCTCCGTCTGATTCTGCAGTACAACTCAGTCCTGGCGAACACGCCGGGCAATGCGCCTTACCCATATACCTACCTGCCGACGCAGAAGCAGTTCAATGCCGATTTCCTGATCACTTACCTGGTGCATCCAGGCACTGCGATTTATGTCGGCTATAACAGCGACCTGCAGAACCTGGACCACGGGCTCATGCCAGATCCCGCGGGCCTGGCAGGGCTCTATACATCCAAGGGCTATATCAACGACAGTCGGCAATTCTTTGTGAAAGCCTCGTACCAGTTCCGCTTCTGAGGATGGGTGTCATCCTGAGCAAGCGTTCTTTGCGCCGCGAAGGATCTGGGCGACCGCGCGAAGGGCCGCGTCCCTGGCGACCCAATAATCGCGCGTTTGGCTCGCTTCCTCAACATTGCCGGCCGCTCCGCATTGCTGAATCCCGAGGCGTTCCGGTAGAATCTAAGGACTCGGATCGAGGTTTGAACCCATATGAAAGCTGCCATTCATCCCGCTTATAACGAAGTGCGCGTGCATTGTGCATGCGGCAATGCGTTCGTCACCCGTTCCACCCATAGGGGAGACATCGGCGTAGAAATCTGCTCCGCCTGCCATCCCTTCTTTACCGGCAAGCAGAAGCTGATGGATACCGCCGGACGCGTGGAGCGCTTCCGCCGCAAGTACGCCAAGAATGCGCCGAAAGCCGAAACCAAAGCCGAAACCAAAGCCGAAACGAAGACCGAAGCCGCGGTCGCAACAAAGACCGAGCTGGCGAAGAGCTGACGCCTGGTCGCCGATTTGCGCGGATTACCACCGGTACACCTTTGAATTCAGCCCTCGCCCATCGGCGGGGGCTTCCGCTTTGCAAGACCAAGTAGAATAGAAGCGTGCACAAGTTCTGGGATAATGCGACGCAAGGCTTGTGTGGCGCGGGCGCCCTCGCCCGCGAGGCGCCATTCCTGAAGCCAGTCCCCGCGCAGCTTTCAATCGGCAACATTAACACCGCCCCCGCTACGGTCCTGGCTCCCATGGCCGGCGTCACCGATACGGTCTTCCGCCGCTTCATCCGCAACCTCGGCGGCTGCGGGCTGATCATGACCGAGTTCACTTCGGCCGACGGCGTGCTCCGTAAGAAAGATCAGAAAGCCAAGCGGTATCTCCACTTCTATGAAGACGAGCATCCGATTTCGGCGCAGCTTTTTGGCAGCGATCCGCAAGTGATGGCGGAAGCGGCGCACATGGTCGAAGGCCTGGGGTTCGACCTGGTGGACTTGAACCTGGGCTGTCCGGCAAAAAAAGTCGTGAAGTGCAACGGAGGCTCCGGGCTGCTGCGTGATCTGCCGGCCATCGGCCGCATCTTCGAAGCCGTGCGCGCCGCGGTGAAGATTCCCTTCACGGTGAAGTTTCGCGCCGGCTGGAGTGACGACGAGATCGTTTGCGTGGAACTGGCCCGCATGGCGGAATCGTGCGGTTTGGCGGCGGTCGCGTTGCACGCTCGCACCCGCGAGCAGGGCTATAGCGGACAGGCGCGTTGGGAATGGATTGCCGCAGTGAAAGACGCCGTGAGCATTCCCGTCATCGGCAACGGCGATATCCGCACGCCCGAAGACGCCTGCGCCATGGTCACCCAGACGGGCTGCGATGCGGTGATGATCGGCCGCACCGCACCGTCGAATCCCTGGATCTTCCGCCAGATTCAGCAGTATTGCGACGGGATCGGTCGGGAAGGGCACGACTTCAGTCGTGCCGATAGTGTTGCGAGATCCGGATCGGCTTTAGCCGCTGACGCACTCATAAGCCAGCCCTACGACGAGCCCAGCGAGGCCGACCGCTACCAGATGATCCGCACCTACTTCCAGATGCTGATCGAAGAGGAACTGCCGGATGCCGTTGGGAAAATGAAGCAGTTTGCCTCCTGGTTCACGCACGGCGTGCCCGGCGGAGCGGCGCTGCGCAAGGCGATCTATGAATCGAAGAGCGCGCTGGAGATTCTGGAGAGGGTGGAAGAATTCTTCGAAGCCAGGTTGTGTGGCGCGGGCGCCCTCGCCCGCGAAGGCTAGGCTATGGTGCTAAGTGGCAAGTTCCTTTATGTCGTCTTGGTCCTGTTGGCGGCGTGGTTTGCTCTTCTGTGTAGAGCACTGTGGAAATTGATCAGAGCATCTTCTCTGCGGAGCGAGCCGAACGCGCGAGGGTATGCGACCCTTGCTGGAATTGGAAGTGCGGCTCTTGCGGTAGGTGCCCTGCTGGCTCTTCACCTGTCGTGGGTTTCCGTAGATATCTCGCAACACCTCGGCATTAAGGCCATCCGAATCCTCTCCCTCCTCCTCTTCTGGCCAACGCTTGCAGGTATCCTTTTATGCACGGGCGGGAGGGGACGAATCCGGTTCCTGGGGATCGCAACGTGCCTCGTAACCGGACTGTGGTGGTTCAGTCTGTCAATGGGAGCAGCGATCTCCATGGGAGCTGCCCCGACATCTCGCCATCCCACCAGGTATCTTATTCCGGAAGGATACGTCGGTTGGGTGAAGATAAACCACGGCGAGAAGGCAGCTCCCCTTCAACTGTCGAACGGCAAATTCATTTGCCGCATCCCAGCCAGCGGCGTTCTGGACACTTCGTCGAATGTCGAAAGCGGCTGGGCGAAAGATGAATACCTTTACTACTCCAGTAGTAATGTTCTCCGAGAGTTGCCGGAGACCGGCTGGGATAAGGGTGGAATGATTTGGGCCAACCACAGCGAATTTCAGGCGACCCAGGACGGTTCCTTGCCCTCGCGGTTTACCGAGAGCTTCTACGTAGGCACAGAGGAACAGTACCACCGTAGTGAAAACTGCACGGTTAGTCAGCCTCAAGAACTCAAGGACGCGGTCGACCCTAAAGGTGTTGCCATTAAGCAACCGTAAGCTCTCTCGCGACCTACACTCCCCGCGCCACCATCTTCCCCAGGTCATCCTTTTCCACATATGCCCACGGCACCTTCGCATCGTGCGTAAAGACCGTCAGCCATTTCTCCGGAATCGCCTTCGCGTAGTATTGCTTCTTGCTCTCGATGGTCAGCAGCGGGTAGAGGTCGAAGGACATGCCCCAGGTGAGGTCGATGTGCGCGGTGGTGGGGATGAGATCGGAAATGTAGCAGGCGGTGAGGCCTCCGCTTTCGACGAGCACGGCTTGCATGTGCGCGGTGTGCCCGGGAAAAGTTTTTACTGAGATGCCGAGCACGATTTCTTCGCCGCCTTTGAGCAGCGTCATCTGTCCGCTTTGGACGAGCGGGTCGTAGTTGTCGGGGATGTAGCTGATGGCGTCGCGTTCACTGGGGCGGCGCGCGTATTGCCACTCGCCTTCTGGCGCGTAGTATTTCGCGCGCGGAAAAGTTGGCACGATCTTCCCATCTTTACGCACGGTGTTCCAGCCGCAGTGGTCGAAATGCAGATGCGTGTTGATGACGATGTCGACGTCTTTGGGCGCGACTCCGCCTGCAGCGAGATTCGCGAGAAGCTGCGCGGGCTGGCCATAAAACTTGACCATGCGCTCGGAGAGCTTATTGCCCATGCCAGTCTCGACCAAAACGGTTTGTTTGCCGGTGCGGATCAGCAGCGAGTTCAGTCCCGCCGTCACATAATTTTTTTCGTCAGCCGCCACTTTGCGCGACCACATGATCTTGGGAACGACGCCGAAAAATGCGCCGCCATCGAGCGGGTAAGTGCCATCCGAGAATATGCTGAGTTCGAAGTCGCCGAGAGTAAGACTGGGCATGGAATTAGTTTGCCACAATCGTAGCGTGTGACATCTGACCTTGCGCCGCCGTCGAAATTGCGCGATCATGGTCGAGGCCGTGACGGTCGGCAGTAGCCGATCCATCGCGCCTCTAAGTCCTTTGTTTCGCGGATTTTAGTATCTAAGTCCTTTAGGCTCCGGATTTTGCGGGGAATTTCCTGCTAACGGCAATAATATACTTGACAAATCAACGGCATTTTGCTATCTTCCTTGCATGGACGGCAAACACAAGCAACCAAAGACCTTGCAAGATGCGATCTTGCATTTCTCGAATCCCGATAAAGTTCTGGTCTACATGATTCAGCTTCGATGGCCGGATGGCGTAGTGACCTGCCCTGCCTGTGGCCGCACTGACGTTGTATTCCTCAAGAATCAGCGCAAGTGGCAGTGCAAGAGCGTACATCCCAAGCGCCAGTTCTCCGCCAAGGTAGGGACCGTCATGGAAGATTCGCCGATCCCTGCCGACAAGTGGCTCACTGCTGTTTGGCTGCTGTCGAATTGCAAGAACGGGATCAGCTCTTACGAAGTTGCCAGCGCTATTGGCGTAACCCAAAAATCCGCATGGTTTATGATGCACCGCATTCGCTTTGGTCTGTCCCTGAATGCTAAGAAGTTCGGAACCAAGACCAAGATCGGCGGCGAGGGAAGCGAAGTGGAAGTAGATGAGACTTTCGTCGGCGGCCAGAAAAAAAACATGCACAAAGACCGCGCTGTCCGATACGAAGCACGCGGCGGCGCATCTGGCAAGACCGTCGTACAGGGAATCCTTGACCGTACTGCGCGACAGGTCCGCGCCAAGGTCATGCCGAACGTGAAGCGCGAAACCTTGCAATCGGAAATCCTCAACCAAGTGAAGTATGGGACCAAGGTCTACACCGATGATGCCGTAGCCTACGAACAGGGGATGCAATGGCGCTTCGTGCATGAGTTCGTCAACAAAACTGAAACCTATGTGCGCGGTCGGGTTCACGTCAACGGCATGGAAAACTTCTGGTCGCTGCTTAAGCGCGGCCTCAAGGGAACCTACGTTGCTGTGGAACCTTTTCATCTTGAGCGTTATGTCGATGAGCAAGTTTTCCGGTACAACAATCGCAAGCACGAAGATGGCACCCCGATCACTCCGGCAGAAAGGTTCTCACTGGCCCTGCCTCAGTTCGCTGACAAGCGGCTTACCTACGCCGAATTGACTGGCAAGACTGAGGATGCGGCCTTGCAAACGGCGGAGCCTTTCTAATCCCCGTCGCTCGAAGCGGGGTCCGAAACGCCGTTCTTGACGCCAAAACGCAGAATGAATGGTTCATTCTGCGTTTTGCTGAATTGCTGAAGCAAAGCTATCAGGCTAACAATGTTGCGATAGGTATCTCCGCCAACCGTCATCCATTGCCCCTTTTGTTCACAGGGACACGAGGTCGGCGGATTCTTCGCAATGGCTAATGGCCATGACGTAATGCTGTGGCAGTGAATGCACTCAAATTCCACGGTAGATACGTCACTTGGTTCGATTGTCGTTTTGGTCTCTACGGTCACGGCGTCTCCCTTTTCCTTTGGCTCGCGGTTTCTTTGCCGCTTTTTCCGCATCCAGAGCGGCCTTTATCTCGCTGTGCGGGACGCTGATTAGTTCGCGCATCGT
Source organism: Acidobacteriaceae bacterium (assembly GCA_003131585.1). Lineage (GTDB taxonomy): Bacteria > Acidobacteriota > Terriglobia > Terriglobales > Acidobacteriaceae > Sulfotelmatobacter. The sequence goes on from PKVW01000068.1 coordinate 20,860, forward strand.
GCGGTCAAAATTATCGAATTGATCGTCATTCCTGGTTGTCACTTTATTAGGCCCTCAACTTCGTCTAAGAAAGCTTTGGTGTCGCCATAGTAACTCGGGAATGCCCCTCGCAACTGGTTAACAGACTGCGTAGACACGAGAACAGCAGTTCTATTCTTGATTTGTCTGTTTTTTCGTTCCGCATCGGCATATGCTTTATACGCATCTGCTACGGCAGAGAATCCGTTGACGGTAGTCGCCTTTCGGTCTACATCAACCTCAACCAGATAGGTCGCATTAGTTCCGTGTTCCTGAGGAATGAGGGTTTGCGCAGCGGTTATCCATCCATCAAATTGTTCCCTTATTCTTATCCCTCTCCATAGACCTCGTATTTCCTGCAACAGAGCGTCGTCGCTGGCCACGGAGTCGGGGACAACAGGGCAATCCTCCTTCATTGCGAACAAGCTTGAGGTAAGAATAAAGAATCTCTTCCATGAAAACTGCCCCCCTCCAGTCTTTAGGGTTTGTTCCGTAAAAAGATCAATGGTTTCCAAGGCAGTAGCCCACTTATGCTGCAACGCAGATCGGATTTGAATTTCTATTCGGCGACTCGGCAAGTAAGAATACGCTTTGCTTTTTGGTCTGTACTTAACCACAAAATGGATACTGCGATAGCCGTCCGGCTTCGGGCGCGTAATGTAGTCGTACTCTTTCGGATCATCGAGTGCGGAACTCATTTGCCTAAATTGCTCCGTCAACTTAGCGACTGCCCCGATAGAATCAACTACTGCGCGGCATCCTCCAATATCCTGCATTGTTGTCGCTTGCATCGTTGGAGTCCGCTGTAGTTTCAAAACGATGGAGATCATTCTTTTTGCGCGAGCGTAAACGGTAGCGGAGGAATCTACCGTCTTGGCGCGTTGCCTAAGAAGAGAGGTCACAACCCGGAGGGGGTACGCATGTGCAGCCCGGAAGCCCGCAACTGAATCAAAATCGTCCTGCTTTAACTCTTCATCGGTATATAACCACTCAACCATACGTTGGGCGGCCATATTAACTTTCCGATTGCTCTCGCTTGAGACAAGCAGCTTCATTTCATCGGTGCCTCGTCGTCAAAGCTCCCACCTTCCGGAGTGTGCTCTTTTTGGCATGATTCCGCAAGTATATTATCGCCCTGCTAACTCGATGATTCCAATGATGGGGAGGGGGGAGGGGGTATCGAGGCGGGGGGATCTTGCATGCGATAAGAAGGCGCCTCGTCGGGGAATCGCGATCGTTTATTTTCGCCAGTAATTCACAGCCCGCACCCAGCCAACCGTGCATCTGCTCCAGCCGAATCGTCCACGACAAATCCACATCTAAATCATAAGTACCAAATAGTTAACACCGAGAGAAACCCTGCATGATTCAGATCAGAAAAAGCGACGAACGCGGCGGCGGCGACCACGGCTGGCTGAAGACTCACCACACCTTCAGCTTCAACGATTACTGGGATCCGAAGTGGATGGGATTCCGGTCCCTGCGCGTGATCAACGAAGATTGGGTCGCTCCCAACAACGGCTTTCCGACACATCCGCATCGCGATATGGAAATCATTACTTACATCCTTGAAGGCAAGCTCGAGCATAAGGACAGCCTGGGGACAGGATCGGTAATTCTGCCGGGCGATGGCCAGCGCATGACGGCGGGCAGCGGCATTCGGCACAGCGAGTTCAATCCGTCGACCACGGAGGCTGCGCACCTGCTGCAGATCTGGATTCTGCCGGAGAAAGATGGTTTGCAACCGAGCTATGAGCAGAAGTCATTTCCTGAAGAGGAGAAGCGCGGCAAGTTGCGGGTGATCGCGTCCCGCGATGCGGAGAATGGATCCGTGAAAATTAACCAGGATGCAACGCTGTACGTTTCACTGCTCAAGCCGGGTGAGGAAGTGGCGCATGAGTTCGGCCAGGGACGTCACGGCTGGCTGCAAGTGGCGCGCGGCGCGGTGGAGTTGAATGGAAAGAAGCTGGGCCAGGGTGACGGCGCGGCGATCAGCGAAGAGAAGAAACTGAGCATCCAAGGCACCGAGGACGCGGAAGTCCTGCTGTTCGATCTGGCTTGAGGTCAAATTCCTGGTCACGGAGATCCACGGATCTGCGACGGACTTCTTGTCGCTAACTTACGATGGCGATAACGCATTTCAAGTAGGCGCTTTCCGGGACGTTGAGCAGGACAGGGTGGTCTTTGGACTGGCCGCGAACCTCGATCAGCCGCAGCACCCGGTGGGCATCGCGGGCCGCGTCGGCCAGCATTCCCAGGAAATCGGCCGGGCTGACGTGATAGGAGCAGGAGCAGGTCACCAGGATCCCGCCGGGGCGGAGCATCTTCAGGGCGCGGAGATTGAGTTCTTTATAGCCGCGGAGGGCGGCATCCAAATCGCGTTTGGTCTTGGCGAAGGCGGGCGGATCGAGAACGATGGTGTCGTAGCGCTGGCCGGAGGAGGAGTAGTCCTTGAGCAGATCGAAGGCGTTGGCTTCGATCCATTCGATTTCTTTGCCATTGAGTTGCGCGTGGTTGAGCGTGGCGTTCTGATCGGCGACTTCGAGCGCGGGCCGGGAGCTGTCGATGCCGGTGACGCGCGAGCAGCGCGGGGCCATGTGAAGGGCAAAGCCTCCCTGATAGCAGAAGACGTCGAGGGCTTCGCCGTGGGCGTATTGGGCAGCGGCGGCGTAGTTTTCGCGCTGGTCGAGGAAGGCTCCGGTCTTCTGGCCTTCGAGCGCGTCGAAGTGGAACTGAACGCCGTTCATGGCGAAGATCGTCGAGACCTTTTTGCCTTGCATCAGTCCGGATGGGCGCGGCGGCAACTCCTCGAGCTGTCGCACGCGCGGCTCCACGCGCTCGACAATGGAAGCGGGGTGAAGGCGCCTGATCAACTCTGAAATCAGCGTCTCCCGCACGATCTGCGCATCCATCGCCTGGGTGAGAATCTGCAGCGAAAGAATGTCGTTGTAGCGGTCTACGATCAGGCCGGGCAGGAAATCGGCTTCGCTGAAGACTAGGCGGTAAGCGTTGGTGTCGCGGACAATCGGCTCGCGATAAGCGACGGCATCGGCGATGCGCTGCCGAAGCAGCGCCGCGAAGTCGGCGACCGGCTCGCGCGAAATAAGACGGATGGCGATTTGCGACGAACTGGAATAAAGCGCGCTGCCGAGGGGCTGGCCTCGATGATCCGCAACGTTCACCAGCGAGCCCGGGGGAACGCCATTGGCAGCAACGACATCGGAGCGATAGACCCAGACATGGCCATCCTTCAAGCGGGATGCGCCGCGCGGAGAAACCTTCACTGTAGGAACGCCTGGACTGCCGATCGTCTTGGACATGCAGCAATCTTAAACGTACAAGCTAGCTGGCGGCTTGCTCGGTGGGAACCGGAGCTGGAACCTCCGACTTTGTGGAGGCGCGGGAACTCATCTCTGCGCGGGCGGCCTCCAGATCGGTATGAAGGGAATCCAGAGCGGTCATCGGCATCTCGGCGCCCCAGGTTTCCATTTCACGTTCCGTCCAGCTTCCATTCAGGCGGATGGCGCCGGTGATGTCTTCTGGGAAGGCCTGACGGAAATCGCCTTCGCGGATGAGGATGTCGCCGATGAGACGGCCGGTATGCATGTCGAAGACACGGCGGCTGGCCTGGCCCGCGGCACTGGTCAAGCACAGGAAAACTTCGCCGGCATCGGCGAATTCCTGACGGTAGTACCAGGCCTGCGGAGCGTCGATCTTGGGATGATGGCGGCGTGAGCGCTTGAGTTCCGGCTCGAGAGCCAACATTTCGTTGGCGGGATTGAAGTACAGGATGCGCTGGCAGGAATCGCAGACCACGGTTTGCTGTCCGGTGCGCACATCGTTGTAGATCTGCGGCCGCAGCATGACCTGGCAAGCCAGGCATTTGTGATCGCGCACCTCGGAGATGCCCGTTCCGCGAAACTTGGAAACGCGCTCGTAGTGGCGCAGGAGATCCTCGTTGATGCCAGCCCTCATCTGATCGCGCCTGGCGCGCCAATCGGCGAGCTGCTTTTCGTCCTCGGCGGTGCGCTGGCGCGCTTCAATTTTCTCTTTTTCGATCTCGGCGGCTTCCGCCTTCAGTTCGGCCTGCGCGGCTTTCACTTCCTTGTCGCGCGCGTCCGCACTCACCATCAACTCAAGGATCTTGTCTTCGGTTGCGGCAATCTCTTTTTCCGCAAACTGGATCTCATGCAACAGCGCCTTGTATTGGTCGTTGGTTTTTACGTCGAGAGACTGATCGCGGTACTTGGAAATCTTGCTACGGAGGTCTGTAATCGCAGTTTCGCACTTGCGGCGCGCAGCTTCGTCGGCTTTGACGGCGGCCTGAGCTTTCTCCAGGTGGGCCTTGGTATCCGCGAGCTTGAGTTCGATAGCAGCGACCCGTTTGGGGAGCTCGGCGATTTCATCCCGCAGACGGCGGAGTTCCTTGTCCGCTTCTTGCAGGTGCAACAGGTTTTCCGTTTCTAGAAGCATCCAGAAATAACTCAGGCTTAATTCTAACACGCGGAAACGCGGCTTTCTTCTTGACGGGCGGGCCCGGTAGTGGGCTACTTTGACCGAAGCCAAAAACCTAGAACAGTCCCTATCACGCCGTAAGCCCAATGTTTGCTAGCCTGATCGTATTGCAAAGACATGATCATTTTAATAGCTACCGTCACCAAGAGTAGGCTCAGGAGGACTTGCATGAGCACACGTGGCAGCTCCTGCACCAGCCCAAATCCGCCATGCAGGTGCACTTCGCCCTTACGCGGCTCTGGAGGGTCCTTTAGGAAGCGGCTACCAAAAAGAAACAGTGCGCTGGAGATAAAAAACAAGAGAGCGTTGGTAGGCAAATGAGGCGAGAATGGATTCATTTACGCTGCTCTTTCCGCCCTCCGCTGCTCGTAGGCTTCCCAGAGGGCTACCAAATCCTCTACGCTCCACAGCCGATCCGTTACGCCAGCGGCCATGGCTGGGGACGTGCGAAGTGTACGATGAATCTTGATGAAGTTGTAGGAGAAATAATCGAGGGCCGTGGCAGCCGCGTGATTCTCCATCTTCCGGCTGAATCCATTCGATAGGCGAGTGTAGCGCCGCATCGTCCCGCGAACAGTCCAGTTCTGGCGCTCTACAAACGAGGTGCTTACATGCTTCGGGTCAGGCCGCCCGCTGACTTCTTTCATTTCACAGCCTATGCACTTCGCGGGAGAATAGCGCGTATCAGGATCGCCAGAAGCGCGGTAAATCTTGTGCAACTGCGCGAAATCGGCCTGTCCCCCGAAAGCATCTTCGACCACATTCAAATATGTGCGGAGTTGGTCTGTGGTGATCTGAATGCGGCCCTTAACGCGCTTCGCAATATCTTCCACGAAGTCAGTGGCCGTTGCTAGATCGCGCTTCCCAAGCCGCCATGAGGCTACCAGCTTGCTGTCCGCGTCGGTACAAACCCAAAGCCAAACGTCGCCAGCATCGGGGTTCTTGCGTGCAATTTCTTCCGTCCGGTTGCGATCCTTGCAATAAATCCATCCCCACATTTCGTCAAGTTGAAATCGCTTCGATTGGAGATTACGGAACGCATAGTCTTGATAATCGGCGCACACTTCGCCAACCTCCACTAGCAGCCGCATGACTGTTTTCTTCGCAACGCCCGTCATGCGAACCGTTGCACGAATGGAACAGCCCTCAATTAGGCATCCGATAACCTGCGCTCGCGTAATATTGTCTAAGCGATTCATAGTGTCAAGATTATACTAATACGCTTTAGCACAAGTCAAGTTAATAATGCGAGGAAGCACTATAAATACTGGCGTCATGCTAAAACGAAATAGGAGCGTTGCGCCTATAAAAAAGTGCAGGCGATGTGTCAACAATACCTGCCGCAGGCGACATTCCGCACCCATCTCATTTTGTGCTTGTGCTACCCGGAGGTTTTCTGCTATTTATCGAGTGTAGGTCGGCTGAGTGGGTTCGGTCTAAGTTTCGCCGCCTAGTTCCGAACCCGCTCGGCTGGAAAGCGAGGACGGTATGGCTAGAAGATAGCCGCCCGTCGCGGGCGGGGGGTTGAGGAATCAACCCCCATACAATTCCTGCGCTCGCTTTTTGGTATACACGATTTCGGGTCCGATTGAAAGGGGAAAATGGTAATGGCTAATGACAATACAAACCCGCTGGTTGCCTATGCAGAAGCTAGGATCGCGGCATGGCAAGCCGTCCTAGCGTCTGTGAAGTCTGCACTGACCCTTGATCCCGGCGGGCTAACGGTTGAAGGCTTCGACCTACCATCCACGACACAGGGCGGGGATTTGGGGCAGCCGATAGACCTGCCGCAGGGAGCATTCATGGGCAAGAGTGTGCCTGCTTGCATTGAGCTTTACCTATCCGCAGTGAAGAAGAAAAAGACCAACAAGGAGATCGTTGATGCTCTACGCGAGGGCGGCGTTGAATCCAACAGCAAACTCGACAATACGGTTAATGCAGCGCTGTTTAAGCTCAAGAGCAATGGAGTGGCACTACGCTTCAAAGACGGCTGGGGATTGAGTTCTTGGTATCCCGCACACATTAGGGCGGTGACTCCTGCGGCTTCCAAACGGGCCAAGAAGAAGGCGAAGAAGAGCGGACGAAAAGACCTGCCCGCCAAAACGAATGCCGCTAGTCCTGCGCCTGCGAAGGGCAAAGTCAATGAGCGGATTATTCAACTTTTGCAGGCGAAGCCCGAACGCGAATACTCGCTTGAAGCAATAGCAGAGCATCTTGGAATGGGAGTTAGGGGTGCTCGGTTGAGCCTTGGAAAGATGCTGAAAGCGGGACGTGTGAAAATGAGCGCCCCTGGTATGTACATGGTTGGCCGCCCGCAACTCGTTGCGGCTGGCGCGTAATAAATCAGAACGAAAGAGGTCTGGCATGGCAGCACCAAATCGGCCACCACAGCAATTTCCGACAGTTTACATATCGTTCTCCGCTGAGATAAACCCCAATACAACGGAGAGTCTAATCGCGCTGTTCGCCAACGAGATCAATCAAGGAAAGCGGGATTTCTACCTGATGATTTCGACTCCCGGCGGGGCCGTGATGAATGGTCTCAACTTGTACAATGTGCTGCGGGGCTTGCCGATAACACTCACGACCCACAACGTGGGAAACGTTGATTCGATTGGGAACGCAATTTTCTTGGCCGGACAAACTCGCTACGCTTGCCCACATTCAACATTCATGTTCCACGGAGTCAGTTTCAATTTTACCCAAGGGGTAAACTTGGATGAACGCGGATCGAGGGAGCGCCTCGCAAACATTTTGAGCGACCAAAGGCGGATCGGCTCAATAATTCAGGAGAGAACCACGCTAACGGCTAAGAGGGTCAGGGCTATGTTCCGAGAGGCTAGAACTGTTGACTCTGCATTTGCCGCTGGCTGTGGGATTGTTAATGAGATCAGAGACGTTCAGGTTCCGGCTGGCTGTCCCGTATTCCAACTGGTATTCCAGCGCTAGCCCAGTCATCTGATTATCGGGTTGATTGATTGGCTGGTCTATGTGGTTCATACGGCACCCCTACGCTTAAGTCTAGTACATCGGCAACTTGGGCTGTCAACATTACCTCGGAACGATTAAGGAGTTAATCCGTCGCCTTCCGTTCGCTTTTGGGCTTGTCCCATCTCGCCTTAGCGGCTTGCAAGGCTCGCGCTCTGCGTTCCTCTTGGGTCATGGTCGCTAAACTGCGCTTCCCGCCGATCTTCCCACCCTTCTTCCCCATTGCCGACATAACACGGGAAATATCCAGCTTGGAGGGGGGAGGGACTTTGACCACGACTCGGACAGTCTTAGGCGGCTCAGGTTCCTCCGCTGTTCTCTGTACCTGTACGTAGGCGACTTGGTTTACGTCCGAAGGTCTGCTATTCCGCTTTAGCTTCATGCCCCAAGTATGCCACGGAGCGCGCACGTTTGCCAGCTGTCTCAAAATGAAAGTAGCCCACTACCGGCGGGCCCGGGCAGCCGCACGCGAGGCGCTTGCAGGTGTAAACTCTTTCGTTCATGCCGCGTGCTTTTTTCCTTACTTCTTGTTCCTGGGGTTTCATCGTGAAAAGAATGATCTCACCCTTCGCTCTTGCTGCCGCTCTGACATTTGTTTCTGGCCTGTTGGCGCCGCTTTGGGCGCAATCGTCCTCGCCGGTGAAACCGCTTACCATTGAGGCGATCTTCGCTCCCGGCGGTCTGACCGGGCGGGCTCCAGAAAATACGGAGTGGAGTCCCGATGGAACCAAGCTCACGTTTGTGCAGCGCGACGACGAGGGGGAACACGGCGAACTGTGGTATGTGGACGCGGCCACGGGCGAGAAGAAGATCTTGCTGAGCGCCGCCAAGCTGGCCTCGCTCGCGCCCGACTATAACAAGGTAAAAGATGAGCGCGAAAAAGAGCGCCTGACGCGCTATCACGTAGCAGCCTACCTGTGGGCGCCGGATTCGAAGCACCTGATTTTTGACTCTCAGGGACAGCTCTGGCTTTTTGATTTGGCGACAAGTACGGCCGTGCAGTTTACTTCGGCGCCCGACCCCAGTGGCGATCCCAGGTTCTCCCCCGACGGCAGCCACGTTTCCTACGTGCGCAAGCACAACCTTTACGTCCGGCCGGCGAGCGGTAAGGGCGAAAAGCAACTCACCAGGGATGCAGGGGACAACCTGTTCAACGGCGACATCGATTGGGTCTACGCGGAAGAGTTGGCCGTGCGCAGCAATTATTTCTGGTCGCCCGACAGCAAGCAGATCGCCTTCCTGCACATGGACGAAACCATGGTTCCAACCTATCCCATCACCAACTGGATCCCGACGCATCCGACGGTGGACAACGAAAAATATCCGAAAGTGGGAGATGCAAACCCCGTGGTGAAGCTGGGCGTGGTGGACGCCGACAAGGGCAAGGTTCGGTGGATTTCTCTGACCAATGATGAAGAGGCTTACATTCCGCGTTTTGGCTGGGTCCGCGAGGGAGTGGTCTGGGCCGAAGTTCTCAACCGCAACCAGGACAAAATGGATCTTTACTTCATCGACGCCAAGTCGGGCAAGTCGGCGAAAGTGCTGGCCGAGACCAGCCCCGGCGCGTGGATCAATGTGAATGACGACTTCCGGGTGTTGAAGTCCGGCGATCGCTTCCTATGGTCGAGCTGGCGCGATGGGCACACGCATTTGTATCTCTACAGCTTTGACAAGCAGAACCCGCTTGCCGCCGAAGCGAAACTGGAGCGCCAACTTACGCAGGGCGACTTTGAGGCGATGGGAGTGGAAGCGGTGGATGAAGCCGCGAGCACCGTATTTTTCTCTTCCAATAAAGATGACCCAAGGCAACGGCATATTTTCTCGATCAAGCTGGATGGAACTGGCTTGCAGCAGCTTACGCAGGATGAGGGGCTTTACTTCGGCAAGTTCTCCGAGGATGGCAAGCACTACGAGCGGACCTTCCTGGGTCCGTTGACGGCGCCGCAGATGTCGCTGTGCACGGTGGGTGGTACATGCGCCGCGGTGTGGGAGGCGCGCAATGAAGTCGCCGAATATGGGCTGCGATCTCCGAAATTCCTGGAGTTCAAAGCGGAGGACGGGACGACGCTGTATGGACGTTTGTTGCTTCCTCCGGACGCGGCGGCCAGCGGCAAGATTCCGCTGATCGTGAATATCTACGGCGGGCCTGCGGCGCAGACGGTTCTGAAAGAACTGCCGAGTCCGTTCGACGAGATTCTGGCGCGCCGGGGCTTCGCGATCTTTTCCGTCGATAATCGCGGGACTCCGGGCCGCGACCGCAAATTCCAGGCCGCGATTCGCCACGAGTTCGGAACGATCGAGTTGAAAGACCAGCTTACCGCGCTGGATCAGCTTTTCGCGCAGTACCCGCAACTCGATAGAGAACGCATGGCGATCTGGGGATGGTCGAATGGCGGCTCGATGACGATCTATGCGATGACGCACTCGGACCGGTTCCGCGCTGGAGTCGCAGTGGCGCCTGTGACCGATCAGGTAAATTACGACACCATCTACACTGAGCGCTACATGGGCCTGCTCAAGGACGACGCGGCGGGTTATGCCGAATCCGACGTGACGAAGTCGGCCGCGAATCTGCATGGAGCGCTTTTGCTGGCGCACGGTACTGGCGACGACAACGTGCACTTCCAGAACAGTATTCAGATGATTGACGCGCTGATTAAGGCGGGCAAGCAATTCCGATTGATGATCTATCCCAACAAAACCCACAGCATCGCCGGAAGCGATGCGCGCGATCACCTTTTCCACATGATTGAAGATCACTTTGAGCGGGAGCTGAAGTAGGAAAGCGCTACCTGCGCTTGTCGGGCTTCCGGAACGAACTTACTCTCGTCGAACTCTCTCTCGTCGAACTTTCTCTCGTCGAACTTTCTTTGCTCGAACTCTCTTTCGTCGAGCTTTCTTTGCTGGAATTCTCTTTCGAGGAGCTGTCGGTCGGCGAGCTTTCCTTGGCGGAACTTTCCTTTGAGGAGCCTTCCGGCTTGGACTTGGTTTCCTTCTTGGAGTCTTTATCGCCACCGTCGGCAGAAGCGGGCGCGTGGGACTTGTTCGCATAGTCGGTCACGTACCAGCCCGATCCTTTGAATTGCACGGCTGGGGCGGAAATCATCTGCTCGACTCGACCTCCGCACTCTGGACACTTCTTGACCATCTTGTCGGAAAACTTCTGGATTTTCTCGAAACGGTGACCGCACTTCTCGCACTCGTATTCGTAAAGAGGCATGGGTTCTGGGACGGTTGTGGAGAAAAGTTACTCGCAAGTCGATTCTAGAGGCGCGGGTTCGATTGCGTCAATTCAGGCGGCAGGCACGGCGCAAGGCGATTTTTCCATGCGTTCTCAGGTGGTAGACTTCGGGCCATGAAGGACGCTGGCCGGAAACTTGGCGAGTGCAAGACCGCCGGGGCCGAAACCGTTCCGCGGGAAGTCATCCAGCCCGAAGTCAACCCGAAGACTGCGGCGTTGGAACGCGTTGCGCTTGCGCCGGAGCCGGCGCTTTATCTTGTGGCCACGCCCATCGGCAACCTGGAAGACATCACTTTGAGGGCGTTGCGCGTGCTCAGGGAAGTCGATCTCATTGCCTGCGAAGACACCCGGCAGACCCAGAAGCTGCTTAACCACTACGGCATCGCGACGCGCACCATCAGCTACCACGAGCACAACGAGATGACGCGCGCGGCGCAGTTGGTGAAAGAAATGCAGGAAGGCGCGAGCGTCGCCCTGGTGACGGACGCGGGCATGCCGGGGATCTCCGATCCGGGATTCCGGCTGATTTCGCTGGCCATTCGGCATCATGTGCCGGTGGTGCCGATTCCCGGAGCGTCGGCGTTTCTGGCCGCGCTGGTGGCGAGCGGACTGCCGACGGATTCCTTTCGTTTCAGCGGATTTCTTCCGGCGAAGCGCGGGGAGCGGCGGGCGGCGCTGGAAGCGATCAGGACTTCGCCGCGCACGCAGGTTTTCTACGAGGCTCCGCACCGGATCGTGGAGGCTCTTTCCGATGCGGTCGAGATTTTGGGAAAAGACCGGCATGTGGTGATCGCTCGCGAAGTGACCAAGCTGCACGAAGAGTTTTTGCGCGGGCGCGCGGGCGAAGTTCTGGAGACGCTGAAGTCGCGGGATGGGGTGAAGGGCGAGATCACGCTGCTGATCGGCAAGGCCGAGGAAGCGGAGGCGCAGGTTGTGGGGGCAGCACGGGTGAGCGTCCGTCAGAGGGTTGAGCGGATCATGGCCGAGGAGAAGCTCGACGAGAAAGCCGCGCTGAAAAAGGTGGCGAAGGAGCGGGGGATTTCGAAGAGCGAGGCGTACCGGGAGCTGCAGAGGAGCAAGTGACCGCCCGACGAGATGCTATAATCAACATTGATTAACGTTAATCGATGTTCGTCCGTAACCGAAGGAGTCAGGAAATTATGAAGAGCATAGTGCATCGCATTCCGCTAACTAAGGCGCGCATCAATCTCGGGCAGGTTGTCCGGCGGGCTCACGTGAATCGCGAGTACTTCATCCTGGAGAAAGACGGGATTCCCGTAGTCGGCATCATGCACGTCGATGATTTGGAAGACTACCTGGACCTTCACGACTCCGACCTTAACAACCATATCGCAAAGAGTAGCGCAGAATACCGTGAGGGCAAAGCGCGCGACGTGAGCGAGCTCTTGGCAGAACTGAAAACTCCCGCAAACAAGAAAAAAAAGTAATCTTTACATCATGACCGTCTCATTCCGAGTGCTGACGACGCCTTCGTTTGATCGGGACTTTCGGAAGATCGCGAAAGGTAATTCCGCTTTGGAAAGCGCGTTGCACGAGTTAGCGACGATTCTTAGCCAAGACCCGTATAACCGGAGCGCAAGACATCCCATCAAGAAACTCACCGCCATCAAATCCGATGGGCAATGGCGAATTCGCCGGCGTGAATACCGTTTGCGATACGACATCTTTGGGACCGATGTGGTGCTGCATTCCTTCCGGCACCGGAAGGAAGCGTATTAGGCGCGTCGGGTGTCACCACAGCGCTGCGAGGAGATCTGGGCGGCGTGCGGAGACAAACTCATTCACCCGCGTCGAGAGATACTTTTGCCGCTCGTCTAAGGTGACGTTCTTCGCGGTCGTTCTTGGCGATCCACGAGGGCTACTTCCCTGCCAGCTCCCGCTTCACCGCCTCGCTGACGATCTTCCCATCCACGCGCATGCCGGCGCCGGAGAAGCGGGCCATCACGTTCTTCATCACCGTGCCCATGTCTTTCATGTCGGGAGAGCCCATCTCGGCGATCACGGCTTTTACCCCGGCGACGACTTCGGTCTCGCCCGCGGCTTTGGGCAGGTAGGTTTCGATCAGGACGATCTCGGCGGCTTCTTTGTCGGCCATCTCCTGGCGTCCGCCCTTGGTGAACTGTTCGACGGATTCCTTGCGCTGCTTGATCAGCGTGATGAGGACGGCTTGGGACTCTTTGTCATCGAGCGGCGCCATTTTATCGATCTCGCGATTCTTGAGTGCGGTCTTGACCATGCGCAGGGTCGAGAGGCGCTGCTCCGCGCGCGCCTTCATGGCGGCGGTAATGTCTTTCTGGATCTGTTCGACGAGGCTCATGGGGGGATTATAGCGCTGACCGAAATTCCGGTAGACTAGAACGGCCTCTCGAAGCAAGGAATTGTTTTCTATGCTACGCAAGAACCGTCTCTTTACTCCCGGGCCGACGCCGCTGCTGCCGGCGGCGCAAGCGGCTATGGCGTCCTTTACGGCGCATCACCGCACCGCCGACTTCCGGGCGCTGTTCCAGCGTGTGCTGGCGGACATGAAGGAATTCATCGGCACGCAGAACGACGTGCTGGTGCTGTCGTGCTCGGGTACGGGGGTGATGGAGGCGTCGGTGTCGAACCTGACATCGCCGGGCGACAAGGTTTTGGTGCTCACAGCTGGAAAGTTTGGCGAGCGCTGGACGGGGCTGGCCAATGCGTTCGGCTGCAAAGCGGACGTGCTCAGCGCGCCTTACGGTGAAACATTTTCATTGAACGACATTCGCGCGAAGATCACGCCGGCCGTGCGAGCGGTGTTCGTGCAGGCGACGGAGAGCTCGACGGGCGCGCGGCATGATGTGCAAGGCATTGCGAAGATCGTGCGCGGCAGCGGCGACGACACGCTGCTGGTGGTGGATGCGATTACCGGCCTGGGCACGACCCATCTCGACGTGGATGGCTGGGGCGTGGATGTGATCGTTGGCGGGTCGCAGAAGGCGTTGATGATGCCACCCGGCCTCGCGTATTGCGCCGTCAGCGAGCGGGCGTGGCGGCGGATGGAGACGACCACTTCTCCACGCTACTACTTCGACCTGCGCAAGGAGCGCAAGTCGGCGGCCAAAGGCGAATCTGCGTACACGCCGGCGACCTCGCTGTTCGCCGCGCTGGGAGCGGCATTGGACTTTGTCCGGGGAATGGGCAATGGCGACCTGGCCAAGGGACGCGAAGCGCTGGTTGAGAATGCCGAACTCTGCGCGGAGATGACGAGGGCAGGCGCGCAGGCCGTGGGATTGAAGCTCTATGCCGCGGCGCCCGCAGCCGCACTCACCGCGATTTGCTCGCCAGACGGGATTGATTCGGGAAAGATAGTGAAGGAATTCCGCGAGTCGTTCGACGCGGTGGTGGCCAACGGACAAGGGGAGATGAAGGGCCAGATCTTCCGCATCGCGCACATTGGCTACTACGATTATCTGGATACGATCGGCATTCTAGGCGCGCTGGAGCAGGTGCTGGTGCGCTGCACGGGAAAAGCCGTGCCGTATGGCGCGGCGGTGCGCGCGGCGCAGGAAGCATACGCGCGCGGCCCGTCCGGCAAGCGATATCTGGTTGGAGCCTGAGGAGCGCGGCGGATGCGCTCCTGGAAGCTAGTTGATGGTGAAAGTCATGCTATTGGACGTTTCCGGCGAAGTGCCGCCGCCGTATAGGCCGCCGGGCGTGCCGGGATTGGTCACCGTGACCGCCGCCGTAGTTCCCGAAGTTGTAATATCCGTGGCAGGAATTGTGGTCATTAGCTGACTTCCGCTCACAAAGGTGGTGGTCTGTGCCGTGCCGTTCCAATTGATCGCCGCATTGCCGTTAAAGTTGGTGCCGTTGACCGTAAGCACAAAGGCCGGGCCGTTTGCATTCGTATTGTTAGGCGCGAGTGTGGCAATGTCAGGCATCGTCCCGGCCATTGCGGGAGTGGTAGATTTCGCGCTGTAGCCGCATGCCAAGCCTACCGCGAGGAGCATGGCTAGAAATACTTTCTTCGCAATCTTCATAACTTTTCTCCTAACGGGTGAAAGGGGCCCGATTGAGAGAAAGTTTAGGAGAGGTGCGCGACAAGGATGTCAGAAGGATGTCATTTTCGTGTCAAGGTTCTGTCAAACCAAACGCTTTTGTTCAGAAGGATCAATTCTCCCTTGAAAATCGTCATTGCAGAGAAAATCTCAGCCGTCGCGGTCGATCAACTTAAGGAACCGGGCTGGACCGTCCTCACCGCAGACCAGCTTGGCGGCAAGCTTACGGAACAACTGGAGTCGGCCGACGCGCTGATTGTGCGCTCGGCGGTGCAGGCGGACGCGGCGCTGCTGTCGCATGCAACGAAGCTGCGCGTGATTGGGCGGGCCGGCGTGGGCGTGGATAACATCGATCTGGATGCGGCCACGCGCCAGGGTATCGCGGTGATGAACACGCCCGGAGCAAATGCCGTGGCCGTGGCGGAACATACGCTGGGCGTGATGCTCGCGATGGCCCGGCATCTCTGCCGCGCCGACGCGCTCATGCATGCCGGCCGTTGGGAGAAGAAGTCGCTGCAAGGTACGGAACTGCGGGGCAAGACGCTGGGAATCGCCGGGCTCGGCCGCATCGGCATGGAAGTAGCGCGGCGGGCACGCGTCTTCGGAATGGAGCTCATCGGGCACGATCCGTTTGTGTCCGTCGGTGTAGCCAAGGAACAGGGCATCCGCCTGGTGAGTCTGGAAGAACTCTATGCGGCGGCGGATTACATCACCCTGCATGTGGGCCTCACCCCGCAGACCGCGGGCATGATCAAGGAGGCCGCCATCGAAAAGATGAAACAGGGCGTCCGCCTGGTGAATTGCGCGCGCGGAGAGCTGGTGCAGGAAGCCGATTTGGTGCGGGCGCTGAAACAAGGTCACATTGCCGCCGCCGCGCTCGACGTTTTCAACGAAGAACCTTTGAAGAACTCGCCGCTTCAGGCGATGGAGAACGTCATTCTCACGCCCCACATCGGCGGGCAGACGTACGAGGCGCAGGAAGCCGTGGGCGTGCAGATTGCGCAGCAGGTCAGGGAATACCTGAAGCATGGCGTCATACAGAATGCCGTGAACGTGCCCTCGGTTTCCGCCGAAGAGTACGCCGAGATGCAGCCCTACATCGTTTTGGCGGAGCGTATGGGCGCGTTTCTGGCGCAGATTTCCGAAGGCTCCATTGAAGAAATATCCCTGCGCTACAGCGGCCATATCGCGGAGTGGAAGACAGAACTCATTCGCAACTCGGCGATCAAAGGCATCCTCAACCAGGCGCTGGAGGAAAAGGCCAACCTGGTAAATGCGGCGTCCCTGGCGGACCTTCGGGGTCTTCGCATCCATGAGGCGCATAAAGCGAAAGCTTCAACCGGCGGTGCCGGAAGCGTGCTATCGGTCTTTCTGAAGAGTTCAACGGAGGAGCACATGGTGAAAGGCGCCGTTCTGCACGGGACCGCGCCACGGCTGCTGCACATCGATGGCATTGACGTGGAAGCGCCGCTGGAACGCGACCTGATCTATCTGCGGAACCGCGACGTCCCAGGTGTAATCGGCAAAGTGGGCACGATCCTGGGCGAAGGCGAGATCAACATCGCGGACTTCTCGTTAGGGCGTCGCAGCGCCGAAGCGTCCTCGGAGCGGCGCGAGGCCATCGCCGTAGTCCACGTGGACGGACGCGTACCCGACGATGTGCTGAAGAAGCTGGAAAAGATTCCTGCGGTGCGGCAGGCGAAAGCGGTGCGGCTATTTTAAGTTGCATTCACCGCCGGCGTGATTCGCTGGCGTTAAACTATTGATTCCAGTTGACATTTAGTTCTTGAATTAAGCGTGTGAGCAGCGCATACTATCGATAATCCGTGATGAACGGAGGAGGACGTCTTGAACGTCGCCCGGCTCTAACATAAGAGCCGGTTAGTTTTTAAGGCAGCCATTTAGTTCCCCATCCCGCCACGTGCCCGTCGTAGATACTTCGCAAATATTTTTTCCTATATAGAATCTCTACAACTTTTTGCCCGAATTCCGCCGTCATTTGCTGTTTGGTTTATCGACAAATTAGTTCACGGCAGGAGGGGCTGGCTATCAAGTCTGCCAATTGCAGGCCCGCGATGTTCTCCGTTTTGGGCTTGAGCTTAATTTCGGTGGAGGTCAGTCGTGCCTTGAACAGACGGTCAGGAACATGGTCCGTACCACGTTCATAGATCCTCCGATAGGCCTTTGATAGCTGCTTGTTCTCTTTCTTTCCTCGAGATTCTGCAAGAACGTCACCGGTCGCGTTGATTCGATCGAGCCACCTGACATACCTCTCTAGCACTACGGTCATGCAATAGTGGTATGGCTGGAATTGCCAGACAGCATATTTTGCTCGATGCTCTCTCTTGTCGATGACAACGGTAAAAATACGGTATTTCGATTCTTCCATCAATCCCAAAATGAGGCCGTCGAACTGCTTGCGCTTTGCTTCCTCCCTGAGCGTGGTGAATGGTTCCGGTTTACGGTCAAGAATTTCCCGTCTGTGTAAACTGAAGTCGGAGCGCCCGAACACCTCCGCCTTGATTCTGTTCAGCGCGTTAGTAAACTCCCTCTCCGAGTAGTCAACCTCCATGATTACGCCGGTCAGTCCGAGATACCTCTCGTTCGGATCTGACGAGGACTTCATGTTGTGGTGTCCGACCTCGTCTATATAGAGGCGAAACAAGGATTAATCTCCTAGCGTGAGGCTCGGCGGGAGATATTTTCAGGAGTTCGCGCTTTCCCGCCGCAGCTTGCGGCTCTCCGCCAGCAACGCCATCGAATGCATCAAATTCTGCAGCGTGACAATGCCCACCAGCCGCTGATCCTCGACCACCGGGATGATGCTGAGATTGCGCGCCGTGAGTTTGCGGAAGGCGGAGGCCAGCGACTCCTGCCGTGCGGAGACCTCAAAGAGTTTGTTCATCACGGCCTGGACATAGCCGTTGCCTTCCAGTCGCAGCGCCTCCAGAATGCGCTGCCGGGAAATCACGCCCACCATGTCGCTGCCGCGGACCACCGGGAAGTCATCCTGCAGGGAATGTACTGCCTTATCCAGGGCGTCCTCGAGCGTATCCGCCGGCGAGAGAGTCGCGAAGTCGGTAAGCATCACTTCTTCCAGGCGCACATTGTCCAATACCGACTGGAAGAGGACTGCCCGTTCCTCAAGCTGCGCCGCCGAAAAGATAATGACGCCCACCATGGTGAGCCAGGTATTGCTGAACAATCCCGCAACCATCAGAATCATTGCCATGGCGTGACTGATGGAAACGGCGCGGCGAGTGGCAGCGGCGGGATCCATGCTGCGCGCAAAAAAGGCCCGCAGGATGCGGCCGCCATCGAGAGGATATGCCGGCAGAAGATTCAAAGCAGCGATGTAAAGGTTGGCCCATACCAGGCTGCGCGGCAGGTTGCTCGACTGGAAAAAAGGCCACTCCCAGAGCTTCGCCCCGGGAATAGTCGCGAAGATTATGGCGGCCGCAAGCATTGCGAACACAAGATTCACCAGCGGTCCCGTGAGAGCGATGCGGACCTCACGCTTCCAGGCCGCAGCAGCGGACTCCGGTGGTTGCGCGCGCGATTCATCGAAAACTGTTACGCCGCTGAGCGGCAAGAGAATAACCGCCTTGGGAATCAATCCAGCGCGCCGGGCCACGAGCATGTGTCCCACTTCATGGGCCGCAACGCAGGCCAGTACAATTCCAACCAGCGCCAAATCCCGCGGCCCGTTGGCCGAGGGGTGTACGCTGTATTCCGTCCAGAAAACAAACACAGGCAGGATCAGGAACGTCAGGTGCAGGCGAACCTCGACTCCGAACAGGCGCCCGACGTGAATGGACCAGCTTCTCATGAGGTCTCCGCCACTACAGTTATTTTACATGGTCGGATATATTGGCTCCGGCACTCGAAGGTACAGAGCCATGCGCGTGATCGCCGGCAAATACCGGGGGCATCCCCTGCGCTCATTGGGTGGGACGGATATCCGTCCCACTTCCGATCGGTTGCGCGAGACGCTATTCAACGTTCTGACCGCCGGCAATCCCGGGGCACTCGAGGGCAGAGTGTGGTTGGATCTGTTCGCAGGCACGGGTGCGGTCGGGATTGAAGCGCTCAGTCGCGGAGCCAAGCTAGCCTACTTCGTGGAGACCTCAGCCTCGGCGGCGAAGTTGATTGAACAAAATCTGCAGAGCCTGGGAATTGTGGACGGATACAAAATTCTGCGGGACGATCTTTCCGGAGTCATCTGGCGACTGCAGCGGGAGCACTTCGCGGCCGACGTAGTGTTCCTCGACCCGCCTTATCGAATGCGCCATGCCTACGAAGAAACCCTTACGGCGCTGGCCGATTCATCGTTGGTGTGGGCTATGTCGCTGGTGGTAGCGGAGCATGAAAAGAAGTTCGATCCGGGCGATGAATTCGGATCCCTGGGGAGAATCCGCAAGCTGGCGCAGGGAAACGCCGCTCTCAGTTTTTACCGCATCGGCGGACGCCCAGAGCTGAGCGAACATGATGCCCGGCGGGGCTGGAATCAGCGGCCCTGAACCTATACGAGCAGTTCGCCGCCGCGGCGCGTGATCGGGTGTTGCATCTCCCGCAGATCGTTCTTCACCATGTTGAGCCCGTAAACGCAGCCCTCGAACTCGCGAGAAAGGTGAGCAAACAGCGGAGCGACCTTGGCGTATTCGAAGTGCTCGAACTTCGACACGATGTAATAGCTTTCTTTTCCCGCCTTCATCCATTCCACAAAATTCTCCAGGCGGTGGCGGCGCAGCCGGAAATGGTTGATGCTCTCGGGAAACATCCCAGCGAAGAACAACGCGTAGTCTCCAATGTGCTTGCGTATCTGGCGTTCGCGGTCAAACGAAGGCGCCGGGCCGTAGACTGGGTCGGACTCGATCAGCATCTCGCCCAGGTCGGCGAGCGGGCGGTCGGCCACGTCATGAATCTTGAACAACTGATCGGTCTCGCAGAACTCCGCCAGCAAGTGCGAGACGTAGGCGACGAGCTGTGGATCGCGGATACCGATCTCCTCGGCGTAGTGGCGTCCAACCAATTCCTGGAAGAGCTGCCGCAGCGGATGAGATTCCGGAATCATGCCTCTTGGGCTCCCTGAAAACCGTGTGGCGCACGGGTTTTCGAATGCTCGTGGTAACTAGTTATCCCAGTTTCGACGCAAAAGCAAGTGACTTTTGTTTATCGAGCGCATAATTTTCCCTGATCGGTAGAAGTATGCAAGGACTTGCAAGGTTGCTGCGAGTTTTTGTTGGCACACGCAGGCGGCGGCTGCTAATCGCAACGCGTTGGCAACGAATAGAATGTACAAGAGAGGAACCGGGCAAATGGAAAGAATGAACATCTCCAGCGGCACACCTTGGGAACCGATTGTGGGTTACTCGCGCGCGGTGAAGGTGGGACCCTACGTGCATGTATCGGGCACCACAGCGACAGGGCCGGACGGCAAGATTCTGGGTGTGGGAGATGCATACACACAGGCAGTGCAGACTTTGAAAAACATCGAGAGCGCCTTGCAGAAAGCCGGCGCCAGCTCGAAGGATGTGGTGCGCACGCGAATCTATGTGACGAACATTGCGGAGTGGGAGAAAATCGGCAAGGCGCACGGAGAGTTCTTCCGCGACATTCGTCCGGCAACCTCGATGATCCAGGTAAGCGCCTTGATCTCGCCCGAGATTTTGGTTGAGATCGAAGCCGATGCTTACGTCACCGGCGCGTAAGAGTAGAATCCCACCATTCCAAGCCTTTGAGATAACTTGGGGAGCCACAAGTGAAAAACTATGGGTGGATACTTCTTCTTGCAGTCGTGATTTCGGCGGCCGCGCAACAGGCCGCGCAACAGAAAGACAATCGGGCTTCGGAATCCTGGACCGTCATTCGCGCAGGATCCCTCATCGACGGCAACTCCGACAAACCGCGTCGCGACCAGATGATCGTCATCCACGGCAATCGCATCGAGAGTGTTGCCGATGCGGCAACCGCCAAGATTCCGGCCGGCGCCGCTGTGATTGACTTGTCGAAAGCCACGCTCCTGCCCGGCCTTATCGATTCCCACACCCATATCTTTTTGCAGGGCGAAGATCCCGCGCAAGGCGGATACGACGCCAACATTCTGAACGCGCCGCTCGCCCTCCGCGCGGCCCGGGCCACGGTTTCGGCGCGGCGGGCGCTGGAACAGGGCTTCACGACGCTGCGCGACGTAGAAACCGAAGGCGCCGGTTATGGCGATGTGGGCATCAAGCAAGCCATTGAGCAAGGCTATATTCCGGGGCCGCGCCTGTTCGTCTCGACCCGCGCCATCTCGACCACGGGCGGTTACCCGCTGGAGGGCTATGCGCCCGAGCTCGACATGCCTAAAGGCGCCCAGATTATCGACGGCCCCGTGGAAGCGCGCAAGGCAGCGCGGGAGCAGCTCGATCATGGCGCCGACTGGATCAAGGTCTACATGACGCATCGTTCTTGGGTGGGTAAGAATGGCGAACTGGTTTCGCAGCCCACGTTGACGGTCGACGAGTTGCGGGCGATTGTGGACGAAACTCACGGCTGGGGCAAGAAAGTCGCATGTCACGTGTACGGCGGCATTGGCCTGCGCCGGGCGCTGGACGGTGGATGTGATTCGATCGAGCACGGCCTGGATCTCGACGACGCTGCCATCGCGCAGATGCTGAA
The DNA here is from genome assembly GCA_003131585.1 of Acidobacteriaceae bacterium. Taxonomy (GTDB): domain Bacteria; phylum Acidobacteriota; class Terriglobia; order Terriglobales; family Acidobacteriaceae; genus Sulfotelmatobacter. The sequence goes on from PKVW01000068.1 coordinate 42,325, forward strand.
GCAGGGTACATGGTACGTGCCCACGCTCGGCGTCTACTATACCGACTGGGCCCCGGCGGATACGCCAGCCGGGGAGCGGGACCGGTTGCGCGCTTCGGCGCATGAGCACTCGTTCAAGAAGGCGCTCAAGGCGGGAGTGAAGATCGTCTTCGGAACCGACATGGGTGGGATTCCCTGGACCAAGCCAATCGCGCAGGAGTTCTCGCGCATGGTGGAGTTTGGCATGCAGCCGATGGACGCTATTCAGAGCGCAACCTCGCGCGCGGCCATCATGCTCGACATGGAGGGAAGGATTGGGGTGGTTGCACCGGGGGCGTTCGCGGACATTATTGCGGTCAGCGGCGATCCCCTGCACGACATCAAAGCGTTGGAGAACGTGCAATTCGTGATGAAAGACGGCAAGGTCTTCAAGAGCGAAAGCGGGCAAAACCCGGAGACGGGGCGGTGAAAGCGATGACTACCGCGAGATCGAGTCGCGGATGAGGTAGACCTTCGCGGTGCCACGGGAAGAAGCACTGTGAGCGAGGAGGAGCAATGGCGAAATGTCCCTACTGCAAGGCGGCAGTTACGCTGGCGGAAACAAAAACCGAGACCACCAGCGTGCGCGACGAAGTCCACAAGGAAACTACGGGAATCGTGAAGAAGGAGATCATGTACTCCTGTCCGCACTGTGACAGCGTGCTGGGGTTTGGGTTTTTCCTTGGCGGATTACTGACCGGCAGACCCTAGATTTTTCAGAAATCCGGTGAATGCGGGTGGAACGGCGAGTGATGACCTCAAGGATTTGGGTCCGGGAATTGGTGTGTCTGGGACTTTCGTGTATGCCAATACGGGCGCAGATTCTTCCTGAAATTGTTCAATTCCCTTGACATCGGCTTCGCTGCGAGCATAATTCATCAATCAAGTTTCCGATCCAAACTGCGGTCCGGCTCGTGGATTGTTGGGAAGAGCCCGGAGGAGGCGTTTATGAGCTTGCTGGAACTTTGTGACCGGGAAATCGCGGCGGTTGCGCTCGATGCCAGCGTAGCCGACGCTATCAACAAGATGCTCGACCACCACGTTGGAGCCGTAGCCGTGGTCGACTCCGAATTCCGGGTCGCCGGAATTTTCACGGAACGCGACGTCCTCCGCAAGATGGCGCTTAGCCGCACGGACCCGCAGACCACATCGGTTCGCGAGCTGATGACCACGGCCGTGGAGATGGCAACCCGGCGCACCGGTCCGGGCGAGGCGCTCACCATCATGCTGGAGCGCCACTTCCGCCATCTGCCGGTAGCGGACGACAACGGCAAGCTGCTGGGAATCCTTTCCATCCGCAACTTGCTGGAGTGGCGTGTCGAGGATCTCAGTCACGAGCTTGATGCGCTCGAACAATACGTCTCAAATGATGGGCCTGGAGGCTAAGGGCGAGTTCCCCGCGACCTTCTAACTGATGGCGAACACTCCTTCCGCTGTATCGAAGACGATCGCCGGTGTGCGCATTGCCACGTCGGTTTTCTTTCTGCTGTTCGGCGAATATAAGCTGGCTGGACCCGGCTTTGCTCACGGCGGTTTCCAGGGATACCTTCACGATTTCATCTCCAAGGGATCTGTGAGCTTTTACCGGCCCGTGCTGTCGGGTGTGGCGTTGCCGCACGCCGTAGTCCTTGGCTATTCGGTCGGGGTGTTTGAGACCATGATCGGGATAAGCCTGCTGCTGGGTCTCTGGGTTCGGCCAGCCTCTATTCTGGGTGTGCTGTACCTGCTGAATCTCACGCTGGCCACCTGGTGGGGACCGGGCCACGGTGCGCCCGTCTGGCGCTACTTCGGCGCGGAGCTTGATCACCTGCCCTTGTTGCTGCTATTCATCATTTTCTTCGCCGCCGATGCTGGCAAGGTGTGGGGCCTGGACGGGCGACGAGGTTAATACGTTTGGATCGCGGCATTGCTCCACAAATTCCATGGCATAAGAATGGGAGTGCAAGGCATGCAGAAAATCAAAGGCCGGCCTAAGCCGGCCTTCGGAATCGATCTCAACACAAAATACTAGGGCTTCTTGGGAGCGATCGCATCCTTGGCAGCCTTGGCCACGCGGAACTTTACCACGGTCTTTGCCTTGATCTGGATCGGTTCGCCAGTCTGCGGATTGCGTCCGATGCGAGCTTTGCGGTGCGCCTTCACCAGCCGGCCCAGGCCGGGCACGACGAACACGCCGTTCTTCTTGGTCTCTTTGACGGCAACGTCAGCCAACTGCTCTAAGAATCCTGCGACAGTCTTGTTGGGAAGTTCGGTCTTCTCGGCCAAATAACGGACGAGTTGAGTCTTAGTCAAACCTGATGCCATGTTTCCTCCTCGGAAAAGCTCGAATTAAATTCCAGTGGGCTTAATCTTATATCACCGTCCTGTGGAAAACAGCCTTATTCTACGCGGGTTCCACGCAGACAGCAGTCAAAAAGGGCCATTTTTACATGCTCATTTACAGATGAAGGTCCCGAAATGGCCAAAACACGCGCACCAGAGCAGTTACTGGCAGCAGAGCACCGGGCTGATCGCGTTCCACCCACGCATTCTCCCGCTCCCACGGTCTTAACGCCCAGTGCCATAATGCTGGAGAGGAGAACCGCGATTTGAGTTGCGCGATCTGCGAGAGTCGCAAGGAGAAACGCTTCTGTCCCGCGGTCCACGGCCGCATTTGCCCCCAGTGCTGCGGCGAGCAGCGCGAGGTGACTCTGGATTGTCCCAGCGACTGCCCGTATCTGCAGCAGGCGAGGGAACATGAAAAGCCGCGTCCCGCGGACCAGTTCGACCGGGCGTCGTTGTTCCTGCAGGTTGAGATTTCGGAGCAATTCACCTACGAGCGCGAGCATCTGCTCATGGGCCTCAGCTATGCGCTGACCAAGGCGGCCCATGCCGATCGCAGCCTCAACGACCGCGATCTGATCGCCGCGCTCTCGGCAATGGGCACGAGCTATGAGCGGCTGGTGAACTCCGGTCTGCACTACGATCAGCCCCTGACCAGCGGAACACAGCACGCCGCCGCGGCGCAAGTGGAAGAAATGTTGAAGCAGTTTCGCGAGGCCGAGCAGAAACAACTGGGATACTCCACCCTGCGCGACTCCGACGTACTCAAAGCGCTGGTGTTCCTGGTGCGACTGGGCCACGGACGCACCTCGGGCCGGCCCAAGTCGCGGGCCTTCATCGATTTTCTTTTCGCTCAATTTCCGGAGAAGCAGTCGGCCTTGATTCCGCCGCAGGACGCGGCTAGCCGGATCATTGTGCCGTAGACGCAGGGCCGTCCTCGCGGAGCGAAAGGCCAGCGATCGATTTTCCCGCGTGCCACGGATAATTCGGGAAGCAGATTAGCTCTCCAGCACAGATGTCAGGCGCGTCTCTAATCCGGCAAGCCTAATTCGTTAAATGCGAGCCTCAGGGTTACTGAGCTTCCGTACCGCCTGCCCTTCCGGTAACGCATCGCGCAGTTCACGAATTGTCTTCTTGAACACTGGGTGGAACACTTCCGGCGCAATCTCCGCCAGAGGTTCCAGGACAAAGCGGCGCTGGTGCATCGCGGGATGAGGAATCGTGATTTCCTTCGAACCAATGATCGTGTCGCCGAAGAGCAGAATATCGATGTCGATCGACCGTGGACCCTTTTTCTGTACGCGCCGCCGGCCCATCTCTTCTTCAATGCCGAGAATCGCGCTCATCAATTGTTGCGGAGTCTTGCTAGTTTCGAGCGCGACCGCACAATTCAGAAACCACGGCTGCGGGGTGAACTCCACGGGTTCGGTTTCATAGAAGGACGATACTGCAACCACGCGCCCAGTCACGCCCAGCCGAGCCAGCGCGTCCCGCAGTTGCGACGCGCGGTCGCCGACGTTTGATCCGAGAGAAAGATAAACAAGTTTGGGCATGGTCCGAGAGCTAGTGTCAGGCTTTATTTGGCTTCTTTCTACTGAAAACTTCCCGTCATTTCTCCGATTGTGAGACGCCGCGCGGGACGTGTTTTACACTCAAGGGTTCGTGCCGCGATCACCCGTTGGTAATCTGTAACCCGATACCTTCGTTATTTCGGGGACGTCCGTTCAACCCCTAGAATTACATCATGACTTTGGAGTCCCTTCTTTTAAGCCGGGATGCGGAAGTGGTCCGGGTGCTCCGCCCGACGCTGGAGAAGCTCTCGATCGAGATCGAAATCTGCCAGGAAGCCAAAAAAGCCAGCGAGATCCTCATCTCGGAAAAGTTCGATGCCGTGATTGTGGACTGCGATGACCTGCAAGGGGGGCTGGAGGTGCTGCAGTGCCTGCGCGCCACGCCCAGCAACAAGAATTCCGTAACCTTTGCCATTCTGAACGGCAAGAAAACGACCACGCAGGAAGCCTTCGGCATGGGCGTGAATTTTGTTCTGCAAAAGCCCATCAGCACCTTGAATGCGTCGCGTTGCTTTCATGCGGCGCTGAATTTCATGGTACGCGAGCGGCGCCGCTATTTCCGCCAGCCGGTTAGGATGTTAGTTAAGCTGGTGCTGGGCGAAAAGGAAATAAAGGCCACCGCCACAGATATCAGCGAGGGTGGGATCGCCCTCATGTTGCATCAGGCGCTGCCCAAGAGCGCTACCCCTCGTTTGCAATTCACTCTGCCCGAAACCAACCTGGCTCTAGATGTGGAAACGGAACTAGCCTGGGCCGACATTAAAGGCCACGTCGGATTGCGTTTTCTCAATGTGCCGCCGAGCACCCAGGAACGCCTCGAAAAATGGCTCAAAGAGCAAGTGGAAAAACAGCTTCCCGGCTCCAGGGAAAGGCTGGCAGGCTCAAGTTCCGAAGCCATCCAATAAGCTTGTCTAAGCTTGTCCTCCCGCCGCCCGTTCCCCGGGTATTCACTTTGTAACTTGCGTCTGCGCCTGCGCATGGCAATCTAGTGGGATACTGGAGAGCCATTGCCATGCTTCCTACCGCTTATCGCATCAACCGTGTACAGAAAACCCTGCGCTGGATTGAGGCAGATCTCCCGTTGTTGAACATGCGGGTGAAGGATCTGTCGGCGGAACGCCAGCGCTCCGCCCGCCAGTTCGCCGCCGCCCTGATCAGCCTGACCCGCGCCGAACTGGACCGCCTGCTCAAGGAACAGCCGGAAGCTATTTCTGAAGGCAGCGATATTCCTTGCGAGCCGGCTGACTGAAGCAGCTGTCTTGGATCTTAAGTCATAGTTCTCGACCGCCTGCCCAGTGGCCGATCAGGACCAAGAAAAAAAACGCAGATCTAATGGCTTAAAGTATTTAGAATCAATTACTTAGCAAATCGTACATTGCTAAAATATTGATTCCAAACAGTTTATCCATAAAATCCATGATCTAAAGGAGTTAGCTTGGGTCGCACTTCGCTAAATCGTTTGGAATCAGCGGACGCTTCTTGCATACCCTCCGGGTTTGTCGACCAAAATCTTGGGGGCAAAGGAGTTGCGGGTAAAATCCTGATTCCGGGGAAGTTAGCCTGTCGCTATTCTGATGTCAAAGAGCTAATGCTGTAAGATCATTAGAGCGCTGGTGGAGATTGAAGTCAAGGAAATTCTGTGGCGGCCGGCGGCTGCTCTGGCAACCTGCAAGATCGTCCGCAGGTTCCTCCACTCCGCCGTCGCTGTCCCTACGGCTCCGGTCGGAATGAAGCGAGCTTCGCTCGCTGGACAGCCGGGGGCGGCTGTCCCCCACAAAAGTCCGACGCGTCGAATTTCCGACTCGGGACAGCTAGAGAATGGAGCCGGCGGCGGCTTGGGCGCTGTAAGGGCTCGCGGCGTCGTGTTCTTCGTCCGGCAGGGTTACTTCCTCCCACAGGGTTTTGTCGCGCAGGATGCGCGAGACCAGCGCGGTATGCATGGCATGACCGGCGCGATCGGCGACGATCTTGCCCAGGATCGGCTTGCCCAGCAGCGCGAGGTCGCCAACCAGATCCAGCACTTTATGCCGAACGAACTCGTCGGGAAAGCGGAGCGGGCCGTTTTCGACTCCTTCGCGAGTCAGCACGATGCAGTTCTCCCGGGACGCCCCGCGGATCAGTCCCATGTCCCGCATGGCCTTCTCGTCCTCACGCGAACCGAAGGTGCGCGCCCCGGCAATGTGCCGCAAGTAGCTGCCATTGGAAAGCTCGACCTGCAAAGTCTCTTTCCCGATCAGCGGGTGGGGAAAGTTGATCGAATAAGAGACGGAATAGGTGTCCGCCGGATAGACCGAAATAAACTTGTTGCCCTCCCGCATCTCCGTTTCCCGAAGAATCTTCAGATACTTGCGCGGCCGGCGCTGTTTGCGGAGGCCGGCCTTCTGAATCAGTTCCACGAACGGGAGAGCGCTGCCATCCAGGATAGGAAGTTCGAGGTTGTCCAGCTCTACGATGGCGTTGTCGACGCCCAAGCCGATAAATGCCGAGAGCAGGTGCTCGGTGGTGGAGATCAGGACACCTTTTTTCATCAAGCTGGTGGCGTAGCTGACGCGAGCTACGTTGCGGCTGATGGCCTCGATCTCAAAGCCATCCAGATCGGTGCGGCGAAACACAATGCCCGTTCCCGGCGGGGCCGGAAGAATGCGCATGCAGACCGGTGCGCCGCTGTGCAGTCCTACCCCACTGCATGCCACGGCCGAGCGGAGTGTCTGCTCCTGAGTCAAAGGCGTCTGCGTATGTCCCGATTAATGAATAGATTACAGCCGCCGCGCCAACTCCGACTGTGGTAAAAAAGCCACAGTGCGTGGCGTAATGTCGATTCGGAACCACCCTGATCAAGGTATTGCCTGCCTCTAAACGGAGGCGGGTCAGTGAGTTGCGCGAGGATCGGGAATGCCTGGAGCCGCCGCAGCACCGATCCCGCTCTTAGTGTTTCCCCGCAGCTTTATTTGGATTGTAGCCGGAATTGGGATCGAACATCGCGTCGTTGAACCCCTGATTGTAGTGAACCGAATTTACAAAGCGCTGGGTTTGCATATCCCCGTTGAAGTAGCGGGTGAATCCGTAGGCTGTCATCACGCCCTGCACGAGACGGTAATTGTCGTAGATCTCTTCCTCCACGTTGCGTTCTTTGTCCACCGGATCGCGCCAGGTATAGCTCTTCTTGATGGGCAGATGCGTTTCGACATCGAAGAAGAGGCTCACCGCTTCGTTTTTCGCATCGATCAGCGTGATCCGCTGCGCCGGAAGGTTGCCCGCGAGGGCATTGCCGTCATAGAACAGCGCCACAGCAGTGTCGTTGATCCAGGCGTGCAGCATCGTCTCCAGAGAGAACCTGCGGCGCCGCAGATAGTCTTCGAGATCCTTCTTCTCCGCCGGGTGCGAGCCCTTATAGGTGACTTCGTAACCCTTGTCGCCGGCATAGATGTAGGCTACATCCCTCTGTTTCGTGAGCTCGACCCGCTCCTTGTCGGGATACTCCACGAATCGCCAGAAAAACACGCCGTTGCTCGTGGGCTGCCCGTGATGAAAGCTGTAGGTGCGTCCCTCCTGCTGCATATCGTGGATGCTCAAAAATGCCTGCCCGCCCAACGCCTGGATCGCCTGATCCAGCAGGGTACGCGCCTTGCGGGAGTTTTCCTGATCGTTTCCACGATCCCCGGGAATCGATGGGCCGGTTGCGGCGGCAGATGGTGAGGAAACCTGCGCACCTGCCTGGGCAGCAGCCGCAGGTTCGCCCCAGCCAGAATTCGCCAGCGCAAACGCCAGCCCCACGATAAGAAGATGTTTCATTTAGCCGGTCACATTCAGCAGGTCACATTCGGCAGGGCAGTGTGATGCCGAACAGGAAATTGTAGCTGCTTGCGGCAGAATTGCGGACTGCGGCGGCAGTGTTTAGTCCCGCACTGGGTTCCGCAATCTGTTGGATGCGGGAAAAAGCGTTGGGGTCGCGCTCCGGCGGAATTTCGCCGCCTACGCGCTATCCTGCCAGCACGGCACCGCCATTCACGTTGAAGATTTCGCCGGTGATAAAGCTGGCGTACTCGGTGCACAAGAACAGCACCGGAGCCGCAATTTCCTCCGGCTTGCCCGCGCGTCCCAGCGGGATGGTGCGCCGAATCTTGTCGCCGCTTTTCGGGTCGTCCAGCGCGGGCCTCGACATATCCGTATCCACCCAGCCGGGCGCAACGCAGTTCACAAAGATTCCGGCCGGCGCCAGTTCCGTGGAAAGTCCTTTCACCATGCTGATCAGCGCGCCCTTGGTGGCGGAGTAATCGCAATGAAACGCTTCCCCGCGCTGCCCGCTGGTGGAGCTGATGAGCACGATGTGTCCGGCGGCAGAGCCGGTTCGCGGCTGTGCCTTCATCTGCGCGACCGTGTATTTGACCAGACCAAACACCGCATCGAGGTTGATGGAACGAGTCGAGCGCCATTGCTCCTCGGCCATCTTCTCGATGGCTACATCTTGCGCGGGCCAAACGCCGTGATTGGCGACGAGAATATCGAGCCGTCCGAAATGCTTGACTGCCTCGGCAACCAGGGCGCGGGCGGAATCCGGAGTGGTGAGATTGCTGGCGACGGCGTGGCAGTTGGCCTCGCCACACTCCTTCGCCAGAGCTTCAGCCTGCGATCGCGCCTTCTGGTAGCTGAAGACGACCTTGGCGTCCGCTGCGGTAAACAGACGCACCGTGGCTGCGCCGATGCCCCGCGAACCGCCGGTGATCAAGGCAACTTTGTTGGAGAGAGAAAGGGAGACAGGCATGGTTTCTAGTTTCCAGTTTCTGATTGAGAGTTGCAAGTCGCCCGGATGGAAGCGGCACGGCTGGAAGCCGTGCCCTTCCCAAAACGATGCCATTGGATAGCTTGGGGAAACTGGAAACTAGAAACTATCTTTGGCCGAGGACGCCCGTTCCGATTTCAACTCGCGCAAGAGCAACCGCACCAGCATCCCGTCGAAGCCGGTGCCGCTCATTTTCGACAGCTCGTCTAGAGCTTGATCCGGAGTCCGCGCGGCGGCAATCGATTGCTCCGTCAGCATGTTCGCATAGGCATCCGCGAGGGCAATAATGCGCGCCCACAGGGGAATCTCCTCACCCTTCGCTCCATCCGGATAGCCGGTGCCATCGAAGCGCTGGTGATGATGCTCAATCGCCTGGCGCATCATGGCGCTGTGCGGCAGAATGCCAGCGATCTCGGCTCCGACTCGCGCGTGCATCCTAACCAGGAAAAACTCGTCGTCAGTGAGCGGCCCCGGTTTATTCAGAATGCGCTCCGGCACGAAGATTTTGCCCACGTCGTGTATGCGCGCCGCGTAGACCAGAGCGGCGGTCTCCTCGGGGGACAACCGGAGCGCTCGCGCCAAAATCTCCGTATAGCGCGCCACCAGATCGCCGTGGCCCGCGGTACGCAGTTCGCGGGATTCGGCGGCCCGGCTGAGAACCTCTATCGATTCCTTCAGCAGCGGCACGTTACACTCTGCTTCGCCGCCACAGAATTTCAACAACATCGAAGCCAGTTCTTCCAAGTGCTCCGGCCCATTGTGCTCGCGCTGCAGAAAGCCTTCGATATAGGCGGAAATCTGTTGCCGCTGAACCGCAAACTCCTCACCCTCGGTGAATTCCTCGGCCGCCGACACCATATTGCCGCCAGAGCGCTTCGAAACGTACATGCCGGCATCGGCCACGCGGATGATGTCCTCGATGGAGAAGCCATGCGTCGGGAAACTGGCCACGCCGAAGCTGCCGGTGATGTGGTGCTCGCTGAGCATCGGATCCGTGGTAATCCACTGCCGCAAGCGCTCGGCCAGCACCTGGGCCTGCTCCGGCCCCGTTTCGGGCATGAGGATGATGAACTCGTCGCCGCCATAGCGCGCCACTACGTTCGACTGCCGGGACTTTTGCTCCAACAGACGTCCGACGCGGGCCAGCACCAGGTCGCCTTCAAAGTGGCCCATCGTGTCGTTTACTTCCTTGAACTTGTCCAGGTCAATGAGCACCACTGAAAACGGCCGTCCCGAGCGCGAAGCCCGCTTCCACTCCGCCGACAGCGCCTCCCAGAAGAAACGTCGCGTCTTGATTCCCGTCAGACCGTCGGTGATCGATTGCTGCTGCAGCTTCTGAAACACGAAAGCGTTGTGCAGGGCCGTGGCCAGCAGGTCCGCCAGGGTATTGAGGATGAGAACGTCCTGCGGTGAAAACGCGCTCTCGTTGCGGCTTTCGATGTTCAGCGCGCCCAGGAGAGTCTCGCCGTAGGTGATCGGAATGCAGAGTACGGATCGCGACTCCGGCAGAATGGCGCCGATTTGGCCTTCCATGCCGTTCTGCACCAGAGCGCGCTCGCCGGTGCGCGCCACCCGCCCCAGGATGCCTATCCCCAGCGTGGNNAGGATGCCTATCCCCAGCGGAATCCGCTTGCCCATGGCGTGCGCCGTGGCCCCGGCCTCCGCTTTAATTTCGATCTCTTTGGTTCCGTAATCGAGCAGGCCGATGCCGATATGATCGAAGCTGAAGTTCTTTTGTATTTCTCCGACAATCTGCCCCAGCATGTGCACGGGGTCGTCGCTCGAAATGGCGGTGCGCGAGATATTGTTGAGGAACGCCAATTGCCGGGAGCGCCGTTGTTCTTCCGCGAACAGGCGTGCATTCTCCACCGCAACCGATACCTGCCCGGCGGCGGTCACCAGCACGTCCAGGTCGCGCTGTTCGAACACAAATTCCCGTTCGGTGCTTATGGCAACCATGATGCCCGCGGGCTTATTGCCCAGCAGAATGGGCGCTGCGCACATGCATTTGGCGGGTTGCTCCGGCCGGTAGGTGATGCCCAACCGCGTGCGTGCCTTCTCCAGGTCGGACCGTATCAGCAGCGGCTGCCCCGTCCGGATTACATACTCGGTAAACGCATTCTCCAGCTTGCGTGAGCGCTTGGGCAGAATGCGATCGTCCGCCACTTCCAGCTCGAAGCGGATTTCGTCTCCCTCCTGAAACGCGATGTAGAAGTTGCTGGTATTGAAAATCTGCCCCAACTCGGTATGGATGGTGCGCAGCACCTCATCTTGATCCAGCCGCGAACTGATCGCCTGCCCAATCTGGGTGAGCAACTCGTACTCTTGCGTGCGGCGGTGCGCGTCGTGCGCGATCAGGTAGTTGTCGAGTGTGAGCCCGAGTTGCAGCGCCAGCCCCACCATCAGACGCGGACCCGAGGCACCGAACGCCTTGCGCTCCGCATGAGGGAATAAAATCACACCGAAGGCGTGTTCGCGGGTCTGCAGGCTGACGGCGGTAAGATTGCGAATCTCGGTTTCAGTAAGCACTTTCTTGAAATCGGCGAATGTCCCGGCCGACCCTATCGGCAGCGGCTCCGTCATATGGGCCAGCTCATGCGCCGTGAACAGGCCACCTTGGCGGTAGGCCAGTTCGCAGATGTATTCTCCAGCCCCAGTCACGGTCAAAACCTCCAGGAATTCCGAAGGAAATCCCCGCGCCACAGAGGGCAAAAGCCCGCGCCAGCGCTCCGAGATGTAGATGACCGCCCGCTTCGCGGACAATGCGCCCGCCAGCCGGTCCAGGGCCGACTGCATGCTCGGCAGTAAATCGTCAGCCGAAAGCAAACGCCGCGGATCCACTCCCAACGTCGAGAGAGCGAGCGTGTTCTCCTGCACCGCGTTGCGCTCGTTCTCAAACAGCACCATCACCATTGCGATGCCCAGCAGCATTTGCGGGACCGGGCCGAGGACGTGGCCGACGCTGCCAAACGTTTCCACCCACGGGTTGCTCGACTGAATGGAAGCCATCAGCACCGCCCACAGCGCCAGCGAAAACGCCAGCAGTTGGAAGGCGATCGAGTCCTTCCGGTGAGCGTGTAAATAGAAAACCGCCGAACAGTACAGCAGCACCGCGCTCAAGAAAACCACTTCCAGGCTTAGCGGACGCACTCCCGTTCCGAGCGTGGCTGCCTGTAGATGAACCCGCAGATCGACGCAGGATGCCGCGGCTCCGGTCAAAGCCAGGGCCCAGTCGTACCAGCGGAAGCGGAAAGACCCGCGCGTCAGGCGCGTCGAGACGAAGATGCTCACGCCCATGGCCACCGAGAACAAAGAACTGAAAAAGAAAGCAGTCGGCGCCGGCGGGCGGTAATAGCGGAATGCATCCAGCGCATAGTGGATGGAATAGCAGGCCCAGGCAATCTGCCAGGCGCGGAAGTAAGCCTGGCGGCTCTGCTGGTAGAGATAGGTGAACAGCAGGCACAACAATAAGGCGACAACGCCCGGAATGATGACGATACTGGTAGCGATACTATTCATGAGCCCAGGCGAAGACTCCTCGCGTAGATCCGAGGCGGTAATTCGGGAAGCAAACCGACTGCCAATGTTTTCACAGCCAGGGGTGCGAGCACAACAGAATTTAAGTACACTGTCCTGACCCTGGTTACTTGGAATCAATTACTAAAGCGGGAAATCGGTTTCCGGTTCGGTCGACCATGCTTTTCTCGCCCCATGCCATCGGACTTTCGCTCTTATGACTGACCCCCTTCTTTCCCCGTCACCGACGCCGCGTGTGCGCTTTGCGCCCTCGCCAACCGGTTTTCTCCACGTGGGCAGCGCTCGCACTTTCATCTTCAACTGGCTTTATGCCCGCCACAACGGCGGCGCCGTGATCCTCCGCCTCGACGACACCGACGTCGAACGCAACAGCCAGGCCTCGGTAGATTCCATTTTCGATGGATTGAAGTGGCTGAACTTAGGTTGGGACGAAGAGTACAAACAATCCGAGCGCATCGACCTGCATCGCAGGACCGCAGGGAAGATCTTCGAGAAAGGCCTCGCCTACCGCGACTTCACGCCTGCCCATACCGGCGACAGCGAGAAATCCGGCGCGCAAGGCACCTGGCTCTTCAATCCCGGCGCGCGCGAACTTTCAGCTGCGGAAAGTGACCGTCGCGCCGCGGCGGGTGAGCCATTTGCCTTGCGTTTTCGCGTACCCCGCGAGCCCGGGCAGCTGGTGCGATTTAGCGATGCGGTTTACGGCGAGCAGGTGAAGGCCGCTGCCGATGTCGAAGACTTCGCCCTGCTGCGTTCCGACGGGATGCCGACTTATCATCTCGCTTCCTGCGCCGACGACGCCGACCTGCGCATCTCCCACATCATCCGCGGCCAGGACCATCTCTCGAATACTTTCAAGCACGTGCTTATCTTCGAAGCCGCAGGCTTCAGGCCGCCGCAGTTTGCACACCTGCCGCTGCTGGTCGCACCCGACGGCACCAAACTTTCCAAGCGCCGCCACGGTCCCGTCGTCAGCGTTACCACCTACCGCGACGCCGGATTCCTCTCGGAGGCCTTCATCAATTTTCTGTGCCTGCTCGGCTGGTCGCCCAAAAACGACCGAGAGAATATGTCCCTGCAAGAACTTACCGGCGCTTTCTCGCTCGAAGGCATCAACCGTTCAAACGCGGTAGTGAACTTCAAGGAATCACCCGTCGTGCCCGACGAAGTTGACTCCGACGTTGTCATTCCGAGCGAAGCGACGGACCCCGGGGCTGCTTATGCCGAAGAAACCTTCGATCCCAAGGCCTTATGGCTGAACGCCGAGCACATTCGTGGCTTGCCGGTGGAGGACCTGAGCGCGCGCCTGCTGCCGATTGTGCATGCGGCCGGATTCAGCGTAGATGCCGCCAAGATGGTGCGGATCACGCCGCTGATTCGCGAGCGCATCAAACTGCTCCGCGACGTGCTCACCGCCGCCGACCTTTTCTTCGTGGACCAACTGCCGTCCTACGACCCGGCAGAACTCATCCCGCAGAAAGGGGACATGGCCATGGCGCTGAAGGTGCTCACGCGAGCCCGCGAAGTGCTGGCAGGTACGCAGTTCAAGCACGATCCGCTGGATCAGGCCCTCCGCGCCGCCGCACAGGAGTTAGGAGTCAAGGCCGGACAAATGTTTCAACCCATCCGCGTCGCCGTCTGCGGGCGAAAGAATGCGCCGCCGCTGTTCGAGACACTGGAAGTGCTGGGCAAGGAGACGGTACTACAGCGGATCGAGCAGGCGACCCGGCTGAAAATCACATAGCGGCCTTCGTGGGATGGGAAGCACGCAAAGCAAAAACCCGAACCGTTTCCAGCTCGGGGTCGTCAACCTGTCCAGTTGACAAGGTCATTATCGAAAACGCGCCTCCTCAAGTCAACGTAACTTTTGGTATGGGAGAGACTCTCCCTACCAAGCCAGGGATGCTGTGGACCCGGCGGGATTCGACCCCTCGCCTTCCAACTGAACAGGTTGACTCGGCGCCAATTATCCGAGCGCCGATTACCAGTTTGGTACAGCGTTCCAACTTGGCAGAGCCGCTCCGTTACCCTGATCGTTCTAGCAGTTATCCACAGGTATGACTGTTAGTATCTCCCCTAAAGAGCTATGGGAAAAACTCCGTCCGCGGTATATGTTTTGCCCTTCCCCGAGTTTTCGGAAGAGCCGAGGAGCAGCAAGAAACTCATTGCTTTCGGTTGGTACGGAGGCAAGTTCAGCCACCTGAAATGGCTTCTGCCACTTTTACCTGCGTGCCATCACTACTGCGAGCCTTTTGCAGGCTCCGCCGCAGTGCTGCTAAATCGTCCACCCTCTCCGGTGGAGAGCTACAACGACATGGATGGCGAGGTCACCAACTTCTTCCGTGTGCTCAGGGAACAAACGGGCGAGCTTCTGAAGCAAATCGGACTGACCCCGTTTTCACGGGAAGAGTTTTTCAAGGCGGTTAACCCGGGGGGGCCGTCGATCTCCGACTTAGAAAGGGCGCGGAGATTTTTTGTACGCGCACGTCAAGTCAGGACGGGCCTCGCCCAGACCGCATCTCTTGGACGCTGGGCAAATTGTAAGAATACAAGTCGATCTGGGATGTCAGGCGTTGTTTCCCGCTGGCTGGGAAGCGTTGACACGCTGCCGGCAATTGCCGAACGCTTCCTCCGAGTACAAATTGAGAACCGGCCTGCCGTCGAAATAATCGAGCTCTACGACGACAAGTCAACTCTGTTCTACTGTGATCCTCCCTATCCGCATCAGGCAAGAGGCGACGCGAAGGCTTACGGTTTTGAGATGAAGGACGAGGAGCACCAAAAGCTCGCTGTCGTCCTAGGGCGCGCTAAGGGCAAGGTAGCCATTTCAGGGTACCGATGCGATCTGATGGACTCGCTGTATAAAGGATGGCGTCGTGTTGAGGACTCGGCTAAGATGTGTCATTCGATCAAGAAGTCCAGGCGAGAGGCCCTCTGGATGAATTATTGATCGATACGTCGAATGCCCATCGACTACGATCAAGCGACTGCGCAGTTGAGCGAGTTGTTCGCGGAAGCCGAAAACGCCTTCCAGGTTAGAAATTTTCCTTCCGTAGCACCAGCCGTCGAAAAGAGCCTTCAAGATCTTTTTACTTCTGGAACCCAAGCTTACAGAGAGACGCTAGTAGGCAGTGTCATTGCTCGTCTGCAGGATAAATCAATAGATCTCCGGCTGCCCTATAAGAAGCAGGGCAAGGGTGCATACAATGCGCGGGACTTAGACCAGCGCTCCGTCAATCCTTTTCTCAAGACGAAGCAGATTCCCAGCACGAAGGGACCGTTCTTATCGGTTTTCAGACGTGGTGTGAAGTTTACCCGTGCGACAAAGAAAGGGGTCAGGGACACCGGCGGGTACGGATCATTCCTGAACCTCGTCGACTACCTTCGGGCAAACGACGACGATGATCTGCTGAGGGCCTTGCTCAAGTCCCTTCTGTACCGGTTCATAGAACTTCGCGAAGCCTCGAAGATCGAGGTTGCGAAAGTACAGCGTCTGAGCATGTCCCAGTATCCGCCCCTGATCGATGGCCTCATGGCAATCAAGAGCGGGGGACGATTTCCAGTTTTCTTGGTCGTGGCTACGCTACGGGCGATGAACAACTCGTTCAGCCTTGGCTGGAAGATTCAGCACCAGGGGATAAATGTGGCCGACGCTGCTCACGACGAACCAGGCGATATCACGATTGTCCGGAACGAAAGGATCTTCATCGCGGCGGAGGTAACAGAGCGCGTTGTGGACCAAGCGCGGGTCGTCTCGACGTTCACGGGAAAGATAGCTCCGGCTGGGGTGCAGGACTATATATTTTTCGTAAGGTTTCGGGCTTCCGGCCCGGATCCTGACGCCCTCAGACAAGCGCAGCAGTATTTTGCACAGGGACACGAGGTGAACTTCGTTGACATCAAGAGTTGGGTACTGCAAACCTTGAGCACAATCGGCAAGGAGGGGCGTCTGGCCTTCAACGCCGAGATGGCCACGCTTCTCGACGGCAATGACGTTCCGCGCCGCATGAAGGTCGGATGGAATGAGCAAATTCAGAAGCTAACAAGAGTGTGATCCGATTTGAGAGATCGCCGATCCTCCGCCTTCTTGCGATAAGATCAAATGGTAATGAACTCTTCTCATCCCCCAAGCGAAGCTGGAGAGAAAGCTGTGACTGCTTCGCCCTCGCCTGCTCCGTCAAACTTCGTCCGCGACATCATCCTTGAGGACCTCAAGACCAATAAGCACAACGGCCGCGTGCAGACGCGGTTCCCTCCCGAGCCCAACGGCTATCTGCACATCGGTCACGCCAAGGCGATCTGCATCGACTTCGGCTTGGCCGACGAATTTGGCGGACATACCAATCTCCGCTTCGACGACACCAATCCCGAGAAGGAAGAAACCGAATACGTCGAGTCGATCAAGGCCGATGTGAACTGGCTTGGGTTCAAGTGGGACGGGCTGTTCTACGCTTCCGATTATTTCGATCAGCTCTACGAGTGGGCCGTCAAACTTATCAAGGATGGCAAGGCTTACGTGGACGATCTAACGGCCGAGGAGATTCGCAAGCATCGCGGCACCCTGACCGAACCCGGCAAGGACAGCCCCTATCGCAACCGGTCCGTGGAGGAAAGTCTGAATTTGTTCGAGCGCATGCGCGCCGGCAACTTTCCCGATGGCTCGCGCACTCTGCGGGCGAAGGTCGACATGTCCTCGCCCAACCTCAACCTGCGAGATCCTGTGATGTACCGCATCCTGCATGGCGAGCATCACCGCACCGGCGCCAAGTGGTGCATCTATCCGATGTACGACTACGCGCACGGACAGTCGGATTCCATCGAGCGGGTCACACACTCGATCTGCACGCTCGAGTTCGAGGACCATCGCCCGCTCTACAACTGGTTCATCCAGCAACTGGGCATTTTTCCGTCGCGGCAGATCGAGTTTGACCGCCTGAACCTCACCTACACGCTGTTGAGCAAGCGCAAACTGCTGCAGTTGGTGCAGGAAGGGCGCGTGCGCGGCTGGGACGATCCGCGCATGCCCACGCTCGGCGGCATTCGGCGCCGCGGCTATACGCCCGAGGCGTTGCGCACTTTCTGCGGCGCGATCGGCGTGTCGAAGACCAATGGCTCGATCGAGCTGGCCATGCTTGAACACTTTGTCCGCGAGGATCTGAACAGGCGCTCCCCGCGCGTGATGGCGGTGCTGCGTCCGCTAAAAGTTGTGATCGACAACTATCCGGGAAATCAAGTCGAAGAGATGGACGCAGTGAACAATCCCGAAGACGCCAGCGCAGGCACCCGGAAAGTGCCGTTCTCGCGCGTGCTGTATATCGAGCAGGATGATTTCCGCGAAGATCCGCCGAAAGGATATTTTCGTCTCTCGCCGGGACGCGAAGTGCGTCTGCGCTACGGCTATTTTGTTACTTGTGCCGGAGTGGTGAAAAACGAAAAGGGTGAAGTAGTCGAAGTGCATTGCACATACGATCCGGCTTCGCGTGGCGGCAATTCCCCTGACGGACGCAAAGTAAAATCGACGATTCACTGGGTGTCGGCGGCGGATGCCATAGACGCCGAGGTGCGGATTTACGAGAACCTGTTCAGCAAAGAGAATCCGAACGAAGTGGAAGATGGACAGGACTTCACTGCGAACCTCAACCCGAATTCGCTCGAAGCGATCTCGCAGGCCAAACTTGAACCCTCGCTGGCCAATGCGGCAATCGGCGGGCGGTATCAGTTTGAACGTTTGGGATATTTCTGCGTCGATTTGGACTCAAAGCCCGGCAGGCCGGTTTTCAACCGTACCGTGGCGCTGAAGGATACCTGGGCGAAGGTGGAGAAGAAGCAGGGGGGAAGAGGCTAGAAAAGCTAAAGCCCCCAAGCATAATTCAACTCGGGGCGTAACCTGTCCCGCCATAAAGATAATTCTCAGCAGTCAAGGATGCGAAGTCCAGGGTTACTTGGAGTCTCCTGTACTGAAACTCCTCATCAGATTCCCTCCAAAACCTCGGGAATTCTGTGGACCGGCGGCATTCGAACCCGCACCTTCGAGCTTGACAGCCAAATATGCACTGACAGGCTCCTTTTTCACCTTACTCGCCTGATGCCCGCCTGACTTCGCTCACGGCTGCTGCAGATATGCAGTTCCACCTAGTACGAACGGTCCCTCGCAACTCTTGTTGAAGACGCGCATGAAATGGAATCCCTGCGCTATGCCGTCAACAACATTGAATATGGAGAACACGTGAGGGGCGACGCAACCGCTGTGGGTAAAGGTCCCCATTCCTTGTCCGGGG
The DNA here is from genome assembly GCA_003131585.1 of Acidobacteriaceae bacterium. Lineage (GTDB taxonomy): Bacteria > Acidobacteriota > Terriglobia > Terriglobales > Acidobacteriaceae > Sulfotelmatobacter. The sequence continues at coordinate 60,831 of PKVW01000068.1, forward strand.
GCATTCATAACCGTATACTTACCTGCGATGTGAGCAATGCAAGTTGTGGTTCCATTGGTATTCGTACACACTCCGGTTTGGTCGAAGGCGCCTACGTGGGCAATGATGTGTCCCGGCGTCATCCCATCGAAGCAAAAGGTGCCGACCGCATCTCTATTTTCTCTAGCTGCATTGGGACCTTCAGTATCCACACTTGTGACCAGAAACCCATAGCACCCTTTCAGAACCGCGTTTGTGTACATGTGGTCTTGGCCATAAGCACCGCCGATACCGCCAAAAGCCGCAAGCAGTGCGATCCCCGCCATTGCCTTCAACATGTTTTTCATTGGAGTTCTCCTTTTCGGTTCAAGAAAGGCACTGATCATACACCCATCCCGCTGTTCGCCGACAGTGTCCGTTTTGTCAACTATATTATTGCCCTGGATAGCGCACGCGAACACGCTTGGCATCCACATGCACACAACAATTCTCGCCGTATTTTTTGAGTTCTCTCGTACCGCGGTCTCGATGTGCGGCGCCGGCATCGTGCTTTTGCTGGTTGGCTTATGGGCCGCGAAGGCTAATCTCGCACAGGCGCGGGGCCTCGACAAGGTCGCCGTCTTGAGCAATTTGTGTTTTGCGATTCCTCTCGCGGTCTTCGGCGCGCTGCATCTCTCCGCTGTGCAGGGCCTCATGACCATGGTGCCCGCGTATATGCCCTGGCGTTTGTTCTGGGCATATTTCGTTGGCGTCGCGTTGATCGCCGCATCCTTGAGCATCGCCACGAAAATTCAGGTGCGCTGGTCCGGCCTGCTGTTCGGCTGCATGATGTTTCTCTTCGTGGCGATGATGGACCTGCCGGGAACACTGGCCGACCCTCACAACCGGATTAACTGGGTGCTTTTGCTTCGCGAGCTGTCGTTCGGCGCCGGCGGCTGGATTCTTGCGGGAGATGCGCTAGCCAGAAAGGACGGGCAAGGAAGCAAGCTCATTACGATTGGCCGCATCGTGATCGGCATCGCCGCGATATTTTACGGAGTCGAGCACTTTCTTCATCCAGTCAATGTCCCGGGCGTTCCTCTCGAAAAACTGATGCCCGACTGGATTCCGGGGCGCGTGCTCATTAGCTATCTCACCGGCGCGATTCTGCTGGTTTGCGGTGCATGCATTCTGCTGGCAAGGAAAACGCGGATGGCGGCAACTTATCTCGGCACGTGGATTCTGCTGCTGGTCCTGTTTATCTACGGGCCGATTCTGATCGCGTCGCTCTTGGACCCGAGTACGGACGTTAAGGTCGAGGGTCTCAATTACTTTTTCGACACGCTGCTCTTTGCCGGGACCATTCTCGCGCTGGCCAGCGCGACGCCACGCACGGATTAAAATGCCGCCTGCCAACCTGTGACGAAACCTTGTTGTACGAAACCTTGTTGCGAGAAACCCTGTTGCGAGAAATCCGGACCACGACAGTGTTTGTTCTAAAGCTGTCTCCTAGTTATGCACGTGCGGGCTTTGCGCGGGGTTAGCGTGGTGCGTGGCCGGTTCTTTCACGACCTTCACTTCAAAACTCACGGGCAAGGTTTTCGGCGGATAGCAGGCGGCATTGTCGCAGGCCTGATAGCGCAGCACGCCATGCATGACGTACTTTCCCGGCACGACGGAGTGCAGCGGATGCACTGCGACGGCGATCGTGAAGTCGCCGCTGTACACGCTCAGCTTTTCGTCTGGCGAGAACGGGAAGGTCATATCCGCGCCCGGGGGGTACTCGATCTTGCCCAGGATGATGTCGGTGGGCAGGTCCATCTTCAAGGCGGTCGGAATGAGGAATTCCGAGTTGGGCGTGTTCGAGTTGATGTGGTAGCCGGGTGGGACGCGAAAATTCAGGTTTACCATGGTCGGTTCGGCGCGCTGAGCCGTGACCAGAGGCACCGCACCCATCGTAAGGGACGGAGCCTTGCCCGGCATTTGCGCGGACGAGGGCCTTGCCGTCGTCAGAAGAACGAGCGTGAGCAGAATGCATACCCGCCCGGCGTTGCCACTCCCGAAATTCTGCGGCTTAGTTTGTTGGATCATCATTGCGGAACCCATTGCGGAACCGAGCGACAGCTTCCATCCAGAACAACACTCTGGATAATAGCCGGGTTGACGCGCCGGTTCCTATTGTCATCTCTGAGGCTGCGTAACTGCCGTGTTCTCTGAAGCGGTTGCCTGGCTCGTGGGCGGCCGTGTGTTGAGTGCGTGCTTGATTGCGTCCTCGATTTCGGCCTTGCCCCTGAGTCCAATAATCTTGTCCACGATTTTGCCATCGCGCGCAATAAAGAAACTCTCCGGCAAAGCGGGAAGGCCGCCATATTGGTCGCCTACCGATTCTTTTCCAATAAGAATGGGATAGTTCACGCCCATGTCCTTAGCGAACTTGCCGATGTCTTCCTTGCTGGCATCGTCCATGGCGACGCCGACAATCTGTAATCCTTGCGCGCCATACTGATTCTGCAGGTCGACGAACCAGGGCATTTCGATCTTGCAGGGACCGCACCAGGTAGCCCAAAAGTTGAGCAGGACGGCTTTGCCGCGAAGGTCCGAGAGGCGCATGGTCTTGCCGTCGAGCGACTCCAGTGAAAAATCCGGAGCGACGGTGGATTGGGTGAGGCGCGGCATCGAGCTCGCGCCCTGCCGCCGCGCCATGTGATAGCCGAAGTACAGCATGAGCGCGACAACGAACGCGACGACGACGAGGGCAAGAGGGCTACGTTTCACGGAGAACGCTCCATTCACGATTCGGAACCACGCACGTCTTACCTGCAAACTCACAAAGCAAAGCGGTTCAGGAACGAAAGCCAATTCGAAATCAAGGTAAACCGGCCCAGCACCAGCAACACTCCGAGCGCGATCAGCAGGGCGCCTGAGGCCACTTCCAGCGCATGCATGTGCGAGCGGAAACGGCTGTAAAACTTCAGAAAACGCTCCATCAAAAGCGACGTCAGCAGAAACGGCACAGCCAGTCCAAGCGAATAGACCGCGAGGAGCAGGGCGCCTTTGGCCAGCGTGTTCTGCTCCGCAGCAACCGCGAGAATTGCCGACAGAATTGGGCCCAGGCATGGAGTCCAGCCGAAGGCAAAGGCGAAGCCGATCACAAACGCACCGAGAAGAGTACTGCTGCCTTTCACACTATGCAAACGAGCGTCGGTATAAAGCGCCTTGATCTTGAAAACGCCAGTCAGGTGCAATCCAAAGAGAATGATGATGACGCCCGCTATCCGGGCCAGCGTGTGTTTGTAAATCCCGAGTACCTGGCCGACCTCGGTCGCCGCCAAGCCTAACGCAATAAACACGACGCTGAAACCCAGGATGAAGGCAATGGAATTCACCATCACCCGCCGCATGAGGTGAGCCTGCGGCGCCTTCAGTTCTTCCAGGCCGGCGCCGGAGATCATGGAAAGGTATCCCGGCACCAGCGGGAGCACGCAGGGCGACAGAAATGAAATGAAGCCAGCGAAAAACGCGGCAATCGGAAGTGGAAGGCTCGACATGCGTCTCTAATTGTACCCGCCGGAGTTCTTCTCCATAAGCAATCAGACGACTGGAATGGCGTTTAGTTGCACGACTGACGCCGATTTTCCGGTCTACCGTGATTTCGCCGGCGCATGAGTCGCCGGGACGGCGGAGGGCTCACCCAACTCAGGCGGAGATCCCGACAGCGTTTTGCGCAGAAATCCATAGGGCATGGCGGCAGTCAGCACGGCGCGGTTTCCTTCCTGCTTTATCTGGAGGCTGTCGAAAAAGGTCTTCACGTCGGAATCGGTGCCGTGCGCTCCCACAGAAGTCTCGGCGGCGTGGGTCAGTGCGACGAAGACATTGATCTGGTCGGCGATGCCACGCGCGTCTTCGGGAGACTGAGTGAAGACTTCGGCGCGCAGGTGAACCGCCTCAGCCCTTAGATGAAGCGGGCTGAGATAGCTTCCCGAGACGACGATGGTGGCCGCCCTCTTGAAAATCGCGCTCCACCTCGGAGCTACCGGTGCGGAAGGCTCGATGCGAGCTACTACCCATGCCAGACTGGCCAACTGAACGTGTTTGTAGTACTGCCGCAACAGCGACGGGCCTCCGAACGGAGAGGCCAGCCGCTTCGACCGGTCGACGATTCCTTCAATGACGGCAGGGTCGCTAAGATTGGAGGCGGCCACCGAATCGGCGCCCAACACCGCGACCCGCAACGATCTGCCTTCCACAGGAACCGTGAAGATGTCGATCGAGTGATAGTTCTCGACCGATTGGGCGATTTGCCGCAGATAAGCGGTAAGCCGCTCGCCCTGAAACTTTCCCACGAGCACTTCGGAGAATCGTACGTCCGAAGCGGAGCCACCAGTGCCGCCGCCCGGCCATCTGGCCGGATAGTGAATGGCAAAGGCAGCTTCATCGAGATCGCGCTCGAACTGAAAGCCGGTCTCGCGGATGAAGCGCTCGTATTCGGGATCGTGGCTGACGGCAGGCAGATCTCTGCCCGCGTTCGCCCTGCGGGCCCGGCCGAGATCGAGATAAAAAAATGCGTCCCCACCGGGTAATAGGCGGGCGGGCTCGGGCGGAGCATGCTTTCGCAGTTGGACGGCGAGGGTCACCGCCGCGGCAATGGCCACGACCGCCAAGACGATGGGGAAGGTGCTTCTAATTCGCATGGAATGCGGTCAGGGCTGCCATAATAGCACTGTGCGGTAAAATGAAGCTTCTCCTGTGAGTCCGTGGATTAGTTTTCGAAACCCGTGACTGTGGAAGCAATTTGAATGCGGACTCGCCAGGGCGCGGTTGCACCTCGGATTGCGATTGTGTTATCTTAACTAATTGTCCCGGACATCTGGAAGGGATCAGGGGTCTATTTGTGCCCGGAAGGGTTTTTGTCCCCGCAATGCTGGCGTAGCTCAGTCGGTAGAGCACCTGATTTGTAATCAGGGGGTCAGGGGTTCAAATCCCTTCGCCAGCTCCAGGAAACAAATTTCCGGCGGGCAGCGGAGCTCTTAAGGCGGCGCAACCGGTTTTTGCAACGCACTTCATTCGGAACTGTTCCGGCGTGCAGTGATCTTCGCGCTGTTGTTCGTGAGCGCGATTCTTGGTTTCCCTGGGTTGCAAAGTCTGGTTGCGAAAGTCTGGTTTTGCGAAACTCTGTTTGCGCGGAACTCTGTGTTGGCTAAATCAGAAGAGAAGAGTTGGAAGTGTGCTGCCTCGGTTCCCATGATTGCTATTGGGCGGCCCGGTAAGAGATTGCCTGCTGGATGAAGCGCTACGGCTGCATCGCCCGGCGGTTTCTGCACAGGTGGGTGAGTGGTTAAAGCCAACAGACTGTAAATCTGTCCCTCCTAGCGAGGTACGAAGGTTCGAATCCTTCCCTGTGCACCAGAATATGTTGCGCCAGATTTAAGTGTTTAAGTGCATCAGGAATTATGAGTCGCTTTGCGATGGCGCTAGTTGCGTACGTGGTTTTGGGCGCGCTGGCGTATGCCACGCTGAGCGATCCGCGGATCCGGTTGCTGACGCTGCTGATTCTGGCGATGTTTGCGTTCAAGAGCTGGGCGCGTCGCAAGGATGTAATGCACCCGGACGGCGACCGCGAATCGGAGTGAGGGGGCGGATGCGGCCGTGGAAGGCGGGCTTTTGTTTTTGCCGATGTAGCTCAGTTGGTAGAGCACTCCCTTGGTAAGGGAGAGGTCACCAGTTCAATCCTGGTCATCGGCTCCATCGATTCGTGAAAGGGCACGGTTCAGCCGTCCGCAAAGGGTTCGGAAGAAAAGCGGCTTTCGCCGCTTCGGTTTTGCTGAGAGTGACAGACTGATAGCTTAAAGCTGGTTTAAGGGCGGGAGTAACTCAGTGGTAGAGTCACAGCCTTCCAAGCTGTTGGTCGCGGGTTCGATTCCCGTCTCCCGCTCCAGAGATTGCTTAGATATTTTGCGGGCGTTAGCGAAGCGGGAGCCCGCAGCCGAAATCCCGCGCGGGTTTGCGAGGGATCTCAGCAGAGGATGACAGTGGGTTTCGAACAGGCTGCGATCAAGATTGAGAAGGTGCAGGAGTTCGCGAAACTGCAAGCTGCGGTGGAGCAGGCGTTTTTGCCCGAGAAGGTCGAGCGATTCCTGAAGCAGTTAGACCGCAAAGGAATTCGCGTCCGGGAGTTTGATGCGGTGCTGGCGGCTCGTGCTCTGGAAGAGGCCGCGGACGGGTCGGCGGCGAGTTCAGGCTTGAGTGCGTGGCAGTTATATCAGGCGCTGCCGCTTTCCGATCAGGCGCAGATGCGGGAGTTTTACCTGTCGAAGCTGGAAACGGTCGGCATAGAACTTCGGCACAAGTTTAAGAAGTTGTATCAATATTACTAGGCTCGGTATTACTGAACGCAGAGTTTTTGGTTCAGGCAACAACATCATTGAAGTCACAGGACAAGCGAGGCCCGGCGATTTTATGGCGAAAGAGAAATTTGAC
>PKVW01000055.1 GCA_003131585.1 Acidobacteriaceae bacterium
GAAAACTGAAAACTGAAAACTGCATCCATCCTCCCCTGGAAATATGCCGATTCGATCTTGCTCGGCGGGCGTGCGAGATTTCTCGTCTGCGCGTTAGGAAAGGCTCCATGCATAAGTCAATCGCGACCAGCACGATCCTCGAACACGAACTGTCGGAGCTGCGCCTGCTGGTCGAGCGCCAAACCGGAGTCGTTCTTGATTGTCCCAACAGCGCCCTGGCCGCGTACGCCGCCGATTACGTCGAGGCCCAAGGGGTGGGGTCATTCACTACGCTGCTGGAACGTCTTCGCTCCTCCGAGCAGGATCCTTCCAATCTGCCGGCCTTACTCGACGGGCTGATCGGTACCAATACCGGCTTCTTCCGTCATCCCGGAGCGCTCAACGCTCTGACGCGGCATGTGGTGCCCCAGCTTTGCGCCCGCAAGTCCCCCGACGGTCCGAGCCCGCTCCGCATTTGGAGCGCGGGCTGCTCCACCGGAGAAGAGACTTACTCGATTGCCATGGCGGTCTGTGACGCGCTGAGCCACAACGGCGCCGGCGCTGGGAATAATGGCAACGGCTCGAGCCATGGCAACGGCAGTGGAAACGGCGGTGGAAACGGAAAGACACCCGCGCGCAGCGGAGGCATCGCCGATAGCGGGCTTACCGCTTCCGGGTCCGCGAACCTCAGCGCAGCTTTGTCGATTCACATCGTGGGCAGCGACTTGCTGCCGCGCAACATCGAAACCGCCGATCGCGGCGTGTATCGACAGTCCGCTCTAGATGGCCTGCCGCCTGCCACCATCCGCAACTATTTCTCGAAAATCAGTTCCCCCGCCGTTTTGCCGAATGGCGCCCAGAACGAAGTCGAGAACCAAGCCCACATCGAATCGACGAACGGCGCTGCCAGCGGATCTCAGACCGCTCCCGCCAACGCTGCACACCTGCTGGTGAAGCCGCGCCTACGCAGTCTGGTAACTTTCAATTGCATGAACCTGGCCCGCCCCGGCTACATCGGCCGCTTCGACTGCATCTTCTGCATGGACGTGCTGCCGCACTTCTCCCGCGCCCAGCGCATCGCGCTGCTGGAGCGCCTGCATCTCTACCTCGAACCCGGCGGATACCTTTTCCTGAGCCAAACCGAAAAGCTCAGCGCTCCGAACCTGAACTTCCGCTCCGAAACCTTCGACGGATATACTTTTCACCGCAAGCCGCTGGCGGCCAGCGCGGCCTACGGGCGGTGACCATTCTTACAAGAGGGCTACTCTTGCCTTGCCACATGCGTCGATCAAGTCTTGGTCCAATGTCGCCAGGGGCAGGCCGTTCGTCTTGGCGAGGTCGAGATAAGCGGCATCGTAAGGAGTCAAGCCGTGCTCGCGGCTGAGGGACTGGATCCGGTCGAACACGGCGTCGGCTGGTAATTCCTGCAGCACAATCGGAAGCGTTGCCAAGCCGTTAAGGAAGATGCGGATGAGGTCACGGGAAATCCGCTTGCGTTTTTCTCCAACGAGCAAGGCGTTCAGAACTTCGTGCGGCCAGAACGACGGCGCGATCGCCGAGTCGCCGTTCTTGAAGATCTGGGCGACTCTCTGGGCTAGGGGAGAGTTTTCATCGGGGAAGCACCAGGTCAGCACTACCGACGCATCCACAACAAACCGGCTCACCGGCGTCCTTCATTGATCAGGTCTTTGATCTTGAGCCCGCGCAACGACAGCTTATGCCGCTTGCCGAAACTGGCCAATCGCTCCGCCGCTTTTGCCGCGGAGTTGCCAGCGGGCTTGCCCATACGCTCTTTCAGCAGTTCACCCAGCAGCCGCGAAACGCTGGTATCCCGGCGTGCCGCCTCGATGCGAGCCCACTGAGCGACGTCTTCTTCGAGGGTCACGGTTACGTTGCGGAGGCGATTTGTTGAGGGCACGAGAACAGTGTAACACTAAAATAGTGTGATTTCAAGAACGGACCATGTGGGGACAGCCGCCCTCGGCTGTCCGGCCGGGCAAGGCCCGGCAGCCGCGCCCACGGCTGTATCGTTTGCTCAGTTTTGTCGATTAGATCGATATATGAAGGCTATTTCCGTTACCGCTGCCCGAAAGCGCTTCGGCGCGCTCCTCGACGCAGTCCAACACGAACCGGTACTCATTCATCGGAAGAACCGCGACGCGTCTGTAGTCATATCCGCCGAGGAATACGGGCGGATTCATGGGCTTAAGAGCGCAAATCCAAAGCGGACGCAGCGCAGTGACTATACCAATCAGAATTCTTAATTGTCGTTTAGACCGAAAGGAGCACGGGCGTGCAAACGCAGCTTCAAAGTGTTTTCCAGCCGGATCACGTCATCATTGTCCATGTCTGGAGAGACCCTCTGCAAAATCGTAAAACGAAAATTCATCGGATCACGGTTTCGTAAGAGGACGTTCCCACCGTGGCCTGAACTCGCGTAGTTTCTCCATCTGCCGAGCAGATTATCCACACCACCGGCGGATCCCACATACCCTTTCTGCATAGAGGTGTCGAAAATGTAATAGATGGCCCGCCACTGGCGAATCGCATCCTCCCAGCTCTTGGGGAGGTCCGCAAGTTCTTCCCAGCTGAGATTGAGGTTCTCCAAGTCGGCATGGGCTCGACTAGCTCACTTTCCTTGAGGATGGCGAGTACGGGCATTTCGTTGCGATGTGCGCGGCGCCACCAAGACCGTTCAGGCGGTGGCCAACCGACTACGAGCTTGCCCTTCCAAGAGGCATAGAAGTCCATCAATTGCAAGTCGAACTTGAGAATTGAGGATCGAGGGTCTTCCGAAGTGAATCCTTTCATACCGTGCTTTTTCAGTTCAACATTCCCTGGCACATTCCAGTATCGTTCTCGACTGAAGGATTCCGGTTCCCCAATCGAGTACAAACCGATAAATAGAGCTTTGCCGGCTTCGCGACCGACAAAACTAGCCACGTATCCGCCGAGGCGCATAGCATTCTCGAGCTTTTCTCCCTGGAACTGCTGGTAAGTGTTGAACACGTCCGGTCTTTCCTCGGCCAGAAGCGGAAGCACCCGGTTAAGCGACCGCTCGGAAGGACGATGGCGGAGAACGAGGACCCGTTTGACGTCGATATCCTTAGCGCGCAACAGATCGTTCAGGTACATCTCATCCTCCTGACGGGGCCGACGTGATCACGCGAACAAGAACTCCTTCGTCCTCAACTCCTTAATCGTATCCCGCAGCTTCGCGGCCTTCTCGAACTCAAACCGCTTGGCCGCTTCGCGCATGTCGCTTTCGAGCTTCACGATGTAGCCATCAAGTTCTTCCTGCGATTTGAACTCCGGCATACCTTCGGCTTCGCCGCCGGTCAAGTCGGTGTAGTCGGCGGCGACGATTCCGGCGAGCGTCATGTCCAGCGGACGCACGATCGACTCCGGCGTGATTCCGTTCTCTTCGTTGTATGCGGTTTGAATGGCACGGCGGCGCAAAGTTTCATCCATGGCGCGCTTCATCGAATCGGTCATGCGGTCGGCATAGAGAATCGCGCGCCCGTGCAGATGGCGGGCGCAGCGGCCGATGGTCTGGATCAAAGATCCCCAGGACCGCAGGAAGCCTTCTTTATCGGCATCGAGAATCGCCACCAGCGAAACTTCCGGCAAGTCCAGGCCCTCGCGCAGCAGATTGATGCCGATCAATACATCGAACTCGCCCTTGCGCAGATCGCGCAGAATCTTTACCCGCTCCAGGGTCTCGATCTCCGAATGCATGTAGCGGCACTTCACGCCCACTTCGGCGTAATACTCGGCCAGGTCTTCGGACATGCGCTTGGTCAGCGTCGTAACCAGTACGCGCTCGCCCTTCTTGACTCGTTCGCGAATCTCGTGCAGGAGGTCGTCGATCTGGCCTTTTACCGGACGCACCTCAACCTCAGGGTCGATGAGCCCGGTCGGCCGGATAATCTGCTCCACAACAACGCCCGCGGATTTGGTCAGCTCATACGGCCCCGGCGTCGCCGAAACATAAACGAGTTGGTTGGTGCGATGCTCGAACTCCGCAAACGTCAGCGGACGATTATCGAGCGCCGAAGGCATGCGGAAGCCATATTCGACCAACGTTTCCTTGCGCGAACGGTCGCCGGCATACATGCCGCGCAACTGCGGCACGGTCTGATGCGACTCGTCAATGAACATCATGAAATCACGCGGAAAATAATCCAGCAGAGTTGGAGGAGGCTCGCCCGGCATCCGTCCCGTGAAATGCCGCGAATAATTCTCAATGCCGTGGCAATAGCCCATGACCCTGATCATTTCCAGATCGAACTTTACCCGCTGGTGAATGCGCTGCGACTCGACCACCCGCCCTTGCTTTTCCAGTTCCACTTCCCACCACGCCAGCTCTTTCTTGATCGATTCCACGGCCGACGCCCGGGTCTCATCTTTCATCACATAATGCGTCTTGGGATAAATCGGCAGCCGCATGTACTTCTGCTTCACCGTGCTAAACAGCGGATCGACCTGCGCCAGTGACTCCACCTGATCCCCCCACAGCTCGATGCGGTACGCCATGTCGTCGTAGGTGGGAAAGACCTCGATCACATCGCCGCGCACGCGAAACGTTCCGCGCTTGAACTCGCCGTTGGTGCGCTCGTAAAGAATGTCGACCAGTTTGCGCGTGATATCCTCGCGCGTAATCTTCTGGCCTTTTTCCAGAAACAGCATCATGCCGTAGTAAGCCTCGGGCGATCCCAAGCCATAGATGCAGCTCACCGAAGCCACAATCAGCGCGTCGCGCCGCTCAAACAACGACTTGGTCGCCGAAAGCCGCAGCTTGTCGAGTTCATCGTTGATGGTCGCTTCTTTTTCGATGAACAAGTCGGCGGCCGGAACATACGCCTCGGGCTGGTAGTAGTCGTAATAGGAAACGAAATACTCGACTGCATTGTGAGGAAAGAAATTCTTGAACTCGTGATAAAGCTGCGCCGCCAGAGTCTTGTTGTGCGCCATCACCAGCGCCGGACGGTTCACCGCCTCGATCACCTTGGCCATGGTGTAAGTTTTGCCCGACCCGGTAACGCCAAGCAAAACTTGATGCTGCTCGCGGTCGTAGATCCCGCGCAGTAGCGCTTCAATCGCGCGGCCTTGGTCCCCCTGCGGCTTGTAGTCGGAAACGAGTTTGAAGTCCATGGAAGAAGCTCTTAGCTGTTAGCTTTTAGCCTTTAGCCAAACCTGTAATTGTCATTCCGAGCGAAGCGAGGGATATGCGGCTCGCATGCACGCTCACAAAGAGCGATTTCGCCGACTGCGAATCTTCTTATTATAACGCTGACCAAAAGACACGTTCCGCTCGGAAACTACTTCTGCTCCCGCACGTTCCCCACTCCTACAACCTTCGCGGTGGCGCGGAACTTCTTGTAATCGCGGTAGGTCTGCTCCTGCTCAACGTTGTAGTTTTTGAGCAGGGCTACGCGTACCTCCACCTTCACCGCCACGTGCCGGGGCAGCCAGACCTCGTTGTTGACCCGCGTCTGCTCGACTACGAATGCGCGATCCCTTGTAAAAGCGCGCCAGAACCCATCCCAGCGAAACTGTGTCAATGCACTCGATGTCCAGCTTCGCCCACTGCAAGTCGTTCCTGTCGATCCACACCCGGCCGTGAAGCTTGGGGAGGAACTTCGCGTCTTTGGTGTGCGGCTCGTATCCGGGACGCGGCTCCGCGTCGATCACCCATGCGTCGCGCCCACCCAGGGATTCCGTCCCAACTAAGCGGAAGTTGTAGGCATCGGCCACTTCGCGCACGAACTGGCGGTCTTCTTCGCGTTCTCGCTCTGCCTTCTGCTCACGCTTCTTGCGCGCGTCCTCAGATTCGTTCTTGCGCTTGTCGATGACGTTGTGAATCTTTTCCTCTTCCTTGGCCGCGTCCATGGCGTCGAGTGTCTTATCGTCTTTCTCAATCAGCCGCTGCACCTGCTCGCCGTAGAGTTCCATCACTTCGTAAGTCCTCACTTCGGTGGACTTCAGCTGCCCCTTGCCATCGAGCTTGTGCTCCTCGTCGCGCTCAATGTAGGTATAGTCGCGCAGCCGCTTGTCGTTTTCGATGTCCTTGTCGGCGACCACACAAAACAACCGCCGCATCTGGTCCTGCGAGAGCGCACCATTCGCATCGGGCTTCAAGTCGGGAAGGGAAGCGGTGACGTCGCCGGAGCAGCCGCGGCGGAGTGATCCTGACTGCCCGAAAATGGGCAGGGCGGCAAACGGAACAACCAGCAGAACGAAACCCAGCATTTTCACGACGGACATTACGTCCTTAGACGGCACGGAGTTCCTTCAGGATGCTTGAAAGTGGCCCTCCATCACTTGCCATTTGTCTTGTAGGCTTTTCCCAGACACTCCCCCTGAAACAGGCGCTCGTCCACGCGATGCAGGCGCTTCACCGTGGCCGGCGTGATCAGCGGGTAATGCTTAATATCGAACAGGTGGTACACGATGAACCACACGGGCTCGTCGGTCGTCATCCAGTTCTGGCGATCGAAACGTTTCAGATTCACGGGGACTGAAAAGCGCCGCAGGGTGCGCTCGCGCCGCAGGTTGACGTAGGTGTTGAAATAACTGATCGCCAGCTCGCGCAGCGTGCGATGGACCGGTTCGCGCCAGCGGCATCCGGTGTAGTTCGATTTCGCGACGGCGCCCCAGCATCCGTTCTCGCGAAAGATGGCGATCACGTGGTCGGTATCGTGTTCGGCTTCAAAATCAAGCAGCAGCGGAGGATATCCGTTGGCGCGCAGCGCCGCAGCCGCAAAGATGGCGCCTTCGAGGCAATGCGCCGTGTTCTCGGCCAGCACGCGCCGGGGCGACCATGCCGTATCCGCGAGGTGATACGGAGCATCGTCGAGAAATTTCTGAATGCCGTACGGATCTTTCATGCGGCGCAGCTTGCGCAGTTCAGAAGCGGTGAAAGTTCCCGTTGAATCGCTCATCGTCGGATGAGTCTACATGAGAGCCTGCTCGGAGTGAATGAACGAACGGGTACAGCCCTCTGCAGCTCCTGAGGAAGGACGCTACGGCTTCAGTTGCGCTTGTGTCTCCGGGGTCGCGGTCAGCGCAACGCGCGGTTCCGCCACGGTACCCGTGATGCTATAAACGAGCGAACCCGCGCGCGCCGGTTTCATTTCCGTGCCTCGGGTTAGTTTGAGGTCCAGCAACCGCTCCAACGACGCGGTGCCGCCGATCTCATAGGTTGCCACGGGAGAAACCAGCTTCCCCTTATCGATCTCGATTTTCCCGCCACGCAGGTGCGCGCGTCCCTGCCAGCTCGCGACCCGCAGGGGTGCCCCATCGCTCGCCAGCGAAATGTGGGACAAAACTCCGTCACGCAGATCGAACTGCAGTCCGCCCTCGGCCGATTGCCAGAATGCGGCGGAATCCGCGCCCGATGCCGTGAGTTGATAAGTCCCCGCCGCAATTCCTGAAATCCACGGATCGTGCATCGCGTCGGCCATCTGTTCCAGCGAAATTCCCGTCAGAGTTCCAGTTCCGGTGTAGACCGGAGAGCTAGCTGTGAAATCCGCCTGCCAATCGCCGCGATGCTTTCCACCCAGCAGTTCGGCGCGTAGCTCCGAAATCTTCAGTTTTCCGCGCTCCAGGTCAAGCGCAGCGGAAACCCGGTCCGCAATCAAATTATGAATCCGCAAGCGGCCGGCATTCACTGTGCCCGATGCCCGCAAGTTCTCCAGAAACGTTGGCGCCGCTGGCTCGGGAGAGGTCAGCATCTGGTACCACCGGTGCCGGCTCCGCTGCGAACCCAGCCACTCATAGAGTCCGCCCAGCCCAATCTCTTCGGCGCTCAAATTGAAGCGGACAAGGCACGCGCCCGGCATTCCACAACCGCGCGGCAAGGCCACAGACCCCGTCCAGTTCGCGTCGGCGGCACGCGCACTCAGCTTTTCCACGCGCGCTTCATCGGGCAGAAGCTGTAATTCCGCCGAGGAGATTTCAATCGCTCCATTCACTCCTCGCACCGTGGCTCGCACGTTGCGCAGTTGCACCGTTCCTATCACTTCCGGCAAAGAAAATCCAGCAGAAGTTCCAGATACCTCTCCCGCCCACGATCCGGCAATCTGCAGCTCCATCTGGGCCACGCCCTCAACGCTGGCCTTCAGCGCCGACAGGCCAAGCAGGCTGGCCAACCGCAAGGTGCGCGACACTTCCCCATCTCCGCGGACCACCATGCCATAACCCGATCGCGCTACCCAACCTCGCGCCTGCGCTGGCACCGGCCGCCCCAGAGCGACCGGGAAAGGACCGTACTCCACATGCAATGCGTCTGGAGCCGGCAAGACTTCAGCATCCAACTGGCGAACCGATTTGCTCTTCGATGGAGCATGAGCGTTGGCACGGTTCGAGCCCAGCACAAACGGTATGTTCCCCGGAGCGAATTCCACTTTTGTGTTCGCCGACTGCAGGCGAAGATTGGCAATCTCGCCACGGCCCTGAAACTCTGGTCCCTCCGGCGACGCCCCCTCTTCTTTCACCGCGAAATTGCCTTGCACACTCCCCGTGGCGATCAGGTCCGCAGGCAGGTTTTTCTTGGCGCGACGAGCGAGTTGCGCCACGGCACTCACGGGGACGCTCTCGACGTTCAAGGCGAGATCTACCTTGTGCACTCCGGGCAGCCCCGCATCGCCGTGCAGCGTGATCGTGCCATTGCCCACGGGCGCGCTGCAGAAAATCTCGTGCATCACACCTTCCACCGAGCTGTACCGGCCATTGCAGTGCGCCGTCAGCCGCAGTCCTTCGCTGCTCGAGATATCGTAGCGGTGGAAGTCCTGGATCGATGCATCCGCTGCCACCTGCATCGCCGCCGGGGTGCCGCTCAGCGTTGCATCCAACCGGACTTCTCCCCGCCAGCCCTTGTCGTTTCCCGATACCAGCTTGGTCAGTTGCCCCAGTTGCGCGCGGTCCCACTCCAGGCTGAACTGCAGCGGCGTTTCGCGCAGGGACCCGGCCCGCTGCCATATCCCGTTCATCCGCAGCAGGCCCGCGTCGCTCAAACTCATATCGGTGCGCAGCGGTTCCGCTTTCAGCCGCGCTCCCCACGTGTTTTCCGATTCCTGCCACAACGCAAAATCCGCATTCAGCAGCGCGTAGGGTTTTTTTTCCGGTCCCGCCTTGAAATTGATGCGGCCCGAACTGGCCTCGATGTAGGGAAATCCCGGGCGCGCTTCCGATTTCGATTTCGCCGTGGGCGCCAGCGGCGTGCGCGCCGTGCGTTCCAGCAGAGCTTCCCAGTTCCAGCGTCCGTCTCCTCTGCGCACCAGATTCAAGCTGGGCTCGGTCAGCTCCAGTCGCGCGATGTCCAGCCGTCCCCGCATCAGCGAGGTCAGCCGCACCACGGCCGTAACCTCGGGCGCGCGCAGCATGGGCTCCGCGCCGAACGCCGGATCCTCGTAGATGACCAGGTTTTCCAGGTCGAAGCCAGGCCGCGGCAGGAATCGAAGGTGGACCGAACCAATCTCCGCCGGACGCGCTACCGCACGGCTGATGGAGTTTGCAATGCGCGCCTTCAGGCGCGAGACGCCCGGACGCAAAAGGAACAGGCCCAGCAGAATCACGACTGCCGCGGTCACAACCCGCCGCTTGGAAGAGAAAAACTTCACCGCACAACTTTCAGCGTTCGCCCCCACCGCGTCTCGTCAAAGAAGTGCACCACCACATGCGCCAGGAAACCAATGCGGTCCCCAAAATCGGTCTTGCGGTATTGGTCACCCGGCGTCTCAAACGACCAATAGATGAACATGGGACGGCCGATCACATTTTCTTGAGGAATGAAGCCCCAGTAGCGGCTGTCCAGGCTGACACCCCGGTGGTCCCCCATGGCGAAGTAGTGCCCGGGGGGCACGACCAGATCGTCTCCCTGGACGTGCGAAGCCAGATCTACGATCCAGTTCGGATAAACGCCATTCTCATCGGACGGAGGCAGCGCGGGAAAATTGTTGCGGTAGAAATCCTGGGGAGAGTCCTGATCGTGCAACACATACGGTTCGGTCAACGCCTCCCCGTTGCGGTAAACCACTCCATTTCGCAAATGGATGCGGTCCCCGGGCACGCCCATGATCCGCTTGACCACGTAAGTCCCCGCATCGTGCGGGTCGGGATGCAGAAACACCACGATATCGCCGCGCCGTACCTCGCGATAGGGAAGCAGTGGTCCGACCCACGAAGTCTTGGGCGCGAACTGAATCCGGTTCACAAAAACGTGGTCGCCGATCAGCAGCGTGTTCTCCATCGAACTGGAGGGAATCTCGAACGCTTGCACCACAAAAGTGATGATGAACAGTCCCGTCACCAGCACTGCCGCCAGCGAGGCTAGGAATTCTACCGTGGTCTCGCGAGGTTTCTCTTCGACGTCGTTCTTCTCTTTGCTGTCTTTTTTAGCCACGATGATCGATCCATCCTGTCTTGTAGAAGAGCGGCGCTTCAGCGTCGCGCAAAGCCTCCAAGATTAGCTCGGACTTTAGCCCCGGTGGTCGCATTTCCATGCTGCAACCGCTTGCCGCTCCGCGGCAGCCTCAATTCACCAGTCTTAGGGTGCGGTTCCATCGCGTGATCTGAAAGACATGAGTCACCGCGTAGGCAAAGTGATACAGTCTATCACCCACGGAAGACGGCGCTGTCGCATCGCCCTCGGCGCCTTGCACCGACCAGTAGATCAAGAGCGGCCGCCCAATAATATTAGTTTGCGGCACAAGTCCCCAGTACCTGCTGTCGTAACTATCGTCTCGATTGTCCCCCATCACAAAGTAGTGTCCCTGGGGAACAATGAGCTGTCCATCCTCGACCAGTTTGCGCAACTGCACCCACCACTCCGGAGTTTCACCCGGAGCGACATCCAGCCGGGGAAAACTATCCCGGAACAAGTCGTTCGCCGGGCGGCTGAAATGCGCATAGGGTTCTTTCAACGGCGACCCATTCACAAACACCTGCTTGTTGACCAGCCGCACCCGGTCCCCAGGAACGCCAATCACGCGCTTCACGAAATGCTGCGCCGGGTTTACCGGATAATGAAACACGACGATATCGCCGCGCTGCACCCGGCGGTAAGGCATGACGTAGTCTCCCAGGCTGCCCCCCCCATAGCAGAGCTTATTCACCAGCAGGTAGTCGCCCACCAGCAGCGTATTCTCCATGGACGGAGAAGGAATCTGGAACGCCTGCACGATAAACGTGATGACAAAAACCGCAATCACCACGGTTCCCAGCAGCGATTGCAACGAGCCGCTCACGCCCGTTCCAACCGCCCATGCAGTTCTTCGATCGTCCGGAGAATGATTCTCCGGAGAACGATCGTCCCGAGAACGATCGTCCGGAAAACGACCGTCTGGGACATGCTGGTCCGGGACATGCTGGTCTGGGAAATTCATTCACTCTACTTATCGAGCTGCTCTACTTATCCTGTCTACTTGTCCGCGGACCCCGATCCCCGTGCCAGCCCGGCTCCGGCCGATTGCGGCCGCGAAGTCAGATAGGCGAGCAACTGCCGCGCCGCATCCTGCTCCGCCGTTTTCTTCGTGGAACCTTGCGCCCGTCCCACGAATTCCGCCCGGCCTTCGTCGTTCTTCGTGTGCAGGCGGACTTCCACGGTAAACGTCTTGCGGTGTTCCGGTCCCGCTTCCTGCACCAGCACATACGATGGTTGTGCCTTTCCGAGTCCTTGCAAAGTTTCCTGCAGCGCCGACTTGAAATCGGTCATAGGCAGCGTGCCGCCTTCGCGCTCCATCCGCTCCAGTTCGGGCGCCAGGATCTCCCGCAGGATGACTGCGCGCGCCGGCTCCATTCCTCCATCCAGGTAGATCGCCGCCAGGATGGCTTCCAGCGCATCCACCAGCACCGCCGTCTTGCTGCGCCCGCCGCTCTTCTCTTCGCCTCGTCCGAGGTGGAGATAGTGTCCCAACTCCAGCCGTTGCGCCACTCGGATCAGATGACGCTCACTCACCACATGGGCGCGCAGTTTTGAGAGCTCACCCTCGCGAAACTGCGGAAAGCGCTGGAACAATTCCTCGCTGGTGACCAGCGCCAGAATCGCGTCGCCCAGAAACTCCAACTGCTCGTTGTCGTGGACCCGACACTTGCTCTCCCCCGCCTGCTGCGCCTCCTGCTCCCGCGCCTGCGAGCTGTGGGTGAGGGCCCGCTCGATCACCGCCCGGCGGTGGAAGCGATAGCCCAACGCCGTTTCCAGCGCTGTGATTTCCCGTTCCTTCATGATGGAACTACTGGGTGCAAGAAACGCTCGCCTCGGCGGGCAGTTTTGAAAGGGCGGGGCTTCCAGCCGCGCCGCAAAAGCCCGCCAAATCAACAGCGGCTTTAGCCGCTCAAGTCTCGCCCCTGGCTACTTCGCGGGCGGCGCGCCGCCGCCGGTCAACTGCGTCAGACGATCCTTCTCCTTGCGCGCGGCGTCCCCGGCATTCGTGCCTTCCTTGGTCAAATCCACCGCCTGATTGGCGTATTTGAGCGCCTCCGGATATTTGTTCTGCATATCCAACGCCACCGAAAGCCGGAAGACCGCAATCGGATCCACCTGCTGCGGGTACGCGTCAATCGACTTCCGCAAATTCCCTTCCGCATCCGCCCACGCTTTTGCGTTGAAATCAAGCGTTCCTAAAATCGTGTAAGCATCCGAACGTAGAAATCCCTTGTACGCATTCAGTTGATCGGCAGTGTAGCCGGAAGTGGGAACATCCGTGTCCACGGTTACCAGCGCGCGCTGCGCATCTTTTCGGGCTTCCGCCAGCCGTTGATCCTTATCCAGGTCGGTATCCCGCGTACGCTCCGCCAAAACTTGCGCCACACCCAGCAGCGCCTCCGGATCGTCCGCATCGTAGGTCAGGATTTTCTGCGCCATCTCCATCATCTTGTCGCCGTTATTGGCCTGTTGGTACCCGTGCATCACAGCCTTGTAGAGCAGCGGCCGTAACTCGCTGTCCGGAAACTTGGTGGCGAAGTCGCTCCCCGCTTTCTCCTGCGCCGCGGGATCGGTCAATGCCGCCGCCGCCTTATACGCGTCGAACTCGGGTTGCGTTTTGGCTTGGGGCGGACGTTTGCCTGCCGGCGCTGCCGCCTGTCCTGCCGTTTGTCCCGCCGCTTGCCCGGCCGGCGCCGCGGGCTTGTCATTACTCTGCCCGAATCCCCACGCCGATATTCCCAGCATCGCGATAATAATCGCCGCTCGCTTCATGCTTTCTCCTTGAAAGTTGGTCATTCGGTAATCCTGTAGTCGGGTAATTTAAGGCTGAAGGGTGGATCCAATTATCAAATTACCCGATTACAAATTCCTCGGTACGCATTGTAACCGCACTCGAATTGTAACCGGGAATTCCATCCCTGCTGGTAGGAGTGCGGCTCCTGAGTATCCTGGTTGTTTTCGGGGACTCTTACAATCCTCCGTGTTTCTCTCTGACCTCTGTGGTAAAGCCCTTCTCCTTTGCCGCGACCCAAACGCGCGTTTGGCTCGCCTCCTTATCAACACTCCGCTACTGCGGTTTCGCCTGAGGCTCATAGGCTCGTTCCAGGCCTCGTTCCGCCGCCGCCCGGATCTCCGGCAACCCTCCGCCTTCGTTCAACGCGGCCCTGTACTCTTCCAACGCGGCCTCGCGGTCTTCTTTCATGTCCAGAATCCTTCCCAAATACACATGCGACCATCCCAGCACCGTGGGATCCTTCGATGCCGCAATGGCCTTTTGGAAATTATCTTGCGCCCCGTCCCGGTTCTTGTTGGCGACCGCGACTTCCGCCAGGATGAACAGCGCCCGCCCCTGGTCGCCGATCTTTTTGTCCAACGCCTGCTGCGCCAGTTCCTGCGCCCCTTTGGGATCGCCCGCGGCCAGCCGTTTCTCCGCCGTCACCAGCATCCGCCGCTCCTCCGGACGCGACAACCGCACCAGTTCTGGCGCCGTCGCGCTGGCAAACCGAACCTCCCCAGCCGCTTTCTCTTCTTTCTTTACGTCCACATTATCCAGAAAGTCGCCGTACGCTCCTCGAATGCCCGCTGGATCTTTTTCAAACCTGACCACCGCGTCGTAAAAGTACCGGGTCAGAATGTACCCTTGCTTCACCGCGTCATCCACCGCCTGGGTCCGCATCGCCTCCTCCGCCGCCTGCTTGCTCCCCGTGGTGCGGATCTCGATAGCCCGCACCAGGCATTCGGTCACCAGCAGCGAGATGTTGGTCTTGAAGCTCTCTTCCAGCGGGGCGCGGTTCACCGATTGCAGCAGCGGTTCCAGCCGCTTGATCGAGCTGTAGTGCTTCTCCGCCAGCGGATCCATTTCATAATGCAGAAACGTGTGGCGAATCTGGTCCATTTTCAGCGCCGACTTCGGCGCCGCTCCCGAAGGAGTGTTCGGGGCGGGGAAGACCACCACATAGTAGTCCGTGCCGTAATTCCGCGCATCCGTCTCGTTCGGCGAACCCATGAAGTCCAGATAAACCGTGAACCTTCGTCCCAAATATTGCGACGAAGGCTGCTTCAGGTAGATCTCGGTGTCGAACACCATCTTGGCCAGCGGTTCGTGATACCGCCTCATGGCTGCCGCGTAATCGTTGCGGTGCCGCTCCCAGATCGAGTGCAATCCTGCCTTCTCGTAAAAGTGTTCCAGCACCGCTCCAAAAGCCGCAATCGCGGCCGCATCCGGAGGCAGTTCCTCCACTTTCACCCGCGGCATAAAATGCGGCGGACCGTCCAGGTACAGCGCCAGCGAGATGTATTGCGACAGGTTACGATTCGCATCTTTCGACGCCACATGGCCCTGGTAGAAGTCGCACAGCGTGGTCCGGGCGGCCTCCGCTTCCGCCGATTCCTGCAGATTCTTCTGCACTTCGGCCCGCACATTGCTCCGCGTGGCGTCCGAGATGGTCAAGTCCTGATCGTAGCCGCAGGCGTTGAGCGCCGTAAGCGCGGAAAAAATCGTCTCGCTGCTGTCCAGCATGATCGGAGACTGATTCTGCGGAGGCTGGTTCTGCGGAGCGGGCGTCTGCGGAGCCTGATTCTGCGGAGGTTGGTTCTGCGGAGATTGGTCCTGCCCCACACACAGCGCCGCCATCAGCCCCAACAGGGCCGCAAACAACGAACCTCGCCGTCGCAGACTCAGGAAACCCTCCCCAGGATTGGTGATGTGCCGAGCGGAGAACACTCTCAAGTGTAAGGACTTCCCCGCAGAGGGTCAAACCGGCAAGGGGGATAGCTATACAGACGGGAAAACTGCTACACCGTTGTGGGATTCCTTTGTTGACATCGACTGGACCGGAGCATAGATTCTCGCGGACTGGTCTTTTAGGGGAAACTCAACCATTTTTGGAGGGCCGATGGTTCGCTTCCAAAGTGCAGTGTCTTCGCGTTGGGACCTCGTTTCATTTGAAGCTCGACTGAAAAGTGCGGCCAAGCTATCAACATTCTTGGTGGGCGTACTACCTTTGTTTGCGCAGGTGCAGCCAAATATCGAAAATGGTTTCAAATCTTACGGCTCTTATGATTCGTCCAAAATAGACACCGTCAACTTGGCCAATGGAGGTCTGACGCTCCATATTCCTCTGCCCTTGGCCTATCCACAGCGCGGCGGCAAGCTTGATCGATCCTATTTCCTGGTCTCCAACTCGAAGAGCTGGCAAGTGCAATCTTATTTCGTGCCAGGACAGCAGCCCGTCTACTACTGGAACTACGGGCCCGCAGTTGGGTCCAGCCAGGTCGGCGAGGATCCGGGAACCCTTGGGCCTTATCTTACGGCGACATCCCCGCAGAAAGTCCAACGCCATCTGTGGTTTCAAACTGACAATAACGGCAATGATACGGAACTTGCCTCGGACTACTCCATTCGAGACTGGGACGGTTCTGTGCACCTACTTGTCGACGTCTCCGGTGGCCAAGGCACTTCTTTTGCGTCGGTCGATACGACTGCTTTCCATGTGGCCGGATCGAACCCGGACGAGTTCGGTGTGCCAACCACGCTGGCCGTCACCGATCGGAAGGGCACGGTCTCGCAGGTAATTTTTCCTGCCCAATGGCCGCCATGCTCACGAACAACCGTCGGCGGCCCCGGCGGCACCACGACGGTTTTTTGCAATGGCGGCCCTTTTCTACAGACCTTCACTGACGCCAACGGAAATGCTTATGGATCGCAAGACACACTGGGCCGGAGTCTCCCGCTCGGGGGAACGCCTTCATCTGACACTAGCGGGTGTGTCAGTTCCGTGCCCCTGACTGGCTCGATGCTCTACGGTTATATGGGGCCGAGCGGGGCAGCGGAACAGCTCAAGACTTGCCTCGGTAACGTCACCTTGCAGACCAAATTTTGGCCAGTCGGGAGTGTCGGAGTTCGGCCCTTCACATGGTGCGGCCAATCCAGCCTCGATGATTGTCACGCTGATCCTGCCCAACAATACCAAGTGGACTCTTGACTACGACAGCTATGGCAACGTGACCAAGCTCGGCCTGCCGACCGGGGGCAGCATTAGCTACACTTGGACGACCATCAGTATCCCGAGCATAGGCGGAGCCGATGCCAAGGTCAGTCGCGCTGTGGCTTCCCGTACGTTCTATGATGGCACCCATTCTTACACATGGAACTATACATGGGGAGTTTGGTCTGGCAGCACGGTCACGAATGTGGTCACGGACCCTTTGAATAACGACCTTGTTCGTACGTTTACACGCTTGGGTATCTCTCCCTACGAAACCGTCAGCAAGAGCTACAGCGGATCGAGCACACGAGGTGGACAGCTACTGAAGGAAATCGACACCACCTATTCCTCTGCCCTATTTTCCTCCTGTGGCACTAGCGGATGCACTGGAAATATTGTTCCGACAAGTATTCAGACCACCGACTACACCAGCGGCATGGTCACCGCTACTGCAAAATCGTACGACCCTGGTTACGGAACGAACGAACCGATCTTCGGCAACGTGACCAGCGAGAGCGTCTATGACTGGGGAAGTGGCGCTAACGGCGCACTGCTTAGACAAACGACCACTGCCTACGAGTTTCAGAGCAACAGCAGCTACTTGACGGCGAACCTTCCGGACCTGCCCGCCTCAGTAATTGTGTCGAATGCAACCTACAAGTGCTCGGAGACCGATTACACCTACGACAATCCAAGCTACCTCACTGCCGCCAACGTAACCACCCAGCACGGCGCGCCGCCGGGGCCGGTTCGCGGTAATCTCAGTTCGACGGCTCGTCAGCTCAGCAGAACGCCTTGCCAGTCCGGCGCTACCTGGTCGCCGGTAACTTCTTACACAAACATGTACGACACCGGCGAGGTGTATCAATCCATCGATCCACTGGGCCACACCACAACCTATAACTATTCTCCAACATTCGTTGGGGCTTATCCAACGACGGTCACGAATGCGCTGAATCAGTCCAGCACGTACAACTACGACTTCAGCACCGGCCTGCTGACTTCCGCCTCCGATCCCAATTCACTCGCCACGAACTACAGCTACGATGCCATGTTGCGCCTTGCGCAAGCCGTCCACCCTGATGGCGGGCAGGACAGCGTCGCGTACCAGGAAACGACGGTCCCTTTCACCGCGACGCTTACCACTCAAATCAACTCAGCGCAGAGCAAGGTTGAGACCAATGTTTTTGACGGTCTCGCACGCGTCACAGAACACCAACTCACCTCCGATCCTCAAGGGACGGTCTATACCGATACGACCTACGATGCCCTGGGCCGGGTTTCTACAGTCTCGAATCCATACCGCAAGGGCACGGACGCGTCCACCAGTTCCGGTACCACGACCTACAGCTATGACGCTCTCAGCCGCAAAATACAGGAAAGCTATCCGGACAGTTCTGTTCTGAAAACTGCCTACTGCGGGCCGTCAACCTTGGTTACCGATCCCACGGCAAAATGGCGCCGCAGCCGCGCGGATGGCCTGGGGCGTCTGGTCGAAGTTGACGAGCCCAACTCGACTACAGCGAGCGTTAATTCAATCGGCTGTCCGGGAACCGGCGAGCCCATCTGGGTAACTTCTTACACCCTCGACGCTCTGGGCAATCTCGACAACATTCTGCAGAACGGCTCTCATCAGCGCAGTTTCACTTACGATTCTCTTTCGCGCCTGCTCACCTCCGCCAATCCTGAGACGGGTACGATCACCTACGCCTACAACGCCGACAACACCGTGTTAACCAAGAAAGACGCGCGCCCGATTACCGCCACCTACGCCTACGACACGATTCACCGCGAAACCGGACGCACGTATTCTAACGGCGACCCGTCTCTCTCATTCACCTACGATCAGGCCAATTGCCTGAACCTCACGACCTGCCAGAACATCGGCCACCGCACGAGCATGACCGACGGTGCGGGTTCGGAACTTTGGGCCTACGAAGTGGATAAAACCAACCTGCGCAGCATTCATCAGGAAAAACGCACCACCAACAGTTCGCCCAGCAACATCACCAAAACCGCTACCTACTATTTCGACTTGGCGGGCAACGTGACCCAACTCGTTTACCCGACAGGTCGCACCGTGAACTACACCTACGACTCGGCGGACCGGCCCAGCACCGCCGCCGACTCCGCGAACGGGATCACCTATGCCACGGATTGGAAGACTCCGCCCACGAATACAAATTGCGTGGCCAGCGCGGTCTGCTATACGCCCCAGGGCAGCATCTACGGCATGAGCATCGGCCAGAGCACCTCGTTCACCGGCTTCAATTTTTCCGAGACCTACAACAACCGCCTGCAACCGAGCGAACTCAAGGCGTCGTCGTCGGCAGGCAGCCCCATCGACATCACTTACAATTTTGTCGATCCTGCCTCGCACAGCAATGCCGGCCATGTGTATTCAATTACGAACAACCTGACCTCCGGGCGCAGTCAGGCTTTCGCCTACGATCAGGTGAATCGCATCACGTCAGCGGGCACGACGGCCACTACCGGCGCCACTTGCTGGGGCTATCAGTACGCCTACGACGCGTGGGGCAATCTCAATTCGCAGGCGGGATCGTCCGGCTACGGAAGTTGTTCGGAATACACCTCTTCCGCCATCGCCGACGGCAACAATCATCTTTCCGGCCTGAGCTACGATGCCTCCGGCAACACCCAGAGCGATGGCAACTACAGCTATGCCTGGAATGCCGAGAGCCAGATGAAAACCGCTGCGGGCGTCACCTACGCCTACGATGGCATGGGACGCCGCGCCGCGAAGGTGGGCAGCACGCTGCACTGGTACGGCTCGGGCGGGGAGATTTTGGCGGAAACCGATACCTCCGGCAACACGCAAAACGAATACATTTTCTTTGGCGGCAAGCGGGTGGCGCTGGTGCCCGCCTCGGGCAGCGTGCTGTACTATGCCGAAGACACGCTGGGTAGCTCGCGGGTGATGGTGCAGTCGAACGGCACGCTGTGCTACGACGCCGACTTCACGCCCTACGGCGCGGAGCGCGCCTACACTTCGACGTGCGCGCAGAACTACAAGTTCGAGGGCAAGGAGCGCGACCCGGAAACGCAGAATGACGACTTTGGGGCGCGCAAGTATACCTGGCGCTTCGGCCGCTGGCTGAGTTCGGATTGGTCTGCGGTGCCGGCGGCGGTTCCGTATGCGAATCTCACGAACCCGCAGACACTGAATCTGTATGCGATGGTGGCCGACGATCCGGAGAGCTTCGCCGATCTCGATGGGCATCTGTTCGATAGCGGTGCCATGTTGCAGGACGGAAAGGTACAGTCGGGCGGCGTCTCGACAAATCCGTCCGTGGCAGAAGAACACGTTTGGGAGGGAGAGGCGGAGTATCAGGAGCAGGTGGCGGGGCTGCAGGCGCAAAATACGACGGCCCAACAAACGACCGCTGCAGTAAACGGGAGATCTGTTACGTACACATATCCGGATGGAACCACGGTCGTTCGCTCTGGAACGCACCCGTTCCGAGACGATAATCCTGGTGATCTTACCGGGGGGCATGGATCGATAGGCAGGGACGGCCCATTCGCGATATATGCCACGCCTGAAGCCGGTTGGAGTGCTTTGCAAGCGACGCTAACAGGCAAATACGCCGATTCTACAATTTCAGAAACGATGAAGGCCTTTAATCCCCCTGACAACGGCAAAGACCCCATGACGAAAGGGAATGA
Organism: Acidobacteriaceae bacterium; assembly: GCA_003131585.1. Lineage (GTDB taxonomy): Bacteria > Acidobacteriota > Terriglobia > Terriglobales > Acidobacteriaceae > Sulfotelmatobacter. The sequence continues at coordinate 20,080 of PKVW01000055.1, forward strand.
TCCGGTCAAGTATGCCGCAACGCTAGCTAATGCAATCGGAGTACCTGTGACGACAAGAATATCGGCGTTGACATCTGCACAATTGACGACCGTTATGTCCAACATTGGGAGAGTGGAAGGCTACTATGCTCGTGGAAACTCTGCTGTAACAGTTCCGCCCAACCCATAGCAGGAGGAGGTATGGTGACTAACCGATTGAGTGTATTGCTTTTATTGCTAGCCCTCATTGTTCCAACGACCATAGCGCAGACAATAATTGAACCGACGGATCGTGAGGTTGCCTTGGCGGGCGTCTTAGAACAGGTGCATGGCTTTGGTCCGCCTGGATATGGAGAAGATAAGAAAACTGATCGAAAAATCCTATATTGGGTTCTGGAGTTGCCGGTTGCGGTTAATACTCCATGTACTCCTGAGAAACCAGAATGGGCATTAATTGATTGTGCATCTACGAAGCGACTCAGATTGTTCTTTCCGGTCGCGCCCGAAGACGTGAAATTTGAATTGGCGGCTCGAAGGCTTCGTGGACATAAAGTCATCGCGACAGGCGTTGTTCATAGACGTGAAAATATGGGTGAGATAACCCCAATCTATATGAACGTAGCCGAGATTGATCCCGTAAAGCCTTAGGCCCAAACAACAAAGCGGAACGTCCACTGCGAACTCCAACACCAACGCCGTTTATGGCGGGGAAATCGCGCTGCAACATTGGGGGCTGGCGCACCTTTGGATCATAATAAAATGAGGCTGCCCCACCTTTCGTGGTTTTCGAAAGGTGGGGATCTGTGAATCCGACGCACCGATGCCAATACTCGCTCGCCCCCACATATTTCCACAACCCATCTGTGACATCTGACCTTGTGCCGCCATCAAAATTGCGCGATCATGGTCGAGGCCGTGACGGTCGGGTGAACCTACATGGTCGCGCCCCTAAGTCCTTTGTTTCACGGATTTTAGTATCTAAGTTCTTTGCCATCCGGATTTTACGGGGAATTTCCTGCTAACCCGATGATTCCACTAGACCCCAGGGGGGAGGGGGCTATCGAGAGAAACTCCGAAGCCCATGGCAGAGACATGAGTCCCAACCAGCCTCCGTAAATTTATTTTCGACGAGGAATTCACAGAGGAACGGAGGGATTCCACGGTTGCTCCTCGCCCGCCAGTTGCCCCATGTGGCGACAACTCCCCCAAATTTTCATGCTATAGTTTCACGCCGTAAGGCTACCGCAGCCTCTTACCTCCAAGCGCAAAGAGGTTCCGAAAAGGGGAGCAGATGGGAAGCAGACGAGCCGTGCATTCCAGAGTTTTCATCGTTGCAATCTCAGCAATTTTTGCATTCGCGATTCCCCTCAGCGCCGCCTCGGCCAGCACCACAAAGGTGATCTACAGCTTCGCCGGAGGCAGCGACGGCGAGTACCTCGACACCGACTTGGTGGCCGACAGCGCGGGCAATCTTTACGGCACGTCGGTGCAGGGCGGCGATTTCGGTGGCGGCACAGTTTTCCAGTTGTCGCCCTCCGGCGCCGGCTGGACCCACACCGTCCTCTACAGTTTCACCGGCGGCAACGATGGAGGCGAACCCTACAAAGGCGTCACGCTCGACCCCCAGGGCAATCTTTATGGCACGGCAGTGACTGGCGGCACCGGATCCTGTGACGGTGGTTGCGGCGTGGTTTTCAAGCTGTCCAACTCAGGCGCAGGCTGGACTCAGAGCGTAATCCACTACTTCACCGGAGGCAATGACGGCTCGGGCCCGGGCAGCGGCCTCACGTTTGACCGGCATGGCCATCTCTACGGCATGACTCCAACCGGAGGAGCCCATGGCCTCGGCGTCATCTACCAACTGAGCTCTCAAACCGATGGCGACTGGAAGCTGCGCGTGATCCACGCCTTCACCGGCGGTGACGATGGATCGTCAGGCTCGGCCGGCCGCCTCATTCTCGACCATGCGGGGAATCTCTACGGGGTCACGACCGTGGGTGGCGCGAATGGAGACGGCATCGTCTTCGAGCTTACCCGCGCTCGGGCCGGCGCATGGACCCTGCTCCCACTTTATGCTTTCAAGGATCAACCCGACGGTGCGTTGCCCTATGGTGGATTGATTTTCGATAGATCGGGAAATCTCTACGGCACCACGTATTACGCCGGAGCCAACGATGTTGGCACGGTTTACAAGCTGACCCACGCCAACGGCGCGTGGACCGAGACTGTGCTCTACAGCTTCAAAGGCGGAGCCGACGGCAGCAGTCCCATCAGCACACTGGTCTCCGACAAGGCCGGCAATCTGTACGGCACGACGAGTGACGGCGGCACGGGATGCGCCTGCGGCGTCATCTTCAAGCTGGCTCACGGCGCTCACGCCTGGACCGAGAGTGTCCCCTACCGCTTTCCCGGCGCTCCCAAGGCAGGCTTCGCCTACAACGGAATGGTCGTCGATCCCGCCGGAAACTTCTACGGCGCCACCGTCCACGGAGGTCCCGCCAACGACGGCACCATCTACAAGTTCACGCCGTAAGGCGGTCTGCCAGCCACGGAATTACCTGACGGTTGCCGTTTTCTTAGGATCTGCGGGGTGCGAGGGCAAGGCTGATCTTGCCCTTGCCCCCGCGGTTCGTTTTGGGGTACAAAACGGCATGGGTCAAACATGAGTATGCGTCGCTTCGCTCTTGCGTTTCTCTTCTTAGGTGTTTCAACTCTCCCTGCGGCCACCGCCAGAGCCGCCATTCAAACCGGCAAGCCAGCGGACCAGTCCGCCGGCGCGACGGAACCGCCCGCAAGTGCTGCGACAACGGTGGACACGGAGAAAACCCCCGCCAGCAAGCCGGACTACTCCAAGGAAGCCTTTGTAGTTGAGCGGTTGCAGGAGCGCTACCGCTTCGAGAACGACGGGACCGGACGGAAGGAAGCGCTATTGCGGGTGCGGGTGCAGAGCGAGGCCGGAGTGCAGGGCTTTGGGCAATTGCGCTTCGGGTATAACTCGGCCAATGACGGGCTGGAAATTGTGTACGTCCGCGTGCGCAAGCCGGACGGCAAGGTTGTCACCGCCGGACCTGACGCGGTGCAGGACCTCAGCACCGGGGTGCAGCAGTTTGCGCCTGTGTATACCGACTACCGCGAGAAGCACGTTACCGTGCCAGGGTTGCGTCCCGACGACGTCCTGGAATGCGACGTTGTGACGACGTTTCATACCGCTCTGGCGCCCGGCCAGTTCTGGATGCAGCATGACTTCAATCAATTGAGCATTGTGCTGGATGAGCAACTGGAGATTGATATTCCGGGAGGGCGTACCGTCAAGCTGGAGACCAAGCCGGGCATGGAACCTAAGATTGCCGAAGACAACGGCCGGCGCATCTACCGTTGGGCACACCTGATCCATGAGGACGAAGATAAAGATAGAGATAGAGATAGAGACAAAGATAAAGACAAAGACAAGAAGAGGAAAAAGAAGAAGGCAGAAGAAGTTCCAGACGTGCAGATGACGACGTTTGCCAATTGGGGGGAAGTGGGTCGTTGGTATGCGGGACTGGAGAAAGACCGCCGGGCGCCGTCGAAAGAGATCCGCGCCAAGGCCGCCGAACTCACCCAGGGACTCACCTCGGATCTCGACAAGACGGAGGCGCTCTACGACTTCGTCGCGCAAAATTTCCGCTATGTGAGCCTCTCCCTGGGCCTCGCACGTTACCAGCCGCAAGCGGCAGGGGATGTACTGCGCAACCAGTACGGTGACTGCAAAGACAAGAACACACTGCTGGCGGCACTGCTGGAGGCTGAGGGACTGCATTCCTCCACCGTACTGATCAACTCCTTCCGCAAGCTCGATCCCGATGTCCCCTCGCCTTCACAGTTCAATCATGCGATCACGATGGTGCCGGTGGGAAAAGAAGAAGTCTGGATGGACACGACCTCTGAAGTTGCGCCCTTTCGCCTGCTTGCCTATGCCTTGCGGAAGAAGCAGGCTTTGGTGATCACGCCCGGTGGCGTACCGCATTTGGAGGAAACCCCGGCTGATCCTCCCACACCGGACAGGCAGGCCGCCGAAATCGAAGGCAAGGTTGATGAGGGCGGCAGGCTGGAGGCGAAGGTCAGTTACACATTGCGAGGGGATGCCGAACTCCCGCAACGCGTCGCCTTCAGACACATGGCCTCGGCGCAATGGCAAAAATACGTGGAGGGAATGAATCGAGGCCTGGGCGGCGAAGTCACCCAGCTGGAGGCGGCCGACCCTGCCGCCACGCGTAAGCCTTTCACCATCTCCTATGAGGTGAGCAAGGCGAACTTCGTGGACTGGTCGAAGAAGAAGCTGGAGTTGAAATTGCCCCTGTCGGTGTTCAATCCGGCGGCGGTGAGCGCGGATGTCGATGAAGACCCGGACGACGCCGCAGGCGGAAGTGGCGAACCCTTCAAGCTGGGCCCACCCAACGAGCAAACCTACAGAATCAAGCTGGAACTCGCCGCCAGATACACCGTTCAAGCCCCTGTGCCCATCACGCTGGAGCGCGACTATGGAGCTTACCAGTCCTCCTACATACTAAAAGACAACATATTCACGGCGGAGCGAAAACTGACCATACGTCAGGCCGAGTTGCCGCCCGCACGAGCCGACGACTATCGCGCCTTCCGCCGCGGAGTGCTGGCGGACACAGCCCAGCACCTGACGATCGAAAGCGCCGTCGCCGACACCCACACTGTTCCCAGCGGCATGAAGACTGCCGACCTCATCAGCAGCGGCAATGCGGCCCGGCAGAACGGCAACTATGGCTTGGCCATCGATCTTTTGAACCGTGCCGTCGAAGCCGACCCCAAGAGCAAAATTGCCTGGAACGATCTTGGCATCGTCTACCTGGATGATCGGCAGGATGGCCTGGCCATCAATGCATTTCAGAAGCAGATCGAAATCAATCCCTACCACTCGTATTCCTATAACAATCTTGGGCGGGTTTACCTGCGCCAACGCAAGTACGACGAGGCGGAAAAGTGGTTCCGCAAGCAGATCGAGGTCGTTCCGCTGGACAAATACGCGCACGCGAATCTAGGCCTCACCTACGTGGAATGGCACAAGTACGAGGATGCGATAACCGAGTTGGAGAAGGCTGCCTCGTTGACGCCGGGCAATCCGGACCCTGAAACCAGACTTGGCCAAGCTTATCTGAACCTTGGTCAGGATGAGAAAGCCCTCGCCGCATTTGTCCAAGCGCTGAAAATTTCGGCCACACCGGCGGTCTGGAACGGTATCGCCTACCAACTGGCGCTCAAGAAAACGCACCTCGATCGTGCCCGGAGTTATGCAGAGTCGGCGGTTTCGGCCACGGCCGCTGGGCTGCGCAATGCTTCGCTCGAGCAGACCAGTCGTCGCGACCTGGCATTGGCCTCGTCGTTGGCGAACTATTGGGACACCCTGGGTTGGGTTGAGTTCGCCGACGGCAATGTGGACAAAGCCCAAAAGTACGTCTTGGCGGCGTGGCAGGTGGGCCAGCGCGCAGACGAGGCAGACCACCTGGGACAAATCTACGAGAAAAAGGGAGAAAAACAACAGGCTGTCCACTTGTACACGTTGGCCTTGGGCGCGCGCAGCCCCGAACCTGAGACGCGAGGCCGGCTCGCAGGCTTGTTGGGCGGGGACGACAAGGTCGATGCGATCGTGGAAAAGTATCGCGACGAGTTACAACAACTGCGTACCATCAAGCTGGCGAATGTGCCCAAGCAGGACGGAAAAGCCGACTTCTTCCTCTTGCTCAGCGCTGGTCCGGGCTCGGATGCAACCGTCGAGGATGTAAAGTTCGTCAGCGGAGACGATAAACTTAAAGGTTTCGCCGATGCCCTTCACTCCGCCAAGTATCGCCAGACTTTTCCGGACGATACTTCGGTCAAGATCTTGCGTCGAGGGACCATAACTTGCACTGCCGCTTTAGGCGACTGCGTGTTCTTGCTGGCGCTGCCCGAGGACGTGAAGTCCATAGACTGAAGACTGAGATTTTGGGTCGAGTGGGCCCAGTCGGAGAACTACGGTGCAATGAGGCTGGATTTGCAGCGCGCAGCGCGGGCCAGCCGGAAACTAGAAACCAGAAACTAGCAGCCCGCTCTACCCCCGCACGCTGATCCTCGAGAACGACAGCACCGCCCGCGACGAGATCGGCCGTCCCATAGACATTGCCGGACGGAACGTCGTAAAGATCAACATCCTCTTCACCTGGGGCAGAAGCTCCTGAGACTCCCCGGGATCGGAAAGAATCTTGTAGTCCTGCACCCGTCCGTTCCTGTCCACATAAGCTTCAATCACCAGCGAATCCGCGTTCATCGCGCTCAGCGTCGTGCCGAAGACGCTCTGCTGCAATTCCGGCCCCGTGTTCAACACCAGGGGCACATCTTCGTTGTTCGCCTGCAACGGTCCCGGCATCGCCAGGATCGCCGTCACTAAACCAAAGATCAGCAGAGCGCAGGCCAGGCCCGCCGTCGCCGGCACCATGAACGCGTTCAGAATATTCTCCACCCGCATGCGCAAGCCTTCGTACCGCGGCCGCCGCGCCTCCGCGGCCTCGCGCGAAATGGCGAGACGCAATTTCAGCCCCAGGTCTGCCGGCTCCGATACGGGGCCCACGCTCGTCAACAACTGTTGCGTCTGCCGCAACAACGTGTATTCCCGCATGCACGCCGGGCATCGCTCCATATGCTCCTGCAAGGCCCGCATCTCGGCTCGCGTGACTGCCCCGTCCAGATAGGGCGACAACAAGCGCTTCGCTTCCGCGCATTTCATCGTCGCCGGCTTCGTCGAAACGCACTTCATGGCCACATACTTCATGGCATCACCTCGACTCTTCTGCCCCCTCCAGCAACCTGCCGCCGCAGATTCGGCGCTTCCTCTTCCTTAGACGCGGTGAGTCCCAGCTCTCCGCCCGCCTCGCGCACATACGGCGCCAGCCGCCGCTTCAGCGCCTTCCGCCCCCGCGTCAATCTGGATTTCACCGTCCCCAGCGAGATCCGCAGAACCTCCGCGATCTCTTCATACGACATTTCTTCCAGGTCGCGCAGAATCAGCGTCGTCCGGTACGGCTCGGGGATCTGCCGCAGTTCCGCATCCACTCGCCGCCGCACTTCGCGGTGCGCCACATTGTCGAACGGAGACTCGTGCCGATCCGTCAGCGCGCTCTGCATCGCCGCGTTGTGCATCGCCCCATCCCCACTCGCCAATCCATCCGATTCCACCGGCTCAATCGACGTCTCGTGCGCCTTATGCCGGAACCACCACCGCTTCCGGTTCGCCGCCTCGTGCAATGCGATCCGGTAAATCCATGTTTTCAGGCTCGACTCGCCATGGAAGTGCTTCATCCCGCGGAACACTTTCAGGAACACATCTTGCGTCGTATCGGCCGCGTCCGCCGGATCGCTCACCATGCGATACACCAGCCCGTACACGGGCCGTTGAAATTCACCAATCAGCCAGGCATACGCCTCTTCCGAGCCAGCCTTCAGGTCGGCGACGATCGCCGCTTCCTCGGCCCGTGCTCCGATCGCGCTCGCCAGATCTCCCAAGGTGGTCACTCCCGCCATGACTCCGCGTCCCTCATGATTATAGGATCGTCCACCTCATCCCGAACCAAAAAATCGCCTGTCCGCCCTGGTTACCGACACGTGCTACCCGGTCGCTACTCTAATCAACATAGACTCCGGTCGGCGGTTCCGAGTTCCCGCCCGTAAGTGATTTATTTACAACGGCTAAGACCAGTAACAGGGCTGATCTCAGGAATGGCTGGTGCAAGGGCTCGGCTTCACAGGCTGGCGGAAAAACCAAGATTCGCATCCAAGGATTCGTATCCAAAGATTCGTACCCAAGATTCGTATCCAAAGATTCGTACCCAAGATTCGTATCAGGGTGTGCCTTCAGGCACACCGCAAGCGCCGCCTTATCAATCGCGCCTTCAGGCGCTGCGACTCGGGAATCGATACCGTGGAGAAGGCGCGCTTAAGCCTGGGTAGTTATGCCGTCGTGATTCGCGCAGCTTCGGGAAGCTTCTCGAGAATCTCCTGCACCGCCGCCAATAGTTTCTCCGATCCCTCGTCCAACGCGAGCTCGGACTTTTCGAGGAACCCGCTGGCTCCATCTTTCTGCAGCCGGGCCGCGTTTTTCTGCGACATGCCGGTTATGACCACGACCGGGATCGCTTTGGTCACGGGATCTCTTTTCAGCGCCATCAGCACATCCGGACCGCTCATCTTGGGCAATAACATATCCAGCAGAATCAGATCCGGCAATTTCTCGCGCGCCATGCGTAAGGCTTCCTCGCCGTCGGCCGCGCTGCTCATCTCATAGCCCGCGCGCGCCAGCGCCCGCTCCGTCGCCAGTCGCAGAAACTTGCTGTCCTCCACGAGCAGAATCTTCGTCATCTTCGCCCCACCTTCCACCGCGTCGGGGTGCCTGTCCCGGCGTGCCTGTCCCGGGTGCCTGTCTTAAGGCCAGCGAATGCGGAATTCGGCACCTTCCAAAATGACCATCGGCAGAATTCGCGGGAAGACTAGCGATCCGGAGCTGCCTGAGAGTTTTCTAAACTAAGAAACGGGGCAGCTCCACGCCACCCCGCTGCGAACCGGGAACGAGAACCGCCTCTACGTCCCCTCCGGAACATATTCCTCTACACACGCCTCAATCCGCGCAATCACCCCCGGCGTTTCGCCGCGCAGCCGATGCCAGGCTTCCTGGTACTCGCGATACTTCGCGCTCTCCAGCTTCGGATACAGCCCCACGCCCCACATCCCCCGCACGATTTTCTCCGGAATAATGAACCACACATCCTCCGGAATCACATACGCCGCCACAAACGCAAACGATCGCTTCTTATAAGGACCTTTGCTGTCCTTCAACGTGCACCAATACCCTTTGCCCTGCCGGGATATCGTTGACTTCACCTGCACCCGCACAATCCGCGATCCCTGATCCACCGTAAAGTCGTAACCCGACGACTCTCCCCAAGGCCGGCCCAGCCGCAGCCCCAGCTCGATCGCCCGCATCGCAAACACCAGCTCCGCCCACTCTCCGCGCTTCTTGCAATTCTTGATCACTCTTCCTGCCCATCGATTTTTTCTCATACTCTCCTCCATGAAATGACCTGTCATCCCGAGCAAGTCGCAGCGACAGCGACGGCGCCGTCGAGGGACCTGCTTTTCGCAGTACGCCCCAACGAAAAACGCGGCCACCAGTGGCCGCGCATTTCTCGGAACTTATTCCACTTTCACATGCGGGTGCGTCGAAGTAAAGTCTACGAAAGTAGAGTCTACTTTAGTGGACATAAGGGGGACGACCGGGAAGGGCACGAGTCNNGTGGAAGAGCGGCGCTTCAGCGCCGCGTTAAGCAGGTAAATTAGGCAGGCGGCTTCAGCCGCCGAGGTACACTCAACCCCCGTTGTCATCCTGAGCGAAGCATGCGGATTCGCCTTATGAATCCGCATGCGCAGTCGAAAGCCTGCCCTGAGCGAAGTCGAAGGGGATCCCTACACTCCGTTCGTGCCTCAGCCATCTCGAGGAGTTCTCCCAAATCCAGCCAGCGACAGTACATTGGAAAGGGCGTTGCAGTGGATCAAGGGCGGATACTCACATCGCTTCGGCGCGGAGTATGGACGCATGAAGGAAGTCTGGCAGCGCGGATTTACGGATCACAGGATTCGAATCTCGCAGGATTTTGAGGCCCATCGACAATACATTCAAATTGGACGGCTGGCCCTCAGCGGCTTGAAGCCGCCTGAACCGCGGTGACTCGGACGGCACGACTGGAAGTCGTGCCCTTCCCGTTCATTTTTGCGAACAAATAAACGGGGCAGCCTTCGCCCCCGCTCAAAACTGACAACCGGGAACCGAGGCCTACGTTCCTTCGCTCCACCCCGCCAAATACTCCTCCTGCTCCGGGCTCAGCCGGTCGATCTTGATTGCCATCGATTCCAGCTTCAACTTCGCCACGCGCTTGTCGAGTTCGTCGGGAACCTTGTAGACCTTTTTCTCCAGCGTCTTGAAATTCTTCACCATGTACTCGACCGAAAGCGCCTGGTCGGCAAAGCTCATATCCATCACCGATGCGGGATGGCCCTCCGCCGCGGCCAGGTTAATCAGCCGTCCCTCGCCCAGCAGATTGATCTTACGCCCATCTTTCAAGGAGTACTCGTCCACATAAGTTCGCGTCGTGCGCTTCGACGACGACATCTTCTCCAGCGCCGGAATATCGATCTCCACGTTGAAGTGGCCGGAGTTCGAAATGATCGCTCCATCTTTCATCAAGTCGAAATGATCTTTGGTCAGCACGCTCTTGTTGCCCGTGACCGTGCAGAACACATCGCCTAACTTGGCCGCTTCGCTCATCGACATCACGCGAAAACCGTCCATCACCGCTTCCAGAGCCTTGGTCGGATCCACTTCGGTGATGATCACTTCCGCGCCATTGCCGCGCGCCCGGCTCGCCAGTCCGCGGCCGCACCAGCCGTAGCCGGCCACCACGAACTTCGACCCCGCCAGCAGGAAGTTCGTCGCCCGGATGATGCCATCGATGGTCGACTGCCCTGTCCCGTAACGGTTATCAAAAAGATGCTTGGTGTCGGCGTCGTTCACCGCCACGATGGGGAACTTCAGCACGCCTTCCTTCGCCATCGCCCGCAGCCGGATCACGCCCGTCGTCGTCTCTTCCGTTCCTCCGATCACGCCTTCGAGAGCGTCGGTCCGCTTGGTGTGCAGGATCGTCACCAGGTCCGCGCCATCGTCCATTGTGATATGCGGCTTGTGATCGATCGCCGCCAGAATGTGGTTGTAATACGTATCGTTGTCCTCACCCTTGATGGCAAACACCGGAATCCCCTGATCGCGCACCAGGCTCGCCGAAACATCGTCCTGGGTCGAGAGAGGATTCGAAGCGCACAGCACCACATCCGCTCCGCCGTCGCGCAGGCAAATCGCCAGGTTCGCCGTTTCCGCCGTCACGTGCAGGCAGGCCGATACCCGAATCCCCTTCAGCGGCTGATTCTTGATGAACTCCTTGCGGATAATCTGCAGCACTTTCATGGACTGGTTCGCCCATTCGATGCGCTTCTTGCCCAGTTCGGCCAGTTCCAGGCTCTTGATGTCGCTATTGATCGGTGCTGCTGTTGACACTGTTGACATACGCCTCCTGTGGCGCTTGCTCTATAAGCTTTTGTTGGTAACGTTCGGTTGATGATGCGGATTTGATTTTAATTGCTTTGCTACCCCTTCAGGATACACGATTTCTCACCCGCGTCAGGACTCTTAATGTTCTTTTCCTAGTTCAGACATACTCTTTAGGGAATGGGCTTTTGGACCATCGCAAGCCCAGACCTTTAGAGTAATCTGCACAAGAATTGTGTATCGGCCCCGCATGCACCTCGTCATCACCACTTCCCGTTGCCGCTGCGCAGTTGCCAGCCCGAGGGCGCGACGTGTGGCGATCGGCAGAAGCCAAGGGGAAGACTAAAAGCCTGAATCCCTAACCCGGTGAAGGACTGACCGGTAGAGTGCCAGTACAAACGGTTCCGCTGCTATCCAAAATACTCCCTGAGTAAGTGCCGACGAGGTGCATGAAAGTTATGGGAGGGGAGTTTTCGCCGGCTTTGTTCGCCCCGGGCTGGCCCACGTACTACCGCCGAGCCGCCTCCGCCGCGCTCACTTCCAACGCCGGCGGTCTGCGGCTGGAATGCGGCATGGGCGTAACCGTAATCCGCACATCATTACCAAGCAAGAGCAGGAAGCCAACCAGCCGCTCGATGGAGAAATCCGTGAGACGACCCCGCTTCAATGCGGAGACTTTAGGTTGGTCCACACCTAACACCTTCCCGGCTTCTACCTGCGTCAGCTTCCGGGCTTCGATGATGTCGATGATCCGGTGAGCCAGGTCAGCCTTGGCGCGCGCTTCTTGGGGATTGACCACACCCAGATCGGCGTAGACGTTTCCGCTGCCCTCCACATAGCCATGCTTTTTCATCAAGATTGGTCCCCGTTCCTTAAATCTTCTTCGGCCTTTCCAGTTCCACTACCTGCGCCAAGCGCCTTTCCACAAGCTTCATTTCACGTTTCGGGGTCGCGATGCCCCGCTTGGATTTCTTTTGAAACACGTGCAAAACGTAAACGGCCTTTGGGAACTTCACGGTATAGACGGCCCTGAACGTATCGCCTCGGAGGTCAGAAACAATCTCCAGCACGCCAGTCGCAATCCCTTTCAGCGGCTTCGCGTTCTCCGGCGTCTTGCCCCGCTGCACACGCTCCAACGCAAACCCAATCTCGTCCTTGACTTCTTCCGGAAGTTCCCGCAGCACGTCCAGCGAATCGCCTATGAAGCGCAGCGGCCTCATCGGAGTGCCCTGGAATGCTCAACGGTATAATATGCTATTTCTGGCATACTGTAAAGCCAAAAACAAACGGGACGGCCAGCACCGCCCCGCGAATGACCACCGACTAACGACTAACGACATCCCGCCGGGCTACTTGCGCACGGCGTGCGCCACCGGCTCACGCACTCCGGCGTCGCTCGCCAGCTTCGCCGCTTTGCCGGTCGCTTCCCACGTGAAGTCGGGGTCGCTGCGACCGAAGTGGCCGTAGGCCGCTGTCTTCTTGTAGATCGGCCGCCGCAAATCCAGAGACTCGATGATCGCTCGCGGAGTCAGCTTGAAGTGCGCGCGAATCAGGTCCGGGAGGATGGCCGGATCCACTTTCTCCGTGCCAAACGTATCTACCCGTACGCTCACCGGCTCGGCCACGCCGATGGCATACGCCAGTTGCACTTCGCAACGATCCGCCAGCTTCGCCGCCACAATGTTCTTCGCAATGTGCCGCGCCATGTAGGCCGCCGAGCGGTCCACCTTGGTCGGATCTTTGCCGCTGAACGCTCCCCCGCCGTGCCGCCCCATCCCACCGTAGGTGTCCACGATGATCTTGCGGCCGGTCAGCCCGGTGTCTCCCATCGGGCCGCCAATCACGAACCGCCCCGTGGGATTGATGTGATACTTCGTATCTTCGTCGAGCAAGTGCGCCGGAACCACCGCCTGAATCACGTGCTTCAGAATGCCCGCGCGCAATTCCTCGTTGCTCACGGTCTCCGCGTGCTGCGTGGAAATTACCACCGCATCCACCCGCAGCACTTTTCCCTTCGCATCGTATTCCACTGTCACTTGGGATTTTCCATCGGGACGAAGGAAAGGAAGCGTTCCGTTCTTGCGAACCTGCGAGAGCCGCATGGTCAGCTTATGCGCCAAAGAAATGGGAGTAGGCATCAAATCCTCGTTCTCGCCGCAAGCATATCCAAACATCATTCCCTGATCGCCGGCGCCGCCGGTGTCGACGCCCATGGCGATATCGCCGGACTGTTTGTTGATGCTGGAGATCACGGCGCAGGTGTTGCAGTCGAAGCCGTAGACGGCGTTGTCGTAGCCGATGGCCTGCACGGTGCCGCGAACGACCTGCTGGAAATCCACGTAGGCTTTGGTGGTGATTTCTCCGGCGATGACGACGAGGCCGGTGGCGGTGAGGGTTTCGCAGGCGACGCGGCTGGAGGAATCCTCGGCCAGGCAGGCGTCGAGGATAGCGTCGGAAATCTGGTCGGCGATTTTATCGGGATGGCCTTCGGTTACGGATTCGGAAGTAAACAGAATACGATTCTTTGCTGCCAAGATTGATTCTCCTTCGAAACTGCGTTGGACTTTATTTCTATCTCTGGCGATGGCAGGGGATACGACACGCGTTCGCAGTCACACGGAACATTCTCAACATCATACATTTAGGATTAATCAGACACAAGATCTCATCGAAAAGATGTCCTAGGAAAGGCTAGCAGAGGGTGCGTGGCTGCGCAATGATTTTAGCCCTAAATGCCGCAGCATGAATTCAATAGCGGAATCGCCACGGTGGACGGAGCGATTCGGGCGTCAAGCGGAGGCACGCCAGGCAGCCGAGGCGGCTGTCCCCACGCCGCTGTCCCCACACAACAAAATCAGAATCCTTCAGCCACCTGCTAGCGATTCGGGGGAGGGGCGGCGGGTTGCGGCTGCGGCGCTATGCGAACTCCAGTGGGATCGAAGACGTAGGTTTTTACTTCCCCTACGTTGCCTTGAGCGGGGATTTCCCTGCCGTTTAGCAGGAAGCTGATGCCGGCGGCGTTTCCCGCCTTCACGACGATTTCGCGGCTGGCCCGGACAGAGGTATGCGCGGGCGCGATCAGGGTTTCGCGTGCCACGGGTTTGCCGTCCGCCATGATTAAGACCCAGGATGTTTCGGCGGCGCGGATCAGCAGCGTGAAGGTGGGCGGCGACTTCGCCGCGGCGGCGTGAGCACCGCGCTTCGCCACGGGCGGATTGTCGTCTGGATCGGGCGCCTTCGGGGCAGGCTTACTGACCAGCCCACTGACCGGCCCACTGGCGGAGCCAGTGGGGGATGCCGCCGTGGACGCCGCCGTGGACGCCGCCGCTCCGGAAGACGCGGGCACAGGCGCTGGGGGCCGGGTGGTCGACGGACCGGTTGTGGTTGGCGGGGTGGTTCCTGGGGAGATTGTTCCTGTCGACAAGGTTCCTGCGGGCGATGCTGGGCCGAGCGCCAGCGAGCTTGCGGATGGCTGCGTTGCTGCTGGCATCGCCGCTGATGTTGCCGCTGACGTTGCCGTTGACGTTGCCGCTGACGTCGCCGCAGAGACTGGCGCGGAGACTGGAGACGGAGATTGAGATTGATGGGAAGAGGCTGCGGGATGCGGCGCGGCGGCGGGCTGGCTGCGATGGCGAAAGTTCCAGAAGGCCAGCGCCAACGCCACCAGGAGCAAAGCCAGCGCCAGTTTGCCCCACGGAATGGGAGCGGAAGGTGCGTTGGCGGGCTGCGCCGGGCCTCCCGCGGGATATTTTTGACGGAAACGATTGGCGGGAGGATTGGCGTTGGGAGGGGTTGTGGAATCCGGCAACGAGGAAAGATCCTTAGGGCGCCGATCTTCATCGCGACGGTTTTGATTGCGACGACTCTGTTTGCGCCGATCCGCTCGGCGAAGATCCTTGTCGTGATCGTTGCTGCCATCGTTGCCGGCATCGTTGCCGGGAAGATCGTTGCCAGGAAGATCGTTGTTGCGAAACTCCGGCTCAGCAACGGCTGTGGGTTTGCCGGCCGGGGCGCGGAAATCCGGCAGAATGGATTGGTCCTGAATCTGGCTCTCGCGCAAGGCGGCCAGATAGTCGGTGACGGCTTCTTCTTCGTCGAGCCCGATCAGGCGGGCATAGGCGCGCACGAAACCTTTATTAAAAACGCCGCCGGGAAGCTGGTCAAAGCGTTCGTCTTCGAGGGCGCGCAGCATGCGAGTGCTGATTTTCGTGGCGTTGGAGATGGCATCGAGCGCGAGGCCGCGCTGCTCGCGCTGTTTGCGAAGTTTTTCTCCGAAGGCGCCCACACACTGCTCCTGTTAGGTTTCCGACCGCACCGAGACGCAATAATCATAGGCGAAGGTTGGGACGGACGCCACCAGCGTGTGGGGGTTCGACGTTACCTCGGGTGAGGATAGAAACCCAAGCGCTAACCACAGGGGACACAAGGGTACCCTAGGGACCGCTAGCTTTGTTCCTGGGATCGTCCATTCTCCAGGGCTGGTTATTGAGATTTCTTATCGAGCTTGATGGTGAATTCCGCCTTGCAAGTTTTGGCGGGATCGTCTAAGGCTGAGCCTTCGCGGTCGCCTTGAGAGGCGCGGAAAGACAGGTCTTGCTTGGTTCGGTCGGGGAGTCCGGTGAAGCGGGCCTTGCCCGCGGCGTTGGTGCCGACTTCAAGGTCAAGCTTGTGGAGGCTCATGAAGCGATAGGCGATGTGGACGCGGATCTTGGCGTCATAGACCGGCGCGCCGGTCGCATCCGTAACCGTGAATTCGGCGGAGCAAGGGCCGATGCCGCCATCGATCACGGGCACGGTTTTCGGGTCCAGCGGCGGGACGCTTTGGGCTTGGAGGGCGGGCAAAGAAAGCATCGCCAGCAGGAACGCGCTCGGTAGTGGAATTCCGCGCAGGGTAGTCATTCGCATATCTACAAGAATACGCCCGCGGTGAACTGTGCAGGTTACTACTGACTAATACGTTGTTCGACTTCGAGGGCTCATGTGGTTTCAGATCGGGGAAGTGCCTCAGCGGATGGCCTAAAATCAGCATGCCATTGGCTTTAGGGGTTCCGGGTTACCATCGTTCGTTGCCCCGGTTGCGGAGCGCTCATATAATTTTTGGAACTGTCGCTCCGCCCATGTGAGATCAAGGAACTGAGATCAAGGAACTGAGATCGGGGAACTGAGATCGGGAAATCAGGCATGTCCGAGGCCACCGGCACTCAACCAACCCGCCAGAGCCAGGAACTGACCATCTTCCACGACGTGGCCAAAGCGCTCACGTCGTCGCTGGACCTCGATTCCATTCTGCAGACCATCATGGAAAAGATGGCGGAGTACTTCCGTCCCGACACCTGGTCGTTGCTGATGGTGGACGAGGAGCACGAGGAACTCTACTTCGCCATTGCGGTGGGCGAGGCCGCCGAAGCGCTGAAGAACGTTCGTCTGAAAGTGGGCGAAGGCATCGCCGGCTGGGTGGCGAAGCACGGCGAAAAGGTGATTTCGGCGGATGTGGGACACGATCCACGGTTTTCCAAGCGGATCGACGAAGCCACGCAGTGGGAGACGCGCTCCGTGATCTGCGTGCCGCTGCGGTCCAGGCTGCGCGTGCTGGGCGTGATCCAGCTGGTCAATGTGGAGATGACGCAATTCAAAGAGCCGGAAGTTTTCTTCCTGCAGGCGCTTTGCGACTATGCCGCCATCGCCATCGAGAACGCGCGCTGGGTGGAAAAGATCCAGGAACTGACGATCACCGACGACTGCACCGGACTGTACAACGCGCGGCACTTGTACAAGACGCTGGAGACGGAGGTTTACCGCTCGTCGCGTTTCGGCTATGAGTTCAGCGTGCTGTTCATCGATCTCGACCACTTCAAACAGGTCAACGATACCCACGGCCACCTGATCGGGAGCAAGCTGCTGGCGGAGATCGGTTACCTGGTCAAAGCGCAATTGCGCTTGATTGACTTTGCCTTCCGTTACGGCGGCGACGAATTCGTGGTGCTGTTGCCGCAGACCGCGAAGGATTCCGCGCTGGTGGTGGCCAAGCGTTTGCGCGATGCGATGCGCGCCAGCAGCTTTTGCCGCGACGGAGGCCTGAATTTGAATGTGCGCGCTTCCATTGGTCTCGCCACCTACCCGCACGACGCCCGCGACGCGCACGATATCATCCGCCAGGCCGACGAGATGATGTATCTGGTGAAGAACACCACGCGAGACAACATTGGGATTGCGCAGCGCGGAGTGATGAAGTAGGAAGCAGGAAGCAGCTTCTAGCTTCTAGCTCTTAGCTTCTAGCCTAAGGCCCTCTGCGCTTAGCGGTCTGCTGTTTCCCCACGCAATCTGTCTTGCGCTCACTTGGGCGGGTCGGCTGGATTGCCGGGCGGCTTGGCTGCATCTTTATCTTTCTTCTCATCTTTTACTTCCGGCTTCCGGGGGTTGGAATTGGCGGGAGCGTGGGGGTTTACTCCGAAGTCCCATACGTAGAGGTTCATGCCCTCGCTTCCTTTCATCTCAACCAGGGCGTACTCGCCGGGCGCGAGATCCTCGATGGGGGTTAGCTTGAGCCAGCCGCCGCTGACCCGGTCGATGGTGGTCTTCACGAAATTCTGATCCTGGCTGATCTTGCCGGTGACGGCGCGCTTCAGATCGCCCACGATGCGCTTGCCGCCCTTCACCTTCATATGGACGATGCGAAAGCGATCAAAAGGGACGATGGCTTGCTCGCGCTGCTGCGGCTGCTGGGGGCGTTGCGGCTGGTCGCGTGGGGCGTCGAGGCTGGGTTGGGAGGGCTTGTCGGACGCGGATTCGCCGTTCGGCGGCTCTGGGTTTGGCCGGGAAGAAGGTTCGTCTTCGACGTTGATGTAGATGGAAGGCACGGCGACGTGGGCGTGCACTGCGGCGTGCTCGCCCTCGAGTTCGACGCTCTGCTTGGCGCTGGCGACGGGATTGAGAGCTCCGCGCAGGATGTTGCTCCTGGTGTTGCGGTTGATGTCGCCCTCGGTTTGCTGGATTTCGACCAGTTGCGGCTGGCCCTGAAAGTTATCGAGCAGGAAAACGCCGGAATCTTCCGGCAGGCGCAGTCCGGGGGCCACTTGCGGAAGATGGGACTGTTCGGCTTCGCGATCGGCGCCGGTTTCTTTGTCGAGGGCGGCGGCCTCGGGGATGGCGGAGGTGGCGCGGTCTTTCTCGTACTTCTCGGTGGCCGGCCAATCCACCAGCGAGGAGGGAAGTTCTTCCCACTCGTCGCGCTCGGCGCTTTTGTAGCGCACGCGGTCGCCCTTGACTTCATACGTGGTGACCGACTGATAGGAGCCGTCTTTGAGGATGAGACGGCGGGCCAGGTCCTGGGCCGGGGAGTGGAGAGTAAGAGCGAGACAGAGCAGGGCCTGGGTGAGCGCGGTGAACAGCGGCGTAACGCGTGGGAGTGATGACGTTATGGTTGTGCGGGTCATGCGCCTATTTGGATGCGTCTGTTTTAATTGTCGCTAACTATTATCGTCCGAGGTGGGGTCGATTTGCCAACAGGCAGACGGAGTCCCTTCACGTGGATAAGAATGTTGTGTTTGGCCGGGTCAATGAGTGTAATCGCCTGGTTACGTAAATTGACGTTGGTTTGGGCCCCGTAAGCGTGCGTTGAAGCCTATCGTAAACAGCTATTCAGCTTGTGCAAGCCAGCCCACGTCTGAAAATATCGTCGTGAAGTCGAGACAATCTCATCCAAGCCTTGCGGCTTACCGTTTCCCGAACCCGAATAGATCACCCAAGCCACCCCATGGTCGATTCCACCATTTCGGGGATTGGAATTGATACCAAGAGCAACAGCCAAGGCAATTGAGCCTTCGCCCATCTTCAACTCCGGCGCACTTTCATCCGCAACAATCGCCGCCGCCACTTTGCCATTTCGAAGATTGACTACGGTCGCGAAGTCTCCGAGTGTGGCGTGTTTGAGGCCTACCGGTGGAAGCACTACATAAGGAATACTGGCCGCGTCTACAAATCGATGTGGATCGCGCTCGTTGGGATTAGCTTCATCGAAAAGAGAAGTCATTGAGACGTAATATCCGGGCGCGGGATCACTTTTGCCTTGTACGACTGGACGACCGCTTGGTTCGCCTGTGTCAGTAGCCAGAGCCCACCAGTTTCCGGGACGACCTGCATGTTCAATGGTATCGAGCCCCAGCCAATTGTTCGGGTGATAGGCTCGAAACGCTCCGTCTGCATCAACTGCCAAACCAGCCTCATAAACAAAGGCTTCCACGCCTGATGAACCGCATGACCACGCAATCGTGGAATGATGCCGGAAGAGCTTAACCTTACGAGAAAGCTGAGACGAGATGGGCAGTTTCGGAGTTTGCGAGCCACTTGGCGCGGCAACAGCGAGTACGAGGAGCGCAAATACAAATTTCACCGTTGCAGGTTAACACGGGTCCCTTCACTGGAACCCTTTTACGAAACCGCGACGATTGGCGAAATATCGCCATTTCACTCATTGACCGTTTTTGTGTGGGGATCTCGAAGAACCCACGGAACGAATGCGGCGGCTTGTAGTATCCTCGCGTTGTCGATATTCTGTTGCACGCACGATGCCACCGACTCCAGACTCCATGAACCTTAAACTTGTCCGCTGTTCTTTCGTGCTTTCTACGCTGCTGTGGACTGCGACGGGCTTCGGCCAGACGGCTGCGGCGCCGGTGGCCGCAGGTCATGCTAATCCTCAGTATTCGGTGCAGGGAAGCGTTGCTTCCGCGGCGTCGGGGCCTCAGGGCGCACCGGTCTCTTATGCGTCGGTGACGCAACTGAACGGGTTGCTGGCGCAACTGGAAGCGACGTCAAAGGCCACGCAGGCCGACCTCACGAAGGTTCGCATCGAGCGCTGGAAGACCGACGGGTCCTCTAAGAAGCAGTCGCTGGGCAACGTGGATTCCATCCAGCGCAACCTGCAGAATGCGTTGCCGGAGATGATTGGGCAATTGCGCAACGCGCCGGAAGATCTGCCCGCCACCTTCAAGCTGTACCGGAATCTGGATGCGCTCTACGACGTGCTGGGAAGTGTGGTGGAAGCGGCGGGAGCGTTCGGATCGAAAGACGATTTCCAGGCGCTGTCGAACGATCTGAACAGTTTTGAGGGCACGCGGAAACAGTTGGCGGAGCGCATGGCGAACCTGGCCGCGTCGAAGGAGCAGGAGATTGCGCGCTTGCGTGCGGACCTGAAGACGGCGCAGGCGGCGATTCCGGCCGCGCCTCCGAAAAAGATTGTCGTGGACGATAACCAGCCGGCGAAGAAGCCTGCGGCGAAGAAGAAGCCTGCGGCGAAGAAGCCGGTGGCCACGCCGACCGCGACGCCGGGACAGACTCCGCCGGCACAGCCAAAGCCGCAGTAGCGTGCCTCGGGCTTGGGCTATCGGGCTTCAGCCAGCCAAGGCTTCCGCCGCTCTTGAAGGTTTTCGCCGAAGCTGGCAGCCGAAGCCCGAAGCCCGTCCTTCGAATCTGTTACCCTTCCTTGCGCATCAAGATTGCAACTGAGAATCCGGCATGAGCTTTCACGGCAGCATTCCCGCGGGTATCTTCGGCTTCGTCATCCTCTGCGTGGTGCTGTTGGATGCGTTCGAGACCGTGGTGCTGCCGCGGCGGGTGACGCGGACCTTCCGGCTGACGGCATGGTTTTACCGGCGCACGTGGATCCCATGGAAGCAAATTGCAGGCCGCATCCGGACGCCTTCGCGGCAGCAAAGTTTTCTGGGATACTTCGGGCCGCTGTCGCTGATCATGCTGCTGGCATTTTGGGCGGCGAGCCTGATCTTCGGTTTTGCCCTGCTGCAATATGGCATTGGCGGGCACGAACAACTGGGCAACGAGCCGATCACGTTTGGCAGGATCATCTACCACAGCGGCGAGACCTTCTTCACGCTGGGCTATGGCGATATTGTGCCGACGTCGAGCATGGCGCGCGCCCTTTCGGTGCTCGAAGCGGGGATGGGCTTCGCGTTTCTCGGGGTGGTGATCGGCTACCTTCCGGTGGTGTACGCTTCGTTTTCCCGGCGCGAGATTCAGATCTCGATGCTCGACGCGCGCGCCGGATCGCCGCCGACCGCGAGCGAGTTGCTGGTGCGGCTGGCGGGGACTTCGGAGAATCCGGTGATCGACCAAATCGTTCTCGACGAAGTCTTGCGCGACTGGGAGCGTTGGGCGGGGGAATTGCTGGAGAGCCACATTTCTTATCCGGTATTGAGCTTCTTTCGCTCGCAGCACAGCAACCAGTCGTGGCTGGGAGCGCTGATGACCATGCTGGACGTGACTTCGCTGGTGATGACCGGCATCGAAGGCATTCATCCCGGGCAGGCCCGGCTGACTTTCGCCATGGCGCGCCATGCGGCCGTGGATCTGGCGCAGGTGGTGAATGCGCGCCACGATCCGCAGGCGGCGGAACGGCTGACGGACGCAAACTTCAACGCACTGCAAGAGACGCTGGCGGCCGCGGGATTGAAATTGCGAAGCAACGACGAAGCGCGGCAGAAGCTGGCCAGGTTGCGGTCGATGTATGAACCGTACGTGCACTCGACGGCGCGAAATCTGATGGTTGCGCTGCCTCCATGGCAGCATCTGGCGAAGATGCGGGACAACTGGCAGGCGGGTCCGTGGGACCGGATCATCCAGGCTAAGGGGCTTGCGGTGTTGGGTCAGAAGCCGGTGACGCCGCCGAGTGATGAGGACCACTTCTAAGGATTGAGCCATTGAGGTGATCGGGTCATTGAGTGATTGAAAACCTAACGTACGAATCCCATTGGCTAAAATGTGGGCCGGATAGTTTTCAACTACCAAATGGCTCAATGACTCAATCACTCAATGGCTCAATTCGACTCGTCTGTTAGGATCGCGTTTTTATGAAGAATGTTGGCGAGAACGTGGTGCGCATTGAGGCGGAGGCGTTGCTCGCGCTGGCGGCCCGCATTGGCGGCCCGATGGCGGCGGCATTTCAGCGGGCTGTGGATTTGATGTTTTCCTGCGCGGGACGTGTGGTGGTCACGGGGATGGGGAAGAGCGGTCTGATTGCGCGCAAGATTGCGGCGACGCTCAGTTCGACCGGGACTCCGGCTTTGTATCTGCATCCGGTGGAAGCGCTGCACGGGGATTTGGGGATGGTCGTGCGCGGCGATGTGGTGCTGGCGCTTTCGGCTTCCGGGGAGACGGAGGAGATTCTGGCGCTACTGGCGACCATTAAACGGTTGCAGGTGCCGCTGATTGCGATGACGGGGGATGAGGTTTTTAAGAAATCCGCGGGCGAGGGCCCCTTCGACTCTCGCTCAGGGCAGGTCCGCGCCACAGGGGCGTCTACTTTGGCGGCGGCTGCTGACGTTGCACTCGATTGTTCGATTGCGCAGGAAGCTTGCTCGCTGGGGCTGGCTCCGACGGCTTCGACTACGACGATGCTGGCGCTGGGCGACGCGCTGGCGGTCACGCTCAGCGAGAAGCGCGGGTTCAAGGAAGAAGATTTTGCCAACCTGCATCCGGGGGGAAAGTTGGGCAAGCGGCTGGCTCGGGTGGACTCGCTGATGCACTCGGGCGGCGCGCTGCCGCGCGTGGGACCACAGACGAAGATGCCGGACGTGATTTATGAAATGTCGCGCAAGAAGCTGGGCGTGACGGCGGTAGTCGAAGGCGAGAGGCTGGTGGGCATCATCAGCGATGGAGATTTGCGGCGATTGCTCGAGAAGCGCGGGAAAGACGTACTCGATCTGACGGCGGGCGAGTGCATGACGAAGAATCCGCGAACGATTGCGGCCGGGGAATTTGCCGCGACGGCGCTGGCTTTGATGGAAGAGAAGAAGATTACTTCGCTGATGGTGGTGGATGGGGACTGCAAGCTGGAGGGAATCGTGCACCTGCACGATTTGTGGGGTACCGAGTTAGTTTGAATTGAATCATTGAGAGATTGGGCCATTGAATCATTTAAAACCGATGAACATGCTGGACAAGGCCGAGGCCATGAAACTGCGAACGAAGCAGTTTGCCATCCGGATCGTCGGCGTTGTGCGATCCTTGCCCCGAACGCGCGAGGGTGACGTTATCGGCAAGCAGTTACTTCGCTGTGGTACCGCTGTGGCGGCGAATTATCGGGCGCTTTGCCGGTCACGATCGCACGCTGAGTTTATTTCCAAAATGAACGTCGTGGTTGAAGAAGCGGACGAAACGGTGTTCTGGCTGGAGTTGCTGACGGACACTGGAGTGCTGTCGGCTGAAAAACTTTCGCTTCTGCTGAAAGAAGCAAACGAGTTGCTGGCTATCTGCGCAGCCTCGTTGCGTACGGCGAAGCACAACAAAGGAGCTTGAGACTTGCGTCGCGTTGGCCTTTAATGGGTTAATGACTCAATCTCTCAATGATTCAATCCCATGTATCACTACGATCCCAATACCGCGCTGGAAGAATTGACGGAAGACGCGACCCTGCCGAACCCGGTGCATGTGCGCGATATGATGCTGCGCAAGCATCTCTCGGCGGACAAATCGCTGGAGCTGAACCGGCTTTTTGTCGAATACCAGAAGTTTTTCGGCGAGACGCAGAAGCTGGGGAAAGAGATTCTCAAGCGGTTGGTTGGGTAGTGGCGGCTGCGCGCCCGCCGCGACTGATGAGCTTCAAAGCCCTGAGGTGCCGAAGCGGAGTTGGTCAGCAGCCTGTTAAGCGAATACTTCGGCCAGTTCGTGGGGAGTGTCCACGAGCACATCGGGCGGATGCTCCTGCAGCGTGTGCGGGGCAAAGCCGTAGCTCACGCCGACGGTCCAGAGGCCGGCGTTGCGTCCGGTTTCAATGTCGATATGGGAGTCGCCCACGATCGCAGCTTCTTCCGGGCGCACGCCGTTTTCTTCGAGCAACTTCTGCGCGCCTTCAGGGCTGGGCTTCTTGGTTGCAAAACTGTTTCCGCCATAGATCTGCGTGAAGAATGGGCCCAGTCCGAGCGCTTCGACGATGGCCCGCGAGGGATTTACCGGCTTGTTCGAAAGCACGGCCAGATTGCGTGGAACGCCGTTGCGATTTTGGTTGCGATCTTGCTTGCGATCTTCGATGCGATCGCGGTTGGGAGCTTCGTGGAATGACCGCTGAATAGCGGTGAGCGCCTCGCGGATGCCCGCGTAGACCGTGGTATGGTCAAGTTTGTGTTCGCGGTAGTAAGACAGGAAAAATTGCAGGCCCTGGCGCACGACCGCGTCGTCGACCGCCTCTCCGCCGAGCGCACGCTGAATCAGGATGGGCGCGCCGTCGCCCACGTAGCTGGCAATGACGTCATCGGGCAATGCGGCTCGTCCGATGTGGCGCAGCGCGGCGTTCACCGAATGCACCAGATCGAGGCGCGAATCAATCAGTGTGCCGTCAAGATCGAAGATCACAAGCTTGATCGAGCGCGGGTCAAACGCGCGGCGGGTTCGAATCATGCGCTTTCAGGATAAATGATGGGAGCATGCAGCCGTCAGCACTCGGCCTTCAGCGCGCGGTAGAATCTTGACACGAATCCATATTTCTAGTAATGTCGAAACATGCAAGCGTCTTCGCCCGGCAAGAGCAGCGAACGCGTGGCCAAATACGCCGACATGTTCTCGGCGATGGGCACCGAGCCGCGGCTGCGCATCATGCAACTTTTGCTCTCGGCGCACCCTGAAGGGCTCGTGGTCGGCGACATTCAAGGCGAGCTGGAGATTCCCAACTCAACCCTCTCGCACCATCTGGAAAAGCTGAAAACCGAAGGTCTGGTGGAAGTGCGGAGGGAAGGGACGTTCCTGCGCTGCACTGCCAATACCGACGCTCTACAGGAGTTGCTGCAATTCCTCTACGCCGAGTGTTGCACCCGCAACAAGGCACTCAAACCGGAACAGATCGTTCGAATCTGTAAATAGGAGAACAGCCCATGAGCACCACCGATGCGACTGGAGTCGATGCCGCCGATATCAGGGAAGTCGTCAAAGAGAAATACGGGCAGGCCGCGCGGCGCGTGAAGTCCGGAGGCAGTTCCTGCTGCGGAGCTTCTGCCGGCACCGGCTGCGATCCAATCACCGCGAACCTCTACGACGCTTTGCAGGCCAAGCAGATCCCGGAGGAAGCCTTGCTGGCGTCGCTCGGATGCGGCAATCCCACCGCGCTGGCCAAACTGAACCCCGGCGAGATCGTGCTCGATCTAGGCTCCGGTGGCGGCATCGATGTGCTGCTCTCGGCGAAACGTGTGGGCGCGACCGGCAAAGCCTACGGTCTCGATATGACCGACGAAATGCTCGCCCTGGCCAACGAAAACAAACGCAGAGCGGGCATTGCGAACGTCGAGTTTCTCAAGGGCGAGATTGAAGACATTCCCCTGCCTGACAACTCCGTGGACGTGATCATCTCCAATTGCGTCATCAACCTCTCGGCGGATAAAGATCGCGTGCTGCGGGAGGCGTTTCGCGTACTCAAGCCGGGCGGCCGCTTCGCGGTCTCCGATGTAGTGACGCGGGGAGAGATGCTGCCCGAGATCCGCCAAAGCGTGCTGGCGTGGGTGGGTTGCATCGCGGGAGCCCTCGAAGAGAGCGACTATCGGAACAAGCTGGCCGTCGCCGGATTCGAGCGGATCGAGGTTGAGCCCACCCGCATCTACCGCGCGGAAGACGCGCGGGAATTTCTCGCGGGGCAGGGAATCGATGTCGACACGATCGCTCCGCAGGTGGATGGAAAGTTCCTGAGCGCATTCATTCGTGCCGTGAAACCAGTCGCCCAGCAGGCCTGCTGCGGTCCGGCGTGCTGCGAGTAAGTGGAATCCTCGATTGAACTTCGCATAAGGGATGCCGATGCAGAAACCCTACAACGTTTTGTTTTTATGCACCGGCAATTCGGCGCGCTCCATCATGGCCGAAGCCATCATGAATCAAAAAGGCCGGCCTAGTTTCGCCGCATACAGCGCGGGCAGCCATCCCTCGGGAACGGTTCGACCCGAAGCCTTGCGACAACTGGAAAAGGCGCACCTTCCGATCCAGGGTTTTCGCAGCAAGAACTGGGATGAGTTTGCCCGGCCGAGCGCCCCGAAGCTCGATTTTGTTTTTACCGTCTGCGACAATGCGGCCAACGAAATCTGCCCGGTGTGGCCGGGCCAGCCGATGACCGCGCACTGGGGTGTGCCCGATCCGGCGGCAGTGCAGGGCACGGAAGAGCAAATCGAAAAAGCTTTCCGCGACGCATTCTTTCTGCTGGATCGAAGAATCAATCTCTTCCTCAGTTTGCCGCTCTCCACTCTGGATGGGCTATCGCTGAAGAAAGAAATCGACAATATCGGACGGCAATGAACTTCGGCCCTGCCGAGTTTCAGGGGACGGGACACGCACTTCTGATCGAGTGGGCCGGGGAGGTCTGCGGATGAAAACAACGAGCCGTCTCAGCTTCCTCGATCGATACCTGACTCTCTGGATTTTCACCGCTATGCTGGCCGGCGTGGCGGCGGGCTGGGCGCTTCCAGGCGTCGTGCCGTTTCTGAACCGCTTCAGCGTCGGCACGACCTCTATTCCTATCGCAGTTGGACTTATCCTGATGATGTACCCGCCGTTAGCGAAGGTCCGATATGAGGAATTGGGCGAGGTCTTCCGGAACAAGAAAATCCTCGGCCTTTCGCTGTTGCAGAACTGGGTGATTGGGCCGGTCCTGATATTTGTCTTGGCCATCCTGTTTCTGCGCAACTATCCCGAGTACATGGCGGGCCTCATCATGATCGGGCTGGCACGCTGCATCGCGATGGTGATTGTTTGGAACGAACTGGCGAAAGGCGACACGGAATATGCCGCCGGCCTGGTGGCTTTCAATTCCGTCTTCCAGGTACTTTTCTACTCGGTATATGCATGGATATTCGTCACCAAGCTGCCGCAGTGGTTTGGCCTGCACGGTTCGGTTGTCAACGTCTCCATTCGCGACATCGCCAAGAGCGTCTTCATTTATCTCGGTGTCCCATTTCTTGCCGGGATGCTCACGCGATGCGTGCTGGTGCGTGCGCGGGGGGAGCAGTGGTACGAGACGAGCTTCATTCCGCGAATCAGCCCCATCACGCTCGTTGCCCTGTTGTTCACGATTGTGGTGATGTTCTCGCTCAAAGGAAGCTATATCGTCCGGCTGCCCCTGGATGTAGTTCGCATTGCGATCCCGCTCTTGATTTATTTCGTGGTGATGTTCCTGGTCTCGTTCTACATGGGCCGCAAGCTGGGGGCGGACTACTCGCAGACCGCCACGTTGTCGTTCACGGCTGCGAGCAATAATTTTGAGTTGGCGATTGCGGTTGCGGTCGCGGTATTTGGCATCAACTCGGGCGCGGCGTTTGCTGCCGTGATCGGGCCTCTGGTGGAAGTCCCCGCGCTGATTGGGTTGGTGAACGTATCCCTTTATTTCCAGCGGCGCTATTTTGGCGAGGGTGAAGGCATCACCGTCCCTTAGGTCTGCTAAAAAACTCTTCGCGGGGAACAAAACCCACCCTGGGCGCTGAAGCGCGGCGGGTTTTAAAGGACTTAACGGCACGACCGAGGTCATGCCCTTCCCGAAACCGCATAGAGTTGGACTTTTCCGCAGCCCGCTAGGCAAGAACTTGCATGTTTTCCAATCCCCGATTCCGATTTACAATGCAACCAGCGCTGCAAACCCGGTACCGAATCTTAAAACCGGGATATTCATAAAAGTACTGATCAGGGAACCGGATGGCGACAACAAAAACCGACCCCAAGCTCTCCCTTACGGCCCATGGCGCCAAGAAGTCCCAGAACTACGAGGGACTTATGCGTGAGCAACTGATCGAAGCCTACCGCATCATGTACACCTCCCGGCGGATCGATGACCGGGAAATCCTGCTCAAGCGCCAGCAGAAGATCTTCTTCCAGATGTCGGGAGCCGGGCATGAGGCCATCGGCGTAGCGGCCGGCATGGCGCTGAAAGCGGGCTATGACTGGTTCTATCCTTATTATCGCGACCGCGCGTTATGCCTGGCGCTGGGCGCCAAGCCGCTCGAAATGTTTCTGCAGGCGGTGGGGGCGGCCGACGATCCCAGTTCCGGCGGACGCCAGATGCCTTCGCACTGGGGGTACAAGCGGCTGAATATAGTGACTCAATCGTCGCCGACAGGATCGCAAATTCTGCAAGCGGTGGGATGCGCCGAGGCCGGACGCTATTTTGCGCAGCATCCAAAAGCTACTCAGGTTCCAGGCGCCGGATCTCCACCCTTCGCGAAAAGCGCGAAGGATGAGGCGCCCACGTTCGAGTCTGGAACTGCGTCACCCGATTATCGCCAGTTCAAAGATGTAACGTTCCATGGCGACGAGATTGCCTACGTTTCTCTGGGCGATGGCACCACCAGCGAGGGCGAGTTCTGGGAGGCCATGAACGCCGCCGCTCTCAGCAAGCTGCCCGTGATTTTCTGCGTGCAGGACAACGGTTACGCGATCTCCGTGCCGGTGGAAGTACAGACCGCCGGAGGCAGCATTTCGCGGCTGGTCTCGGGCTTCCCGAATTTTCATTTTGAAGAAGTCGATGGCACCGATCCGGTGGCGAGTTGCGCCGCGTTTCGGCGTGCCGCGCAGTATTGCCGCGAGGGCCACGGGCCGGCGTTTGTGCATGCGCACGTGATCCGGCCGTATTCGCATTCGCTCTCCGACGACGAACGTTTGTACCGTCCGGACTCCGAGCGCGAGCGCGATGCGGCCCGCGATCCGGTTTCACGCACCCAAATGTTCTTGCTCCGCGAGGGAGTTCTCGACGAGAAGGGCATCAACGAACTGGAAAAGAAGGTCGAGGAAGAACTGCAGATTGCGGTGGACCTGGCGCTTGCGGCATTGCCGCCCGCGCCCGAGAGCGTGCTGCAGTACGTGTATTCGCCCGATCTCGATCCGGCTTCCGCGGCATTTGCGGCGGAGCCCGTGGTCGCGCCCGATTCCGCCGATGGCAAGAAGCCGGTGGCGAAGACCATGGCCGATTTGATCAATGCAACGCTGCGCGACGAGATGAAGCGCGACGAGCGCATCGTGATCTTCGGCGAGGACGTGGCCGATTGCAGCCGGGAAGAATACTTGAAGCGCAAGTTGGTGAAGGGCAAGGGCGGAGTCTTCAAACTTACTTTCGGCTTGCAGTGCGAGTTTGGCAATGACCGCGTGTTCAACTCGCCGCTGGCCGAGGCCGCCATCGTGGGCCGCGCCACGGGCATGGCCACGCGCGGGCTCAAGCCGGTGGTGGAGATTCAGTTCTTCGACTATATCTGGCCGGCGATGATGCAGATTCGCGACGAGCTTTCGGTGATCCGCTGGCGCTCGAACAACGCATTCTCCTGCCCGCTGGTGATTCGCGTGGCCATCGGCGGCTATCTCACCGGCGGCGCGATCTATCACTCGCAGTGCGGGGAGAGCGTGTTCACGCATATTCCGGGGCTGCGCGTGGTGTTTCCGTCGAACGCGCTGGATGCGGCGGGACTGTTGCGAACCGCGATTCGCTGCGACGATCCTGTGCTGTTTCTGGAACACAAGCGCTTGTACCGCGAGACCTTTGGGCGCGCGCCCTATCCGGGGCCGGACTATATGATTCCGTTCGGCAAGGCGAAGATCGTAAATCCGGGGACGGACTTGACCGTGATTACTTACGGCGCCGTGGTACCGCGCGCTCTGCAGGCGGCGCAGAAGCTAGAGCGCGAACACGGCGTGAAAGTGGACTTGATCGATTTGCGCTGCCTGAATCCGTTTGACTGGGAGACGATTGCCGCATCGGTCGGGAAAACGAATCGCGCTCTCGTGGCCTATGAAGATACGTTGAGCTGGGGCTACGGTGCGGAGATCGCGGCGCGCATCGCGGATCAGCTCTTCGATCAACTGGATGCGCCCGTGCGCCGGATAGCTGCCGCCGATACATTTGTGGCCTACCAGCCGATCCTCGAAGACGCCATCTTGCCGCAGGCCAACGATCTTTTCCGCGCCATGAAAGAGCTGGCGGACTACTAGCGGGCAGCCGCTGGTTTTCGACGAGCGTCCTGCCTAGAGTCTTCCATCTCCGGGAGTTGCTTCCAGATTGACCTGAGTTCCGCCATCCCTTAAACTTTGATCGCCGCTTTCAAGGGGGTTCGATGACGCCGCTTCGTCGCAATGCTCACGTCCGCGGACTGGCCGGAATCGCCGTCCTCATTTTCCTACTTTTTCTGGCCCATACCGCCTCAGTTGTAGCCCAAACAGCCGTGACCACGTATCACTACGACAATTACCGCACCGGCTGGAATTCGAGCGAAACCGTGCTGACGCCCGCGAACGTTGCCAGTTCCAAGTTCGGGCTGCTGACTACAGTGCTGCTGGACGATCAGGTGGATGCGCAACCGCTCTTAATCCCCGGCGTGAACATTACGGCGGGGCATAACCCGGGAAAGCATGACGTCGTATATGTGGTGACGGGCAACGACACGATCTACGCCATCGACGCCAATGCCGGCACCGTGCTCCTGAGTCAAAACCTGGGGAAGCCCGTGCCGTCGCCGCTCGGCTGCAACAACAACGGGCCCAACGTTGGCATCACCTCTACACCAGTCATCGACGCCACTAGCAACACGCTGTACTTGATCGCCTACACGCAGGACAGTACCGGCCCAGCCTACCGGCTTCACGCGCTGGATCTGGGCAGCCTCACAGACAAGCTGACGCCGCAAATCGTAACCGGATCGCATACGCTCAGCGATGGGACTACTTTCGTCTTCAATGCGACCTACCAGCGGCAGCGTCCGGGCTTGCTGCTGGCAAATGGCAACGTCTATGCCGGGTTCGGCAGCTTCTGCGACTTTGCCGCCAATGTTTCGCGGGGCTGGTTGCTGGGCTGGAACGCGTCCTCGCTGGCGCCGCTCTCGGCCAACCAGGTCTTCGATACGCAAGCCACTTCTCCCAACGCCTTCTTTTTGTCGTCGATCTGGATGTCGGGATATGGGCTTGCGGCCGACGACTCCGGCAACATTGTCTTCGTCACCGGCAATTCTGACTATTCGGGAACCACCTACGATGGTGTCACGAACATTCAGGAAAGCGTGGTGAAAGTGTCGCCCAACCTCACCACTGAGGTGGACTTGTTCACCCCCTCGAACCAGAGCAGCCTCGATCAGGGGGACGTGGATTTCGGCTCAGGGGGCGTGCTGGTTCTGCCCGACCAGCCTGGATCGAAGCCACACCTGGCGGTGGCGGCGGGCAAGTTCGGGACTATGTTCCTGATGAATGAAGACCATCTGGGGGGATATTCGACCACGAAGAACAATGTGCTCGGCGCCTACGCCATCGGCAGTTGCTGGTGTGGAGAGTCGTACTTCGTGGATCCGAACGATGGCGCAGCGCGCGTGGTGAGCAGTGGCGGCAACAGGGTGGAGGTGTGGAAACTGCAAACCTCGCCCCGGCCGAAGTTGACCGGCGTTGCTTATGCGGCGATCCCTAGCGGGCAGAATGGTGGATTCTTCACCAGCGTGTCGTCCAATGGCAAGGCCTCCCCGATTGTCTGGGCGCTATCGCGGCCGGTATCGCAGCAGGCCGGCATGTTGCTTTACGCTTTCAATCCGGAATCGGCCGGCAGGATGACGCCACTCTTCAAGAGCTATGCCGGACCTTGGCCCAACCAAGGTGGCGACTCCAACCTGGTTCCGGTGGTCGCCAACGGCAAGGTCTACGTCGCCAGCAACCAGCACCTTCAGATTTTCGGATTGAAGCCCTAGTTGATGCTGGGGCTCGAACTTTCCTCGAAACAATTCCGGTTAAAAAGAATCCATTCCGCCGGTTACGAAGGCTTTCCGCGCAAGGCGATCAGGATTGCCCGTTCCCATGGGCGATGCTAGGCTGCGAGCAGTGGACTCCGCTTACACCAATTCTGTGAATCCGGATCAAGCTGGAAACGGCGTGATGGCGTGGCTGCAATCGGCGGCAGCGGACGTATGGGTAAAGTTCTTGCTGGCGCTGGTGGGGTTGGGGCTGGCGTTCGGGGCGGCGTTGCTTTCGACGGCGTCGGGCGAGGCGGGCAATCTGTGGGCGTCGGTGATTTTGGCGTCCCTTGCCCTCTTGATGGCGGCGTTTGTGGGGCTGGTTACCGTGCCGTATCTGGCGCGGCGCGTGGCGCTGGAGCGTTTGCGCCAGACCTTTCACTACGAAGTCACAAAGGCGGGTGTGGTCTATGTGCTGGTCACGCTGGTGATCGGCATCGCGGCGCTGAACACGGGAAACAATCTGCTGTACATCGTGGTGGCGGCGATGCTGGCGGCCATCCTGGTGTCGGGAGTGGTTTCGGCGCTGGTGCTGCGCGGCCTGGAATTGGAGGTTCGCCTGCCCGAGCATGTGTTTGCCGGGCGAGCGGTTGTGGGAAGAATCGTGCTGCGCAATCCGCGGCGGTTCCTGCCCTCGTTTTCGATTCGCGTGGTGCCGGCCCGCAAGGAAAAACAAATTAAGATCCGCAAGCGGTGGAAGTGGGAACGGACGACATTCGTTTTTCCGCTGAACCGTACTCCCGGGAATCAGTGGGTGCGGCTGCGCGACTGGCGCGTCAGGCGGGTGGAGCTGGCGCCGCCGGTGCCGGGAATTTTCGACGGGATGATTTATTTCCCGTATTTGCCGCCCAAGAGCGATCTAACGGCCGACCTTGAGCTGCGCTTTGAGCGGCGTGGGCGGTATCGCGAATCGAGTTTTGGCGTGGCCACGCGGTTTCCGTTCGCCTTCCTGACCAAGACGCGCGATGTTGCGCTGGAGCGCGAGATTCTGGTCTATCCGGCGGTTGAGCCGCCCGACGAGATGTTTGAAATCCTGCCGCTGGTGCGCGGGGAGTGGGAGAGTTTTGTGCGCGGCCGCGGCTCCGACTTGTACCGCATTCGCGAGTACATGCCGGAGGATTCGGCGCGCCACGTCGACTGGAAGGCGACCGCCAAGTCTGGCTCATTAAAGGTACGCGAGTTCAGCCGCGAGGATGAGCGCAAGCTGTGCATTGTCTTCGACAATCCCGCGTCTGGCCTGATTTCCGCGCAGGCGTACGAACGAGCGGTGAATCTGGCAGCGTCGCTGGCCTGGCATTTCTCTTCCCAGGATGCCGAGGTCTCCTTTGTAGTCCCAGGGTGCGGCTGCGGCGCCGATCTTCATGAGTTCCTGGCGCGGCTGGCGGTGATCGAGCCGCAGAGCAATCCTCAGTTAGGACAAGGTCCGAAAGCCGGGATGCTGCGAGAGGTCCTGCGACAAGACGTGCTCCGAGAAATAGACCTGGGCAGCACGGGCGAATACAACATCGTCCTCACGGCGCGGCCGCGGGGAAGTCTGCCCACGGCCCTGTGGAACTGCTCGTACTTCGTATTTCTTGGCGGCGAAGTTGCGCCCGGTGTGTGATAAGGAATAAAGGAATAGGGGAGGGCTCAGGCAGCCAAGAAGTGCAAGGCCTCTCCTGGCTGCTTTGTTTCTCCCGGTCCGCTTCCCCCGGTTGTCGGGTTGCTGTTCCTGCCGCGATCAATCGCCTCAGAGCTAGAAAAAGTGGCCCGAAGGTAACGTTGCTTTCGGTTACCTGAGTACATTGAACACCCGGGTCAAAAGGTTTAACTTTCTCTTACTAACCGGATCCGTCCTATTGGACGCACTGCCGCGAAGCTGCCTTTTTCCGCGTACGCTGTTTCGAGCGCTAAGAGAATTGTTCCGATGAGCGAAAAAATCAGGATTCTGTACTACGCTCTCTGGGTCGCACATCCCGTTCTCCAAACGGCGATTGCCATCACTATGCTTCGTCGCGGCCAGCACCGCGCATTCAAGTTTTTCTTCGCTTACATCGTCGCGCAGATTCTGACCTTCGCGGTGGTCTTTCCGACCTACCGCTACAACTACTCCGCCTGTTTTTACGCTTCCTGGTTCAGCACCGCGATCAGCGTAGCTTTGGGTTTCAAGGTGATTCACGAAGCCTTTCTCGACGTGTTCCGGCCGTTCCACACCTTGCGAGACCTCGGTACGGTCTTGTTCAAGTGGGCGGGTCTGGTGATGCTTCTGGTGGCTGGCTTGGTATCGGTTTCCACGAACTCGTCGGACACGGCGCCGTGGGTGCAGGCCATCCTGACCGCCCAGCGCTGCGTGCGCATTATTCAAGTCGGGATGGTGCTTTTCCTGTTGTTCTTTGCCCGCTACCTGGGTGTAAGCCGGCGGCAGCACAGCTTCGGCATCGCCCTGGGCTTTGGCGCCTTCGCCCTGGTGGAACTGGCGGTGATCGCTTCTTGGGTGGGCGAACACTTGGGCTACGTTTCGATCAGTGTGGTCAACATGGCCGCCTACAACTGCACATTGCTCATATGGTTGGGCTACACGTTGGCGAAGAGTCCCGCCCGCGAAGCTGCGTCCACCTTGCTGCGGCCCCAGCGCTGGGAGCAGAGTCTGGCGGATATTCAGCACCCTCTGCCTTCGGACTCCTTGATCCCGATGTTCGAAGGCATGGTGGACCGGGCTCTCTTGCGGACTCACGCAGCGCCGTCCCTCGCGCCCGAAAACGCGCCCGAAAACGCGCCCGAAAACGGAGGCATGGCAAATGCTGCGGCTCGCATCCCAGTCGTACCCATGAGCGGCCTGGGTGTTTCTGGACTGGTCGAGCGGGTCGGTTCCAAGGGGTAAGCAGCCGATCAGCCGAACGTCTCAGGCGTTAAGTTCCCTTCAACTTCCCCTGCATCCGGGCGCTGCGATTCCGGATTTCGTAACTGTTTCGCCGATCCCTCCTGCATTTTTGACCCCTCCACAGTCTTGCTAGGCATGCCTAAGGGAAACACCTTAGAAAACGCCATCTTTTCCCGTATTCGGAAGTATTTTGGGGGCAGGCCGGCGGCGCGGAATACCGTCCCAAAAGACCAGGCTCAGTCTGCAACTTTGGGAAACTGCGGAAGGGCTTGACTCGGGGCTTATAATGCTCCACCGCGCTAAGGAACCCATTTTGGGAAGCCAAGTCGCGGCAGGAGAAAACCCAATGAAACACGCATTCAGGATATCGATCCTGATGTTTGGACTAGTGGGCACCTATGTAACAGCCGCCGTTCCGCAGGTTCCCGCCCCGGACGGAGGGCCGATTCTAGTGTGCCCACCACAACAACAACTGGAAGGTAGATGCACCGGCGCAAATCTGCCGCCGATGATGAAGTAGTAGTTAACCGGGTGTCAGAGGTGGCCGCAAGGTCACCAAAGTAACCTGTAGTAACTTGGGCCGAACCCTGGGGCTCGCTATCTTTGGGCTGACGGACTTCATACATAAACCGTCAGCCCCGTTTTTTTTGCGGCCTCTTTCCTGGCACGCTGCGGAAAAACTCGCAAATCGGTGAAGTNNCTTTAGCCCCGGTGGTCGCATTTTGCGTCCACGCCGAGTTTTTCCGCAGCCTGCTAGGGCTGCTGCTTGAGGGCGGAAACCAGCGCAAGCCGCAATTCAGCCGGATCCGTGAGCGCAGGCTGGCAGGCAAAGCCGGAACACAGAACCGCGAATGACTTGCCCGCGAATGACTTGCCCGCGAATGACTTGCCCGCGAATGACTTGCCCGCGAATGACTCGCCCGAGCTCAACTGGGGCAGAAGCGGGATGGTCGTCGCCAGCGCGGGAGGAAGATTCGCGGCGACCGCCTGGTTCGCCGTCAGCCGGAGCACGCTCTTGTTAAAGGCGAAAGCACCGGCCGCGACGGCGGCGAGACCGGTGGCCGTTTCCTCCGATCGGTCGCCAGCGACCACAACTACCTGCACCGGATTCTCCAATAGATGGATGACTGCAATCCCATAGGTCGCGGCAAAAATTCCAAATTGCTCCGCCACGCCGGCAAAGGTTTCCAGCGTCTGCTCCGCCTTATCTCGATACCCGCTATCGCCCGTGTAATGGTGCAATCGCAGCAGCGCAATCGCGGCCATGGGATTTCCCGCCGGCGTGGGCGAATCCTGCACCGGCTTGCGGCGCGTGGAGAGCACGCCCAGACTCTTGCCCTCGGCAGCCGGCTCGGCATCGAAGAATCCCCCGGAAACCGTATCGAAGAACCTGGCAATCATCGCGTCGCCGATGGCCTGCGCGAACTTGAAGTAGCTGAGGTCGGCCGTCGCCTCATAAGCATCGAGGCAAGCCAGCGCGGTCGCGGCATAATCGTCAAGCAGACCGGAAACTTCGCGATGCCCCGCTTTAGGATCGGAATATGCGACCACATGCAACAACTGTGTGGGCTCTGGTTGTGTGCCGCGGGCCTGCCCTGAGCCAGAGTCGAAGGGGCCCTCGACCGCGTTTCCCGCCCGCGGCTTCCACGCTTCGGCCAGAATGCGGTCCAGCGAGCGCAGCGCGAAGTTGCGCGCATCGGCCAGATTGAGAACCTTCGCCGCCTCCAGATAAGCGCTAACGCACATGCTGTTCCATCCCACATAAACCGTTTTGTCGACGTATGGCGTCGGTCGCTCCAGCCGCGCAGCATACATTTTCTTCTTCGCGGAATCGAGCACGGTGTGCACGCGTTCGGCGCTGAGGCTCATCCTCCGCGCAATTTCCTCGATCGGCGCGCGCACATACAGCACGTTCTTCGCCGGATTGTGGTGCATCTCTCCCACTTCGTTGATGTCATAGTGCAGGGCCGCAACCTGCGCTTCTTCTTCTGTGAGCACAGCGCGGGCCTCGGCCAGCGTCCAGGTGAAGTAGTCGCCATCGTCGTCCATGGAAATGTCGGCGTCTTGGGAAGCGTAAAACCCGCCGCGCTCGCGGTCGCTCAGCCACTCATCCATCCAGCGGATGATGTCGCGCGCCACATTCGCAAAGCGCTCCGAGCCCGTGGCCTGATAGCCGTGTACGTAATTCTTCAGCAGTTCGGAGTTGTCGTAGCACATCTTCTCGAAGTGCGGAACGACCCAGCGCTCGTCGACCGAGTAACGATGAAATCCTCCCGCCAACTGGTCGTAAACTCCGCCATTCGCCATGTGTTCGAGGGTCGTAACGATCAAGTTGCGCAGCCGCTCGTCGTCGTGGGGATGGTCGCTCCGGGCAACGCCCATGTAGGGAGTGGCCATGCCCATGTGGGGACGGCCGCCCTCGGCCGTCCGCCGGAGCGAAGCTCCGGCTGCTGTGCGCGCATACCGCTCGATCAACAAATCCAGCGCGGAAGGATGCGGAAACTTCGGAGCCTGCCCAAACCCTCCATGCTGCGGATCAAACATGCTGAACGCAGACTTCTGAATCGCCGCAATAATGCTCGCTGAAACCCGTCCATCGCGCCCGGCAAACGACTCCGCCTGCGAGATCGCGCTCTCCA
Source organism: Acidobacteriaceae bacterium (assembly GCA_003131585.1). GTDB lineage: Bacteria > Acidobacteriota > Terriglobia > Terriglobales > Acidobacteriaceae > Sulfotelmatobacter. Next base: position 57,412 of record PKVW01000055.1, read on the forward strand.
CCATCTTCGCCTGCTCCACCACGTCGCCATGTTTTTCCTTGTAGGCCTTGGCGATGCTGGTCAGCACGCGCTTGAAGCTCGGCCGCCCGTAGCCGTCGTTCGGCGGAAAATACGTGCCGCCATAAAACGGTTTGCCCTCGGGCGTAAGAAAGGCGGTGAGCGGCCACCCACCCTGTCCGCTGACCGCGCTGACCGCGGCCTGGTATCGGCTGTCGATGTCGGGACGCTCGTCGCGGTCCACCTTCACCGCGATGAAATGTTCATTCACAATGGCCGCAACTTCAGCATCGTCATAAGACTCGCGGTCCATCACGTGGCACCAGTGGCACCACACCGCGCCAATATCGAGCAGCATGGGCTTGTTCTCGCGCTGCGCCGAAGCAAACGCCTCCTCGCCCCACTCATGCCACTGAATCGGCTGGTGCATGGCGGAACGCAGGTAGGCGGATGAGGCGCGGGCGAGAGCGTTGAGAGTGGTGGTGGTCATCGTTCAAGTTTATACGCTCGCAGTAAGTCGCGAGAACGGAGGGATGGGGCCCGTGTGGGGACAGCCGCCCTCGGCTGTCCGGGCCGAGCGCTTAGCTCGGCGGCTCTTTCGTCCGGCTCGCACCTGTTTCGGCTAATTGACCTATAAAATTGCAAGCGCACAAGTTTTCCACAGCTCCCATGTTCATCCGTCACATCTTTATTTCCGGCCATCAGCTAAACTCCTACAAAATATCCCTGCCGAGCGCGAATCGCGCCGGGGCAGCAGTTCTTTGAAAATCGAAATTGGACAGCGACAGGGGACGTTTTCTGTCCGCTAAGTCGTTTGGTTTGAATATTTTGCCGCTAAGTCATTTGAATGTAATATTTTAGCCGGATCTCGCGGGTCTCGAATCTTGTAACTCCTGTGGTTGCACTATTTTAGCGGGCTCGATCCGCAAATTTTTTATCTGGATCTGACCTCGATCCGCTGGGTCGGGCGGATCAATCTTTCGATCCGTAAATCGCATATTGATGCGTCCCGCCGATTTTTTTTAGCGCGGCACTCTCTCCCAACACATGCTCCAGCAGCGGATTGTGGTAGAGCACATACACCGCTCGCGGATTCGCTAGTAAACTCCGCTCGAGATTCGCGATCACACGCCTCAGCCCCGCTTCCGGAAATGGATTGAAGAGATAGAGCACCGTTGGCTCGACAGGGAATGAGAACTCAGTCGCATCCCCGCATACCGATTCCAGCACGAAGCCCTTCTGCGATTTGCTTCGGTACTTGCTTAGATTCTCCTGCGCGGCCTGATGCAGTGAAGGCAATAGTTCCACGCCCACGATGCGGCGAAAAGGATAGTCCGAAGCCATCAGCAGCGTGCGTCCCTTGCCCGATCCCAAATCTATGAAGACGCAGTCTTGAAAGTCAGAATGACTTTGCTCACTCAAAGCCCCGAGCATTTCGTGGAACAGCATCGCTTCTGTCGGCTGATACGGAGAATGGAAAACTCCGAGCAACCGGTCGCGCCAGCCTACGGCCGCGCTGGTCGTATTCACGCGGTGCTCCCAATCATATTCGGCGTCACCGTAGCGTTGGCGGCGGCGCTTCGGAGTGGAGTCGCGAACGAACTCCCAGAGCGCAGTCAGGAGTTGGCGCGTTGCGGCGAGGCGGCCTTCGCGCGCGGCAGCGTCATTCCACCATTGCCACGCCGAGCGCGACAGGCTGATTCGGGACGAAGCGGAGGAATCGATGCCCTGCATTCTCCGCCATCATAAGCGATGGTAAGACAGCGATGGCAACCAACGATGATTAAGACTAAGGCAGAGCGTGGAATTTCGGCTGCGGTCGATATTCCAGAGGCAGACCCTTGGTGGCGAACGGGAAGTCATCCGGCACGCGAATTTCGACTCGGCCTTCGGGAGTCAATTTGTAGGGATGGCCGTCGGGATCGGCGGGAGTTCCCACCAATCGCTCCGCGGCCACGAGTTCTGCCGTGCTTGCCGGCAGGCGCCCAGTGCGCTCTCCGAAGCGGGTCACCGCTTCTTGCAAATGCTGGACGTCTTCGTCCACACGCAGCGCGCGCAGATGATCCACCGCGTTCTCTCGAATCTGTTGGTCCTGTGTGGTCTGGTAAGTGGCGGACCACAACATGCGGGCCGTCTCATACTCGCCGGCATGCTGTGCCATCTGCGCGGCCATCACCTTCAGGAAGGGATGAGCGTTTGGAATGTGCGATCCGCGCTCGAAGGTCTCGGCGGCTTTTTTGTAGTCCCGCAGTTCCATGTAATAGACGAAGCCCAGATCGTAGTAGAGCCTCCAATTGCCGGCATTGTTCTGAATGCCGTACTCCATCAACTCGATCGCGCGCTCGGGTTGGCCGGCGCCGTGCGGCGGTTTGGGCGCAAGAAAGCTGCTGCCAAACTCATAAGCGACCAGGAGATGCGGATCCAGGTGAGTGGTGATTTCGAGAAGCGGCGCCAGCAGGTTGTAGCTTGCGGCGTAGTAATGATGCCGGTAGCCGAAGTATTGCACGGCGCGAGTCCAGTAAATGCAGGCCATCAGCCCGTCATAACCGAGACTGGCGCGCTCGATCACTTTCGGCGAACTGAGCAGGAGGACTTCGTCGAGCGTGGCTTGCGGGCGAAGCTGGTCGGTGCGATGAAGCACGAACGAACTGGCAGCCAGCGACAGGACCAGGCACGCGCCGGCAATCATCGAGGTTTTCCGCCGATAAGTCATTTCAGGTCTTTTATTTTAAGTCCCGGTGCTCGAAGATCAGCACGGCTCCGCTCAGAGCCATCGCGGCATAGAACACGGCATAGAGAGTGTTCTGCAGGATGAGTTGCCCGGCGACCGGCTGTTCGTGCGCGATGGAAGTAATCACGTTGAACGCCGAAAAATTCGGCACCAGATAAGCCGCGCCCGTGGCCAGCCAGTGCGAGAGCCCGTGAGCCATGCCGGCGAAATTGCGCAGGTCTTCGGCAAAGCTGCCGATGACGAACAGCGAGAAGGCGAAGACGGCGGACAGCAAGGGCGAAGAAAACGAAGAGAACAACAACGCCAGCGAGCAGACGATCAAGAACTCGAGCACGATGAAGTACAAGGCCACCAGAATCAGCGCGTCGGCGCGCACGAATTTGTGAGAAACGTAGAACAACGCGGCGAACACGCCGATCGCCATGAAAAAAGTGTTTACCACCAGCGTGCCGGCCAGCCCGAAAAACTTGCCGACAATGAACTCCCAGCGGCGGACCGGGCGGGAAAGCACAGTATACAGGGTGCGCTTTTCGATCTCTTTGGAGACCAGGCCGATGCCGATGAAAATCGCGATGACTACGCCGAACAGAGAAACCGCGGTGAGCCCCAGATTGATGACGACCAGCTTCTCGATCTCAATCGAGATCTGGCCCACGAGGATGGCCGCGCCGGAGAGCAGCAGGGCGAAGGCGATCAGGTTGTAGAGCACGCGGTCCCGCACCGCTTCGCGGAAAGTATTGGAGGCAATGTGTGCGACGCGCGTTCTCATGCCGTCCTCCTCATGCCGTTTGTCCTCACGCCGTTGTTCTTCATACCGTCGTTCTTCATACCGTTGATCTTCATACCGTGGACCCAGCCGTGGTCTCGGCGCGCCGCAGCTTCTCGACAAAGTAAGCCTCGAGCGAAGTGCGTACCGGAGTGATGGCAATCAGGCGCTGCCGTTCGCGGCGCAAGATATCGATGACCGCGTCCTGCTGGTTTTCGGCAACGATGGCGCGGACCCGGTCTGCGGTCACATGGCATTCCGCGCCTAGGGCCTTGATCGAGGCCGGTACCTGCGTGCCCTGCCAGATCACCTCCACCTTGCCCTGAACGCTGGAGGTCAAATCCTCGACTGCGCCTACTCCGCGCAGTTCTCCCTGATGAATGATAGCCACGCGGTCGCATAGCGTTTCGGCGTCGGACAGAATGTGCGTCGAGAAGAACACGGTCTTGCCTTCGTGCTTGAGCTGCTCCATCAGGTCGCGCACTTCGCGCCGGCCCATGGGGTCGAGCCCGGACATCGGTTCGTCGAAGAACACGAGCTTGGGCTGGTGCAGGATGGCCTGGCCGATTCCCACGCGCTGCAGCATGCCTTTGGAGAACTTACGCAGTTGCACGCCCTGCACGCCGCGCAACCCAACCTGTTGGAGGACCTGCTCGACACGCTGCTTGCGGTGTTTGCCGGGGACGCCGGAAAGCTGTCCGTAGTATTCCAGCAGTTCGTGAGCCGTGAGATAGTCGTAGAAATAGGGCTGCTCGGGGAGGAATCCGATTTGGGCTTTTACCGAAGGGTCAGTCCATTCCCGGCCCAGGATGCGCGCCGATCCGGCGGTGGGGAATACCAATCCCATGAGCAATTTCAGCGTGGTGGTTTTGCCGGCGCCGTTGGGGCCGAGGAAGCCGAAGATCTCTCCGTCCTCGACCGTGAGTTCGAGCGGGTGCAGCGCGCGCTTGGGGCGCTTGCGCCAGAAGCCCACGCTGTAGATTTTTTCCAATCCCAAAATTTCTATAGCAGGCATGGCAGGGACGCAGTTGCAGGAATCATTGTTGTTTTTCCTAAGAAAATTATATGCAAATCTAATGGGGAGTAAAGTAGCCGCGCGGGCACGGGATATTACGAAAGTAAGAAACGCGGCTAGCAGCCGGCGGTGGGACTTCGATCTGGAAATTCGGCGCTTGAAGACGCGCTGATGGCGCGGCACTTGCCTGAACAGGTAGCGGAGAGTCGGGTTTCAATCGCAGCGCCTGAAGGCGCGAGTGACGGTTCGGCATTCACGGTATGCCTGAAGGCATACCCTGATACGAATCTTGAGTTTCCCGCCCCACGCCGTGATACGAATCTTGAGTTTTTCGCAGCCTATAAGGGCATGCCCTGGCAGAATCTCCGTTGCGACCACGGATTGCTAGTTATTCATCGCCGTGAGGGCCAGGCACGGGGCATATCCCCCGATCAGAGTGGTGTTGCCCGCGGGCTGAAGGCGGACCACCATATCCTCAGTTGAGCAATAGGCGCGGGTACCGGTCAGGTTACTGAGCGGCGTTGCGGTGGCATAGAACCGGTTGTTGTTGGGACTGCCCGCGCTAGCGGAGCCGGCGGCCGCAAAAGAGTAGCCGCTTTTGCCCGCGCCCCCGGCCAGAGACTGGTCGATGAGACAAGCCGTGGCCGTGTTTGCAGCGCAGGGATCCGCCCCCCCCAGGGGCGCCAGCGTCACCGGGAAGCCGATGTTTTCGTAGGTACCGAAATACGCGACTTCGGCGACATTGATCGCGTGCATGGAACCCGCAGCGGATGAATCGTTGGCTGCCATGCGAGCCCGCATTAAGTTCGGGATGGCGATGGCAGCGATCACCAGGATAATCGCGACCACGATCAGGAGCTCGATTAGCGAGAAACCCTTCTGTTTCGGCATGGAGTTCATTCCTGTCTAAAACGTTTAGCCAAGCAAAACATGTGGCCCTCGGGGAACATACAAAAGCTGTGGCACTTAACAGGCCAAACCTGTGGCAGATCTCTCTTCCGGCGGTCCGTTACCGCAGTAACTTCTTTCTATCAGGCTGCGGAAAAACTCATTGTGGACACAAAATGCGACCACCGGGGCTGAAGCCCGTGCTGATTTTGGAGGCTTTACGCGGCGCTGAAGCGCCGCTCTTCCACGGTACTGCACGCCAGCAAACGAACAAAAGGGCAGCGGATTCGCATCCGCCGCCCTCTGGCTTTGTACCCTCCCCCGGGTACTCGCCAATTCAAGCCGTGTTCGTTGTTCATCCTTTAGTTGTTCATGGGGGTCAGAGCCTGGCAGGCCCCGTAGCCGGCCGGGGCAGTAATTACTGCGGGGGCCGCGACGCGAACCACACCGTCATCGACTGCGCAGAAAGCCTTGGTGCCGGTCACGTTCGACAACGGAGCTGCCGTGGTGAAGAAGTTCCAGCCGGTCGCCTGCGCACCGCCAGGCGTGGCGGCAAATTTGTAACCGCTCTTACCGGAATTAGCCGGGGTACCGTTAGTCGCCAGGTTGTTGTCGATCAAGCAGCCGGTGGCGGGCGCCGGAACGCAAGGGCTAGCGGGGCCGCCCAACTGGGCCAGCGTGGCATAGCCGAGCGTGGGATAGGCTCCCAAATAGCCGACTTC
>PKVW01000022.1 GCA_003131585.1 Acidobacteriaceae bacterium
ACCTTGCCCGGCATGATCGACGACCCGGGCTCATTCTCTGGAATCGAAAGCTCGCCCAGGCCACAGCGCGGCCCGGAAGCGAGCCAGCGGATGTCGTTGGAAATCTTCATCAGCGAGGCGGCCAGTGTCTCCATCGCGCCCTGCGCGAAGACGATTTCGTCATGCGCCGAGAGCGCGGCGAACTTGTTGCCATGGGAGCGGAAGGGAAGTGCGGTGAGTTCGGCAATCTTTTTCGCGGCCCGTTCCGCGAATTCAGGATGCGTGTTCAGCCCTGTGCCCACTGCGGTTCCGCCGATGGCGAGGTCGTAGAGTCCGTCCAGCACTTGTTCCAAGCGCTTTATGTCGCGCTCCAACAGACTGGCCCAGCCCCCGAACTCCTGCCCAAAGGTGAGCGGCACGGCATCTTGCAGGTGCGTGCGGCCGATCTTGACTACGTCATGAAATTCCTTCGCCTTGGCTGCGATCGCATCGTGCACGCTCTGGATCGCCGGAATCAGCGCGTTCTTCACCCGCTCCGCCGCCGCAATGTGCATCGCCGTCGGAAACGTGTCGTTCGACGACTGCGACATATTCACGTGGTCATTGGGATGGACCGGCTTCTTCGATCCCATCTCTCCGCCTGCGATTTCAATGGCGCGATTCGAGATGACCTCATTCACGTTCATGTTGGTCTGCGTACCGCTGCCCGTCTGCCAGATTCGCAGCGGGAACTGGTCATCCAGCTTGCCCGAGATGACCTCGTCGGCAGCCTGCACGATCAGCTTCGCCTTGTCCGCCGGCAGCTTTCCCAGATCCTGGTTCACCAGCGCGCACGCCTTCTTCAGCGTGCAAAACGCGCGGATCAACTCCGGCGGCATCGTGTCGCGCCCAATGTTGAAGTGCAGCAGCGAGCGCTGCGTCTGCGCTCCCCAGTAGACATTGGCCGGGACTTCGATCTGTCCCATGCTGTCGGATTCAATGCGCGTGCGAGTCGGCTTATCGCCGGGAGTTCCCATAGTGTTTCCTGATTAGATTGCGATGGATGAAGTAACCGGGAATTATAGCGCGTACCACGCGTTCAACCGTGCCGCTGTGTGCTCGCACTAACTTATGCCGTAGGCAATCTGTTCCGAAGGCGTGCTAAAATCTTTCGTTTCTGACCTCTGTCCCGTGCCTCGCTGGCAGGCGCAATGGTCACAGCACCCCATGCCCGATATTCTCACCGCCGAAGATATAGAAACTCTGCCCCAGGCCAGGGTTCGTCCGCATCCCGAGATGCGCACCGACGTGCTGGTGATCGGAGCCGGGCCCACCGGACTGGCCTGCGCCATCGAAGCGCAGAAACTCGGGCTGCGGGTCATCGTCCTCGATAAGGGATGCTTGGTGAACTCACTGTTTCACTATCCCGCCAACATGGTGTTTTTTACCACGCCCGAGCTGCTCGAAATCGGCGATATCCCGTTCACCACCGCCCATCAGAAACCCAACCGCGAAGAGGCGATCGAGTATTACCGCAAGGTCAGCGAGCATTACCGTCTCGACGTTTGTCAGTACGAATGGGTCAAGACGGTCATGGGCGAAGACGGAAACTTCAGCATCACGGCCACCGACCGCGCCGGCCGTCCCCGCGACTACCACACTCGCAAGGTAATCGTCTCCACCGGATACTACGATCTCGCCAATCAACTCGGCCTCCCGGGCGAAGATCTGCCCAAGGTCTCGCATTACTATGGCGAGCCTCATCCTTACTATGACAGCGATGTGCTGGTGATTGGCGGCAAGAACTCCGCCGCCATTGCCGCACTCGATCTGTGGCGTCACGGCGCCCGCGTGACCCTGGTTCACCGCGATTCGCGTCTGCACCACCACGTCAAATACTGGATCAAGCCCGACTTGGAGAATCGCATCAAGAACGGAGACATCGAAGCCTACTTCGACAGCCGGGTACAGGAAATCGGAGTGGACTTCGTCGTCATCGTCACGCCGCGCGGCCCCATCCGCCTGAAGAACGAATTCGTGTTCGCTTTGATTGGCTACCATCCTGACTACGACTTCTTGCGCAGTATGGGCATCGAACTTTCCGAAGAGCAGAACCGTCCCATCTGCGATCCAATCTCGCTCGAAAGCAACGTGCCCGGAATCTATGTGGCAGGCGTGATTGTCGCCGGCTCCAGCACCAACGAAATCTTTATCGAGAACGGCCGTTTCCACGGCAAGCAGATTGCCGAAGACTTAAAGAAGAAACTGCGGCTTGGAGCGTGACCGACGACAGATTGGGCTGAGGATCCTTCGCCCTCGTAGCTGAGCCCGCGCTATTTCGACTCGCCTAGCATTAGCCGGTCGATCTTCGCGGCCATGATGAAGTCGCTTTCGGTGAGGCCGTCGACCTTGTGCGTCCAAAGCGTAACTTCGGCTTTGCCCCAGGCCAGCAGAATGTCCGGATGGTGCCCTTGCTCTTCGGCCAGCGCTCCCACGCGATTCACGAACTCCAGCGCCTGCTTGAAGTCGGGGAAAGTGAACGCGCGGGTGATGTGGTGCTCGTTGGCCACGCTCCACTTGGGGACGATCTTGTGCAGCGCCTCGAGTTCCTTGCCCTTGAGCGGAGGCACTCCGCCGCGGCAGGGGACGCATTTCTTGTCGGCTAGTTGTTCGGTCATGCGGAGTCCTTGTATTTGTTCACGATCTCCCGGGCGATTGAGATCTGAGCGTCGAGGTGCGGATCGTCCTCCGGATAGAGGTCCAGACTTTTCAGCGCCTCAATGACTTTTTCTCTGTCCCGGTTGTGTAGCAGGAGCATCGCTAGCTGAAAGGTCGAGACGCCCCTCACTAGCTCGTCCGGAGGGGAACCCCAATATTCTCGGCAGCGTCCGACAAATTCCGGGATGCCACTCGCGTACTTTCCCAACGATGCGCGCACCGCAGGCAGCGTCGTTAGGCCGGCAAGCTCTAGGGCGGCGATCTTGACATTGACGCTGACCTCGGCTTCGCCGTCCAGCGGAACTCCCAGCAGGGCGGCTATGGCGACGTCGATCTGACCGACCGTGGGATCGGACTCGACCAAGGACTTGAGTGATACTCCGTCGAGCGGAAGATCCGGGACTTTTGCTTCGACCTGCACTGCCACGGATCGCTCGTACTCTTTCGTTTTGTTCCGCAATTCGAGGAACTGACTCTCGGCGAGTTCCAGCAGCGCCTTCAACTGAAAGAATCTTCTCCGTATTAGTGGCGGAGACGCTTCCCCCAAATCGTACGATCCATGATTCATCTCTGACCAAGCGTGGCTGAGGATTGATGTAACCTGTACCTCGAATCGAACATTGCTGAACTTCCTGTATTCCCCCAGCGCCGTTCGCGTTCCGAGGTGCCGGCAAACATAGTTGATGGCCGAGTAGCCGAATCTGTCCAACTCGATCTTCCGTTTGTCGACGGTATTTTCCCGGTCGATGTCGAACTCCCGCTCGATGATCTCTGCCACGCGGTCGACCTCGTCCTCGTAGTAGGTGACGACCCTCAGACCAGCCTGATCGTGTATGTCGTCCAGCCGCGTGTAAGACTTCGCTGGATCAAGATACTTTTCCCTTAGTTTTTTTCTCTTCTTGACGCGCGCTTGGACCGACTGGACTCGGATATCCGCATCTTGAAGGAACTCTTCGATGAGCTCCTTCGTTTTGTCGCAGATAGACTTGAGCAATCCGGCTCGAGAATCAAACTCTGCAAGAACAGTCTCAACATCAGCTGCGCTTTGCCTGCTCTCGCCGCCGCCGAATCCCATACTCGAGTTACGCTCGCTTAGTGAGTTTGGCGCCGAACGTGACGCCGGGCATATCCCGCCGCTGGCCTTGCGCGACCAGTCGGCCTTCGCTTTCTTGCGTTCCAACCAGCTCGAGGGTAAACTTTTGGCCAACCGTATTAAAAACGCTCGGAACTCCTTGGATAAACGGGCTCACCTCTATCGTAGCTCTGAACCCGCCGCCCCCAGTCTCCGTATACTCCCCCGTGTACAGATAAGAGCTGTCGCCGCCAGTGATCTTGCCGTCCTGGAAAAAGACCACACCACCCCCGAAAATTCCCACACTGCTGCCGAACTCCGCCGTCCAAAACCCCCCCAAAGGCATGTTCCCACTCCTAAAACGGAATATCTTCATCCGTGATTGGGCCCGCGCTGGCTCCGGCATGCTCGGGCTCGGGCGTGCGCTGGTCGAAATTGTTGCCGCCGCCGGAGCTGGCGGCTGATGCGCCGCGTGAGCTTCCGCTAGAATCTCCGACGCCGCTGCCTTCGCCGCGTGCGCCGAGCAAGACCAGATCATTCACGACGATTTCGGTCATGTATTTCTTTTGGCCGCTGGTTTTGTCGTCCCAGGAGTGGGTACGCAGACTGCCCTCGATATAGACTTTGCTGCCCTTTTTCACATATTCGCCGACAATCTCAGCCGTGCGCGCCCAAGCGGTAATGTTGTGCCACTCGGTGCGGTCTTGCCACTGGCCCTCTTTGTCTTTGAAGCGCTCGTTCGTAGCCAGGCTGAACTTGGCCACGGGCGTGCCGTTCGGGGTGTACTTCACTTCTGGATCTTTGCCCAGATTGCCGATGAGGATGACTTTGTTGACGCTTTTTCCTGCCATATGGTGCTCCTTTGCAGGGGTTCACTATAGCAGAAGGCGAAGCACGAAAAATGGAGCAAGCATCAGCAAAAGCGAAGATTGTGCCATTCTGGGAGGGAGAGCGGTTTCCTCGCGGCAACCCAGCGGCTTCTATGAGACGGCT
>PKVW01000023.1:0-214122 GCA_003131585.1 Acidobacteriaceae bacterium
TCGCCATGGAGTTTCTGGACGGACTCACACTGAAGCACCGCATCGCGGGGCGTCCTCTGGAAACGGAAGCTCTTCTCCCCATCGCCATCGACATTGCCGACGCGCTCGACGCCGCCCATGCTGCTGGCGTCGTTCACCGCGACATCAAACCCGCAAACATCTTTGTGACCAAACGCGGACACGCCAAGATCCTGGACTTCGGCCTGGCGAAGATCGCATCCGCCAGCGGTTCTCTCGGCAAAGTTTCATTGGCAAACGCCTTGACGGACACTATCGAGGAGCAGCATCTCACCAGCCCCGGTTCTACGCTCGGCACGGTGGCATATATGTCGCCGGAGCAGGCGCGGGCCAAGGAACTGGATGCGCGGAGCGATCTGTTCTCGTTTGGAGCCGTCCTCTATGAGATGGCCACCGGGCAGTTGCCCTTTCGTGGGGACAGTGCAGCAACCATCTTTGAAGCGATCCTGAACCGCGCACCTGTTCCTGCCGTGCGGCTGAATCCCGACGTGCCTCCCAGGCTGGAAGACATCATCAATCGAGCTCTGGAGAAAGATCGCGACCTGCGCTATCAGAGCGCGAAGGAAATGCGTTCCGAGTTGTTGCGGCTGAAGCGGGATACGGAGACGGGACGAGCCATAGCTGCGAGTTCCGGTCCGGCGGCAGTCGCACAGGAAAGCGACGCTCAGGTTCCCCGACCGCCGTGGCAGGCGTCCGGTTCTTCCCCTGCGCTGGCTCCATCTCCGTCTTCGAGCGGAGTGAAAGTCGCCCAAGTTCCCGTCGCAGGCGGGAAATTCTGGAAGGTTCTGTTTTCCGCTGTCGTAGTGTTTGTCGCGGCTGTAATGGCGGGAGCGTTCTATTTCCGCTCGCGCCAGGCCACGCACCGCCTGACCGAGAAAGATGCCATCGTGCTCGCCGATTTTGCCAACAGCACGGGTGACTCAATATTCGACGATACGCTGAAGACGGCTCTCAATGTCTCCCTGCGGCAATCCCCTTTCCTGAACGTGCTCTCCGACACAGACGTCGCCAAGTACTTGAAATTGATGACACGTTCCGCCGGTACGAAGCTCACCCCCGAGGTGGCGCGTGAACTGTGCTTGCGGGCGGGCAGCAAAGCCTACATTGCGGGAGCGATTGGCAGTTTGGGCAGCAAATATGTGCTGGAATTGAAGGCGGTGAACTGCCAGAGTGGAGACACGCTGGCCGATGAGCAGGTGACGGCCGCGTCGAAGGAAAGAGTGCTGGACATGCTGGGCAAGGCAGCTTCCCAGTTGCGCGGTGAACTGGGCGAATCGCTGGCTACCGTGCAGAAGTTCGACGTTCCGCTCTTACAAGCCACCACGTCTTCGCTGGAAGCCCTCAAGGCGTACAGCCTTGGCGCAAAAGCCGGAAACGAGAAGGGCATTGCCGCGTCCATGCCTTACCATCAACGCGCCATCGAGCTCGATCCGAATTTTGCCATGGGCTACAACGAAGTCGCCGCCGACTACTACAATCTCGGCGAAACCGGACGCGCAAGTGAGTATTACGCCAGGGCTTTCCAGTTACGGGAGCATGCCAGCGAGCGGGAAAAGCTGACGATCACCGCCAACTACTATTCGAATGTTACCGGTGAATTGGACAAAGCGGCCCAGTCGTTGCAAGAGTACATTGACAGCTATCCGCGTGAGTTCGGAGGGTACAGCAGGTTGGGCGTGGCGCTCTCCGAACAAGGGCAGTGTGAGAGAGGCGCGGAGATCATGGAGCAGGCCATTCGGCTTGCGCCGGATCGAGAGTCTGCATACGGCAATCTGGTCAACTGCACACTGGCATTGCAGCGTTTTGACGAAACGCGGCGCATCATCCGCCAGGCCCCGGCGCAAAAAGCGAATGATGTCGGAATCCAAAGCGCTCTCTATGCCCTGGCTTTTATTGATTCAGATTCCGCCACAATGACGGAACAGCAAAGGTGGTTTGCAGGCAAACCTGATTATGAAAACTATGGGCTGGCGCTGGCCTCCGACACCGAGGCATACAGCGGTCATCTGGCCAAGGCGCGGGAACTGACCAAACGGGCGATCACCTCCGCCATACGGGCGGATAGCAAAGAGAATGCGGCGATATGGCAGGCGAACGCCGCTCTGCAACAAGCTGCTTACGGCAAACCTCTGGAGGCAGCGCAGTCGGCAGCGGAGGCCTTGAAGCTGGCTCCGGCGAGTCAGGGCGCCGAAAGTGAAGCCGCGCTTGGCTTTGCCATGGCGGGCGATACGGCGCGAGCTGAATTGTTGGCGCAGGACTTAGGGAAACGCTTCCCGCTGGACACTCAGATTCAGTCGCTTTGGCTGCCTGCGCTTCAAGCCCAAATGGCATTGGACAAAAAGAACCCGGCTCTCGCCCTGAATTCGCTCCAAGCTGCTTCACCAATTGAGTTGGGAGGAATCCCCTTCGTCGCCAATATTTCCTGCCTCTACCATGTGTATATCCGCGGGGAAGCATACCTGGCAGCCGGACAAGGCACTGACGCAGCCGCCGAGTTTCAGAAAATTCTTGGCCACAGCGGCATCGTCTGGAACTGTTGGACGGGAGCGTTAGCCCATCTGGGAGTGGCTCGTGCCAACGCCTTGCAGTCGAGAACCTCGCAAGGCGCCGATGCCGATGCAGCGCGCGTCCGGGCGCTCGCCGCCTACAAAGACTTCCTCACGCTCTGGAAAGATGCCGATCCCGATGTTCCCATCCTGAAGGAAGCGAAGGCAGAGTACGCGAAGCTTCAATGAAATGTTTTCAAAAACCTCCTGCTCACCGGTGTGGGGACAGCCGCCCTCCGCTGTCCGATTCGGGCGCAGCCCGATGCCCTTGACATGGCCTGCGCAGGCTGCGGAAAAACTCGATGCGGGACTGCGTTTTGAAAGGGCGCGGCTTCNNCCGTAAGCACCACAAAACCAACCGCGGCTTTTAGCCGCAGAGCGAGCCGTCGACAACGAATGAGTTTGTCTGCCGTCGGCTGCAACCATGCTTAATAAGCCAACAGAATCCGCAAATCGCGCAGGTTGTTGCCCGTCGGTCCAGTCTCGATCGCATCGCCCAGGGCGCTGAAGAACGGATACGCGTCGAACTTCTTAAGCGCTGCGCCAGCATCAAGCCCTTTCGACTGCGCTCGCTCCGCCGTGGTTCCATCCACGACCGCACCCGCCGCTGGACTGTTCCCATCCACTCCGTCCGTTCCGGCGCTGAGCACGGTAATGCTCTCTCCGGCAATCTTCGCGGCACACGCCAGCGCAAACTGCTGGTTGCGTCCGCCAATGCCGCCGTTCGTAACTTTCACCGTTACTTCCCCGCCCGAAATCAGGCACACGCGTCCGAAATCCCTTCTTAGCTCGCGCGCGCGTTTCAATAAATACTCGGCCGCGCGCTCGTAGTCCCAATCATCACAGGAGTTGTCCACGTGCACAGCAAAGCCGGCGCGCCCGGCCGCTGCGCTCGCCTGCTCCACCGCTGTCTGGTTGGAAAGAATTGTCCACCAGCGCGAACGGTGGAATGCCTGATCGTCGGACTTCGGCGTCTCTTCCAGAGCATGGCTCTGAAAAAGTTCGCGCGTGGAATGCGGAAACTGCGGCAACAAGCAGTGCTTCTCCGCGATGCGGTAGCAATCCTCTACGCTGGTTGAGTCGGCCATCGTTGGCCCGGACGCCAGAGCGTCGAGCGCATGGTCGGGAACGTCAGAGACCAGCAGCGAAACCTGCTGCGCCGGAAACGCCGCCTGCGCCAGCTGTCCGCCTTTCACCGCCGAAAGATGTTTGCGAATGGCATTGATTTCGGCGATGGGCGCACCCGAATGTACGAGCGCACGATAGGTCGCGATCAGATCGTTCAGGGAGATCTCATCGTCGATGGGCTTTTCGACGATCGACGACCCTCCGCCACTGAGCAGAAAGATCACCAGCGACGCCGCGGTCTGCGCCTCAAGCGCCTTCAGAATTGCATTCGCCGCGTGGATGGATTCGGCATTGGGCGTAGGATGCCCGCCACGGAAATAGCGGAAGCCGCGCACCTGCGAGGACGGCTCGACCGAACTCGCCACAATGCCTTCCAGCGAGCTTGCGAGAAAAGACTCGCCCACTTGCCGCGCCAGCGCCTCGGCCATCGTGTGTCCGGCCTTGCCGATGGAGATCACCAGCACGCGCGAATATGCCTGCAGGTGGTAAAGATCCTCGCGAACGCGCAACACCCCGCGCTCACAGTGCACGTGCCGCGCAAATGCTTTGGCAATCGACGCCTCGGCCAGCGCATCACGAAAGATTTCGCGCGCGGTGTCTCGCATCTGGCGAAACTGCGATTCGCGATCGGCATCGGACATGGCCAGGGTCATAAAGACAGATCTCAATACGGCGCGGGCTTCGTAGCGCCGGCTTCGTAGCGCCGGCGTCTCGCCGGCTGTTCGGAGGGCGTCTCGCCCTCCGCGCTCGACGCCAGTCCAATCACGGGCTGGATTTCTGTACGATTTCTTGCCGCACCCACGCTTCAATCGTTTCCCGCAGCTCGCGCAAACGCCCTTCGAAGAAATGATCAGCGCCTTCGATCAGAATAAGTTTCTTCGGCTCCGGTAGCGATGCGATCAGAGCCTCCAGCTTGGCTCGCGGGCCATACGGGTCGCGCGCGCCACTGACGAACAACTTCGGCTTCACACAGTCACTCAGGGAGTCGAAAGCGTACGTTCGCGGCGCTTCCGCATGGGCGGCAACCGGAATCGCCGGTATGCCAACTCCAATCGACGCCATCACCCGCGCATCTGGACACGCCGCCCGCAGCCCGACCGCCGCACCGAAAGAGAAGCCAGCAAACACCAGCGGCAGGTGAAACTCCGCGTCCAGCCAGTCGAGAGCGGTGCGAACATCTTCGACTTCGCCGTTGCCGTGATCGTGCTCGCCCTGGCTGAGTCCGGCGCCGCGAAAGTTGAAGCGCAGCACCGGAAAACCAAAACTGTTCAGCGCCTTCATGGTGTGGAACACGACCTTGTTATGCAGCGTCCCGCCAAACAGCGGATGCGGATGGCAGACCACCGCCGCGTAAGCCGCATTCTCCGCGCCCGCGTTGAGCAGCGCTTCCAGTCTTCCCGCTGGACCTTCCAGAAAGAGCGACCGGATGGTTGAATTCTGGGCGAGCACAGCATTCAGATTACATGATTGGCGCCACTTCCCGCCGCTCCACGGACCTGTAGTTTATCCTTCCCTCATGGACGCACTCGCGCTCACGCGCCAGTTGGTTGACATCGAATCCTTCAGCGGCAATGAGGCCGAAGTTGGGGAGTTTCTCTACCGTGAACTTTGCCGGCTGGGTTACCAGACGAAGAAGATGCCGGTGGAAAGCGATCGCGCCAATGTCTATGCCACATCGCCGGAGCAGCCGCATCCGGCGGTGGTTTTCTCCACGCATATGGATACCGTTCCTCCGTTCATTCGTTCTTCCGAAGATGCTGCGCGCATCTATGGTCGCGGCGCGTGTGACGCGAAGGGCATCATCGCCGCGCAGATCGCGGCCGCGGAACGCTTGCGCCTGCAAGAAATCCACGTCGGCCTGCTGTTCGTGGTGGGAGAAGAGTGCGACAGCCTGGGCGCAAAAGTGGCCAACGAATACGCCGCGAGTGGGCGCGCGAATCAGCCCGCGCAGAGCTGCAAATATCTGGTGAACGGCGAACCTACCGAGAACCGCATCGCGCTGGCCTCGAAGGGAACGCTGCGGGTCGAGGTCACCGCTTCCGGACGCATGGCGCATTCGGCTTATCCTGAACTGGGCGAATCGGCCATCGACAAGTTGATTGAGGCTCTCACGCGCCTGCGAGCGATGCCGTTGCCAACTGACGAGGAGATCGGTCCATGCACGCTGAACATCGGATTGATCGAGGGCGGTCGCGCACCAAACGTGATTCCTGATTACTCTCGCGCGGACTTGCTTTATCGTCTGATCCGTCCATCGCAGGATTTGCGGCGGCAGATTCTCGAGACTGCGGGCAATCAGGTGAAGGTCACGTTCCCGCTCGAACTTCCCTTCTTACGCTTTCGCACGGTTGAGGATTTGCCGACGATGATCGCCGCGTTCACCACTGACATTCCCAGGCTCACGAATTGGGGAGAGCCTCTGCTGATTGGTCCGGGATCGATTCACGTCGCGCATACGGAAGGCGAGTTCATCGAGAAGCGGCAACTTGCGGATGCGATTGATTTGTACTGTCAGATTGCGAAGAAGCTTTTGAAGTCAGAAGTATGAAGTCAGAATGCAGAAGTTGGTCTAGTTTCAGTTCTCAGCTCTTGGAATCCAGCCTGTGGAAATCGGCTTGAAATAATCTCAGAGAAATACTGTCTTCGAGGGTGATGGAGGGATGAAAGTTGTTGCACACTCTCGTTACTTTTGAGGCAGCCCCCCTCCCCCCATACCTCTGAAAGGCTTGCTGGGCGCGGCGTTTGCAAAAAGTGTCTGCAAAATCTTGATTGCAAAGAGCTTAGAGGTCAAAATCTTGAGAACAAAAGACTTATGCCTCAAGTTGCTCTCGCTCGATATACATCCTGCGCCTCGACTATGATCAGCTAGTTTTCGGTGTGGCGCAAGGTTAGATGTCACACAGGTATTGTGGATTTCGCGCATTCTGCCCTCCCACCCGTTCTGGTTGACACCGGGTTCCCTGCCCGGCAGCAATCTGTGCCTATGCGTGATCTCTGCTGCTTGGTTCTGCTGCTGCTTTGGGCCCCTAGCGGATACGCCCAAAGCAATTCCTACCTGTTCGTCTGGGCGGGCGACGACGCCAAGAAGAGCAACGACTTCCTTGCGGTGCTGGACGCGGACCCAAAATCTCCGCACTACGGCCAGGCGGTAGCTTCGGTTGCCGTTCCCGGACCGGGCGGCACACCTCATCACACGGAAGCGGAAATGCCGGAGGATGGATTTCTTCTGGCCAACGCGTTTGAGAGCGGACGCACCATGCTCTTTGACTTGCGCGAGCCGCTGCACCCGTCACTGGCAGCCTCGTTCGGCGATCTGGATGGATACATGCACCCGCACACCTATGTTCGGCTGCCTAACGGTCACGTGCTGGCTGGCGAAGCCGGTGGAACTTCATCCTGTGTATCCAGCGCCTAAAGGCGCACTTATGATCCGGCATTTACGGTATGCCTGAAGGCATACCCTGATACGAATCATACACGGATACGAATCGTACACGGATACGAATCGTACACGTGCGTACGATTGCGCTTGCACAGGGAGCGCCGGAGCTGGGCGTAGAATCCATGTGTGAACAGCGCGATGATCAGGTTTGCCGCCGTAGTGTTGCTGGTTGTGATCGCGCGGCCGGCTGGCGCCTTGGGCGGGGACGCCCACTCGGGCGATATCCACTCAGTCGCGGCAGCGGTGGATGAGCACTACAACCACTTGCGCAGTTTGCAGGCGGAGTTTACCGAGGTGTATCGCGGGGCGGGGATGGAACGGGCGGAGGCGGGGACGGTTTGGCTCTCCAAATCAGGACGAGCGCTGGGCGGGGTGAAAAAACCGGGCAAGATGCGGTGGGAATACCGTTCTCCCAGGGAGAAGCTGTTTGTGAGCGACGGGAAGGATGCGTGGTTTTACGTCCCCGGCGACCGGCAGGCGCGTAAAACCGACGCGAAACGGCTGGACGACCTTCGCTCTCCGCTGGCGTTCTTGCTGGGCAAGAGCAAGCTGGAGAAGGAGTTACAGGGGCTGTCGCTGGCTCCTGATGTTGCGCCGGCGGCGGCTGGGGACGTGGTGCTGCGGGGGGTGCCGCAGGCTTTGGCTGAGCGGGTGAGCGAGATTCTGTTGGAAGTGACACCTGAGCACAGGATTACGCGCATTGTGATCAACGAAGTGGATGGATCGGCGACCGAATACCGGTTCAGCGAGCAGAAGGAGAATGAGGCGATCCCGGATGGGCGGTTTCAGTTCAGTCCGCCGCCGGGAACGGAGACGGTGGAGAGTGAGTTGGAACCTTGAGGTATGGACGCGACAAGTGACTCTATTACGCTGATGCTAAGCGCCTTACGATTAGCTGGAACGAAAACCGATACCGGAGGAAGGTCGTTCCTTAGGGGCTATAAAGCCCATCCCTATCCGACCGGGCGTTACGGCGCGGCTGAAGCCGCCCCCTTTCAAAACGGAGTCGCAGATCGAGTTTTTCGGCAGCCTGTGGAAGCCGTACCCTTCCCAAACCAGTTTGTTGAGTGCGGTTGTGGTTACTTGCGATACTGGAAACGCGGGAAGTCAGGTGGATCCGGCCTCGGGACTAGAAGCGGCAATGTTAGACTGACCAGTAAGGTGGGTCCTCCGGGAAGAGGCGAGAACAAGCCAGGAAGCAGCGAAGAACGGGGAAATGGCGGAATTCGTCGTAAAACTCGCGGACGAACGTGGTCACACGCACCAGCAGGTGGAGCAAGGCTACTCGGTGGCGGAGGTGCGCGACCGCTTTGCCTCGCAGGGCTATCTGGTCCACTGGGTGAAGCCGCAGGGGCTGCTGACTGGCGGCGTTTCGATGCGCCGCGGGCGCAAGCTAAAGCAGAGCACGTTTCTGGTGTTTAACCAGCAGTTCCTGACGCTGATCAAGGCCGGGCTGCCCATTCTGAACTCGCTCGATCTGCTGATCAAGCGGCAAAGAGACGCTCATCTGCGCCAGATCCTGGAGAACGTGCGGGAGCGGGTGAAAGGCGGCGAACTGCTTTCGCATGCCTTTGCCGCGCATGCCATGGTGCCGAAGATCTATACCACGACGCTGATGGCCGGGGAGAAAAGCGGAAATATCGACGAGGTGCTGACCCGCTACATTAACTTCCAGCGTCTGGCGATGAGCTTCCGCAAGAAGCTGTTCGTATCGCTGATTTATCCCACGCTGCTGGTGACCGTGGTGACGATCATGGTGATGTTTCTGTTCACGTATGTGGTGCCTAAATTCGCGGAGCTGTTCAACAGCCTAGACGCGAAGCTGCCGGCGATCACGTTGTTCATGCTGGCGGTGGGCACCTATGCCCAGAAATACTTTCCGTTTATCGCGATTGGGCTGGCCCTGATTGTCTTTCTGTTTTGGCAATGGCGGAAGACGGATCGCGGGGCCGACCAGATTGACCGTGTGATCCTGAGCCTGCCGTTGCTGGGCGATATCCGGCTGAAACATCAGGTGGCGACTTTTTCGCGGATGCTCGCCACCCTGCTGCAGGGCGGCCTGCCGCTGGTGCCGTCGATGGAAACGGCGGGCAGTTCGATGACCAGCCGCCGCATCCTGAAGGGCATTATGCGGGCGAGCGTCAGAGTTCGCGAAGGGCAAGGGCTGGCCAGCAGTCTGGAGGAACAGAATATATTCCCCGACCTGGCGGTGGAAATGCTCGAGGTGGGCGAGTCCACGGGGGCATTGCCGGCGATGCTGAATTCCGTGGCCGAGTTCTATGAAGAAGACGTGCAAACGGCGTTAGGCGCTTCGATGGCGCTGATTGAGCCGCTGATTCTGATCGTGATGGCGGTATTCGTGGGCGGAGTGTTGATCTCGCTGTATTTGCCGATCTTCACTCTAGGAGTCCACTGAGCGGGACGAGGGACGGAACGCGGGGATTTGAGAAATGGCAATGGCGGAGAAGAAATCACTTTTCGTAAACGGCGAGAACGGCGGGCAGGTGGTGACGACGGGGAATCCCATCACCGACCTGGAGCGCGCCCAGGACGTGGCGCGGCGCTATCGCTGCGAGTTTGTGGATCTCACCGACTTTCAGCTTCACCATGAGCTGTTCAAGAAGTTTTCTCCGGAGCTGATGTTCCGCTATAACTTCGTGCCGCTGGAAGAGACGGCGGACGGCAAGCTGGCGATTGCGATTGCCGATCCCAGCCAGCTCATGATGATCGACGAGATCAGCCTGCTGCTGCAGAAGCGGATCGTCACCAAAGTGGCGACGCTGAAACAGATCAGCGACATCCTCAAGAAGACGGAGCAGTCGCAGCGGGTTCTGGAAGAAGCCAGCGAAGGCTTCCAGATCATCCGGGAAGACGAGGCCACGGGCGCCGAAGAAACCCTGACCATCGACAAGCTGACGGCCGCCGGCGACACCAGCCCGATCATCCGTTTGGTGGATACGACAATTTTCACGGCGCTGCAGCGGCGCGCCTCCGACATTCATATCGAGACCCGGGACGACTCCGTGGTGATCAAGTTCCGCATCGACGGCGTGCTGACGCAGGCCATGCCGCCCATCGGCAAGGAACACCACTCCACCGTGATCTCGCGCATCAAGGTGATGAGCGAGCTGGATATTTCCGAGCGCCGGGTGCCGCAGGACGGGCGCTTCCGAGTGAAGTACAACGGGCGCGCCATCGACTTCCGCGTTTCGATCATGCCGTCGATTCACGGCGAGGATGCCGTGCTCCGCGTGCTGGACAAAGAATCGATGAGCGAGAAGTTTCGTACCCTCACGCTCGACGTGGTGGGCTTCGACGAAGACGACCTGCGCAAGTTCCGCCGCTACATCAAGGAACCTTACGGCATGGTGCTGGTGACGGGACCGACGGGCAGCGGCAAGACGACGACGCTTTATGCCGCGGTGAACGAGATCAAGACCGACGAAGACAAGATCATTACCATCGAAGATCCGGTCGAGTACCAGCTGCGCGGCATCACGCAGATTCCGGTCAACGAGAAAAAAGGGCTGACATTCGCCCGCGGCCTGCGCTCGATCCTGCGCCACGACCCGGACAAAATCATGGTCGGCGAAATCCGCGACACGGAGACGGCGCAGATCGCCATTCAGTCCGCTCTCACCGGCCACCTGGTGTTCACCACCGTGCACGCCAACAACGTGGTGGACGTGATCGGGCGCTTTCTGAACATGGGCGTCGAACCCTATAACTTCGTCTCGGCGTTGAACTGCATTCTGGCGCAGCGGCTGGTGCGGTTGATCTGCGAATCCTGCCGGACCCCGGTGAATTATCCGCCGGACGTGCTGGAGGCCAGCGGACTGGACCCGGCGCAGTGGTCGAAGGTGGCGTTGTATGAAGGGCCGGGATGCATCGAGTGCGCCGGCACCGGCTTCCGAGGGCGAACCGCAATTCACGAACTGCTGGATTTGAGCGACCGCATCCGGGAGATGATTCTGGCCAAGAAGCCGACCTCGGAAATCCGCCGCGCCGCGCGCGATGAAGGGATGCGTTTTCTGCGCGAGTCGGCCTTGGATAAGGTCCGGCTCGGCTTGACCACGCTGAAAGAGATCAACAAGGTAACCTTCATCGAGGCCATGCGATAGAAGAAGTGATCAGTGGGCAGTGATCAGTGATCAGGCCAGTGCCTGGAGTGCCCTTCCGGCTATTGCATTTGGCAGCATATGGCGTTTGAATTGTAGAGAGGGTGAACTCCTGAAATGAGCTTTGGTTCCAATGCGGCAAAACCCCGGCTGGCGTGTGAGATCGCCGCCGACCGCGTGCTGGTGGGGCGGCTGGCCGAAGATGGCCGCACCCTGGAAGCCTGTGCCGCGCGCGAACTGGCGCCGGGCAGCGTGGTTCCGGACCTGGTCGAGGGAAACCTGCGCCAGCGCGACGCGGTGAAGGAGGCGGTGGAAGCGGCGCTGCGCAGTGTGGCGGGGCGCTCCCACGATGTGATTGCGGTGGTCCCGGACGCCGCGGTGCGCGTGGTGCTCCTCGAATTCGACACGCTCCCATCCGACTCGGAGGAAGCCGCCAGTGTGGTGCGGTTTCGCTTGAAGAAATCTCTGCCTTTCGACGTCGACAAGGCACGAGTTTCCTACCATGCGCAGAAATCGAAGGATGGCGTTCGAGTAGTGGCCGCGGTCGCCCTGGCCAGCGTGGTGGAGGACTACGAGGCGGCGTTGCGCGATGCCGGATTCAGCCCGGGCGTGGTATTGCCTTCCATGCTGGCGGCGCTGGGCGCCGCGGAAGGACAACGTCCCACCCTGGTGGTGAAAGTGGATGCCCGCACTACGAGTATCGCAATCCTCAATGCGGAACAGCTTCAGCTCTTCCGGACCCTCGAAAATACGCGCGGGGTTACGATCACCGGCGAGCAGTTGGCCGAGGAAGTCTACCCTTCGGTCGTGTTCTTCCAGGACACGTATCATCTGAACATCGAAAAGATATTCGTTGCGGGAATCTCCGACACCGGCGGTGCGGCTCCGGCGTTGCGCGCGCAAACCGGCGCGGAGGTGCAGGAACTGGTGAGTTCTTCGCAGTTGGGAGTGAGCACCGGAGGTTCCGTGCCACGCTGGAGAATGGCCGGGGTGGTGGGGGCGTTGATTTCCTAAGTGCAGTGGTCAGTGGCCAGTGGTCAGTGGCCAGAGAGGGATACTGAAGACTAGCCACTGATCACTGGCAACTGGCCACTGAATTTTATGCGACTCGACATCAATCTCGCCAGCCAGCCCTACGAAGACGCGCGGCAGTTCTGGCTGCGTTGGGGGACGGCTCTGGCGGCGGCGGCGATTCTCACGCTGGCCCTGGTGACGATCACCGTCACGGGCTGGTTCGCGGCCCGGCGCGACCACGCCAAGATCGCCGATTTGCGCGCCGAGATCGCGCAGCGCGACCGGACCCGGCAGCGGGCCGAGGAGTTTCTCAACCGGCCGGAGAATCGCGCCACCCGGGACCAATCCCAATTTCTCAACGAATTAATTGCGCGCAAGTCGCTTTCCTGGACGCATGTGCTGGAAGATCTCGAACGAGTGATGCCCGCGCGAGTTCACCTGGTTTCGATTCATCCCGAACTGGATGAGGACAACCAACTCACGCTGAAGATGGTGGTCGCGGGCGATTCCCGCGAGCGAGCCATCGAACTGGCCCGCCGCATGGAAGATTCGCGGCGCTTCACGCAGACCTATATCGAAACGGAGCATTCGGCCCCTGTGGGCAGCGGGGATGCCGTTCAATTCGACATCAACGGGGTGTACGTTCCCGACACAGCGCCGGCGCCGGCCCCGAAGACAGAGACTACCAAGCGGAGCAAGCCCTAATGCCAGACCTGCGGCGGACCCGGAAGAACATCAAGACCGCCCTGGCGGTGCTGCTGGGCGTGGATGTGGTGGCGGTGGTGGCGCTGTTTTCGCCGCTGGTGGGCTCGACCGAATCGCGGCGCCAGGAACTGAACCAATTGTGGACCGAGCTGCAGACGAAAACCCGCCAGGTTGAGCCGCTCACGAATCTGGACAAGAAAGTGATCACCGCGAACCGGCAGATCGCGGACTTTTACAAAAAACGTTTTCCCGCCCAGGACTCGCAGATCGCCACCCAATTCGGCAAGGTGGCCGTCGTCAACGGGGTCACCATCGAGCAGGCCAAGTATAAGGTGAAAGACGCGGAGATGGACCGGCTGCATCCGGTGGAGATGGAAGCGGAACTCTCCGGGAACTACGTTTCATTGGCCAGGTTTATCAATGCGCTGGAACGTGATGACATGTTTTTCATCATCAGCAGCATCACGCTGGCCGGCGAGCAGAAGGGTCCCATCAAGCTGCAACTGAAAGTTGAAACCTATCTGAAGGCAGGCGCGTAGTGAACCTGGGAACCGAAAACCGGAAGCAGACGATCGCCGCGACCGTGCTGGGAGTGGTGCTGCTGCTGATCGTCGCCTACCAGTTCATGCCGTCTTCCTCGACGATCGCCTCCACCACGCCAGGAACAACTGCGCCGGGCCCGCAAGCGTCTCCGGCGAATCCCGCCCGTCCGGCGGCGCGCCACAATTCCGCGTCCGCCTCGGGGAAAAAGGAGCGTCCTCCGCAGAGCCTCGACCCCACCCTGCACCTCGAGCAACTCGCCTCCACGGAACAGATCAAGTACGACGGCTCGGGAAGAAACATTTTCATATCGCAGGCGGAGACGGAGATTCCCAAGCCGCAAACGAACGGCACGACGGATAAAAAAGATGCGCCGGCGTTCCAGATCCCGGCCGTGGCGGCGCCACCGCCAATTCCCCTGAAGTTCTTCGGCTTCGCGAACCAGCCCGGAGAACCCAAGAAGATTTTTCTCTCCAAGGGCGATGACGTTTTCATTGCGGGCGAAGGCGAAATCGTCGACCGCCGCTACAAGGTTGTGCGAATTTCTCCCTCCTCGGTGGAAATCCAGGACGTGGTGGGCAGCGGTCCGCCGCAAAGCATACCGCTGACCCAGGAAAAACCCTCGTGAAGCAGTTCGCAGCCCAAACGCGTGACTCGGAGAGCAGCCCACAGGCTGCGCCCGGCTCTCGTCCGCAGGAAATGGGCTATATTCTGCTCACGCTGCTTCTTGTGGTCGCTCTGCTGGTCATTGCCGCCGCCGCGGTTCTTCCCGCAATTTCCTTTGAGATCCGGCGGGACCGGGAACAGGAACAGATCCATCGCGGAGTGCAATACTCGCGCGCCATCCGCGCCTACTACAAGAAATTCGGACGCTACCCCACGCGGCTGGAAGATCTTGAGAGTACCAACAACCTGCGTTTCCTGCGAAAACGTTACAAAGACCCGCTCAACAAGAACCAGGACTTTAGACTTCTCCACTACGGCGAACCGGGGGTCACGCTTGGCGGCGGCCTCAGTCTCGGGGGCGGAAGCATTCCCGGCGCAAACCCGGCCGGCTCTCCTGCAGCAATGAACGGTTCCGGATCGACCAGTTCCGGATTTGGCAGTTCAGGATTTGGCAGTTCGGGATTTGGCGGTTTCGGAGGGAACAGTTCCGGGGTGAACAGTTCCGGTGTGTTCTCGCAATCGTCCGGGCCGGGTGGAAACTCGAGCGGCGGTTTCGGAGCAAGCTCCAACTCGCAAACACCCTCGGGTCAGCCAGGGACGAATTCGGCTCCAGGATCTGATTCCACGCAGGCTTCTGCGCAGATCGCCCCCGGCACAGGGCTAGCAGATGGGAGTTCCAGCAGCCAGCAAGTCGTCGGCGGTGGGCCCATCGTGGGGGTGGCCAGCGTCAGCAAGAAAGACACCATTCGCGAGTTTAATCACAAAAGGAAATACAACGAGTGGCAGTTTGTTTACGATCCCTCCACCGACCGCGGGGGGCTAATCATGACGCCCAATCAGCCGGCGCTGCAGGGATTCGCAACCCAGCCTGGACTCGGCACGCCTGCGGGACAAATGGGACAAGGTACGCCACCGGGAACTCCAGGAAGCACAAACGGCAGTTCGTTCGGCAATTCGTTTGGGCAATCGACGGGCTCGGGCAACAATCAAAATTCCGTGGGCGGACAGGCGCCGCCTGCGCAACCGCCCTCGAATCCGCCACAACAACAATAGCTCCTGGCTCAACTCACCCGCTTCTCAAAGAAAAACGGCCTCATGACGATGAGGCCGTTTTCTTCTTTACTTCTTCTTTTTTCTTCCACAAAACTCTTCAAGTCAAACTGTTCGCGTCAAGCCTTTATACGTTGAACGACGATCCGCAGCCGCAGGTGCTCTTCACGTTCGGATTCTCAAACTTGAATCCGGCGCCTTCCAGGGTCTCGACGTAATCCACGATGCAGCCATTCAGATACATCACCGAGGTCGCGTCGACGAACACCTTCAGTCCGTCCATCTCGAAGGTCTTGTCCATCATTCCGGCGGCGTTTTCAAACTGCATGGAATACGAGAAACCGGAGCAGCCGCCGCCAACTACGCCAATGCGCAGGCCGGCGGGCACGGGAGTCTGTTGCCCCATGATCTCTTTCACTTTCGAAGCGGCGCTGGAGGTAAGCGAAACCGGCGGGACCTTCGGCACTTCTGGGTTCACTTCTGGAATGTTGGTCTTCACTTCAGGGACGGTGGTCGTAGCCATTCGTATCTCCTTGGCTCTAAAGTATCTAGATTATAGCAGAGCGTGATTATAGCAGAGCGTGGCAAACGGCGGCGGGCGTGAACGGAGTGCCGCTCCCCCGCTGCCAAGCCTCTAACTACTTGGATGCCAGCCGGCCCGGGGAAGATTCCTCCAAGCGACAGTTTGCAACGGGGTCTATAATGTTTGCGTTAGGCTCTTCCTCGAGGTTCTGGAATGCTGGGCTGATGCCATGCATCCTTTCGGAGAGTGGCCTAGCGGGCTTGCAAACTGTCGAGGTGGCCTATGACTTGGACGTGGACTCCTTTAACGCTTGGGATCGCGAGTGCGTGTGGTTTTTTCGCCGTTGGCCTGGTCATCCTCCTCATCTACCGCAGCACGCTCACCATGCATGAGGATGAGCAGTTGTATCTCGACGACGCGAACTCGCACATGCAACAGGAGCAGACCGAACTGCTGGTGAGAGTCAACCGGCTCACGGTTCCGGTCTGGGTTTTCGGCGCCGGTTTCGGAGTGCTGCTGCTGGTGCTCGCCGGCATGTTCGTCTACCAGGGACTGAACGCCGTACAGTAACCTCGTCGCCAGTCTGCGAGGCGTGACACCCGGCAGGGTGTTGACCAAAGCTCGCTTCGCCTTGGTCTGCCTCTACGGTTTGCCTCTACGCCGCGAGAGGTGGGTAGAGGCGGCTAGCGGCTTCCGGGCGCGATCCGTACGGCCGTGGCAAATATCCTCCGGCCCCCTGGCTCCCAAGCTGGCGAATGTTGGCCCAGCAAGCACTCCGCCCGGTTAGATACTTCGAAAGAATTCAACCACTTTGTATAATTGTGAACGTTTGCGAAAGTGGCGGAATTGGCAGACGCACCAGACTTAGGATCTGGCGGGGAAACCCGTGGGGGTTCGAGTCCCCCCTTTCGCACCACGCTATTTCTTAGAACCGCTTGCGGCTGATTTTGCTTAATCCGCCCGCATCACGGGCGAAGCTGCCAGCAGCCCGGCGGCGAGTTCCAGATCGTGCAGGTCTTCCCGGCTGAAATCCTGGGTAAAGCGCGGATCCAATCCCTTCCGCGAGATCTGAATGACGCCCAGCACGGTCGAATGCTGGTCCAGAATCGGCACCGACATCAGCTTCTGGATGGGCGCGGGCGGGGCCGGCACGTCAACTTCGTCTCCCACCGGCTTGATCGTCTCGAAGATGCTGGCGTGTTTTACCCGGGCAAAATTGTTGAAGATCTCGGCTTTCTTGCTCAGTGCGGTGTGGGCGGCGACCGCTTTGCTCGAAATCGGAATCGCTCCAGTGGTCCGCAGGTGCTCGGGAAAAACGAACCTGAGCAGGCCGCCTTCCAGCCGCAGAAGCGCGACTTCCGCGTACTGGACGTGAAACACTTTCGCCAAGACCATGCTGACCTCGAGCGGCGTGACGCCTTCGCCCAGCACAGAGCCCAGGGGCAGCAGGTTTTCGGGAAGAATGATTTCTTCAATAGCCCCGTCTTCAGGCTTGTGGGTCATAAGAGCGCTCGGCAAAACTCAATTTACGAACCGCTTCAAGTCTCGCACTTCGAACACCAGTCGACACTCGTATTGACATCCTACAACCCCTTTGGTTTCAGCAAAGTAGCCAACGACCATGACCTTTCGCGGCAGGGTCTGCGAAAGGAAGCAGGCGGAAACCTGTAAGCGAACTGACATTTTTTGTCGGTCGTGCGCTTGCCTTGCCCCATGGCCTGTCATGAGATTTTCCGCCTCCATAACGGCGGATTTCCACCAGCCTGTCTTCCCTTCGCGCCCCTAAAGTCATTACACTGCTTTTCTATGAACGTTCCTCCACAACCTAACATCAAGCTGAACAACACTCCCGATTACCGCGAAGCCTATGCCAACAGCGTGCAGATGCGAGTGCATGTCTGGGACTTTTTCATGGTTTTCGGAACCCTGCAACAGCAGACCGAAACTCAAGTCGAGATTCGCAACTTTCAGGGCATCTACCTCAGCCCGCAACAGGCCAAGGCGCTGCTCGGACTTCTGCAGCAGAACGTCTCCGGCTACGAGAGCGCCTTCGGCGAAATCAAGCTGGACCCGCGCATGACTCCGGCGGGCCCGGTGCATTAGGAGCGGCCTCACGAGCTGGAGTGCTAGTGCGGCGGCAGGTCGAAGTTTGTTTCCCGAACAAGCGGGCAACCGAAGGCCTTCAAAGCGGGTAATGCTTCGCCGCAGTCATAGCCAGGAGGAAAATTCTGAGAGTTTACCGGTCTGGCCGGAGTAGTCCGCTGCAATGGTCAGGCACTTATCCGGCCCTGGTGTTTGCGGTCATCTTTGTATTCATTTTTCTGCTGCACCTGCCTTTGTTGCAGTTGCCTTACTTCTGGGACGAAGGCGGCTACTACGTTCCGGCGGCGCGCGATCTCCTGCTCACGGGAAGTCTGATCCCCCATTCCACGGTTTCGAACGCGCACCCACCCCTGGTGATGGGCTGGCTGGCCCTCTGGTGGAAGGTGGTGGGCTACGCTCCTGTGGTGACGCGAACGGCCATGCTGGTGCTCGCCGCCTTCTCGCTTCTGGGTGTGTTTCGCCTGGCCGAACGCGTCGCCAACACAAAAATTGCGATCGCATCCACGCTGTGCACCGCGCTGTATCCCGTCTTCTTCGCGCAAAGCTCTCTCGCGCAGGTGGACTTGGCCGCCGCGGGACTTACCTTCTGGGCTCTTTCGGCCTACGTGGAAGGGCAAGTGGCCGAAACAGTTCTCTGGTTCACCCTCGCCGCTTTGGCGAAGGAGACCGCGATTCTCGCTCCCATTGCGCTTGCCGGATGGGAAATCATCGGCCTTCTTGCGCGCAAGAGTTCGCTGCGAAAGCTGTGGCTGGATGGCGGTCTGGATGGCGGTGTGAACCGTAATGCTGAGCGCACTGACTCGCAATCGAACGCCGGCTCCGCGTGGCGCTTTGCGTGGCTGCTAATTCCGGCGTTGCCGCTTGCTGTTTGGTATGCCTATCACTACGCGCGCACCGGATACGTCTTCGGCAATCCGGAGTTCTTCCGCTACAACGTGGCAGCCACTCTAAGCCCCACCCGGTTTCTTCTGGCGCTCGCCATGCGGCTTTGGCAAGTCCTCGGCTATCTCCACTTGTGGGTTTTGACCCTGGCGATGCTGCTTGCGATGTGTCTCCTGCCCGCACAGCGTGATTCCGGTTCCCCGCGTTCGCGGATCGGCATCCCGGTGCAAATGGTTTTCTTCGTCGTCGTGCTCGCTTATGTGGCGGCGATGGCGCTGATCGGCGGCGCGGTGCTGGCTCGCTATATGCTCCCGGCGGTTCCGCTTGTCATCATTCTTTCAGTCTCGACGCTGTGGCGCAGGCTACGTTTTTGGCGCGTGGCGATAGCGTGCATTGCGCTGGCCTTCGTCGCGGCTTGGTTCTGGAATCCTCCCTACGGATTCTCTCCCGAGGATAATCTCGCCTACCGGGATTACGTCCTCCTGCATGAAGATGGCGAGCGCTTTCTGGAAGCTCGTTACCCCATGGCACGGGTGCTGACGGCTTGGCCGGCCTCGGACGAAGTAACCCGTCCCTGGCTCGGCTACACTACGCGGCCGATGCGCGTAGTGCGCATCGAGAACTTCTCCCTGGATGAAGTGCTTTCCGCAGCCGACTTTCGCTCGCACTATGAAGTCGCCCTGATT
Organism: Acidobacteriaceae bacterium; assembly: GCA_003131585.1. GTDB lineage: Bacteria > Acidobacteriota > Terriglobia > Terriglobales > Acidobacteriaceae > Sulfotelmatobacter. The sequence continues at coordinate 19,422 of PKVW01000023.1, forward strand.
TTCTCGACCAAGTACGAACCCGGACCCGCGCTGTGGGACCACTGGCGGGCGTTAACAGAAATGCGCACATCCCTGAAGACTCGCTTTTTCGGCTTTCATCGCGATTTGCCGCCCGCCGCTGTGGCGCAGATTCTCGGCGGCCACATCGTGTTTTCAGAACAGCGCCAGGGACAATGGATCGCGGTGATTGAGATGGAGCGAGTGGAAAGCGAAGACGCCAGCCTCCGGCTTCCGGCCGCCACCGGAATTGCGGCCCTGTTCCATCACCAGCACGCGTTCGCCCAGCGCAACCACTTCTTAGCGGCTGTGTGTGACATGCAGGATCGGAATGCGGTGCGCCTGATTCCAGCGCCTCAGATCGTCGAGGATCTTCGCCTTGGTCGCGGCCTCCAGAGCCGCAAGCGGTTCGTCGAGCAGGAGCACACATGGATCGGTCACTAAAGATCGCGCCAGCGCCACGCGCTGGCCGTTCGCCCGCCGGAGATTTCCCTAGTAACATCGGGTTAGTGCATTTAGGGCCTTGGTGGAAACGGCGAGTTACGATAGACTGCGCGATGCGCCATGAAAGGCCGAGCAAAGCCCTCCCCCTGCTTGGCGGCGTAGTCTAAAGGAGGATAACAATGCATCGAACCACAATGCTCGTAGTCTGTACATTAGCTCTGGCACTTTGCGCCGGGAGTGCGTTTGCGGTAACAACCCCGCCTCCAGACACTCTCAAGGTGGATTATTTCTCTGGCGCCAATACCGGGGGCAATCCGCTTGCACAGTTGCGCGTGATCAATCCCAACACCAACAACAACGCTGGCATCTGCGCCGCCATTTACGTGTTTGATTCGTTTCAGGAAATGTCCGAGTGCTGCAGCTGCGCCCTCAGTCCGGATAGTCTGCGTACACTTGACGTGAACCTCGACCTGACCAGCAATCCGCTGACGGGCGGGACTCTCCTGACCACCGGGGCGATCAAGATCGTCTCGACCCCGGAGATCGCCGGCGCTTGCCCGCTTCCGACCCGTGTCACTCCGACGGCTGGGGTTCGCGCTTGGGTTACTCACATCCAGGACAACGCCTACGTTACTGAGACGGCTTCGCAGGATGCCACTTTCAGCTCCGGCGAACAAACCCGGCTCCAGAGCGAGTGCTTCGCCATCCAACTGGACGGCAGCGGCAAGGGTGTTTGCACTTGCGGAGTGGGGGACTAGCTTCGCTTTAACCTGGGTTGGCTCCGCGCGTCTCGACGCTTCCCGCGTTGGCAATGCTAGTTTTACGCCCACGCGGGAAGCGCTTTTCGTTGCCATCTAAGACTGCCCAACATGATTTTGAGCGCTTGCGGCCTGCGAATGGCTGGACGGGGAGCGCGCACGGCACTCGCCCAAAGTCCCCCTTGGGAACCCGGCGTGGTGGACAAGTTTTTGTCTGCCGACACCCATCTTCAACTTCTCATCTTCAAGCTTGAACGTCGAGGACCCCCCATCTTCAGGCGTAGAGACGGCCGTAACCTTTTGCTGGCACGTTTTGCTTCTTGAGCCTTTGCATGGCCTTAAGTTGTTCAGTGAAGACCGAACATTGCGACTCTCGGAACTGCGATTTCGGAATTTCAGCGCCGCATTAAATGGCAGGAATGTGTTTTGATCACCAGCCAAACTTCGAGCCCCTCTACAAGTTGCAAGGCGTCGCGCGCGGCGAGGGTCAGATAAACTTCCATCTCAACTCCGCAGTTTACGCGCGCGGCGATAATCATGTCGCGCCTTTCCAGGGAGACCAGCCGCCCGGCAATCACGTTACGGGCGCTCAATCCTCTGGGTTTTGCGATCGCCAGCAGAATGTCGCCGGCGCGAATCCCCACGCGCAGCGGCGAGCCTGCTTCGGCACGAATGAGAGGCGTCTCCAGTAGAACACCGCTTCCGGCTTCGCTGCCCGGCACGTGGCAGGTCATCGCTCGGCACATCATTACTCGACAAATCATCGTTCCGCGATCTTCGTGTACCGACTTAACCGTGGCATCGAAGATGTTTTCAAAGCCCGCCAACTGCGCCACGGTTTCCTGAAGCGGAGCGCGCAGCACCTCATGCGGCGTACCCTGCGCGATGATTCGGCCCTGTTCCATCACGAGAACACGCTCGCCCAGGGCAAGCACTTCCTCGCGGCTGTGCGTGACGTACAGGATCGGGATGCGGTGCGCCTGATTCCAGCGCCGCAAATCGTCGATGATCTTCGCCTTGCTCGCTGCGTCCAAAGCCGCAAGAGGTTCGTCGAGCAGGAGCGCACAAGGATCGGTGACCAAAGCTCGCGCCAGCGCCACGCGCTGGCGTTCTCCACCGGAGATTTCCGCCGGACGCTGCTGGCGCAGGTGATCGATGCGGAACTCGTGCAGCATCGCCGCGGCTTGCTGCTTGCGGGCAGATCGCGGCAGATGCGCCAGGCCATACTCGGTATTCTGCTCGACCGTCAGATGCGGAAACAGTGCGAGATCCTGCAGGACGTATCCAACGCCGCGTTTCGCCACGGGAACGTCCATGCGAGTGTTCGCGCCATGCGTGTTCGCGTCATGCGTGTTCGTGTCAAATAAGACGCGCTCACCCACGGCGATTCGTCCTGAGTCTGGAGTGGCCAGCCCGGCCACGCAGTCGAGCAGCGTGGTTTTCCCCGATCCCGACGCGCCGAACAGTATGGTGAATCCGGGCGCGGCGCTGAACTCCAGATCGAGAGAGAATGCGCGCTCCGCGGAAGGAAAGCTCTTGCAAATGCGGGCAGTCAGAAATGGATTTGCGGGTTTGGGTTCCGCGGGCGTGGGCATCGAGTCTCGCTTATTTGATCGGACCCATCGTCCATAATCTTTGATTGTGTGTCGCTGGATTCGGCGTTCTCCGGTTCAGCCCGTAGACCACCGTCAGCACGGCGAAGCAGAAGACCAGCAGCAGCAAAGCCGTGGCATTGGCGGCGGCATAGTTGGAGGCCTGCACTTGATCGTAAATATCGATGGAGACCGTGCGCGTCACGCCGGGAATGTTGCCTCCAATCATCAGCACCACTCCGAACTCACCCATGGTGTGAGCAAACGCCAGGACCACGCCCGTGACCAGGCCCGGCAGGGAAAGCGGAACCACCACGCGAAAGAAGGTGCGCAACGGGGAGGCGCCCAGCGTGGCGGAGGCGGCCAGCAGTTTGCGATCGACCGACGAGAAAGAAGCGGTGAAGGGCTGCACCGCGAACGGCAGGCTGTAGAGGATGGAGCCGATCACCAGTCCGGGGAACGTGAATGCTAGAGTGTGTCCGGTCAAAGATTGCCACCAACGGCCCAGCGGGCTTTGGGAACCGAGGGCGACAAGTAAATAAAATCCGAGCACCGTGGGCGGCAACACAATCGGCAGCGCGACTATCGCTTCCACGAGGAATTTCCAGCGCCGGCGCGAAAAAGCGATCCAGTAGGCCAGAGGCAGGCCGACCACGAGCAGGATGGCAGACACGACCATCGCCAGTTCTATTGTGATCAGGAATGCCGGCCAATTAATGGACATTATTTTCTGGCCAGTTCTACTGCTTCTGGTCGTCTTTCTGAGCGTCCTTTTGGTCGGGCACGCTGAAGCCGTAGCGCCGCAACAGCGCAGCAACCTCCGCGGTCTTCATGTATTCCAGGAATACCGCCGCGTCCTGCCGGTGAGGTGAGCGCGAAATCAGTACCACGCCCTGATCCAGTGGCGGATAGGCCTCGGCTGGGACCATCCAATATTTTCCCTTACCTTGCATCGCGGGAGCTACGGCATGCGCCAGGGCCACGAACCCGGCCTGCGCATTGCCGGACTCCACAAATTGCGCCGCTTGCGAAATGTTTTCTCCCAGCACCAGGCGGCCGGCCACCTTTTCAAACAGACCATAGTGCTTCAGGGCGGCGACGGCGGCGCGCCCGTAAGGCGCGTGCAGCGGATTTGCGATTGAAATTTTCTTCACAGAGGGATCCAGCAACACCTCGATACCCTTGTGTTCGACATCGAGAGGCGAATCCTTCGGAACCCACAGCACCAACTGCCCTACTGCATAGCGATACAAGGTAGCACTTTCGGCCTGGCCCCCCGAGATCAACTGCCTGGGATAGTCCATATCCGCGGAGAAGAAAAGGTCAAAGGGCGCGCCGTTCTGAATCTGCTGGGTCAGCGCGCCGGACGCGCCGAAAGAAAGTTTCACCACGACGCCGGTGCGCTTTTCGAAGTTCGTGGCAACTTCCGGCAGCGCGGAACTCAAGTCCGCCGCCGCGGCCACGTTGATTTCGCGGCCCGCAGCTTCAGCCCGCGGGATCGGCGCCCCGGACACGAGCGCTAGAAAGGCAATCACACTAAGTGATGCAAAACATCGCATCCGCATCGGAAAGCACCTCGCGTGACTCGCAATAGGGAATCTATACGAGAATCCGTTGGAGATTGTACAGGCAGGCCGTCCATTCTGCGCTATCGGGCAGCATCCGTGGCGATCCGGGGCGGCTCTGCCGAACAACCAAGTTCTTGAAGGCCTGGGCGCCTCCCCTTCTACTTCCCAGAATGGCTTCCCGAAATGGTCTGCAACCGGCTTTGGGTGCGCTTTTTGCTTTGACCGTGCCTGTTGGCACTCCGATACTAGCCTCATCGTTAAGCGCCTATGACCCATCCCAGGTTCTACCGCGCAGTTCGCGCGTCCCTGCTCGTACTCTTGCCATTTTCCTTGCTCTCGATCGGGCACGCTCAAGGCGCCAAGAAAACTGCTTCTGAAACGCCTATCGCCGATGGAGATGCCGACCACGTGCAAGAACGCGGAGCGTGGTTTGTGCGCGGCCGCACGGTTCCAGGGAAGGCAGCCGCCGGACTGCGCCACCGCGCCTATCAAGCCAAGATGCAGGCGCGCGCCGCGCGAGTGGTTCGCGCTCACGCCACGTCCCCGGATTCGCAGCCGCCAGCGTCATCCGGGGGATGGACGCCCTTGGGACCGGCGCCGCTCGCCTCCGACGCAACGGGCAACGGATTTCAGGACTACCACCAGGTTTCTGGCCGGGCCACCGCGGTGGCGATCGATCCCGCGGATCTCAGCGGCAATACAGTTTATATCGGCGGGGCGCAGGGCGGAGTGTGGAAATCCACGAATGCCGCCACGAGCATAGCCAACAGCGTGACTTGGGCGGCGATTACCGACGACCAGGCTACGCTCTCGATTGGCTCGATCGCGATTCAGCCGGGAAATTCGGCCGTCGCAGACAGCGTGATTCTGGTGGGAACGGGCGAGGCCGACAATTCCGCCGACTCTTACTTCGGCCTCGGCATCCTGCGTTCCGCCGATGGCGGCAACACCTGGGCGCCAATCATCTCTACCGCGAACGGCGGCACGCTTTCTTTCAGCGGCCTGGGCGCCACACGCATGGCTTTCAGCACCGCCAGTGGACAGATCGGCACGGTGGTCGCGGCCATGGCGGCAACGGCGGAAGGCGTGACGGATGGCGCGATGACCGGCAATACCTACCCCGGCCTCTACACTTCCAGCGATGCTGGGCAGACCTGGAGTTACAATGCGCTCTTCTCAGGAGCCAGCGAAGCGACCTCGGCAACTTCAGTGGTGTACAACGCTGCCGCGGGACTCTTCTTTGCGGCGCTGCGCTATCACGGCTTCTACTCTTCGCCAGACGGTCTGACCTGGACGCGCTTGGCCAACCAGCCCGGCGCCTCGGGACTGCTGAGCACAACCGCGTGTCCTCAGAACTACAGCACAGGCTGTCCGATCTATCGTGGTGAAATCACGGTCGTGCCGGGACGCAATGAGATGTATGTGTGGTTTGTTTCGCCGGACTCGAGCAACAATGCCGTGGATCAAGGCATATGGCAGAGCGAGAACGGCGGCGCTTCGTGGACACCGATCAGCGACAGCGGCATCGTCAACTGCGGCGACAGCAACGGCTGCGGAGTGGAACAAGGATTCTATAACCTGGAACTGCTGGCCGTTCCCAATTGTCCGAACGGGACACAGACCTGCGCCGGCAACCCCACCGACCTTTATGCCGGGGCCATCAACCTCTACAAGTGTTCGATCACTTCCATCAACCCGACATGTTCCGCAACGCCGTTCCTGAATCTCACGCACGTCTACGGCTGCAATCCGATTGCGGCGCTGGCGCATGTGCATCCTGACCAGCACGCAATGGCGTACGCGATTCCCGTGTCCGGCGCCGACCTGATGTATTTCGCCAACGACGGCGGTATTTACCGCGCGCTGAACGGATTCACCGGGCTTACGACCGGTTCCTGTTCCGGCACGAATCAGTTCGACGATCTCAACCAAAACCTGGGTTCGATGACCCAGTTCGTCAGCTTTTCCCAGCATGCGACCGACGCCAACACGCTTTTGGGAGGCACGCAGGATAACGGGTCTCCGGCAACCGCCACGGCCACGACGAGTTCGAGCTGGGGAAATGTCCTGGGCGGCGACGGCGGCTACAACGCGATCGATCCAGGCACCGGCGACTGGTTTGCCTCGAATCCCGATTCTCCACCCGGCAGCGGCAATCTGAATATTCAGGAATGTTCGTCCGGGGCGAACTGCAACGACAGCAGCTTCAATGTGGTTGTAAGCAGCGGCAACGTCGGGGGCGACGACGGATCGTTTTACTTCCCCTACATTCTCGACCCGCAGTCTGCGACGTCGTTGCTGGTGGGAACCTGCCGGGTGTGGCGCGGGCCGCGGTCGGGCGGTGCCTACACCGAGCTAAGCCTCAATTTCGAGACGTTCGGCACGGGCACCTGCGCGGGGAACGAAGTCAATGTGGTTCGCGCGCTGGCCGCCGGCGGTCCTACCGACGCGAATGGCTCCACGGTGATTTACGCCGCTACCGACGGCCTCGGCCCAAATAGTCCGGCGTCGCCCTCCGGTGGCCATGTTTGGGTCACCACCAATGCTGCCGCGGTTTCCGGCACAACTTCCACGTTCACCGACGTCACCGGAAACGGCCCTGGCGGGATCAGCATCAATCCGAATCACTTTCCGATTTCCAGCGTTGCGATCGACACTTCGGACCCCACCGGCAACACGGCCTACGTCACCGTGATGGGGTTCACCGGCGGTCCAGGGCATGTGTGGCAAACGACGAATGCAGGGGCCACATGGACGGACTGGACTGACTTCGGCGGCACAGCCCCGCTTCCGGATTCTCCGGTGAACGCAGTGGTGGTTGACGCCAGCAAGCACGTTGTTTATGTGGGCACCGACGTCGGCGCCTTCCAGAGTCCGACATCCGCCGCCGCGTGGATCGAGGTCGGCCCGATTCCCAATCCGATGGGTGGCTCGGCGGGATTTATGCCCGACGTAGCCGTGACTGCGCTCGCGCTCTTCAATGCCGGCGGCCAGAAGCTGTTGCGCGCTTCCACCTACGGCCGCGGAGTGTGGCAGTTCAACTTGCTGGCTGCACCGGATTTCCAAATCGCGGTTTCGAACACGCCGCTGACCGTTTTCGCCGGGTACACGGCCACCTTCAACGGCACCCTGACGGCAATCAATGGATACAACAACCCGGTTGAGTTGAGCTGTCAGGCAGGCGCCTCGGGACCTCCCAGTCCGTGCATTCCGAGTCAGGTGAGCCTGACGCCAACTTCCACCGGCGCGCCGTTCTTTCTGACCGCAGGTCCCAGCGCTGTCGCCGACTACAACTTTAATGTGCAAGGCGCCGGCTCCGATCCGAACAACACGACGCACGCCGCCGCCCTCACGTTGCATGTGGTGAACCTCGCCTTGAGCACGCCCTCGCCCAACACTGTAACCGAGCCTCGCGGCGCGGCTTCCCCACCAGTGAGTTTTCAAGTCACAGCTTCAGGTTCGTTCAACCAAAGCGTAACTCTTAGCTGCGGCTTCAGCCCCAGCATCTCCGGCGCGACCTGCGGCTTCACTCCCAGCGCAGTGGTGAATCCAACATCCGCGTCGCCCGTGAATATGACCGCGTCCGTGACCGTTCCCGCGGGAACATCCCCGGGTAATTATGCAGTCGCGTTGCAAGCCACAACTCCGGGAGCGCCCGCGCCCTTGACTACGTCGTTCACGGCGGATGTTGTTCTGAACCCGGACTTCATCCTCAGCGAACCCACGGCATTCCCCACCGTGAACGTGGGCAGCACCAATACTAGCGGCTCGATTAGCATCGCGGCACAGGATGGTTTCAGCGGCACGATCAGCCTGAGTTGTTCACTCACCACGGGAAGCGGCAGCTGCGCCGTGAGTCCAGCTTCGGTGATCTCGCTTCCGGCAACCGCGACTGTAACCGTGAATGCAAGCGGCCTTGCCGCCGGCAGCACCCAACTCTCGGTGCAGGGAATCTCCGGCGCCACAACTCACACGCTGGCGGTTCCGTTCAACGTTGCCGATTATCAGCTTTCGGGCGGGCAATCGCTGACGTTGACGCCGAACGGCCAGGGCACGGCCGATCTCACGATTACGCCGTCGAGCTTCTACAAGGGCACGATCAATGCCACATGCAACACCGGCTCGCTCGCAGGCCAGTGCTCAGTCGTACCGAACCCAGCGACGGTCAACGCAGGCACGAGCGTATCTCTGATCGCAACCGTCAACGTCCCCACCAACGCGGTGCCCGGCTCCTACGCCATTAATGTAACCACGCAGGACATATCGGGAGATCCCAGTCACAGCCTGTCGATTCCGCTGACGGTGATCCAGGATTTCATTCTCGGCTCACTCACACCGGCCATCCAGACCATCACTCCAGGACAATCCGCCAGCTACAACTTCAGCGTGCTCCCCGTGGGCTCGTCGTTCACCAATGCCGTGACTCTGTCCTGTTCTGGCGCTCCCGTGATCTCGCTGTGCAGTTTCACGCCCAGCCCTGTGACTCCCGGCAACAGCTCGGCCGCGGTCGTGATGACGATCACTACTACGGCTAGTTCGGCAAGCGTCTCTCCGCCCGGACGGGCAGGGACTGCAATCTTTTACGCCTTGTGGCTGGCTCTGCCGGGACTTGCATTGTTGGGAACCAAAGGACACGGGAGAAAACACGCGAAGCTGACGCTGCCGGCGTCTCTGCTCGGGTTATTTCTGTTGGCGCTGCTGCTTCCCTCCTGTGGTGGAGGAGGAAGCAATGGCGGTGGAGGCGGAGGCGGGGGTATGCCGCCCGGCGGCGGNNGGCGGGGGAGGGGGTGGCGGCGGGCAAGGGCAAGGCACACAACCCGGAACCTATACCATCACCGTGACTGGCACCTCGGGCACACTCATTCATCAGGCGTCTTCTGCAGTAACCCTGATCGTGAACCCCTAGTGAAGACGCGCAGCAAGAACAGAGCGTCGCGGTATGATCATCGCGGTATGATCATCGGCGATGGTCGATTCACGCTATAACGTCATCATCATCGGCGGAGGCATTGTCGGCCTCGCCGTCGCGCTCGAGATCACACAACGTTTTCCGCGGCTGCGTCTGCTGCTAGTGGAAAAAGAAGACGGCGTGGCGCGACACCAGAGCGGACACAACAGCGGAGTCATCCACTCCGGCGTTTATTACAAACCCGGGTCCTTGAAGGCGCGGCTGTGCGTTGCCGGCGCGGCGGCGATGCTCGAGTTTTGCCGCGAGCACGGCATTCCGCATAGGATTTGCGGCAAGGTAATCGTGGCCACCGGCAAAGATGAATTGCAGCCTTTGGAGGAATTGCGGCGGCGCGGCGAAGCCAACGGCGTCGCGAGTCTAAGGCTTGTTGGTCCGGCGGAGTTGCGCGATATCGAGCCCCATGCAAGCGGTTTAAGCGCGCTGGTCGTGCCCTCGACCGGTGTCACCGACTATGCCGCAGTTTGCGAAAAGTACGCGGAGTTGATCGTCGCACAAGCCGGAACGATTCTGACTTCCGCGGAAGTCGTGGGGATCAAACGCCATGCGAACGAAACTGTGGTACTAACCCGACGCGGAGCGTTCTCCACGAGTTATCTTATCAACTGCGCCGGATTGTTCGGCGACCGCATCAGCCGGATGGCGGGCGACGAGCCGGAGGTCATGATCGTTCCGTTTCGGGGCGAGTATTACGAACTTGTACGAGCACGCGAGCCCCTGGTGCGGGCACTGATTTATCCCGTCCCCGATCCGCGCTTTCCCTTCCTCGGAGCGCACTTCACGCGTGGCGTAAGCGGCAGAGTAGATGCCGGTCCGAATGCGGTGTTGGCTCTGCATCGAGAGGGGTACCGCAATGCCGACCTCAGCTGGAGCGATGTTTTTTCGACGGCCGCGTTCCCCGGGTTCTGGCGGATGGCAATGAAGCATTGGCGCAGCGGATGCGGCGAGCTTCACCGATCGCTCTCCAAGGCGGCTTTCGTGAAGTCCCTGCAGCGGCTGCTACCTGAAGTGGGCGCACAGGATCTCGCGCCCGGAGGTTCGGGCGTGCGGGCACAAGCGGTGAGGCGCGATGGCGTTCTGGTCGACGATTTTCAGTTTGTCACTTCGGAGAAAACGTTGCACGTCCTCAATGTTCCCTCTCCGGCGGCCACGGCCTCCCTGGTAATTGGGAAGTCAATTACCGAAACCGCCGTGAAAGATCTCGGGCTCGGGTGATCTGATTGTCAGAAGGAGCGTGCCCGCACCGTAGACAAAGAAGCCCGGTGCGCCGTAAGAAGCCCTGCACTCGCGCAGATCCAATCATTAAGGGAACAGAATCTCAATGAGATTGCCAGTCGAATCCGATTCGTAGTCAAAATACTAACCTGTAGTCTTATTGACAACTGGCTATCTTGAACTTGGAAATTCGCGTTTTCCAGGAAATGGAATTGCCGGTCTGGTTTGCGGACAGGTACTGATTCACGTACCAGAACGTGCAGTCATCCACAGGGTCGACGGTCATGCTCGTATAATCGCCCCAATGGTAAGTGTTCTCTTGATCGCCCGCGCCATTCAGCACGTTAAATTCCACCGGAGCCGTCTTACTTACCAGGTTCCAGCGCGAAGCCCGAATGCCGGGGTGGGTTGTGCTGCTGGACATGCTATAGCCCACGGCCGCGTTTCCGCTATGGTCTTGCGCCATGCTGGGCATGAAACGATAGGCAGCCGTGCCGTGTGTGATCGTCCCACTCTGATAGAGAGCGGGCGTTCCGCTTCCCCGAAATTCGTACCATCGAATCCCGGTTTGCGTGTTGCTGCCCGTGCCCGTTTGAACCGATTGGCTCACCAGGAACGATTCATAGCCGCCAAAATTGCGGTAATCGAGCCGGGGCATCATGCGGTCGCCGACGGAGTCAATAGAGTTTCCGGTCGATTTTGTCGTGGATTCCGGAACACAGATCGTGTCCACTGGATTGGTTACGTCGTAGCAGCCGGGCGTGTAGGTGGGGACCGCAATTGCCGTTTTGCCGAACGTGGTACTGGCGGGGTTGCTCCAGCTCAGTTTGAAATCCCACAAGTTCACCGTGTTCGAGGTGGTGCTGATTCCGTCGTTGGGAGGGTTCTCGATGCTGATCAGAAATTCGTGCCGGCTCGAGGAAGGTGAAGTGGTGCCATCGACATCGGCCGGAATCAGACTGTGGGAATCATACAGGCTGCCATTCAGCGGAATAGGGCTGGGATCGCTGAAGCACTGCGGAGTACGAGGATTGGGCGAGCCGGCCAACATGCCGGTCCGGTCCAAAGCACAAGCCACCACTCCGATCTCCTGGTACCCGTTGTCGATATCCTCAAGATCAAAGCTGACGTAATAAGCGTTCCACCAAGTGCCCAGCTTGGGCCAGTCGGGGAAGTAAACATCCCCGCGGGAATTCGATCCCAGGATCGAATCCAGAGGAATTTGATACGCGTACCACTTCAGCGAAGAGGAAGTCAGATCGTCGGTATTGGAAATGGCGACGCAGTAGTAATAAGAACCAGTTTGGACGCCACGCTTAGCGATGATCCATCGCGAGGCCAGATGGTCGAACATGACCAGCCCGTCACCGCCTCCGAAGCCATAACAATTCGGCATGTTGGCGTTGATCCAAGGCTGCCAACCCGTTTGCGGAGTGGACCAAACGGGAGCCAGCGTGGTTTTGTTCCAAGCCTGGTAGAAATCGTTGACCCATTCCATGTACTGCTTGGTGCCCACCGCGCCGTTCGGATCAACGTCGAACTGTGCGCCGGTGACTTGGGAAGCGTCAATGCCCTCGAAGGTCGTCAGTTGCGCATGCGCATAGAGGGGAGTGAGCAATGAGGACATCGCCGCCAGGGACACCAGCAAAAGGCGCATTTTAGGCTTCGTCATAAGGGACACTTTGCGTTGACTTTCGGGCGGGGGAGGACGGGAAATACTCATTCGAGGTTAGCATAGGGTCTAGCGGTTGGATAGAGACGAAAGTCACTTGGCCGCCCCGTCGTCCGACGCCCTTGTCGGAATGAACCGGTCGTTTTCCCGTCATCGCCCGCCCCATTAGCTGGGTCTTAGCCGACATTCGGGCGCTCTACAGGCCAAAATCGGCCTTCCGATGTGCGGGCACCTGTCTGCTACACTACGAACTCTCAATCCCCGGCAGGAGGAACGCGATTGACGGTGCTGGTCGTGGGTGGCGCAGGCTACATCGGAAGCCACGCGGCACGGGTTTTACGCAGGCACGGTTTTGATGTGCTCTTGTATGACAACCTCAGCACCGGGCATGCCGCGCTGGCCAAGGGATTCGAGCTGGTGGTGGGTGATGTCACAGAAACCGGCAAACTGGCGGACGCGATGAAACGGTCGCAGGCGGTGATGCACTTCGCCGCTCACGCCTATGTGGGGGAATCGGTCAAAGACCCACGCAAGTATTTTCGCAACAATGTGGAGGGCGGGCTGGCGCTTTTGAACACCGCATTGGAGACCGGCCTGCGCCATGTCATCTTTTCCTCCACCTGTGCCGTGTATGGAATCCCGGCGCAAGTCCCGATCGGCGAAGACGCGCCGCGACAGCCGGTGAATCCCTACGGGGTTTCGAAGTTGTTCTTTGAGCGCGCGCTGGAGGCCTATGACGTTGCCTACGGACTTCGTTTCGCCAGCTTGCGGTATTTCAATGCTGCTGGGGCGGACGAAACCGGCGAGACTGGCGAGTGTCACGATCCGGAAACTCATCTCATCCCGCTCGCGCTGGGCGCGGCAACGGAGCAAGGCGCCCCGTTGCAAGTGTTTGGCGGCGACTATCCAACCGCGGATGGAACCTGCATTCGCGACTACATCCATGTCACCGACCTGGCGGAAGCCCACGTCAAGGCCCTTGAGCACTTGCTCGGCGGGGGAAGCTCGATTGCGCTTAATCTGGGTACAGGCCGCGGCCATTCCGTGAAAGAGGTGATCACGGCGGTCGAGGCAATCACGGGCAGACCTGTGCGAAAACAGTTGGGGCCACGCAGGGCGGGAGATCCGCCAGCTCTGGTCGCCGACCCCCGCCGCGCCGAAGGCGTGTTGGGATGGAAGGCCAAGCGATCTCTCGCGGAAATTGTTTCGACGGCCTGGCAGTGGCTGCAGCGGAATCATGGATAGATCCGGCCGTTCTTCCTGGCGAATTTAGCCAGCGGTGGGTGGCCAGATCACGACCGCTTCGAGATTGAGAGGTGGAAGGAAGATGGGAACAGCCTTTTCAGAAAAGCGGTTGGCGGTGCTCGGCGCAGGCAAGATGGGCGGAATCCTGTTGCAGTCTCTTCTGAAGAATGGCTTGTTCTCGCCTGCCTTAACGCGCGCCACGGTGCAACACGGCGAGAGGGTTCGCGCGCTGGCGGATAAGCTGAACGTTGAAGTGGGAACGGACAATGCCTATGCGGCACGCGGCGCCGACATTGTCTTGATCTGCGTGAAGCCACAAGCGGTTGAGGAGGTGGCTAAAGAGATTAGTTCCCAGCTAGCTCCCCACCAGCTGATCATATCCGTGGCCGCATCGGTTTCCACCAACTTGATCGAGAAGGCGCTTTCCCGCGATGTGCCGGTGGTGCGCGCCATGCCCAACACTCCGTGCGCGCTGGGATGCGGCATGACCGCATTGTGCCAGGGCAAATTCGCCAACGCAACTCATCTGGAGACCGCGGCCGCCCTGTTTAACGTCGTAGGAAGAACGGTGGTGGTGGATGAGAAGCACATGGACGCGGTCACCGGACTTTCGGCCAGTGGACCAGCCTATATCTACATCATTATCGAGTCGCTCGCCGAAGCCGGTGTAAAGGTGGGACTCCCGCGCGACATCGCTACCCTGCTGGCGGCGCAAACCACCATGGGCGCGGCCAAGGTAGTTCTCGAAACTGGCGATCATCCCGCATTGCTCAAGGATGCCGTGACCACACCGGCTGGCTGCACCGTAGACGGAATTCTGGAACTGGAGGAGGGCAAGCTGCGCGTTACCCTGATCAAGGCCGTGGTCAAAGCGACCCAGCGCGCCAAAGAATTGGCGTTCGTCAGTTGATGCGCCGCTACCCAGTTAGCCGAGAGTTGTAGGGATAACGCAAACCCCATGGCTGGACGACCGGCCATTCGTTTATTTCAAATCAGTTTGTTTCAATCAGGCTTCGAAGGCGCGTGGCTGCCGGGACTGTGGCCGGGGTTCGCTGGTGCTGCAGGAGCAGATGCGGCGGCGCCAGGGCCAAAATAATCCTCATTCGTGTCCGTCGTGAACGACTCGCGGATCTTCTGCATCGCATCCTGCATTTTCTGACCTTGCAAGGTATTCTTGATTTCGTCCTTGACCTCAGCCAGTGGTTTCAGCTCCTTGCTGACGAGCTTGTAGATGTAGTTTCCGCTGGCGTCGGTGAAGACTGGAGAGACCTCGCCCGGCTTTAGATCGAAAACAACTGCGTGGCTGGGCGGCAGGTTTGTCCGCCGGACTTTCTCCAACCTAGTAGTTGAGACTGCGTTTCCAATGCCTGCCGCTTCGGAAGCCTCCTGTTGCAGCTTTGTAAAGTCTTCTCCGGCTGCGGCCCGCGAGCGCAGGTTTCTGGCCTCTTTGGCCATCTCGTCCTCGGCTTCTTTTTGCTGCGCCTTCACTTCAGAGTCGTTGGCCCGCCCCTCGGGCATGGGTTGCGCCCGCCTTCGGTTTGGGACCAACAGGCGGTCAAGGTCGGCCTGTTCGAATGGCGCGGGGTGGTTGCGGTAGTAGTCTTCGATGACGCTCTCCGGAAGTCGAGACGATTCCTCCTGAATTTTGCGCACCATCTCCTGGGAAAGAATCTGCAGGTTTGAGAATTGCTGCAGCCGGGCGAAATGGGGAGTCTGGTCCAGCCCTCGCAGTTCGGCTTGGTGGGCCATCACTAACAGTCTGGGGTAAGCGCTGGCAAGTTGCCTTCTAACCTGAAGACTCATGGTTGGCGAAATTGCATTGGCCAATGCTTCGAATTCGGCACGCGTCACTACGGTTTCACAAGGCTGCTGGCGCGGGAGGGCAGGCGAAGCCGACTCTTTCGTCGCCGACGCGGTTGTTGTACTCGCGACTTGCGGGGGGCAAAAACCCTTGATGGTCAGGACTGGGGCATCTTCCGCCACCCTGGATGCCGAAGCCGGGAAAACCTGAGTGTCTTCATCGTCAGCGGCAACCGTAGGGCGAGCCTTCTTGTCGGGTACCGTAGGTACAGGGCGCGTTTGGGCGGGCGCCAAACCTGCCAGCAACAGGCCGGCGATCCAAAAGCTCCGCATTGCGGACAATACCTCCGAAGAGAAAGTCGAGAGTTACCGGTCATACTAGCATGGGGCGCCAATTTCAATTCGCGATGGGAGGACAACTTAGGGACTTGGGACAAGCCGACTACGAAGCCAAAAATGGTCGCCCAACCCCGGGCCGCCTGGAATCGGAAACTTTCATGGCAAGAGGCCGAATACGTCCAGTTCCGTCTGGGTACCGACGTACACCTTACCATTTGCCACCGTGGGAACAGAGAACTTGACTGCGGGTCCGGCCGTGTCCCGCGAAGCGTTCTGCTTGCTATCGTAAAGTTCGTGGGCGATGTTTGCAGCATCAAACGCCCGGAGCACCGCGGCACCGCTGTTGCTATATTGATCGACTTGCAGCAGCCACAGGATCCCGTTGATGTTGCCATTCGCCGAGATGACTGGCGCAGCGCCCGGGTATCCGAACGCGATCGGTCCCTTGGCAACGGGCAGGGCAGAAATCATTCCGTTCAATAGGCCAAATTGTTTGGGAGTATCTCCGGCGCCCGAGTAATAGACCTGTCCTTGCCAATAAGCCGGCCCTCCGCGGGAACCGCCGGTTTCGGTGACAGGACCCACCGCAGCGGGCAGCGTTAGTAGCACTTGATTGCCAGCCGGGTTGAACTGTCCTAGGCTGTCGCGGTTCAGCAGATAGATTGTGCTGCCCTTGCCGCCCGCCAGGGCCACATGCGGATAACTTCCAGGTTGATCGGGTAAGAGCACGGTCCCGCCGGCGCCCAAATCCCAGTTCAGAGTGGTGAGGAAAAGCTGATTGAAGGGCGTGAAGTAGTCGGCCACGGCCAGAGCCGAACCTGTATTCGTAAGCTTCACGACGCTGCTGCCATAGTCCGCCCCGCCAGCGCTGGCATCGAAGGTGCCGTTGCCCATGGCCAGAAAGATATTTCCGCTCGAATCGGCCGCCAAGCCCCCGCCGCCCTGCCAGATCCCCCCTTCATTTCCGTTGGGCGTGCTGGCCCAAGCGGCGACCAACTGCAGAGTAGCCTCGTTGAAGCCCATAACCCAGCCGTGAAAGGGTTGCCGGTCCTCGAGTGAGCCCCACGTTAAATAGATGACGCCGTTGGCCAGCAACAGACCCGCCCGGGGATTTTCATACTGCAAATTGAAAGAAAGCTGGCCACCACTGCTGCCTTCCCCTTTGCCGCTAACCGAAGCCTGGATCTGCACCGGACTGCCCGGTTTTTGCGCTCCAGTGGTAATGTCGATCGCATACAAGTTCTGGGAATAGGCGCTTCCAGCCACGCTTCGCGCGAGAACGAACATCGTATTCGTCGTGGGGTCAATCACCGGCGTGGCTGTGATTCCGACGAGCGGCGTCAAGTCGTTGCCTTTCTCCAGCAATGCCCGGGGGATAGCGGTATAGCCAGGATTCAGGAGACTGGCGTACCACAATGGTTGACTAAGCAGACCGTCCGCGTCGAAAGCGTAAACGCTATCGTTTTCGGTGGCGACGTACACCACGTTATGTGTACCCTGCCCGGGCAGGTTTAGGTTCTCGATGTATAGCGGCTGCGCGTAGATGTAGCCATCCACAGGGTACGAAAAGAGTTTACCGAACTGACTCTGGTTCACGTTGCTGGTAGAGAGAACGGTCTCTTGCAGGTTCTGCCCGGTGCGCATGGTGTCATTCTTTTGGGTAAACGCGCCCGGATAATCGGTCACCACTAACTGCACGGCGGCGGTCTGCGTGGAATCGGAAATGCTACCGGCCGAGACAGAATGCGCCCCTGCAATCGCGGGAGGGGTGTAAAGCCCCGCCGCCGATATGGTGCCGCTAGTCGAGTTCCCTCCCACGGTTGAGTCCACCGACCAAGTGACGTTGGACGAAACCTGGCCGCTGATCGAAGCCGTGAACTGCTGCGTCTGTGTCAGAGTGAGCGAGGCCACGCGAGGACTGATGCTGACCGTGGTGCTTGGGGTCGTACCCGTGCCCGTCAAGCTTACGCTTTGCAGCAACGACGGATCGGTGTCGAGCAAAGTCACACGGCCCAGCCGCCGCCCGGCGCTCACTGGAGTGAACGAAACCGTCACCGTGCATGTTGAAGCGGGGTTCAGCGAGCCAACGCAATTGTTCGATTGGGAGTAATCGCCGCTGGCAAAAACGCCATTTACATTGAGGGAGGCAGTACCGTTGTTGGTCAGAGAGAAACTCTTCGTCGCGGTGGCACCCACACTCTGCGAACCGAACGGTATGGAACTAGTGGAAAGACTAGCTGTGGCCCCGGCATTGCCCATCCCAACCAACACGACGACCTGGGGACTTCCACTGACGTTGTCCGTGAAGGCCAAGTTACCACCCCGGCTCCAACCCATAGAGGGGGAAAAAGTAACATTGACCGTGCAGACTCCGGCGGGATCGAGTGAGCTTCCGCAGTTGTTGGTTTGCGCGAAGTCGCCGGTGGCGGTGATGCCGGTAAAGAGCAGCGGAGCGGCGCCGGAATTAGTGATCGAAATGCTTTGCGGCAGGCTGGCGGTGCCCACGAGTTGGGTGCCAAAGTTAAGATCTCCGGCTGAGAGATCGGCCGCCGGCGCGGTACCGGATCCAGCCAGGCTTACTGCTTGCGGGCTATCGGCGACATTGAGGAATGCAGCGCGGCTTCCCGGCGCGGACGGCGTGAACGTAACGTTGATCGTGCAACTCGCCTGCGGTGCCAGGGGCGCTTGGCAGTTATTACTCTGAGAAAAGTCTGCGTGGTTGACGCCGTATACCTTGAGATTGATCGAGTTCAAGTTCGAGCCCCCCGTGTTGGTAAGCGTGACGGGCAGCGGTGAGCTGGAGGTTCCAACGGCTTGACTTCCAAAATTTAACGCGGTGGGCGAAAAAGTCGCGACCGGGCCCTGGCCCTGCGGCACCGCCAAAACTGGTCCTACGGAGAGCATTGGACGCCGCGGACTTGCGCCCAAAACCGATGGCGCGAGCCGCAGGGGCAACGCGAATAAACATAGAAAACAAGCCAGTTGCTGAGGACTAGACATACCCGCACACCTCAACGATCTAGACAAGGCAGCCCGGGAACTCCTCTAAAGGGGGGATTGAGGAGCGACAAGTGAAGGGGAAAGAGAACTCGCACTCACCGTCCAATTATTGTCGTCAAAAGCGGCGATCCTGTCAAATCAACATTCTGACGGCCGGTGTCTGGCGGCACGATGATTGCATTTGCCGCAATGCCTTCAGATAACTGCGGAACCCGAAAAACGCCTTGCTGGGCCTCCACGGTGATCGAACGTCGCTTGCAGGAAACATCGTCTCAATAACGGCGGCCGCGCTTAAGAGTTTCGAGGCACGAATAGCCGCCTAATCTAACTCAGTTTGAACCGGTTTGCGGCACGTTCGTCGTTGGCGCACTCGTTATTGTCACCCCCGAGGACGCTTCGGGGGCTGGGTAAAGACCGAACACGCTCAATTGCGTCTGGGTGCCGACATACACTTTGCCGTTGGCCACGGTGGGAACCGCGAACTTCACGGCGGGCCCGGGGTTATCGCGCGCGGGATCCTGGTTGCTGCTATAGAGTTCTATAGCGAGATTGCCTGCATCGTAGGCGTGCAGCACGGCTCCGGTATTGTCCTTGAAGCTTGCATTGTCCAGCGTCCAGACAATGCCGTTGCGGTGGTTGTTACTCGAGATAGAGGGCGTCGTGCCCGGATAGCCGAATGTATTTGCCGTCTGCGAGGCCGGAGTCAAAGACAAAAGACCGGCGCTGGAATTGAAGGAAAAAGCCTTTAGGTAATCTCCGCTGCCTCCGAGATAAATAGTGTTATCGAACAATGCCGGCGAGTTCCACATACCGAGCTCGGCCTTTGGAATGCTTTGTACGATCTGGTCGTTGTTATGCGGATTGTAGTGGCCCATCTGATCACGGTCGATCAGATAAACGGTTCCCTCCTTGTCGGCTTGAACCAGGAGATGAAGGTGAGGACCGCTGTCCTGATTGGGCAGCAGCGCAGCCCCGCCAGAGCCGATGTCCATGTCTTCAGGATCCAGGTTGAGGGCGTTATACGGAGTGAAGTAGTCCAGCACCGAGAACGCGCCATGGGCGGGGGGCGAAAGCTTCACAATGCTCTGCCCATAGTCGAGCCCTGAATTGTTGACATCGAACGTTCCATTCCCGATCGCAACAAACACGTTGCCGGACGCGTCCCCCGACGGACCATTTCCACTCTCCCAGATCGCGCCCCTATTCCCGTTCGGCGTGCTGACCCAGACAGCCGCCTGTTGCAGCGTAGCTGCGTCGTACGCCATCAGCCAGCCATGGTAAGCGCCGGCATCGCAATGGGAACCCCAGGCAATGTAAACGAGACCGCCTTGCAGCAACAGAGCGCTGCGCTGGTTCTGAATCAGGGGCTGAAATTGAATTATTCCTCCCGAAGAACCACCGCCGGTGCCGGGTACGGAAGCTTGAATGACGACGGGCCCTCCGAACTTCTCGGCGCCACTGCCTACGTCGAGTGCGTGCAGGCGCTGCACGTATTGCCCCGATTCCTTAGTCCGGGCAAGCACGTAGAGCGTGCCTCGAACGGTATCGAGCACTGGAGTGCTCAAAACGCCGATTTCGGATGTGATGATATCGGAGCAACCCACGTCAGCCGTTGGGACCGGCGTAATTCCCCGGCTGGGATTAATGAAGCTGGCCTGCCACAGCGGCTGGGCATTGCTGCCCGTGTTACTGTCCGCATCGAAGGCATAGACACTGTCGTTCATGGTGGCGGCAAATACGACGTTATGCGCAGTTTTGTTGGCGAGAATGACGTCCTGCTGATAAAGCGGCTGAGCGTAGATATAGCCATCAACGGGCTGCGAAAACAGCTTGCCAAAGTGCTTTACGGTCACGTTGTGGAGTGTGAGCATGGTCTCTTCAATATTGTGGCCGCTACGCTGCCGGTCGTTGTGATACGAGGGGACCGAGACCTGGGCGATGCTGGCGGTCACCAATAATGGGACAGCCAGCAAGCCGGCAAGATCATGGCGAAAGGCTCGTTTACTGTAGCGTTCTCTGAGCATGGAGGCTTCTGGTCTTGATGCTATCCAGTTAGTGGTACCGAAGACAACGCGAAGGGGACGATTCCGCAAAAAGTCATCCGCTTTTGGATCAATGGTGTCCCGATTTGGGCCCGGCCCTTTTGACAATGACAGCGACTGCGAAACCTGCGAGCGCACTGCGGGGCATGTCCTAGTGAGGCAAAACTTTTCCTCTCCTGCCGGGTTAGTATTGACATACAGGGGCGGGACGCCTGCTGCCCATTCATTTATTCGGAGAAGTCTTTAATGAAGAAGGTTGCTTTCCTGCTTGTGTTCAGTCTCGGTCTGGCGGCTTGTAGTGGAGTGGGGGTGGGATCAAAGACTCAAATTACACCTCCGCCACACCCCTTTACGGCAACTTGCACCGCACCTGATGGCAGCACGGAGCTTATTCCTGACTACTTCCGGCCTGAGTTCCAGACAAATTACCAGGCATTTATGGCGGCCGTGGTGCGACATTATTCCGGAAATTCATCCATTGGCTACATCCGCATAGGCCTGGCGCGCGGCGGAGAGACCTACCCTGCTCTCGGCTTTGAAAACGACCCGACTGGCGTGTGCCAGGCTGCGTTCGGCGGTTGGGGTCTGAGCTCGGCTAGCACGAACGTGTGGACCAACTACCTTACGCAAATGCTCGACTACGAAAAAACCCTTAATTCGCCGATTCAACTGATGGTTGGACTCAACGCCATCTACAACGACGGGGGCGTCCCCGATGCGGTAGCGGCACGCGCAGTACAGGATGGAATCGGCATTGGAAGCCAGGGCCTGCAATCGTCCGACCTGACGAACTATCCCGATTGCACGGTCGATTGGTGCAATCTCTTCAACCAGTACGCCGGGCAAGTGCCCCTGGAATTGCAGACGCTCACCCAGAGTGATCCCAGCGGAGGGGGCCAGACCGGCTCTCTCGTCCCTCTTCTTCCCTTCGCCGTACTGCACCATGCCACGATAATGGAGCTGTATTGGGAGGACTGGCTGACGGGATTCGATTCGAACTTCACGGGTTACGATGCCGCTTATGCCACGGCGATTCAAACAGCCGCCGCCGCCCCCACTCCAGTCTCGATGGAAGTGTTATTTCCTCCGACTTCCGGCGCGCCCTACTATACCGATGTGCAAACGTACTTGATGACGAATCCGGCAGTAACCGGGGCCAACTTCTACGTGAAGTGGGCCGACGTAGACCTGGGACCAGGAACCAGCCCTCAATATGTCTTCGATTCCATCGACAGCGAACTGCAGCCCTGGATTTCCAAAGGCAAGAAAGTCAATCTCGTCATCTGGCCGGTGTCAGACTCCAGCCCGAACACCGCGACTCCGCAGTATGTGATAGATCTGCTGAACAGTGCCACGGGCCAGAACTGAATTCGCAAATTCAAAACCGCCAGACACGCGAGAAAACTTTTCCGGCGATCAGGTGACCCCTTCCAGAATTCAAGCACATGGGTTACACGGCCGTCGCGCGCTACTCAGGGACACTGTACCGAACAAGAGGCCGGGCATTGTCCTATCTCCTCATTCCCGAACTGGCCTTCGGTAAGGGGTATTAGAACCTTTCAGTGGTTGTTCCGCCTGCACTCTTGAGCTATAAAAACCGTAGAGCAACTTTCCCTGGAGAGCAAATTCGTTCCAGCGCTCTGCAGGACGATTAGCCACTCGCGTCAGTTAACCACAAAACGGAGGTTTCCCCCATGAAACTGTCTACGCTCGTAGTGTGTCTTGTCCTAGTCTTACCGATCTATTGCTCAGCTCAGGCTAGCGTTAACGAAAATCTTGAGACTTATTTCGTCTATGTGGATGGGACGAAAGGCTCCGACTCGAATTCTGGTACGCAGCAATCCCCTTTGAAGACCATTGGAGCGGCGACCACATTAGCCACCGCTAAGAATCGTGATGGAATCGGCACCCGCGTAATCATCAATCCCGGCACTTACCGGGAGGACGTCACTCTACTTTCCGAGCAGTCTGAAACTGCCGTGCCGCTAACGCTGCAAGCGGCCACCAATGGAACGGTCGTCATCAGCGGAGCCATCCCGTACACGAACTGGCAGACCGATGGCAGCAACCCCAGCATCTTTACCTCTGCGTGGCCCAATGCCTGGGGCTTGTGCCCGGTTGCGCAACAGGGCGGACGTTGGTCTGGTCAGCTACCTTATGAGCAGGATATTGTGCTACGCCGCGAGATGATCGTTGTCAACGGAACGCCACTCACTCAGGTTCTCTCCACGGGGCAAATGCTGCAGGGCACTTTCTACGTCAGCGAAACCGCCGGCACCGTCTATATGTGGCCGCCGGCGGGAACCAACATCAATAGCGCGGATGTGGAGGTGGCTACGCTTCCCGAACTCCTTCGCATCTACGGCAAGTCGAACGTCGTGCTGCGCGGCTTGACCTTTCAGTATGCCAACAGTTGCCGCGACAATGCCGCCGCCAATGTGTTGGGCGGCTCCAACAACATCTTGTTCGACACCGATAATTTCTTGTGGAACAACTCGGAGGCGCTGTATATCGAAAACCCGACCACCAACTTTACCGTCGAGAGCACGGTGGCGAATCACAACGGCGAGTCCGGATTTCAGACGGGGCAGACGAAGCTCGGGTTGTGGAAGTCAGTCACAACTTCCTACAACAATTGGCGCGGCGGGCAGGGGGCTTACTACAACTGGAACTCTGGCGGGGCGCACTTTTATTCGTCGCATAACGACACCGTCTCCGGCCTGACCACCGCTTACAACCAGACCTACGGAATTCACTGGGATACCGACGTTGCCAACGTTCAGGCCAGCGGCATCACTTCCGTCGAAAACCTGCTCGATGGCATATTCTTCGAGGTGGTCGAGGGACCCGTTTCGGTTGCCAGCAGTTATGTCTGCAACAACAACCTTGCCGTGCACGATCAGTATCTCTATGAGGGTGGGCTCGAGCTGCGGAACTCCGAACAGATCAGTTTCACCGCAGGAACTCTTTACAACAATCAGACGAGCCAAATCAACATCCAAGGTCAAAAGGGCGGCATCAGCATCTATAACTGGGAAACCGGACAAACCTATAACCTGCTGACGGAGCACTTCACCGATACCGACAATACCGTTGCGTCCTCTGGAACCAACCAGGTGTTCCTGGATAGCTACCTGAGCGGTTCCGACTGGACCAGTTTCCAAAACACGCTGACGTCTAACGGCAACGGATGGTGGAACAGCTCGAACGCCAATGCATTCACGGTCGCAACGCCACACCCCGGAACGAACACGACCGTCAGTGGCTGGAAATCGACAACCGGGCAGGACGCGAGTTCAACCTGGGCTGCGCCCTCCAGCAAGGCCACTGCGGGATGCTCCGTCACTGCCGACGGCCCCGATTACTGGATGATCGTGGACAGCGCCACGCATACGCTTTCCGCTAACGGCAGCGCCGTACTCAACGTGGGTCTCGTGCCTGTGGGCGGCTTTTCCGGCACCGTTGCGCTGAGTTTCGACGGAGTAAAAGAGGTTCCCGGCCTGTCGGCCACGCTTAGTTCTTCCTCGAGTACGGTCCCCGGATCGGCTTTCCTGACCGTGAAAGCAGCGATCAGCACCGCGCCCGGAACTTATCCCATCACGATTCTGGCTAACAACGGAAGCACCA
Source organism: Acidobacteriaceae bacterium (assembly GCA_003131585.1). Taxonomy (GTDB): domain Bacteria; phylum Acidobacteriota; class Terriglobia; order Terriglobales; family Acidobacteriaceae; genus Sulfotelmatobacter. Next base: position 43,687 of record PKVW01000023.1, read on the forward strand.
CACGAACGGTCACCTCGTCGCTCGTAGTGTCCAAAACCGGCGTGCGCGTATCCATCCCCAGCATCGGTTTTCCTTCGCAACAAATCAATACGAGCGGCACTCCACAGTCGTTTACGCTGAGCAACTCGGGAAGCGGCCCGCTGCCAATCTCCAATATTGCCGCCAGCCCGTCGGATTACAACCAGACAAACAATTGCGGGTCCAGCCTGGCTGCAGGCGCGGACTGCACAATCACGGTGAACTTCACGCCCAAGGCTGTCGGTACGCGCTCAGGAAGTATTGCCCTTACTGACGGCGACGCCACCAGCCCACAAATCGTCGGCCTCAGCGGGACCGGTACTCCGGCTCCCTTGGTGAAACTCTCGGCCTATTGGCTGGGATTTGGCAGCCAGAGCTTGAATACGCAGAGCGCGCCGCTGAACGCGACCCTGACCAATGCCGGCGCCGGGACTCTCAATGTCAAGAGCGTCGATGTGAGCGGCTCGGACGCGGGTGATTTCATCGAGAGCAATACTTGCGGTAGTACCGTCGCTCCCGGAGGCAGCTGCACGATCAGCGTGAAGTTCGGCCCGACTCGCAGCGGCGCCCGCAGCGCGCAAGTCTCCATCACCGACAACACCGTCACTGGCCAGGCTGGTATAACCCTCGGCGGATACGGAAAGTAGACCCGCGCCGGCGCGCTGCCCTTCTAGCTGGAACGGCAGCGCGTCCGGGTTTCTCCTGTCGCTTGCCATCGCGGTTATGGCAGCACGAGGCGAGCCTGGCTACTCTTGATTCCGTCGCGGGCCCGTGTCTGAAGGCATACTGACTGGCTACCCGATTTCCTGCTTGTTATTCCTCCGCCAGCGCTAGAATGGGGCTGTCATGAAAAAATCAGCGGCGACTTTGCTAACGCTCGTACTGACGATTGCTATGACCACGACTGTTGGAAACGCCCAGGCGGCAGACGGTGCTGGGGAGGGAACGGGCAGTTCAAGTCAGCCTAGTTCAAGTCAGCCTCGATCAAGTCAGCCTGGCGGCAAATCTCTTCCTAGCTGCGCGCAGCCCCTTCCAGGTCTCGATGTGCCGAATGCACCGCATGGTCTGTTCGTGCCTCTGTTTCCCAACTCACCAAGGAACGCGGAGGCGAATAAGTATTTGCTGCACAATCCGGTGGTTTGCGGCGCCAACTTTTACGTGGTCTGGAGCCAATCGGATAAAGGACCCGGCGCCAACCCGCGTTACGACTTTGATTACGTCGACGATCAAATGGCCCCTTGGATCGCTGCCGGGAAGCAGGTGAACTTGATCGTTTGGGCAACCTCCTACGCCGCGAGTCAAAGAGATACGCCGGATTACGTCCTGTCTAAGGCCCCAACCGTAGAATGTCCGAAGTTCGGCAAAGTACCAATTTTCTGGAACAAGGCTTTCGTCGACAATTACCAGGCTTTTATGTCGGCGGTTATCCAGCGATACCGAACGAATGCCGCGATCGGCTACATCCGTTTCGGCCTCGGAGCGGGTGGCGAGACTTTCCCCGCTTGCATGTTTGAACTTCGGCGCCACGGCATGTCCGATCGTGTTTGGCGCGAATACATACTGTCGATGTTGGACTATGAAAGATCATTGGAGTCGCCAAAGCTGCTGATGGTCGGCGTCAATGCCTATGGAAACCCTCCCGACATGAGTCTGCCGGGGGCGATGGCGGCGCGGGCGGCGGAGGATGGAATCGCGATCGGCAGTCAGGGCCTGCAAGCGGCCGACATTCAGGCAGACGCATCAGGCTCGCCATGCACCGTGAATTGGTGCGGCATCTTCCGGCAATACCGGGGTAAGGTCCCGCTAGAATTGCAATCCGTAGCACCCAGCCACCCGGATGGTTCCGGCCCTGGATCTCTGGTCGACCTTTTGCCGTTTGGTTTGCGAAACCACGCGCAGATCTTCGAAATACTGCTTCCCGATTGGCTGATCGCCTATGACCCGAGCTTCCCCGGTTTCGACGAACACCATGTTGCCTACCAACACGCCTTCGAGGCAGCGGCCAATGTCTTGGGCGGCCACTAGCGGCAAAGCCTAAAACCCGGAGTGGGACCGCAGCTTTTCAGGACGCGCGAATTGCACTGGGTTCGCCCATTTTCACTTTCTCACGCCCTGTTCGGAAAGAATGCCTTGACCTCACTGCAACTGCAAAAACGGCATGACCGACGGGATCCCATTCGAATTGACGATCACCAGCATATAAAATCCCGGCGGTGCAAGGTTCGACGATGAAGGCGTGGTCACGGTGAGTTGGCCTTGGCCGCCCTGCCAGGTTAAATCCACATAGCGCTGGTCAAAGTTCGTGGAGTGAGTCACCGCGCCCGGCCGGATCAGAGCGACTCGTGTGACGTTGCCGGCATCTGGCGTAGTTAACGTAAAGTTTGCGCCGTAGGTGATGTTCGCCGGCGCCGAACTGATAACCGGCCGCGCCCCCTGGAATAAATAGGGCGGGCTGTAGATTTCCAGGGTCTGTTGCCACGGCGTCGAACTATCGGAGCCGGCTGAAAGCACGCGCCCATCCGGAAGTAGGAGCGCAGTCGAATGATACCCTCGCTGGCCGGCCTGCGAAGCCATTTGCGTCCAGATGCCAGTCGTGGGGTTGTAGAGTTCCGGGACAAACACCGGGCTGCCATAGTGTCCGTTCTGCGCGCCGCCCACTGCGAGTACGGTTCCATCGCCCAACAACACGAGCATATGGTGATAGCGGCCTATGTTCATGTTGCCGGTATAGACCCAGGCTGGCGTGGAACTGCTGAAGTCAATCACTTCCGCGGTATTTGTGTACGTCGTTCCTTGCGAATTGGGCGTTGGGCTGCCGCCGGAGATCAGCACTTTTTCCAGGCCGGGGAGCAGCACAGAGGATTCGTGATCCCTGTATCCGTAGTTCATGTTCCCGACGGTGGACCAGGTCTTGGTGGCGGGACTGAAGGCACGTGTGGTTTGGTTCGGCCCCGCGTCCACCACGGTACCGTTCGGCAGCAAGAACAACGACGGATAGAGCTCAGGTTCCGGCTTATCCTGCATGTTTGCCGATGCGGGCAATGCCGTCCAACTTCCGGTTGCGGGGCTGTAAATCTCCAACGAGCGTTGCCGCCCGTTACCCGCCTGATTCGAACCCGCCATGGTCAATGTGGTTCCATCCGGAAGCTCGACGTTGCTGGGATACCAGCGGGCGTAGTTCATCAGCCCCGTGTCGGACCAAGTCTCCGTTTCGGGATCGAAGATAGTCGTATCGAAAATTCCAGCGTCCTCGTGCAGAGGATCGTATGTGCCGCCAGTGATGACGACCTGCCCGTTTGCCTGTATGTTGAGACCGGAACAGAAAATGTCGCGCGTAAAGGGCAAGGTTACGTCTGTAATGGTGTAGGAGTTCGGATCAAACACCTTAGCCAGAGAACAACAGGAGCGGTTGCCATTTCCATAAGGCGTACCGTACTGATACAGCAGTACCTGACCCGTACGGAGCAACGCTGCGTGAATCCCAATTGCGCCTAACCCAAAGGGTGCGCTCCACTGGCCCAGGTTCGGCGGCGGAGTGGAGCTTACGTTCAGCACGGCGGAGCCAGAATAGGTCCGCAGCGCAGCCTTGATGGTTGCCGATCCCGCAGCCACGCCCGTGGCCACGCCGGTAACGGAGACGGTGGCCGTCGACGCCGGCGAAGCGCTCCAGGTCACCTGCGAAGTCAGGTCCTGGGTGTGGGTTTGCTGCCCTACCAGGATGGCGGTGGCGTTGAATTGTTGTGTCGTTCCCTTCAGAATGACAGGGTTTGCCGGCGTCACCGCCAGCAATAGCAACCCGCTCACAGTCAAAGCGGTAGATCCCGCAATGCCGCTAGCGGTGGCTGTGATCATGGCTGTGCCCAGCTTGTGCCCGGTCGCCACGCCCGCGGCAGTCATGCTGGCGACGCTCGACGCTGACGAACTCCATGTTACAGAGTTGGTCAGGTTTTTCTGGCTGCCGTCGCTGTATGTGCCCGTGGCGGCAAATGGTTGAGTGGTCTGGTTGGCGATCGATGGATTCGCTGGTGTTACCGCAACGGCGACGAGAGTCTGAGCAGCGCAGGGTAGGGTTGATGCGAGCAATACTACGCCAAGGATCCGCCGGACGACTGAAACTCGCGCTTCATAATGCATAACTATCCTCCAGGGATTGGCGAGGCGATGTGGCTTTCTATCGTCCTCTAACCAGGAATCATGGATTTCCCGCAGCCCTTTTGCGCCACAGAACGCAGATTCACGGAGAAAAACGAATCGGCGAGCAGCTATCGATCGGTCCAGGGAGCTAATCACCGACCCCCGAGAGCACGGCCTTTTGCTCGCCCGTGCCGGCGTTGTCGACGACGACGACGGCCGAATTGCGAGCGCCTTTTTTGGCGGGCGTGAATGTGACGCTGATGGTGCAGCTAGCCTTGGCCGCGACCGAACTACCGCATGTATTGGTTTGCGCGAAATCGCCGGGATTGCCCCCACTGACTGCAATGCTTGAAATCGCGAGCGTGGCACTGCCGGAATTAGTCAGGGTAATGGTTCTTGGTGCGCTGGTGGTTCCCACCGTCTGGTTACCAAATGCCACGGAGGACGGTGAGAGCTTGACCGCGGGCGAGGCCCCGGTTCCCGAAAGTGCGGCCATGAGCGGAGTGCTCGATCCCGCCTCCGCAATCGCCAGCGATGCCGAGCGTGCTCCGGCAGCGGAGGGAGTAAACGTGACTGAGACCGCGCAACTTTTGTTTCCGGCCAACGAAGCTGGACAGTTGTTGGTCTGAGCGAAGTCGGTCGGGTCGGCGCCAGCGATGCTAACAGTAATGACCGCAGCGGCAGCGCTCGTATTGCTTACTGTGAGAACTTGCGGAGGAGTGGTGACATGCAGCGTTTCAGATCGAAAGGCAAGCGCCAGGGGGAACACGCTGATCGTCGCAACCGTCCCCGTCCCGGTCAAGGAGACGACCTGGCTGCTGCCTGCGGCATTGTCGGTGATGGTGAGGTTGCCGGTACGGGTTCCCGTTGCCGATGGCGTGAACGTAACATCCAGCGTGCAGCTTGCTCCCACGTTCAATAAGCCCGCACCGTAAGGACATGCGGTCGTGGTGCTCAGCATACTGTAGTCGCCGCTGGCCACAACACTCGTGAACGTCAAAGGTGCGCTGCCCGTGTTCGTCAGCAACAGCGACCCCGTGCCGCTGGCGCCGACAACCACATTCCCCAGATTGAGCACGGAGGATGACAGGCCTACAGCTGGCTGCGTGCCCGTGCCCGTTAGCGCAACCGTCTGCGAACCGCTGCCCGCAGTGTCGGTGATCAGCAACGACGCATTGCGCGTCCCGGTTGCGGTGGGTTTAAAGTTGACTCCGAACCGGCATTCGCCCGCCGCCAGCAACTTTACCGGCAAGGGAGTGCAACTGCTGGTGAAGGCAAAATCCGCGGAATTGGCGCCGCTGAGGCCCACGCTATTGATCGTGAGCGCCGCATCGCCTGAATTGCTCAGCACCACTTCTTGAGAGGCACCGGCGGTGCCGACGATTTGTTCGCCGAGTGCCAGGCTGTTGCTGGAAATTGTGGCCTGCGCCGACTGCAGCAGAATGGAAACCGTATTGTCGCTGGAGTTCGCGACCACCAGGTCTGGCCAGCCATCGTTGTTGAAGTCTCTAGCCGCCAAACCGTAGGGCGCTGATCCCGTAGTGTAGGCAGTTGAGCTTTGGAAGCTTCCGTTCGCGCTTCCCAGGAAGATATCGACGGTGTTGGTCGACGAATTGGTGACGGCCAGATCGGGATTTCCGTCGCCGTTAAAATCAGCAGTCGCAATTCCTTTCGGCGCGGCCAGGCCCGTGTAGTTCACCGCCGGCTGAAAAGTGCCGTCGCCATTGCCAAACAGGGTTGACATCGTGCCCGCGGTCAGGTTCGCGACCGCAAGATCCACCTTCTTATCTCCATTCCAGTCCCCCACAACAATTGCGACTGGCGAACCATTCACTGCGGAGGAAGACTTTAGTACGAAACCGCCAGCCCCATTGCCCAGGAAGATAGACAATACCGAGTTGGCGGAATCGGCCACTATCAAATCTTGATTTCCGTCGCCGTTGAAATCCGCAGCGGCAATCGCGGATGGAACGCTTGATGGCAGCGTAAGCGGCGAACCTGCCGTAAACGTGCCATTGCCATTATTCAGCAAGACGGAAACCGTACCATTGGAAGCGTTGGCCACCGCCAGGTCGAATCGGCCGTCGTTATTGAAGTCCGCTGCCACCAAAGATCCAGGGCCGCTAAAGCCGGTGAGCGGAGCACCCGTGGTGAAGGTCCCGTCGCCATTGCCTAGAAGGATGGAAACGGTGTTGCCCACTTGATTCGCCACTGCGAGATCGGGTTTCCCGTTGCCATCGAAGTCGGCAGCCACCAGCGCAGCCGGACCGCTACCGGTGGCGATCGTCGATTTCAGGGTGAACGTTCCATTGCCATTGTTCAACAGAACCGACACGGTGCCCGCGGCAGCGTTTGCGACGACAACATCCGCATATCCATCGCCGTTGAAATCGGCGACCGCTACGGATTGCGGACCGCTGCCAACTTGCGAACTGGAGGGCTGCAGGAACACCGACACGGTTGGATTCGCTCCCATTCCTGACAAGCCAACGCTATTTGGACTGCCGGCATTGTTACTAGTGACGGTGATCGAGCCTGCCCGCGATCCCAACTGCGAGGGTGTGAAGGCCGCATCCAAGGTACAAGTCGTTCCAGCATTCACGAAGCCACCGCTATAGGGACAGGAGGTTGCAGTGTTGTTCAAAACGAAATCCCCGCTAACCCCCACGCTGGAAATTTGGAGCGATGCGGTTCCGCTGTTGGTCAGCGTAACCGACTGCTGGAGGCTGGTACTGCCTGTGAGTTGGCTGCCGAAACTTAGGCTCGCCTGCGAAAGCGTAATCGCCGGTGCCGGCAGGCTTTGAGCGAGCAGCCCGTAAACGTCCAACTCGGTTTGCGTGCCAACGTAAACTTTGCCGTTGGCGACGGTGGGGGTTACGAACTTGACGGCTGGACCCGCCTGGTCGCGTGTTTTCGCCAAGGTGCTGTTGTATAGCATGTTGCTGACATTGTTCGCGTCGTATGCGTACAGTACCGCAGGTTTCGTTCCCGGCTTTGCCGCAAGAATATCCTGGCGTTCAACGGCCCAGACAATACCATTGCTGGAGCCATTGGCCGACACGGAGGGCGTGCTGCCGATAGGAAACATGTTCGTGCTCATGGCAGCCGGAGTCGTCGAAAGAACTCCACCGGTTAAACTAAAAGCCTTCAGATAATCGCCCAGCCCGTTCTCGCCAGACAAGCCCGATAGATAGATGAACTGGCCACTCGGACTCTGCCAGTAGGCGGCGTTACCCCAATAGCCGCCGTCGACATTCTGCTGCAGAATCGGGACTCCGAGCACAGTTTGGAGCGACGCGTCCATCTGGGCGTTGTATCCGCCCATATTGTCGCGGTTCACCAGATAGACTGGGACGCCCCAACCGGAACCAAAGGGATCGCACGGAAACCCCCCCTTGCCCGCCTGGATGATTTCGTTGGGATAGTTTCCCGATTGAGGAGGAAGAAGAAGAGGCCCTCCCGATGCCAGATCGTAGTCGTTGGTCACGCGACAAACCTGATCGGAGGGAGAAAAGTAGTCGACAACCTGCAGGGCCGGACTCGCTTTCACCAGAGTCTCGCCAAAGTCTTCCCCTCCCTGATTAATGTCGAAACCGGCCTCGGCGATCGCGAAATAGACGTTGCCGTCATTGTCGGCGGCCATTCCTCCACCGGCCATCCAAATGCCGCCATGCTGCTGGCTGTTCGGCGTGCTGGTAAACGCGTTCAACAAAGCCAGCGTTTGTGCGTCGAAGGCCATTACCCACCCGTGCACCCCCGTCCATCCAACGTAGATCGTATTGTTAGATAACAATAGGGCTGGGCGTTGGTTGGCAAGCCGGGCATTGAACGGCAGCTTCCCGCCCACACTTCCGTTTCCGGTGCCATTCACGCTCGCTTGGATGATCACCGGCCCACCGAACTTTTCCACCCCCGAAGATAAGTCAAGCGCATGCAGCCGCTGCACCCATGTGCCGCTTTCCTTAGTCCGCGCCAGCGCGTATAACGTGCCGGTGGACACATCGATCACCGGAGTTGAGGTGATGCCGTAGACCGGGTATACGTTGCAGTCCGAGCTTTCGTCCGCGCACGGAACGGTCGTGACTCCATTCGGCAAGTCGAGAAACGTCACATGCCAGAGCGGGCTTGTCTGTAGCCCATCGGCGTCGAACGCGTATATGCTGTCGTTTTCCGTCGCGACGTAAACCACGTTATGAGTTCCCAGATTCGGTACGGTAACATTGGGCACATAGAGAGGTTGCGCATACACCATGCCATCCACCGGGTAGGAGAAAACCTTCCCAAAGGTAGTGACATTGACGTTTTGCGGACTGAGGGTGATCTCGCTGAGATTTTGGCCGGTCCGCGAGTTGTCGTTGTGCCAGGTGAGCACTCCGCTGAACCCTTGGCCAAAAGCCGCTGAAGATACGGCTAGCAGCAGCGCGATGCGTAGAATGCGAAGAAGTGACAAGGCGGTTTTCACTAGAGCTCCCTTTTATGAAGGCGGCTGGGGACAACGGCAGGATTCGTTGCGAACGAGTCTTCCTGCTCGGACTTGGTCGGAGGAACTGTTGAGCGCCACAACACGCGCGAATGAGATGCCAGCTTCGCCGGCGCCATGGACTCGCATCCGCGCGTCATATCGAAGATGTCGTGGAGGTCGGCCGCAAGATTGGCCCCCGGGTGGCCGGCCAATATTTATAGCGTAGCTGCAGTGGCAAAGTTGTGAGATTGACCGCCCAGCTTCGCGAACCAGCCGCCCCGCCGTTGCCATCACTGATCCTGATCTTTCCGGAATCGAGTTTGTCGGGATTTCCCGCCAGGACATGCTGCATCCGAACCGTCGCCTCGCTACCGACTAGAAAGTCCGCCGACGGGGCGAGGTCGACCACCGCGGCCGCGGCTCGTTGCAAACATGCTGCCGGATCGCGCACGAAATCCTCATAGCGCAATAGCTGATAGCTTTGAGCCTTAAGCCTTAAGAGTTCGGAGAGAAGATTATAGGACCACCACCAGGCAACTACTTTCTTCGCCGGGTGCGTGGCTAAATAGCCTTTCTTCCTGGCCCAACTGGCCACAACATTGTGCGGATTTCGCACCACGTGCAGCACATGCAAGTCGATTCCGGAGGCAAGGCTTAGCAACAACGCATTCGCGGGATTTTTCGACGAATCCACAATGACCTTACAACCGGTTTCCGCCGCGACTTTGCGATAGACGGCGGTAACTGCCTCCAAAATGGGCCTGTACTGCTTCGGCGCATTGGTTCCACCGGAAGCCATGAGCAAGGACGCGAATTTCCGCATACGGACGACCGCAGCCCCTCGCTCGGCAAGCTCGGGAGCGATGGCTTGCACCTTCTCTTTCCAGAATGCGCACTGAGATACCGCCCGTCCGCATCCGCAGGGCACTTGCCTGGCCTGCATGGGAGCATCGAAGAGGTATCGCGCCGCTTCGCCGACGTTGACGAAGCCGTCCAATTCGCCGAGGAGACGGGCCAGCATCGTGGTTCCGCTTCGTCCTGAACCGGCGATGTACAGCAACTTGATTTTTGGATTTTCCATTTTTGGTTCCCAGCAAGACACGACCTTCTTGCCCCACATTCACGGCTTAGTTCACGCCGGTACCGAGAATGGCAGCGGTTTGGGGACTGTCTGCGGCCGAGTCGCTCACCGAGAGGCTGCCCGTCACCTTGCCTGTGACAGTAGGTGCAAACGTCACACTCACGCTGCACTTGCCTTTGGCCGGCAAACCGGTTCCGCAGGTGTTCGTCTGACTGAGTTCCGACGGAGCGCTGGTTGCGGTAATCGCCGAAATCGTGATGGCGGTGCTGAGATTGTTTACTACTGTGAAGTTTCTGGTTGCGGTGTGGCCCACCGTCACATTTCCGAAGTTAAAGGTGGCGGGTTGTATTGAGACTTGGGATACACCCGTTCCCGTCAAGCTGACCGTTAGGGGGGCGCTATTGTCGGCCTCGGTGATAGCAAGGGAGCCGGTCCGCACACCGACGGCAGTGGGCGCGAACACGAGCTGGATGGCGCAACTGTTGAGCGGACCCACGCTCTTACAAGTACCGTGCTCGACGAAATCTCCGGTGGTTACGATACTGGTGACGGCGACCGAAGCGGCGCTATTGTTGGTGATCGTCACTTTCTGTTCGCTGCTGGTGGTGCCGACCGCCCAGTCGCCGAAAGTCAGACTCGTGGGCGAGACCTGAACCGCGGGCACCTGCAGCATGATAGAAACCGTGTTTTCCTCGCTGTCCGCGGCCGCGACATCCAGCATGCCATCGTTGTTGAAATCGCCAACGGTTACTCCCAGCGGACCCGTACCCGTAGGATAGTTGACGTGGAATTGGAACGATTTCGCGCTTCGGCCGCCAGTACCGATCAGATAAGAGTACTTGCTCAGCACGCTGAGGTTATCTGTGATCAGGTCGAGGATTCCGTCGCCGTTCAGATCGGCCGCAAGTTCCATGGTGGGCGAGTTGCCAGTCGAATACGCATAGAACGGAGGAGGAAATGTCCCATCACCCTTTCCATAGGCGACCAACGTGGATCCCCCCGGCACACTAGAGCCAGTGTTGCAGATCGCCAGGTCGAGATTGCCATCACCATCGAAGTCTCCAACCGCCAACGAATGTGGTACGGACTTGAGGTTGTTGATGATTGCGCCCGTCCGGAAGGTACCGTCTCCATTGCCCAGCAGAAGGGAGACGGTATTGGCACTGGAATTGGCGACTGCCAAATCGAGTTTCCCGTCGCGATTAAAGTCACCAATGGCCGCCGATGCCGGTCCGGTCCCGACCGCAATGTCGGTGTGCGTGGGAAATGTTCCATCGCCTCTCCCCAACAGGATGGATACGGTATTGTCGGCGAAATTGGGCACAGCCAAATCGAGATTTCCATCCCCGTTGAAGTCTCCAACGGCAACCCATTGCGGACTGTTGCCGACACTGAAGGCTTGAGCCGGTTGCTGGAAGGTTCCGTCGCCATTTCCCAGCAAAATGGATACCGTATTGGCGCCCGAGTTAACGACCGCAATATCTAGATGCCCGTCGCCATTGAAGTCGCCGGCCACCAGCGCGAGAGGGGCGGTACCGACGTTATAGTCAACATGGGATTGGAACGTAGCATCCCCATTGCCCACCAAAATAGAGACCGTGTTGGAAGCCTGGTTGGCGACGGCCAAGTCCAGCTTGCCATTTCCGTTGAAATCCCCCGCAATGATTGCCGTTGGCTTCGATCCCGCCGGCAAGTCTGTCCGGCTGAAGCCAATCCAGGTTTGCGGACCGACCGAGGTGGAAGTAAGCGCAACCACGGGAATGGTAATGTCAAACAACGCCACGTTGGAAGTACCGCCGCCCGGGCTTGGACTCGACACTGTCACAGAGACTGTTCTGGCGGCCGCTAAACTGGAGGCCGGAACCGGAGCTGTCAGCTGCGAGTGGCTGACAAAAGTGGTGGCCAGCGCGCTGCCATCCCAGGCCACAACCGAGCCGTTCACGAAGTTCGTGCCGCTCACAGAGAGCGTAAAGCCGGGGCTTCCGGGCGTCGCCGCGGCTGGCTGCAAGGGGAGATTCACGAAAGGAACAGCGTTGCCCTGTCCCAACGAGCGTGCCGCCGAGCCCAACAATAACAAGCCGGCAACCACCAGCACAAATGAATACCACTTACTCATCGGTGTTTCTCTCCCAGAATCTTTACAACTAAGCTAGCTTGTCCTGTAAACGTCACTGCGCGTTCGTCGGGAAGGATGGAACGGTTAGCTGCCCGCATTTAAGTCTATTGCGGAAGCTTGCAATACTGCACCATGTCGCCTGCCAGTTGTTGCGCACCTGCCAGGGTGTCGGCTATTCCATGCTGCGTTCCCGCAACGCAGCCGTAGCCGTTGGGCGTGGTAATGAGAGTTCGCCAGTCTTCTCCCAGCGCCGGGGCGGAACTCAAGTCATCCGTACCGTACAGGAACCGAACGTAGGTATTGGGATAAGCCAACGTAGCGTCCGGTGACTGAATGCTGTCCGACAAAAACTCCGCCTGATGGAGCGTATCGTGGTCGTTAACCGCGGTTGAGCACCAGGCGCCGGGATACGCCGGATCCACATAATTCTTTGCCGGCGTAAAGCCCACACATTGAGTCACCTTGTGGGCGCTGTTGCAGATTAAGGGGACGTTCGGAGCGCTGCACTGGCACGCGTCCACCATGTTGGAGAACGAGGGACCACTGGAAGGCTCAACCATGGCAAACAGAGAACTCCCGTTGTAATGAGCCAGGGATTCGCCAATCGCCTGCGCGCCGCCGCTATTGCCCGTCGCGCACAGCGGTGCGCCCGTGCTGCCCTGGTGGATATTGTCGTAAACCCATTGCGACAACGTAATGTAGCGGCAGGCCAGCCGCCGCACACCACCAGGTCCAGTCAGCCAGCCATCCGGATCGGCTTTCGTGAATGGGGATCCGAAAGCGGTCTGCACCACGGTGAATCCATCGCTTACGGTATCGGTGACTGCGGTCCCGCCATAAGTAAAGTTCAGTTCATACAAGCCGGCGCCGCCAGCACCCACGGTGTAAATCACGGTTCCGAGGGGCGTGCCGGTGGGGCTGGTTACCTTCAAATATGCGGTGAAATCGGCGACTCCTGGACAGGAAATATCGACCGCATAACAACTGCCGGGTACGCTGCTATTCGGGCAAGCCGTCGTGATTCCCGTGGCAGTACCCACCGGGTCGGTTTGCGTTAGAGTCACCGCGGACGTTCCGGATGCCGCAGAGTCGGCTTGAGAGACTGCGGTGATAGTGACGGGAGTGTTGGGATTCGTAACTGGAGCGATGTAGAGTCCTGTCGTATCGATGGTACCCACGGTGGCGTTCCCGCCCGTAGTTCCATTCACTTCCCAAGTCACGGCATTGTTCGAGCTGCCGGACACGGTCGCAGTAAACAGCAGGTTGGAACCGATCCCCATAGTGAACGATGACGGGGAAACTGTTACCGTTGGCGTGCCCACGGTGAGTCCGGTACTGCCGATGATCGAGCCAACGGTAGCGCTGATCGTAGCTCCTCCATTGGCGACCGCAGTCGCGAGGCCTTGCTTGCCGGACGCATTACTGACCGTAGCCGCCGCTGTGTTGTTGGAACTCCAGACCGCGGTAGTGGTCAGGTTCTGCTGGCTTCCGTCGCTGTAGCTGCCGGTGGCCGTGAACTGAACGGTTCCATCCGGCTGCAGGACGACATTGGCCGGTGTCACTTGAATCGACGCGAGCACGGCGGCCGTGACGGTCAAGCTGGCGGTGCCAGTGATAGACCCCGAACTAGCGGAAATCGTCGTACTGCCTTGAGCGAGGGTGTGCGCCAAACCAGCGTTCACCGTAGCCACGCTGGGCTTGCTGGATTTCCACGCCGCGGTGCTGGTTAAGTTTTGGTGGCTCCCATCGGAATAGTTGCCGGTTGCTGTGAACTGCTGCGTCTGGCCCGCCGGCACAGAGGGACTGGCTGGCGCGACGGTGATGGATGTGAGCGAAGCCGAGGTCACCGTCATGGTGGTCGAACTGGCAAAACTGTTGATCACGGCTTTGATCGTGGTGGCGCCTGCCGCGAGCGCTGTCGCTAAACCCTGGCTGCCCGCAGTGTTGCTAATGGATGCGATACTGCTTGCCGAGCTGCTCCAAGTAACGGAATTCGTCAGAGGATAAGTTGTTCCACCTTTGAACGTGCCAGTCGCCACGAATTGCTGGGTGCCCCCAAGTGTCACGATCGGAGTCAGGGGCCTGATCGTCAACTGCGTCATGCCGTTGACATTTCCAGTTCCCGACAAACTTGTGACCTGAGGGCTATTCGTTCCTGTATCGGTTACTGTCAGCGCACCCGATCTTGTTCCCACTTGCATAGGAGTGAAGATGACGCTAATCACGCAGTTTGCCTTTGCCGCCAGAGTGGAGGGGCAGGTGTTGGTTTGCGAGAAATCTCCCGTGACGCTTATGTTGCTGATGGTGATCGCGGAGCTCTCCGTGTTGTCCAAGGTGACGCCATAAGGTGTACTGGCGGTGCCCACGGTGCGGCTCGGAAACGAAACAGTACTGGGCGTAAGGGTCACTTGGGCGAGCGCGTGGGCGCTGACGAGTACCAAGCAGCTCAACCAGGCCGCAAGCCGAAGGTTAGGGAAGGCGCTGCGCATATTCATCTCCTTATGTTCGCTGCGCATGTTCACACATGCTTCACTACGTTTAATGCGAGAACTCGGTAACGTTCACTTTGAGCGTGGAATAGCTTGCGGTAATTGTGACCTTTTCCGCCACCGGCGGCAGAGTGTAGAAGACGGAAGCCTGACCATTGGTTCCTGTCGTTACCGGATTCGCGGAGAAACTGCCTCCCGCGCCATTGTCGCTGAACGATACAGGCAGGCCCGGCACGTTATTGTTGTTAGCATCCCGCAGTCGCACCACGATGGGATTGAGTAGTTGAGTGCCGGCTGTTCCCGACTGATTCTGGCCCGAAACCGGCCCTATTCCTGTAGGCGGCCCAGCCACGGCGGTGGCGGTCAATGACGTTTGCAGATAGCCAGAAGCCGACGCAGTAATGGTCAGTGACTGCGGCTTGGCAGGCAGGGTGTAGGCAGTCGTCGCCGTGCCCGTATTGTCGGTGACTGCATTTTGGGGATTGAACGTACCTCCCTTGCTGCCATCGCTGAAGGACACATCCACCCCAGCTACTCCGGCTCCGGAACTATTAAAGGCTTGCACGGAGAGCAAAACCGGCAGGGGAGTGCCGACAGTTCCGCTCTGTCGATTTCCTCCCGCCGCAGACAGGAAGGGGAATAGGCCGTAGGCAACGAGCTGGGTCTTGGTTCCAACGTAGACTTTTCCGTTGGCTGGCAGCGGGATCACAAAGTGCGCAACGCTTCCCAGAGTGTCGCGGCCGGAGACCTGCGAGGAGTTGTAAAGCTGGAGCAGAGTGGTGGCATCGTAGGCTGCGAGGTACGGACTTGACGGACTCAGCGGAACCCACAAGATGCCATTGGATAGACCGTTGGAGGAGATCGCAGGCACGCCGGCGACCGCAACTTTACTAGCGGAAGTAATCGCGGGAGTTGTGGAAAGAGCAGACCAACCCAGGTTGTTCAAGCTCAAACCGAATCCCTTGATCAGATCATTGTTGGCGGCATAATAAACTGTGTTATTCCAGTACACCGGACTGGAGTAAATCGGGCCCACAGCGCCAGTCAGCGTTTGCACGTTTTGGTTGCTGCCGGAATTGTACTGTCCCAGATTATCGCGATCGACAAGATAGATGGTACCCGTTTTCCCGCCGGCGACGAGAAGGTTGGGATAGCTTCCTGGCTGTGTGGGGAGAAGCAGAACACCTCCCGATCCCAAATCGAGATCCTTTGCGGCCATCACGGACTGGTTGTCAGGAGTGAAATAGTCCCCCACGCTCAGGATTCCACTGGAGTAATTTATCTTGAGAACGCTATCCCCAAGATCGGGGCCGCCAGTGCTGAAATCGAAGGCGCCGTTCGCGGTGGCGAAGAACACGTTCCCAGCGCTGTCCGCTGCCGGCCCGTTGCCGCTCTGCCAGATGGAGGCGCCAAAGGATGTGTTGGGCGAAGCGTTGAAAATCGCAAGTTGTTGCAGTATGCCCGAAGTCGCGCCCGAATCGTAGGCAAATAACCAACCCTGCGCATTGAGGTCGCAGCCGTTGGATCCGAAAGCTATCTCAAGCACTCCATTGCTCAACAACAAAGCCGGCCGCTGGAACTGCGGAAGAGGCGTGAAGGTGACTGTGCTCCCGCTGGAGGAAAGTACGGAGCCGCTGATGATCGCCGGACCGCCAAACTTCTCCTGTCCCGTGGTGATATCGAGCGCATGCAGCCGGAAAAAGTGGCTGACCACGCTTCCCGAAACCTCCCGGGTCTTGGCGGTTACGTATAACGTACCGGTAGCCGGATCGATTACGGGTGTACTCATTACACCTATTTCCGTGAATCCCGTGTTCTTGCAACCCTGTTCGGAAATGGGGACGGTCGTCACTCCGCCGGCGGGATTGAGGAAGCTCGTCTGCCACAGAGGAGCGCCGGAACCGGGATTATCGGCATCGAAGGCAAAAACGCTGTCATGCGCGGTGGCCACATACACCACGTTGTGAACACCAGAACCGGGGATCTGCACATTGGACACGTAAAGAGGCTGGCCCACGACAAATCCGTCTACGCTGTAGGAAAAGAGCTTTCCAAATTCCTTGGAGTTGACATTAGCGGGGGTCAAAAGCGTTTCGCTGGAGATTGCACCACCGCGCGCGGTATCGGCGTGGTAGGTCGAAACGGCAGTCTGTGCCGCCGAGAACAAAGGCACAATCGCAAGCACGACCGCAAGTAGCGCCGGGGGCAGCGATGTTTTGATCCCCGAGCCAAGAAAAACACTGCCGGCAGTTCCAACGGAATTTTCAGAATGCATGTTGCAAAACCTCTTTAAGTTATCGGAATCCATTGCTCGGGCTCACTGCCCGGTCCCTGTCAGACTCGCCTCTTGGGGGGTATACGGCGCATTGCTTGTAACCGTTAACGTACCGCTGATTGTTCCTGTCACTGTGGGACTGAACTCGACGCCAATGGTGCATTGCCCCAAAGCCGGAACCGTAGCTCCGCAAGGCTTCGCCCCCGCCGTAGTAACAATGTAGTCGCCGCTCGCGGCGATGCCGTTGATGGTTAGCGCCGCGCTCTGATTGTTGGTCAGCGTTATGGTCTGGGCGGGGCTGGTCGTGCCCACCGCTTGAGTGCCAAATGAAACCGACGCCGGCGCCAAGATCACCGGCAACACGGCCGTTCCGGAAAGGTTCATGACGCTCGAGCTGCCCGTAAATGTAAGGGAACCAAAAGTTGTTCCCGAGGCGGTGGGACTAAACGTAACGCCCACGGTACAGGTAGCCCCAGGTCCCAGCGTAGCGCCGCAAGGACTCGCTCCCATCTTCGTGGTTGCATAGTCAGGGCTGGGAACGATGCTCGGGATGTTTATCGTGGAACTGGAGGTGTTCGTCACTTTTATGGTTTTTGCCGCAGTAGTCGTTCCCATCACGACGTTGCTAAACCCCAGCAAGGTGGGCGTAAAAACCAGCGGGGCATTGCTGCCTTGGACACCGTTTCCCGAGACGCTAACGACAAGCGGACTGAAGGCGCCTCCAAAAGCGAGCGCAACGCCTCCTTTCACCTGCCCATTCCACGCCGGGTTGAAGCTGACGTTCAATGTGCACTGGCTATTCGGGGCGAGGGTGCTTCCACAAGGCGCTGTCCCTCCACTCACAGCGGAGAAGTCCGCACTCGCGGTGACCGCCAAGTTCAGCGTCGAAGCGCTGTTGCTCGTCACCGTCAATTTGTGAGGTAGACAACTTGCGCCGCATCCCACCTGCGTGTTGCCGAAGCCAATCGACGCGGGCGAAACCGAGACCGGCGCTGCGCCGGTTCCAGAAAGGTTGACCAATTGCGGCGCCATCAAGGCGCTGTCATTGATCGTGATCTCGCCTGGGATGCTGCCGATGGCGGGCGGGCTGAAAGTCACAACAATATTGCAGCTCTGGTTGGGCGGCACAGTGCCCAGGCAATTGTTACTTTGCGCGTACCCTCCGCTGACGACGATGGAGTTCACGGTAAGAGGAGCGCCGCCAACGTTCGTCAGAGTAACGGTCTGCGGAGCGCTGTTTGTGCCGGCTACGAGCGTCGAGAAGGCCAGGCTTGCCGGAGACACAACCACGGCGGAGGCGGAGCCTGTCCCCGTCAAGCTGGCGGCTTGCGGACTGCCGCTGACTCCGTCATAGACCCAGAGCGTTCCTCGCCGGGAACCGGTTGCCGTTGGCGTGAAAGTTACGTTGATTGAGCAGTTGGCTCCCGCGTTCAAAGTAGACCCGCAGGTGTTCGTTTGGGCAAAATCTCCGTTGGTCGCGATACTGCTGATGGTGAGCGGGACCGATTGATTGTTTGTGAGCGTGACCGCTTGCGAGGGGCTCGTGACTCCCACCTGCTGCGTTCCGAAGTTCACGGCCACGGTGGAGAGGATGACCTCCGACCCGCAATTGTTCAGCGGAGGAATTTGCGCGATCTCCGTGTACCAGTAGTTCTGAGTAAAGCGGTTATTTTGCAAATACTCCCCCACGACCCACACCGTGCAAGAGTCGCTGGGATCGAGCACGGCTCCATACCAGTCTCCCCAGCGATAGTCTGCGGAGTCCGTGTCCTCAGCATCGCCATCCGTGTTGGGATTGGCGATGTACCCATACGTCCCAATCGTGGATGTGGCGGGAATCAAGTAGACGCTGTCGAGACCGGGATGCTCACCGGCGCCGGGCCCCGATATGCCGATGATGCCCTGCAGATTTCCCGCCTGGTCGCGCGCCACGCTGGGCAGAAATACATAGGCGTTGGGGTCGGCGGGATCGGTGAGCGGATAATCCGCCGACAGAACGATCGCGGGAGAACTGCCGCTGCTCCACTCGAGAATACGCAGGTCCGCTTCGGTTTGGCTGCGAGTATTCTTGCTGGGATTAATTTGCAGGGCCCGGGCAGCGGTCCAGATCCCTCCTTTGCCTCCATTGGAGGTGTAGTGGAAAGGCTGTTGCATCCGGTCGCCCACCGAATCGATGTAGATTCCGCTGCCGGCCGTCGAGGGCTGCGGAATGCAAATCGTGTCGTAGTAATTGCCGGGGTTGAAGCACCCCATCTGATCGCCGCCGGCTTGCGTGGACGGAAGCTCCCAGCTATTCACAAATGTGGGGCTGGGGGACGGAAGGCTCCAATTGATGGTCCACTGCTCCACCCCTTGCGTGTCGTTCGGATCCGTTAAGTACGTGTGGCCGTCATGCGGGGGCTCGACAATGTAAGTGAACATCTCTCCGTCGGAGGAAATGGGTGGCGTGGAGTCAGAGTTGTTGGCTGGCACCCAGTTATCCCGCTGGGTGTAAGGGCTAAGCCCATGGGCAACCAGGCAGGCCGGAGTCTTGGAATTGTTGACCCAGGGATTGCCGGTGCTGGCCCGAAGACCGGCCAGGTCAACGGCGCAGAGCAGTACTCCGATCGTATTATCGTTGTTGTTGGTGTCCTGCAAGTCGTATGTGATCCACATCGCCTGGTCTTGAGCGGGCGTGTAAGGCGGGACGGCGCTGGTGGACGTCTGCCACAAACCCGCTTGTGGATAGTCTGGATAGTAATAATTTCCCTGCCCGTTTTGCGGAATCACCGTGTCCAGATCGAACTCGTAGCCGAACCAGTTGAAGGACACGGGCGAGGTTTGGCTCACGTCCTCGGTGTTGCTGATGGCCACGCACATGTAATTGTGATGAGGGTAAATCGCGCTGGTAATGCGCTTCTGCAGTATCCACAGGCCATACACATTGTCATGCAAAATCGAAGCGTTCGGAGAGAATGCCGTACCGCAATTGGGCGTGTTGCCACCGTTCTTGTTGTTCTGGCTCCAAATTGTCGAGTCTGCTTTCGGACTCGTGCCTCCAAAAAAATTCACCGGTTGAAGGGCGTTGGGGCCGTTCTTGTACCAGCACTGATACGAACTATTCGTATGCTCGCAAAACTCCAGAGTTCCAACGGCGATAGTGGGATCGGGAGTAGCCGTCTGGCCGATGTTTCCGTACTGGACGGTGTTAAGTCCAGCCACGGTGGTCAGGCTTCCAGACTGAGATAGTCCCAAGCTAGTCGCCGCCCCTAGAAACGCAATGTGTAAGAACTTAGCCCGCATTCCCCGCCCTTTCGAGTTAAAGCAAGAGTTTTCGTTTCAATCGGAGGCTTATCGCGAACCCGCCAGAAATGCAAATGGAGCGCGATGGTAAAAACTTCGCCACGCCCTGAGGGGGGCAAGGCGTGGTGAAGTAGTTTATTGCCCCGTGCCGGTCAAGTTAACCATTTGCGGTCCGGTCGGGTCATTATCGCCAATGTTTACCAGCGCCGTTCGGGTTCCCGTCGCTTGGGGGGTAAACGTAACGCCGATGGTGCAAGTCGCATTTGCCGGCACTGACACGCTGGTGCTGCAGGTGGTGGCCGAGGGCGAGACGGCAAAATCCTTGAAGTTCGTGCCCTGGATACTGATGCTAGTGATGGACATGGGCGTACTGCCCGCGTTTAGGAACGTAACGCTCTTGGCGGGGCTGGTTGTCCCCACCGTTTGCGCCGCAAACGTCAGAGACGTTGGCGTCACTTGGACTGCGGTGGTGTGACCCGAAAGCAGAACCGCCTGCTGTCCCTGGCCTGGGGTGAAGTTTCCGAAGATGTTCATGGCCGCGGTCTCACCCCCATCCCCGGGGGGCACGCTGGTGGGCGCATAGGCCACGCTGATGAAGCAACTGGCTCCCGCGTTCACGGTGCCTCCGTTATAGGGGCATTCACCCGTAACGGTCTGCAAGGGGAAGTCTCCCGCATTGGTGCCGTTCACTATAACGTCAGTGATCGCGATGTTGAGTCCACTCTCGTTGGTGAAGGTGAACTTCATCGCTTTGCTCTTGGTACCGACCAACGTGAGTGGGAAGGGGTAATTCCGGGTTGGTCCCAGCTTCACGCTAATGAGGCCGGCGCCGATCAGGCCAGCGCCGGTGGAGCTTCCGGTGCTCTCCGTGACGATTACCTCGCCCGTCCTCGGTCCCAGGTCCCCGGGCGTGAAGGTCACAGACACGGTGCAGCTTGCGCCCGACAACAGCGAACCTACGCATGCGTTCGTCTGTGAGAAGTCCGTCGCATTCGCTCCCGTGAAGGTGACCGTCGAAATGGTAATCGCCGTCGTGCCCGTGTTCTTCAGCGTAATCTTCTGCGCGGTACTGGGCTTCCCGGCTTCCTGATTGCCATATTGCAGCAGCGTCGGGGTAACGACCAGAGATGTTTCAGTCAGGAGAGTCAACATATTTGCGGAAGAATCGACGACAGCCATGTCCAGCTTGCCATCGCCGTTCAAGTCTCCGATAGCGAGCCACCCCGGCCCTGCATTCGTCGGAAATACTTGCTGCCCCTTGAAAGTCCCGTCACCATTTCCGGGCAAAACCGATACCGAATTGTCGCTGAAATTCGCCACCGCCAAATCCAATTTGCCGTCGGCGTTCAGGTCCGCGGTCGCAATCATTTGAGAATTTGCGCCAGTGGTATAGTTCACGTTTGTCTTAAACGTTCCATCGCCGTTCCCGAGCAGCACGGACAGGCTATGGGACGCTGCGCTTACCGCCAGGTCCAAGTTGCCGTCATTGTTGAAGTCGGCGACCACCACACCGGTCGGAACCGGGGCTGTAGCAAAGTCGGTATGCATGTGGAACGTGCGAGAGCCCGTATTCAGCAGGATGGAAACCGTGTTGTCGTTATTGTTGGGAACGGCCAGATCGAGCTGGCCATCCTTGTTGAAATCGCCTACCGCGACCGATTCAGGATTCACGCCCGTGTCGTAGGCGGTTTGAGTCGGGAAAGTTCCATCTCCGTTGCCCCAGAACACGGTAACGGTATTGTCGGTGAAATTGGCCACCGCCAAGTCGAGCTTGCCGTCCCCATCAAGGTCGGCCGCCGCGAATCCCACCGGATTGTGGCCGGTGGAAAATTCCTTGTGGGTTGGTCCAAAGGTGCCATCCCCGTTTCCAAGCAGGATGGAAACCTGATCGCTCCGCTGCAACAGTACGGCCAGGTCTAACTTCCCATCGCCGTTGAAATCCGCCGCGAGAATCGCGTCGGGATAGCCGGGGGCGGTCTGGTAATTCACCGGGGCTTGGAAGGTTCCATCGCCATTGCCGAGAAAAATGGAGACGCTGTTGCCATTCGCGTTGGCGACCGCGAGATCGATCTTTCCATTTCCGTCAAAGTCAGCCGCAACTGCCGCAGTCGGACCCGACCCGGCAGTGATGTCGTTGCGTAGCATGGAGACGGCAGCCACCGACTTGCTAATGGAAAAGAATGCGGAGTTCGAGGCGCCCCCGACGGGATTGCTCACCGCCACAGTGGCAATGGCGGGCTTCGCGATATCGGCTTTCAGAATCGCCGCCGTCAGTTTGGAGCTGCTGACGAACGTCGTGGCGCGGGCGCTGCCATTCCAATTGACCACAGCGTTGGAGGCAAATCCCGTGCCGGTGACGGTCAGCGTAAATGCGTTTCCGCCGGGTACCGCCGAGACCGGGTTCAGCGGTTGATTCAGCAGCGGGACAGCCTGGGCCATGGCGTGCGTCGGAACCAGAGCAATGACAGCACACAAAGAGAACGCGACCACAGAGGCGCGCCCGCCTGCCCGAACACCAGAGAGAATAGAAGCGATTGAACCTGCCTTCATCTTTTTAATCTCCACAATCGGATTCCAACTTCATCGAATCGACTGCAATTTGGTCGAACGTAAGATTGAACGATGCTAGTTGCGGGATGCTGCCTTGCTCTAACACCGACTCGGGGGAAGCGTAGGTGCGTCGCCGCCATTGAGGCGGAGAACCGCAGTCACGTGCGAAACCTGGTTGCTTACAGCAGAGGGAGGTTTACAGGCTCAATCGAACTGCCTTAGTTTAAACAATTCCAGGCCAACATTCCACACAAAAATGGGCCCCGAGACTAAGTATCGACGCCACAAGCGTTTAGGCTCCATAACCAGGCGGAACAGCCACTCCAGCCCATTTTCTCGCATCCACCGGGGCGCCTGTTGCAGCCTGCCGGTGTTGAGATCAAAAGCGGCGCCAACTCCGAACATGACGGGCGCAACCAGCTTGTCCCGATGCTGGTACATCCAGGTCTCCTGCTTGGGAGTGCTTAACCCAACCCAGACTACGTCCGCTTTTGAAGAGTTGATGATGTGGACTACTTCCCGGTCCTCCGCTTCCGTCAGCGGACGGAACGGCGGGCAGTAGGTGCCCGCGACCGACACGCCGTATCGCTCCTGCATGGCACGCGCCAGGCTGTCGGCCACGCCGGGTGCGCCTCCGTAGAAGAAATGCCGGTACTTGCCGCCCGTTTCGCGGCAGAAAGCGTCCGTCAGCTCGGGACCATACACGCGGCGGCGCATGTCATAACCGTGCCACCTGCCCAGCCACACCAGCGGCATGCCGTCGGCGACCACCAGGGAAGCCTGGTTCAAAACCGCCCGGAAGTTGAAATTACGGCAGGATTCGCTGATCCCGTGCATGCCCGTCACCGCAATGTAGTGCCCAGAATCGCGCGCGGCGATCCAGTTCTCGACTTGCGCGACAACGTCGGGAATCTGGACCGCGTCCACCCTGACCCCCAGGACCTTGAACGCAAGGCTTTGCCCGGAAGCAGATCGGCGGCCGATGCCGCGCTCAGAAACTGGTGAAGTCAATTCAGTAGGCATAGAGACAATCCGTTGCCATCCGATCTGGAACGAACTACTAGGGGGAGCTTTGCAGGCCCTCTCAAACCGTCGCCAGCCCCCTCAATTGGGCCGCATATTTCGGGGATTTACGGACCTCGGACTCAATCCATTTGTAGGTAATGGCCAGCCCTTGCTCCAGGCGAATGGAGGGTTCCCATCCCACCACGCTTCGCAACAAAGAATTATCGCTGTTACGGCCCCGCACGCCTTGCGGACCGGTCAGGTTGTGGGTCTTCTTCAAACGCTTGCCCGCGGCAGCCGAAACCATATCGACCAGGCCGTTGATGGTCACCAGCTCGTCGGTGCCCAGGTTGAGCGCGTCACGGCAGTCACTGGCCATGATGCGAATCAGGCCCTCGACGCAGTCGTCCACGTACATGAAGGATCGAGTCTGCTCGCCATCCCCCCAGATTTCGATTTCGCCGCCGTTCTCGGCCAGCGCCACCTTGCGGGAAATGGCAGCGGGCGCTTTTTCCTTGCCGCCGTCATAGGTTCCGAGCGGGCCGTACACATTGTGGAAGCGCACGATGCGGGTTTCGAAACGGTAGTCTTTGTAGTAGTAGCGGCAAAGTTCTTCGGCAAAGAGCTTCTCCCAACCGTAGCCTGGCTCCGGATCGGCGGGGTAGGCGTCGGCTTCGGTGAGCGGCTTCACGTCTGGATCTTTCTGCTTGGCTTGGTTGTAAACACACGCCGAGGAAGAAAACAGGAAGCGCTTCGCGCCGTTCTGGCGGCCCGCTTCGAGCATATGGGCGTTGATGAGAATGTTGTTGCGGCTGATGTCGGCATGATTGGCGGTGATGTAACCGATCCCGCCCATGTCGGCGGCAAGATTGAAAACTTGATCCATGCCGCCCCGTGTAGCCAGCAGGCAACAATCGGCCTTGCGCAAATCCTGGATCTCGAATTCGTCGGCCGCACTGGCTTCATACTCCGGGTACTTGATGTCGACCCCGCGCACCCAATGGCCATCGGCCTTCAGACGCCGCACCAGATGGTGGCCAATAAACCCGCCCGCCCCCGTTACCAGGACTCGTTTTTGTATGCTCATTTCGACTCTTCTCCTTTAAATTCTTGTTTGAAACTTGGGTATTCGGGGGACCGCACGGCTGGAGAGCCGTAACCTGTTCGCTCGTCAGGAAGCGCGCGCGCCGGCATGTTCTCCCGCGAGGACATGCGCCGCCGTGGCTTTTGACAGCAGAAAGTTTTCCATCACTAAAGCGTCGATGCCTGAGCAAAAGTAGCTCCGCACCGCATCGTGCGGACGAGCCACCAAAGGCTCGCCCGCAAGATTGAACGAAGTGTTCAACAGCATGGATGCCGGGGCAGCCTGGCCGAAGCGTTTGAGCAGATCCCAAAACAACGGATTGCTCCGCCGCGAGACCACGTGCAGCCGTACCCGTCCACCCGGTAGACAGAAATCCGGCGGTATCACATCCACTCCCGCTCGCAGCGTGGCCAAAGAATTCATGGAGCGGCAAAGGTCCGACCATTCGAAATAAAGCGATGCGTCTTCTTCGGTCACCGAGATGGCGAAGGGCCGGAACCATTCGCGATGCTTGACGAAATCGTTGAGGTTTTCCCTGACATACGGAGCCCAGGGCGAAGCCAGCAAGCTGCGATTACCCAGCGCCCGCGGACCGAATTCCGTACGGCCCTGGAACCAGCCCACGATCTTGCCCGCTTGCAGCAGCCGCACCGTGGAATCGAACTTGCGCTCCGACGTGCTCTGCACGGCGTAGCGGGCCTTGGAGTTGTCCAGAATATCTTTGACGGCGTGGCGGCCGAAGCCCGGCCCCCAGTAGCTTCCGGGCATGACGTCGCAACGCTCCCGGTGTTTCTTTTGGTGCCAGGCCAGCATCGCCGCTCCTATGGCCGAACCCGAGTTGCCGGGTGCGGGCGGAACGAAAATCTGACTGCCGGCGAGCCTTTTTTCCAAGTCTGCGACCAACAGCACATTCTGAAAAAGCCCTCCACCCAGGCAAACCGCGGAGACGCCCCGGCGTTTACACTCGGATTCCAGCAGATCCCCTACGATCTCGGTACACGCCTGCTGTATGCTGCTGGCTAAGGCGCGGCGATGGTCATCGGCCAGCGGACCACCCTCTTCCGGGATACCTGCCTGACGATATAGCTTAGAGGAAAGCCGCAACCTCCCCGTGACTCCATGATCGAGATAGCTTGAGTCCACCCGGGGGAGGCGGGTGCGGGGGCCCCGCAGCATATTCATCAACACCGGTTTAAACAGCGGCTCGCCTTCCAGGCTGAGCCATTGCGTCTTGTGCTCTTCTTTCTGCGGCACAAAACCGAGCAGTTCGGTGATTCGCGAATAGACCCACGCCAGGGAATGGGGAAACGAGACCGTCTCCAGTACCCGGATGCCGGTCCCTTCGCCCAGAGCCAGCATGCCCGTGCGTCCGTCGCCGCTTTCATCGAGGGTCAGGATCAATGCCCGGTCGAAAGGAGACAGATAAAAAGCGCTGGCAGCGTGACACCGGTGATGATCGAGGCTGAGAAACCGGCACGGCGACGTGCCGTTCTTATGCCGCAGCACGCGGAAATGGCTGAGGTCGCGAGCCAGCCCTCCCAGTTCATTCGCCTGATAAAATCCGCCCGCCACCGGGGCCAAGGGAAATGTGCTGCTTGCACCCCAGGAGCGGCGCGCCCAACCCATCACCGGACGAGTAGCCACGGCAATCGCATCCAAATCGTGCCATCCCAACCCAGCTTCCTCGAGGCAAAACTTAATGGCAGCTTCGGGCAGTCCCCGGCTTTGCGAGCGCGTCAGCTTGACATCCTCGACGGCGGCAACTACCTGGCCGTCGGCCAGGATTGCGGCTGAAGTATCGTGCCGGAATGATGAGAGTCCGAGGATTCGCATAGTCTTTGTGTCAGTGTGGCTGGTCAGGATTCGAGGCGGAAGCGCCGTCTTCGTTCAGTCACCATCTCCCACAAACGTGGGGATGGGTTGCAGCTCGGACAGGAGCGGGCTTTTGCCGGACAGAAACTCGACGTGCCCGCAACGCGCGCACTCCAGCATGACATAGCCATGGCCCACTCCGTCGGGCACGAACTCCAATCGCGTGAACCGGTATTCTTCCAATTTCTGGTCACATCGCAAGCAAGATACGCTCATAGAGGTGTCTCCAACGGCTGGTTCGGCAAACGGAGGACTTCCGGACAATAGCACCGGCCTTAAAGCGTGCCGGAGTGCCAATCCCCCGCTGTTTAATCTGCGGAGGCCGAATGAAAAGCTTTCTCCGGCTTGGGCAGATCCAATCTTGACCGCTTTAGGTTGCGATAGAGGCGCAACACGCCGAGCGGCGCGAAACAGTACAAGGACGCCACTGCGCGATCGAAAGCCCTGAGGCTGCGATAGATCAAGCGATCGCCGGTTCTCTCTATCCAGCCGGCCTGCCGGCTATCGGCGGAATCGGCATCCCGGCCGGGATATGCCGGCCACCGTCCGGCGAATTCTTCCCGCCAATAGTTGACGTAGCGCGCGATCTTTTTTTCGAGCGGCGGAGGCAGAATTTCTTCCCGCCGGCCTCCGGCCACGATCTGCTTTCCCTTGACCAGGGCGTGATGCTCCGCATCGTAAATCGCGGAGCGGTCGGCGCCTTCGAGAGAAACCATTCGAGGGTCGAAGGGAATCTCCAAAAAACGGCAGATGCCGGTCAAGACGCCGGCCGGATCGCGCACCATGTCCTCGTACTGCAACTCGTAAACTTGCGCGCCCATCGCCGCCAGCCGCCCGGCTTCCCGCTTCATTTCCCGATACCCGAGCAGGGCCCGCAAGGACATGCCGCCCTTCGCAAACCACGAAGACTTCTGCCCGGCGCGAATCACGCTGCTACAAATATCGGCGGGATTGCGATAGATGACAATGAAGCGTCCTGCGGGAAACTCCTTCGCCAGCCTGGTCATGCAGTCAAAATAGTTCGGCGATTTGCAACCCCAGATCGCCAGTCCCGCATGCTGGCGGTAGACCGACTCCATGGCCGCGCGCAGGCTCGGCACTTCCGCCGGCAGAGCTCGCGTATCAATTTCGTGGCGGCTGAGCGCGCTATTCCAAAACTCCCATCGCTCCAGCCAATCGCGCTTGGCCTTGCCATTTCGAAAAAGGCGCCAGAGTAGCGGCAGATCGCCCTCATACATGAGCGCAATTTGAGGGTGCTGGTTCAGCAGGGCATACAACAAAGAAGTCCCCGAGCGCCACATGCCCACCACAAATACGGGAGCGGCGGCGGTTGGAGCGGATTGAGTTTTGCGATTCTCTTTCACGGCCAAATCCCTTCGAATTGACATCGGGCGCGGCAGACGATCTTCGCTCTTTTGCTCTTCGCGACTCGCCAAGTTCCCGCCGGTGAGGTTCATGCTCCACCCGGCTGGTTGCGAGAGCCGATAGCGGCCCGATAAATGTCGATCAACTGTTCGTAGTTGCGGTCAGCCGTGTAGCGCGCTTCGAACTCGGCTCGCGCGGCGCGGGACATGGTTTCGATCTCTCCGCCATTACTCCAGGCCCATTCGACTTTTTGCGCGAGATCGTCCGCGTTCCCCGCTTCAAAGTGCAAGCCCGTGCTGCCGTCGGCCACAATGTCAGGCATGGAACCAAGCCGTGAAGCTATGACCGGAGTACCGCAGGCGAAGGATTCGGCGATCGTGACCGGAAAGCCTTCGTACCATTCACTGGGAAAGATCAGGAACTTCGCTCCCTGGATCGCCGCCAGAGTTTCGGGCCGCGATAAGCGCCCGCGATATTGGACAGCGCTCAAGCCCTTGCCCGCCAACTCCGCCTCGAGTTGCGGCCGATAAGGGCCGTCGCCTGCAATCACCAGAGGAATGGGTTTGCTCAGTCGCTTCCAGGCGGCGAGCATGGTCGGCACTCCCTTCAGGTCGACGAGACGGCCCACGAAAATTGCATAGTCGCGGCTGCCCGTGCCTGGCCCCGGATCCGGAAGCACAAAGTTTGGTTTGACCACAATGCGATCCGCGGGCAGTCCGCCCTCGATAAATTTCCGGCGGGAAAACTCAGTTAGCGCGATGTAGCGGTTCACCGCTTCCGTCCAAGTATTCCGCTGACGATGAACTTTGAGCATCACAGCTGCAGTGGCCGTTCCCAGCCGCGAATCGCGATAACAGCCATGAATCACGCTGCGCTCCAAACCGTGGACCAGGCAGTCCTCGCAAACGTGGCCGTCGCGGTAAAAGGTCGCTCCCGGGCAGAGCAGCCGGTAGTTGTGCAGGGTTTGCACCACCGGAACCCCGGCATCGCGGCAGGCGTAGTAGATCGCCGGGGAGATAAGCGGGAAAAAATTGTGTACGTGCACCACATCCGGACGGATTTCGCTCAGGGTCGAACTGAAATCGTCGTGCCACGGTTTCGACCAGACGGCATTCACCGCGACTCGGACCTTACCGGCCACTCCGCGGGGGTAAGTCATTTCCTGGCTGATCGCCTGCACCCTGCAGCCGCGATCCTGCAGCAAGCGAGCCTCGGATTCGAAGACCTCATCCTCGCCGCCTCTCATCAAATAACGGTTGTGCACGGTGATGACGCTCAAGGGCTTGACGGAGGAGCGCGTGGGGGTGCGCTCCTCGGGACCACTCGTAAGTAGGGTTGAGACTGACATTAGCGCGAAAAAGATCGGGAGTGAGCGAAAGACCGCGGCTGCGAGAAAGATGCGGATGGAGAGGCAGCACCGCCGAACGCCTGCTGCTTTCTTTTGCGGCGCAGGAACTCGGCGTATCCGACCACCGCGAAGTAAAGGAAAGGAGCGTGCCAGCTGAGTTCCACGTTGAAGAACGAACGTAGCGTGATCACGCCCAGCACGCCCAGGACTTCGGTCAGCAACTGGCGCTCGTCAGCCGACAGAGAGCGGTCCCACGTACTCCGCACCAGCACTACCCAGCAACCTACCAGAGCCGCAAGAAAGGGGATGAGCCCCCAGAGACTGGTGCCCGCCAATACCTCCATCCAATCGCTGTGCATCTGCGAGGCGGTGCCGACTCCCAGCTTGCCCAATACGGCAAACTTGCCCGCGGCGTAAGCTCCCAGTCCGGTAAACGGATGATGCATGAATTGCTGCCAGGCAAAAGTCCACCAGTCCATGCGGCTGCTAAGACCCTCGATCTGACTCTCGGTCTGGTCGCGCGCCAGAAACTGCGCTATGCGAGGACCAAGACTGGTGAACAACACCGCTGGAATCAGGGCGGCAAGTCCCGCTATCCCGATCCAGATGCGCCTTTGACAAATCAAAACCAGAAAAATTCCGAGCGCAAGACCTGCCATCGAATTCCGGGTTTGCGAAGCCAATAACGAGACGAAAGCGAAGCCGAACAGCAGCGCGTACCAGGCTCGTTCTTCCCTCTGCGCCTCGCGGTTCAAAAACCGCGCCAAGGCTACCGTGCATATGACCGCAGCGGATACACCAATGCTGTTTGAAGCAACTACCGGCCAGATGCCCGCCAGCCGGCCTAGATCGTCGAGCGCCAGGGAAGGCCAGAGCGCGGCGCCGATCCACGTCCAGACCAATTCCAGACCGTATAATGCCCATGTCCAATTTATGATCTGGCGCAATTGCTTGACGTCGCGCACGCTGGCCAGAATGGCGGCCATCACCGACAGATCGAGTAGGAACTCGAGCGATTTGTAAAGCGTCCATGTGTGGTACACCGACCAGACCGAGGACACTGCGCACACCAGCCCGTAGGTGGCAAGCGCGCCAATTATTCCCTGGAACAGGCTCCTCAACCAGTCCGTGCGGCGGTTCATCAAGCGCACCACCAAAATCCCGGCCACAATGGCTTCCGGCACCACGCGTAACAGGGCCCAGGCGTCCAGCGGTTCACCCTTGGCGGCCGCCACATCACGCACGCGGAACACCAACGTACTGATGAAGAGCAGGAAGATCAGAGTATGGCCAAAGCTCCAGTTCGCCCGGAATTCGGAAAAGTAACGGGCACCCTGACGCAGCCCAACCACGGCCAGCACTGCTAGAGGCGGAAGGATCACGAGCAGACCCAAGGTTCCAGAAACTCCCAGGCTGTCGAAATGTGCCGCGACGTAGACTGTACTCAGACTCAGCGCGATGCCGAGCGCCACAAACGCGAACAGCATCCGCAGTCCGCGCGATCCCAGGCCGGGTTGTGTGATTTCCATGCTCATGTTTGTTTTACTTTGAGTTTCCCTGGGCCGCAGGCGCAACTGAATACGGAGCGAGGACGGCCCCCGGAAACTTTACCGGCCTTCCTTGAGCGCTTGCAGAACTCCGTAGTAAGCCGGTTTCTTCCGGTACTGGCCGTCAAACAACACTGGGTTGGCATCCAGCAGATCTTTGTGAGTGCGCAGCCAGGTCAAATCGTCCTGAATGCCCCACACCGTAAAAGAAGTGCAGTTGGAATCTTTCAGGCAGGCATGAACGATGTTGTAGAAAACTTCCTTTTGCTTCGCGTAAGGATCCGAGATAGCCCCCTCCGGCCCCTGGTAAACGTCCATCTCCGTAACCTGCACTTGAACGTTATTCTTGCGCGCCTGTTCAAGGAAGTACTTGAACTCATCAACGTATCCGGGATGCAGCTGCCGCATCTCCAAATGCATCTGGCAGCCCGCCACATCGATTTGCGCGCCCAGTTTCCGCACCCGCCGGATCAGCTCGAAAAAAATATCCGTCTTTTCCCGGTCGACGCCGGCTTGGCCGAAGGTATCGTTCAAAGCGAGCAGGACATGCGGGTTGGCCTCGCGCGCATATTGCGATGTCTTGGCAATCATTTCGTCCTGGCCCAGGACGCGCGCCCAACATCCGTTGTGTCCCGGGGCCAGGGGTTCATTCACCACTTCCCAGGCGTAAAAGTCGTCCCCGCCGCGACGGACGAGAGCCTGCACGTGTTCTTTGAGGATCTGGTCCAGTTCCCGGCCCGACCAGCCACCACAGTCGCCGCGCTCGAAGTGAAGCCAGTCCGGCGAACTATCGTTGCGGTAGACCAAGGCCGCGCCAAACAGCTTCAGGTTGTGTTCGCGGGCAAACTCCTTGTCGCTGTCGATCGAGTCGAAGTCGAAGCGGCCGCGTTCCGGCTGGGTTAACCTCATCACCACGATGGAAACCGCGTGATTGAATTCGCGGGCCAGCGTGGGTTTGAACAGCGGCTGCCGATCCCAGAAGCGCGGCTGGATGACCGTCCCTACTCCGAAGCCGATCTTGTCGGCGTATTGCCGTAGTGTCCCGGCATCTTCGGACTCGCGAGCTGAAGCGAGCGCCATCATTGCCGAGATGGCGATCACGATTGCGAAAGTTTGGCTCCAGCGCATATGGATTGCCTCCGGCTAGGAAGCCTCGGCTTCCGCCGCTCCGCCCAGAATCCGCGTTCCAACGCTGACTTTCCGGCGGAGTAAATAGAGGGTGACGATGAAGGCTGCGGCGTTCGAGAAGATGATGCCCACGATGCAGCCCCAAAGACCGTACTTCAACGTTAACGGTATCCCTAGAACCAGGGACAAAACGCTGGCGGCGCAGCGGGCATAGAACACCGTCTGCGGCGATTCCATGGCCCGCAACACAATAGCTGGTCCGAACGCCGCGCTCCATAGCGCCGTTTCGACGGCGACATAAGGAAGCAGGTAGGCCACTTCCAGATACTTGCCGCCGTAAAGCAGATGGAAGACTTGCCCCTTCAGCGGAATGATGGCGAGCCAATAGAGACCGGCCCCGGCCACGAACAGCAGCGTGAGCCGGCGCGTCAGGAAGCCCACGCTCGCGATCCCTTGTTCTTGCTTCACGCGCGCCGCGTACGGGAGAAACAAGCACGACAGAGCGGTGAAGGTCTGCTCCAGCGGCAACGCGAGATTCATCAGGGCGCGTAGCTGCCCGGCATACGCGATCCCCAGGAACGTGCTCAGCAAGGGATAGTACATGTAGTACGGAATCCACGTGGCCACGGCGCTGGCCAGCGCCCAGCGGCCATAATCCCAGTGGCGATCCCACGCTTGGCGGGCGCTTGGACCTGGGACTTCCGAACTGAGCACCTTGCGTAGATGCGCCAGCAAATACGCCGCCGTAAGAAGCGCTCCCACCGCCATGAGCACATAGGCCGACAGGGGGGACAGCATCCCGCGACGGAAAAGCAGGAACAGCCCGGAGACCAGCAGCACGCAATAGACGAGTGCTCCGGAGGCGGCGCGGGCCGGAGTCAACTTCATGTAGTAGGCGCGCCGGGCCAGCCAGAACAGCAAAATGCAAGGGGACGCAATGGTCACACCAAGCAGCGCTCCCGGCAGCCCGTTTCCTTCCCCTCTCAGAAACGCAACCCCGGCCGCGCTGCCCAGTACCACAATCGTCAGCGCGGTAATGGCGAGGTGGATCCAGACCAAAGCTCCCAAATACCCGCGCAACGACCGGTGATAAGTAGAGCCGCTGAACACCGCCATCGGCTCGAGCAGTAACGAATGGTAAAGAAAAGAAAGCAGCAGAAATGCGGAGAATGCCAGCGCATAAGCTCCGTACTGTTCCGGCATGAGCCAGCGCGCCAGCAGAATTCCCAGCAGGAAGTTCGATCCAGAAATCAATCCCTGGTCAACGATGGCGAGCCCGCCTTTGGTCGCCCAGGGCAGCGCGCCCCGCAACTTGCCCAGCGCGCTGGTGGGAGGCTTGGGCGTAAGGCCGGACTCTGACTCCAGAACTGCGGTACTTGAGTCGTATGGACGCCGCTCGCTCATGAATGTCTTCTCAAAACCTTTCTGAATTCTAGATCCGGGTGGGTCTTCGTCAGCCAGCGCAAAGCTGTTCTTCGGAGCGCAGGGACGGGCTTCGTTCCAGGCAAGCTTTCAGATGCTGCGCCAGAGTGCCGACTTGCGGGCCTGCCACGATGCCGACATGGTCCCCGGCAATTTCGTAAATTTCAAGTCCTCCAAGCGCCAATTCCTTCCATCCGGCGTAAGGATCGTGAACCCCCCGCAGCGACTTCTGGCTGGCGCGAAATAAAACCATGGGGCCCTCGAAGGGCTGGGTTGCATACTGAGAACCGGCTTGCTGAATTCCGCGGCGCACTCGCTTGAGCGCCTCCGGCAGCAAGCCTTGCGTGACGCGACGATTCAAGGTGCGGCCGTACTGAACGGCCTTGCGCCCTAGATAGGCCGTCTTTTCGGAAAGCGGAAGATGCCACAACTTCTTCAGCAGCGTGCCCGTGGATTCGTATTTCCCCGGAAAGGTATCAAACAATGCCAGCAGTCCAACATCCTCGCCTGCGGCGCGCAAGCGTTGCGCCATCTCGTAGGCCACGGTCCCGCCAAAGGATAATCCGCCCAAACGATACGGCCCCGTGGGCTGGATTGTGCGGATCTCCCTCAGATAATGCTCGGCCATGTCCTCGACGCGGTTGAGGCAGTGTTGTCTGCCATCGAGCCCCTGCGCTTGCAATCCGTAAATCGGTTGATCCGGCCCCAGGGCCTGGGCCAGATTGTGATAGATGATCACCGTGCCCCCTGCGCCGTGAACGCAGAAGAAAGGAGGCTTGGACCCATTCGGCTGGATCGGTACCAGCGAAGACCACGACGGGGACCAGCCATCCCGCAGCAAGTCCGCGAGCTGCTCGATCGTTGGGGCTTGAAATAAGGTTGCGATCGGCATGCGCTTGCCGAACGCCTGCTCCACGCGGTGCATCAGCCTCACCGCCAACAGGGAGTGTCCGCCCAATTCAAAGAAATTCTGCCGCACCGTGATGGGCTGCCTGCCTAGAATCGATTCCCAGATTTTTACCAAGCGCGATTCCAGCTCATCTTTGGGTGCCACCGTGTCCGGCGACACCGGAGAATCGTCCGGCTTCGGAACGGGCAAGGCTCGACGATCCACCTTGCCATTGGGGGTCAGCGGCATCGCCGGCAGCGCGACGAAGACGGAAGGGACCATATATTCCGGCAGTTTTTCCTTCAAGAAGTTCCGCAACGCGAGAGCCGTCGGCGCCGGCTGCTGCGCCGCCACAAAATAGGCGACCAGAAACTTTCCTGCGCCGGAGGTATCTTCGCACGCGGTCACAACCGGCTGGCGGACGCCGTCGTGCCGGCCCAGAACGGCTTCGACTTCACCCAGCTCCACGCGAAAGCCGTGGATCTTGACTTGATCGTCCGTGCGGCCCAGGAACTCGATTTCTCCGCTCGGCAGGTATTTCGCCATGTCGCCGGTCTTGTAAAGACGCGCTCCAGCTTCCGGGCGGAAGGGATCGTGAATGAACTTCTGCTGCGTCTGCGCGGGAAGATTCAGGTAGCCGCGGGCCACGCCCGGTCCACCGATGTGCAGTTCTCCGCTGACGCCGATCGGTACGGGCTGCAATTGGGTGTCGAGAATATGCACTTGCGTATTCGCGATCGGCCGCCCAATCGGTAACACCGCGGGAATCTCATCGCCAGGCTCATACGCGGTTGCGATGACGCTGGCCTCGGTAGGTCCGTAAGTGTTGATCCAGCGCGTCCCCCCGCCGGCGGTAAGCTTGCGCCAGATCCGAAGCGTGCTGGCGGATGCCTTTTCGCCTCCCACAATCACCAGCCTCAGCCCGGCGGGCACCTGCTCGTGAGATTCGGCGATCTGATGCGCCAACTCGTGCCAGTAAGCCGTGGGCAAATCCAGAACCGTGATCTTGCGCCGCCGGATCCATGCCAGAAAACCCCGGGCCGAAAGCGGCATATCCGCCGTCTTCAACACCAGCGTCGCACCGCACATCCAGGTGGGCAAGATCTCTTCCAGGGCAATGTCAAAGCTGATGGAAGAAAACTGCAGCACGCGATCGGCAGAGGTAAGTCCATAAAGGCGAATGGCTGCGGTGCCGTGATTCAGCAGTCCGCGATGAGTCAATAGAACTCCACGCGGCTTGCCCGTGGACCCCGAGGTGTAGATGACATAAGCTAAATTCTCGGCTGTGGCATGATTGGCCGGATTCTCTGCACTCTCTTGGACGATGATCGCCAACTCGCTTGCCGGATCGATCACTTTCGCCATCCCCGGCCTCAAGCCGGGAAGCCCATTCTCACGCGCGATCACCACGGAGGCTTGCGCGTCTTCAAGCATGTAAGCCAAGCGCTCCGCCGGATAATTTGGATCGAGTGGCACGCATGCTCCGCCAGCTTTGAGCACGCCCAGGATGGCGATGGTCATTTCGGGAGAGCTTTCCAGGCAGATACCCACCCGGATCTCCGGACCTACGCCCTGCTTGCGCAGGTAGTGCGCGAGCTGATTGGCCCGCGTGTTCAATTCGCGGTAGGTCAACGACCGTTTCTCTTGGCGCACGGCGACAGCTTCTGGCGTGCGCTCCACCTGTGCTTCCAGCAGCTGGTGGATGCAGCGGTCGCCGGGATATTCCGTCTCGGTGCGGTTCCACTCCGCAATCTGCCGCGTCTCGGCTTCGGTCATTAGCGGCAAGGCCGAAATCCGTTGATCGGGATTGGCTACCAAGCCTACGAGCAGCGTTTCCCAGTGTCCCACCATGCGCGCGACGGTCGCGGCATCGAACAGATCGGTGTTGTAGACGAAGCGGCCGCGAAGACCACTGGGGCGGTCATCCAGTTCGAGATCGAGATCGAACTTGGCCGCGCCCACATCGATCTCCATCTGCGTCACATCCCAACCCGGCTCCGCGATATGCACCGGCGGAGCCAGCGAAATCAGCACCTGCAGCAGCGGATTCCGGCTGAAATCGCGGTCTGGGTGCAGTTCCTTGACCAGCGCGCCGAAAGGCACGTCGTCGTGCGCCAGCGCACCCAGGGTAACGTCCTTGGCGCGGCGAATGAGTTCGCGGAACGGCGGGTCCCCGGCGAGATCCATGCGCAGAGCCAGCGGATTTTGGAAACAGCCCAGCAATCCTTCCAGCGCCGCTTGTTTTCTTCCCGCACTCACCGTACCCACGACGAAATCGTTCTGTCCGCTGTAGCGGTGAAGCAGGCTCGCGAACGCGGCCAGCAAAGTCATGAACAGCGTCGCGCCGTCCCGGCCGCCGAGCATGTGCAGCGCGCGCGTCAACTCCCGGGACAGGCGGAACGGGTGCATGCCGCCCTGGAAGCGTTGCACGCCCGGGCGACTGCGGTCGGTGGGCAACTGCAAGACCGGAATCGCACCCTCCAGCTGTTTGCGCCAGTACGGCACTTGCCCGCCATACGCATTGTCCTGCCCCGCCTTCCGGCACCAGGCAGCATAGTCGCCGTATTGCAGGGATAATTCAGGCGGAGAAGGCGCGTCGCCGGTTGAGTAGGCGCGATAGCAACTCAAAAGCTCCGGCAGAAACACCCGGTAAATGGAGAGGCCATCAAAAATGATGTGATGCAGGGTAAGGCAAATCTCGTACCTGGCTTCCCCCAATCGCACCACCGTGGCGCGAAGCAACGAATCCTTCTTGAGGTCGAAAGGAGGCTTGGACTGCGCCGTCGCTAGCCGCTTCGCTTCCTCTTTCCGTTCGGATTCTGGCAGGCCGCGCAGATCCACAAGCGGCAGATGGATCTGCTTTGCCGGACCTATCGTTTGTACCGGCTGTCCGTTGATAACATCGAAGTTGGTGCGCCACGCCTCGTGGCGGCGAACCACTTCTGTAAAGCTGCGTTCCAGCGCAGCCAAATCGAGCGGCCCGTCGCGGTAAACGATGACCGGCTCGTTATACAGCGGCGAATCCGGCGCAATCTGAGAGTGCAGCCAGATCTGCTCCTGCGCAAACGATAGCGGGACCGGCTCCGAGGGTGAACGCCGCGGAATTCGATTTTCGGGAATACTCCCCGAAAGATATCGTTCCAGAAGATTCGTTTTGGCCGTTTCGAGGTCAGAAGAGTGCGGCGAGCCGGGCTTCCTGACATCTTGCGCTTCGGACGCTGCCCCGGCATATCCGGCGCGGCTCCGGCCATCGCCTTGCCCCGTCGAACCACCCCGATCTCCAAAGGAAACGTGCAGCGACGTTAAGCCGCGCAGACCCAGATTGGTGCGCCAGACCAATGGCTGCGGTTCCAGTTGAATGCGCGGGAAACGCCGCAGCAGGCTCTCGAAAACGATTTGGCCTTCCATCCGCGCCAGAGGCGCGCCGAAACAAAAATGGGCCGCATATCCAAAGGCCAGGTGCCGGTTATCGCCGCGCGCAATGTCGAACCGGTCGGGATCGGGAAATCGCTCCGGGTCGCGATTTGCCGCCGCCATCACGGCGATGACTGCCTGCCGCTTTTGAATTTTCTTGCCCCCCAGTTCCCGGTCGCAGGGCGCCAGTCGCGCGGTATGCTGGCTGGGGCTCTCATAGCGCAGCATCTCCTCGACCGCCGCCGGAACCTGGCCATGATCTCGACGCAGCTTCTCCAGTTGCTCCGGATTCCTCAGCAATGTCAGCAGCCCGTTGCCGATCAGATTGGTGGTGGTTTCCTGTCCGCCGACCACAGTAACGATCGCGTTCGCCACAACTTCTTCTTCCGTAAGCCGGTCGCCATCCGCTTCCGCGGTCAGTAGTGAATGGATCAGGCCGGCGCGCGGGTGCAGTTTGATTTCACGCACCTGCCCGCCAAAATAGGAAGTCATCTCTTCGACCGTCTTCAGCATCCGCGGAACATGATCCGGGTTATGCTGAAAGTTTCCCAGCATCTCGGCGAAATTGGCCGACCAGCTCTTGATGGTCTTCCAGTCGCTGACCGGCAGACCCATCATTTCCGCGGTTACGATGGCGGGCAGCGGCTCGGCCAATTCGGCGACCACGTCCATCCCGCCGTTGCGCGCGATGCCATCGAGC
Source organism: Acidobacteriaceae bacterium (assembly GCA_003131585.1). Classification (GTDB taxonomy): domain Bacteria; phylum Acidobacteriota; class Terriglobia; order Terriglobales; family Acidobacteriaceae; genus Sulfotelmatobacter. The sequence goes on from PKVW01000023.1 coordinate 81,868, forward strand.
AGCCGGTCCACAATCTCTTGAATGTGCCCGCGCAATTCTTCGATCCGGGCGGGAGTGAAGGCCTTCGATGCCAGACCGCGCAGGCGGGTGTGCGCCGGCGCGTCCATAAAAAGCATCTGCTTCCCGAGCAGTTGGGCGATCGGATTGAGTTGCTCCAGGCCCATTGCGGTGAGCTGCTCGGGCGTTGGCGTGCGATCCGCCGAGAAGGTGTGCAGCACCTCCAGCACATCGGCGTAGCGGGTGACCACCCAGGCATGCAGAAATGGATCCCAGTGGACGGGATCTTCCCGGCGCAATCGGTGAAACAACGGATACGGGTTCGCGAGCACCTGCTGATCGAGCAGGTGGTACAAGCTCAAAGCCGAGCCTGGATCTTCCGCTCGCGAGCGTGGCGGCGGAAACGTTGGCGTCCCCTGAGCCACTAAGCGCTCCGTCCCATCGCAGGCTGCGACAGCGCCTGATAAATTTCTTCCGCGCTCATGGAATCGACCTTGTCGCGTACCAATCGTTCGATTTCCCCCGCCATTCCGGCCACCGTCGGGTGGTCAAACAATGTCAGCAGCGAAAGTTCCACTCCAAAGGATCGGCTGATGTTCGTGATCAACTGGGTGCCCAGCAAGGAGTGGCCACCCAGCAAAAAGAAATTGTCGTTGATCCCTACGCTTTCGATCCCAAGCAAAGTCGCGAGAATTGCCGCCAGGCGCTCTTCCACCAGGGTCCGCGGGGCCACATAGGCTTCGTCTGCGAGCGTATTGGCACCATCGGGCGCAGGCAAAGCGTTGCGGTCAACCTTGCCGTGCGATGTAACCGGCAGGGCCGGAACGTCTACAAATACGGAAGGAATCATGTAGTCGGGAAGACGTTCCAGCAAGAAGCCGCGCAACCCGCCGGCGGTCACGGTGGCCTCGCCGCCCAGCACAACATACGCCAGCAAGCGTTTGCCACCTTCTCCGTCCTCGCCCGCGACCACCGCGCTGGCCGCGATTGCCGGATGCCGGTTCAGAACCTCGGTCACTTCGCCCGGCTCGACCCGGTAACCGCGAATCTTGACCTGCTCGTCGGTGCGGCCCCTGAATTCGATTTGCCCGTCGGGGAGAAAGCGAGCCAGGTCTCCGGTCCGGTACAGACGCTCCCCAGGTTTCCCGCCAGGATTGGCGACAAATTTTTCCGCCGTCAGGTCTGGCCGGCTGCGATAGCCCCGCGCTAGCCCCGCGCCTCCGATGTAAAGTTCGCCCACCGTTCCCCCAGCTACCGGTTTCATTTGGTCGTCCAAAATGTAGGCCACAGTATTGTCGATGGGCGCGCCAATGCTTGGAATCTGCTGGGTAGTCTCTGCGGGAGCCACCAGGCCGGAAGTGGCTACCACGGTATATTCCGTGGGTCCGTAGTTGTTGACCAGTTTGAAAGGCAAACTCGCGGACGGCCGCCGATGTAAAGTATCCGCACCCGTCAGCAGAATTCGCAATGCCGTTGCGGGCGGCCAATCGGCCACTAACATGCGCTCCGCCAAGGCAGTCGCAAGGAACGTAATCGTTATCTTATGAACCACCAGCCAGTCCCGAAGAAGTTCGGGATGGCTGCGTACCGGCTCAGGGGTGATATGGACGCTGGCGCCCGCCGCCAGGTATGGCCATACTTCCCAGACGGCCGCGTCGAAGCCCAAGGCCGCCAAATGCGCGGCGCGGTCGGCAGCTACGACTTCGAAATTCCTCACATGCCATGCGACCAAATTGGCCAATCCTCCATGCGTGATCTCCACTCCTTTGGGCAGGCCGGTCGAGCCGGAGGTGTAGATCACATACGCCAAATCCTCGGCCGCAATGGACACCGACAGGGGTCCCGAGGGGGCGCCGGCAATCACGCTTCGATATTTCTCCACATCCAGCACTCGCCAGTTTCCTTCCGGCAGTTGGGTGGCGAAGCCCGGCTGGCTCACAAGCATGTACAAATCCGCGTCCTTGAGGATGAACTTAAGGCGCTCGGCCGGCGCCGCTGGATCCAGCGGAAGATACGCCCCACCCGCCTTCAGAACTCCCAAAGCAACGGCAATCATCTCCGGCGAACGTTGCAGTGCCAGGCCGACTAGCGTGTCACGGCCAACGCCTAACGCTCTTAGATGGTGCGCAACCTGATTGGAGCGGCGGTCTAGTTCCGCATAGGTCAAGCTCTCCAGCCCGGCGGACAGGGCAAGAGCATTCGGCGCCGCTTGCGCCCGCTCGGCTATCATTTGCGGAACCAGCGGGCTCGTGTTCGCTTTTAGGGTTGCGCTTGGCGTAGGCATATTGAATCTCATCGCCTGCCGCAGTGGGGGGAGGCACTGCAAGACATCTTGTGGATTTTTAACGGTTTATTGTGGATCTCTAACGGTTTAGCTTATTCAGCACAAATCGTTCGATGCCGGCAATGCTTTCGAAGTTCTCGCCGACGATCTCTTCGTCTCCGATCCGCACGCGGAAGCTTTCTTCGAGGAAAGCTACCAGCCGGAAGATCCCCAAAGAATCGATCACACCGCTCTCGACCAGCGATTGATCGTCGGTCACTTCGCTGACGCCCTTGCGCTGCGCCGCTTCCCGAACAAACTCGCGGATCTGGTCCTTCACATTCACATTCTCGACTTGCTCGGTCATTATTTACTCCCTATTTACGCCCTGGACTCGGTAGGTCCGGAAAACAACGAATGAAAGTCTCGCTACAATAAGAAAGTCTGGCGGACTATGCCGGCCAAAAAAACTTATACCGGCTGCGGCTGGGTTCGCGACAGTTGAATCCGGTCGACCTTGCCGGTCGAGGTCTTGGGCAGGGTGTCGCGCAACTCGATCTGCTCGGGGATCATGTATTTCGGAATCCGCGTGGCGCAATGTTGCTGCAGCTCTTTCGCGCTCAAGGTTCCCGCGCTGTGCGGCGCCACAATTGCCTTAAGACGAGACCCCACTTCTTCGTCGGGAATGGCCAGGGCGGCCGCCTCGCGCACGCCCGGATGGCTGAGAAGCGCGGCTTCGATTTCTCCCAGTTCAATCCGGTAGCCGCGGCTTTTTACCATACTGTCGCGGCGGCCCACATAATAATAGTCTCCGTCCGCAGACAGGGTGACGATGTCACCGGTGCGGTACATCTTCTCTTCAAAATGCGGCTGAAAGCGGTTAGGCAGGCAAGCCTTGTTTGTTTTCTCCGCGTCCGCCCAGTATCCCGGCGTCACTGCCGGACCGCGGACGTGAAGCTCGCCTTCCTTGCCGCTCCCCGCAGCGACGATCTGATCGTTCTCATCTACGGCAAACACTTCGGTATTGGCGCATGCTTGTCCAATCGGCAGGCTAGTCATGCCATGCAACCGGTCGCGATCCACCCGGTGGTAAGTGCAAACGTTCGTCTCAGTCGGGCCGTACAGGTTGTAGAGTTCAACCTGCGGCAGCAGTTCCGCCAGTTGCCGCAGGTACTTCATGGCGAACACCTCGCCTGCGAACAGGACAATCCGGAGGCGAGGAAGATTCTCCGCCCGCAAGTTCCCGTGCAACAGCAACAGCACCAGAGCCGACGGAACCGAGTACCAGATGCTGATCTGACGGTCGCGGATGAAATTCGCCAGGCTGGCGGGAAACAGCGCCAAATCGTCGGTCACCATGTGCAGCGTGGCCCCGGCCTCGACGCTGTTGTAGACATCGAAGACCGAGAGATCGAAGTGCAGGGGCGCGTGGTTCGATAGATTGTCTTCCGCCGTCACCCGAAAAGTGTCCGCGCACCACTGCACAAACGTCAGCGCGTTCTGGTGCGTAAGCATCACACCCTTGGGCCGCCCGGTGGAACCCGAAGTATAGAGAATATAGGCCAGATCGGTCGTAACGTTCTGCACTGCCAGCTCGGTCGAGGGATACTCCGACAGCGCAGCCCATGGCAGGTCGCGTTCAAAACTGCCATTCCCCGCCGCGCCCAGCAGGATGCTGAACTCGAGCGAGCGGAGCGCCGCTGAATCGAGCGCGTGCAAACGATCGCCGGTCGTGATCAGAACCTTAATCTGGCAGTTGCCGATGATGTACCCAATCCGCTCCGCCGGCGCTTGCGGGTCGAGGGGGACATACACGCCGCCCGCCTTGAGCACGCCAAACATTGCCGCCAGCGATTCCACCGACTTGGGGAAATACAAACCCACGCGATCGCCTTTTTTCAGGCCCCGCGCCAGCAGCAATTGCGCTAGTTGATTGGAGTGCTCGTCGAGTTCCCTGTAGGTCAGGGCTTTGCCGCGCGCGCAAACCACGGGCTTCTCCGGATAGCGCTTCGCGCTCGCACTCAGCAGTTGTTGTAGGACGTAAGCCAAGGTTCCCCCACTCCTGGACAAACTCGACACGATCGATCAGAGCCCGTGCAGGCCGGCGATAATCATTTTCTGCACTTCCGTCGTACCGGAATAAATCGTTCCCGAAATCGCATCGCGCAGCTCGCGCTCGATCTGGAACTCGGTCATGTAGCCATAACCGCCGTGGATTTGAATGGCGTCCTGCGCGGTCTTGATGCAAGCTTCACTGACGAACACTTTGGCGATCGCAGCCTCCCGCAGAGGGTGCTTGCCCTGAGACTTCAGCCAGGCCGCCTTGTACAGAAGCAAGCGGCTGGCCTCCAGACGTATGTCCATCTCCGCGATCTTGCCGGCCACGGCCGGAAACTTTCCAATCGGCTGGCCAAACTGCTTGCGGTCGGTGGCGTAGCTGGTGGAGGTTTCCAGCATGCGCTGCATCGCGCCCAAATGGCTGGCCAGAATGCAGATTCGCTCCCACTCCATCGAAGCGGTGAAAATGGCCGTGCCGCTGCCTTCCTTGCCGAGCAGGTTCTGGGCGGGCACTTCGCAGTCGGTGAATGCCAGTTCCGCCATGGGCGAAGTGCGCAGGCCCATCTTATGAAGCTTCTTGCTGATGGAAAAACCTGGCGTGCCCTTCTCCACGATAAACGCGCTGATGCCGGCCGGGCCCTTCGCCGGATCCAGGTTGGCGAACACGATGACCATATCCGCCAGTTGCGCGTTGGTGATGAAAGTCTTGCTGCCGTTGAGGATATAGCGATCACCCTTGCGTTCGGCTCGGGTCTTCAGACTGTACGCATCCGAACCTGAGCCGGGTTCGGTCATGGCGTGGATTCCCACCCATTCCCCGCTTACCAGCCGGGGCAGGTATTGTTTCTTCTGCTCCTCGGTACCGAAGGAAAGCAGCGGAATCTCAGCGCTCCACATGTGCGCATTGATGGAGAAGATCAGCCCATTATCCCTGCAGCCATACCCGAGAGCCTCGAGGGCGCACACCGTGGTCAGAATGTCCGCCCCGCCGCCTCCGTATTCTTCCGGAATCGGCAGGCCCTGAATTCCGAATTTGGCGCACTTCTTCCAGCCTTCGCAGAAAAATTGCTCATTGCGATCGCGCTCAATCAGGTCGTCGTTGAGTTCCCCCTGCGCGAACTTGATCACTTCGCGCCTGAAAGCGTGCTGCTCGTCGGTCCAAGAAAAGTTCAAGGCGTGCGCTCTCTCCTGAAGGTTCTAAGAATTCCGCTGCGGCGCGGGCGCCGGCTTCTTGAAGCGCTGGGGGCGTCCCCCGCGCAAGCGGATGCGCGCGGGCACTCCGACAATCGTAGTGTTGTCGGGAACGTCGTTAAGCACCAGGCTGTTGGCCACGACCACCACGTTGTTGCCGATGGCGGCATCGCCGATCAACTTTGCTCCCGCCCCGAAATACACGTTATTCCCCACACCCCGGGAGCCGGCGGCAATCAGCACTCCGCTCTGCACCGTGCAGTTGTCGCCAATCTTCGTGCCGCCGACATTGATGCCGTATGTCGTGTGTACCACTAAGCCCGGCCCGATCTGAGCCTCTGCGCTGACGTAGGATCCTGTAAGCAAGCCTATGGCGCGCTGAAACGCCGCTCCCCCGGCTCGCAACAACTGACCGGCTACCGGCACGCGTACTCCCAGCGCCCAGTGATGAAAGCGGTAGGCTACGACCACTTGCGTGTTCAGGCGAAAGAAGGCGGAAATCTTTTCCGTCCGGTTCGGTTCGTGGCGTTCCAGATTCTTATCCAGCGCCGCCCGGCGCACATCGGCGCGCAGGTTCTCAAACCAGCCCCCGTTCCGGGCCGGCACAGCGGCAACATTGGTCTGCCCGGCTGCGCTCATGCCGCTCCCGAACCTCGCAGCACGGCCGGAATCGTGCGCAACAAAATCTTGAAGTCCAGCCACAGCGACCACCGGTCGATGTATTGCAAATCCAGCTCCATCCACTGCTCGAAAGCAATCGAACTTCGTCCTGCCACCTGCCACAGGCAGGTGATTCCCGGCTTCACGCTGAAGCGCCGCCGCTGCCAGTCCTCGCTGAAACCCTCGTAATCGCGCACCGGGAGCGGACGCGGCCCGACCAGGCTCATGTCCCCTTTGAGCACGTTGAACAGTTGCGGCAACTCATCGATGCTGGTCTTTCTCAGAAATCTTCCCACTGGAGTAATGCGGGGATCATTCTTGATCTTGAATACCGGGCCGCTCACCTCGTTGAGGTGCTCGATCTCGCCCATCCTTTTTTCGGCGTCCGCCACCATGGTGCGGAACTTATAAATGTTGAAGCGCCGCTTGTTCCGCCCCAGCCGGTTTTGCTTGAACAGCACCGGTCCGTGTGAGGTCAGTTTGATCAGAATCGCGGTTACCAGCAGCGCGGGAGAGATCAGCACAAGGAAAGCCGCTGAACCCACCAGGTCAACCGCCCGCTTCACCAACACCGGCCAGCCGTTGATTTGGCCGGTACGATGCGTGATCAGCGAGTCTCCCTCCCAATCTTCCGCGGACGAGCGCGCCAGCTTGAGATTGAAAATGTTGCTCAGTTGCCGGACGGTGATGCCCTGCTCCTCGCAGTAGGCCGCAATTTGCGAGGCCTCGAAGTACCGCGAGCGCATGGGCAGCGCCATCACCACTTCGTCCACAACACTGCTCCGGAGGAACTGGGAGACGCCCCCGAAATCGCACGCCAAGGCGAAACCGCTGTTGTGAAAAATGTCCATTCCCTGCCAGTTTTCGTCCACGAATCCGATGACCCGGTATCCGATCTCAGGATGGTTCACCAGTTTCCGCGCGAACTGGACCGCGCGTTGATTGGTGCCCACGATCAGGACATCGCGCAGGTTGCGCCCTTGCTTGCGGATCCAGGCCAGCACCATGCGCAAGCTCAAGCGGCTGGCGACCGTGGCGGCGGTGCTAATCGCCCAGAACGCTATGAGGAACCGAGGGGTTCCCATCTGAATCTGGAACAACGCGGACCCCGCCAGAATGATCAGCGTTGCAAGAGAGGTAGCTTTCACCACGTCGAACACTTCGGCGTTGCGCCGGGAAAGCCGGCGCGAAGCGTATAGCCCAAACGCGCTCAGAACAAAATGCCAGGCCAGAAGGAACAGAAAGAAGATGGCAAGATTCTGGACCTTCACCCGCATGGAAAAAAACTCGGCCAGCGTGACTTTATGCCGGTCGAAGGCAATGGCCCCGGCCAGCAGGAACGCCAATACCATCAGCCCCAGATCGAACAACTTGAAGACATTGAGCAGGATCTTGCGGCGAACGTTACTCATGGCAGGGACTCACCCAGTCTTTCGGTTGCTATGAAGGATTTCATCGCGGTTTCCGCGCCACCACAGCCTTCCTTCGCACGAGGAAGAAGTTGCGCGGAAACGTAGAGTCGAGAATGGAAGGATGCGGAGATTCGGTTCGGGTTACAGACGGTCGTAAATACCTTGCGGAATAGGAAACGTACGCTGATTCAGCACGGCCCCCAGCACTCTGATCTTGGCCCGTTCCAATTCGTGCATGGCCTTGCGGGCTGTCTCCCGGCGTGAAGAGTTGGCTTTGAGCACGAGTAGCAGACCGTCCGCAGCGCATCCCAGCATCACGCCATCGTTGGAAGTGTTCAGGGCGGGAGCGTCGACCAGGACGTAGTCGAACTCCTGACGCAGTTCGACAATTCGCCTCTGCATGCGGTCGGAGCCGACCAGCGTTTGCCCTTCACTGCTTTCGGCGCCGCAACTCAACAACCATAGATTCTGCCGCACCCGCCGGACGAACCGGCGCACCGGACCGGAATCGCGGAGAGCGTCGGAAAGCCCATGATGGTTTTCCACCTGAAATTGCTGATGCAGGCCCGGAGCTGCCAGGTTGGCATCCACTACGCACACCGAAGCCGCAATCTGCGAGGCCAGGATCTCCGCCATGCGCGCGCTAATCCAACTGCTGCCGCTGCCTGCCTCAATGCTTGCGACCACCACGATGCGCGAAGTATCCGCTCCCGTGGCCAGGAATAGACGCTGCACCAGCTTGGTCAGTTCGTCTTTCTGCGCGGGTTGCGTTTCCAACTCGGGCGGACTGACCTCCATGGGTCGAAATTCAACCGGTTCGGGCAACGCGATAGGCTCGGTGTCGGTCGAGAAGATGTCTTGTTCCTTCCCGAGTTTCTGAAGCAGTTCGAAATTTCGGCTCATTCTAGTCCCTGGTTCCTTCTAATTCTGGGTTCGAAACGACCTGCCCGGCGGCTTGTTCTATTGCACGATTTCTTCCGGTCGTGACGGCGGCTTGCCGGCATTGGCATTTTGCTCCTGATCTTTCAAGGTCCGAACCACTTTCTGCATGTAGTCGCGGGCTTCGCGCGGGCTTATCGGCGCGAGCGTGTCGTTGCCTGGGTGCGGAGCGTTCCCCGCTCGCGATTTATAGCTTTGATCTGGCGACGGGGCTGGCACTGGCGCGGAGCGTGCCGCGGGAAATACAACCGGGGTTGAACGGTAGTTGTCACCCCCCCCGGAATCGAATGGTGAGTTCGATCCGTCGGATGCAGGCACATAATCTTGTTCTGCCAGCAGATGACGGATGTCAAGATCCTGCGCAACTTCTTCGACCGTCTCCAAATCGACGGTTCGTTTGCGGAGGGCAAAGGCCAGCGATAAAGAGTGAAAGCAGAGGTTGTTGATTCGGCGGGGGATCCCGGCGCTGAGCATTGCGATTCGGCTGACGGCCCGGGGATCAAACAGACGCCCGCCGGCATAGCCCGCCACTCGCAAGCGATGATCGATGAAGCGGGCCGTCGCCTCCGGCCCGAACGGTTTCAGGCTGCTGAAGCTGGCGATGCGCTGATGCAACTGGTTCAATCCCGGCTGGGCCAGCTTCTCCCCCAGTTCGGGCTGACCGGCCAGGATGATCTGCAACAGTTTGGCCTGTGGGGTTTCGAAATCCGAAAGCAGCCGCACCGTCTCCAGTACTGACGGGTCGAGGTTCTGCGCTTCGTCGATGACGATGATGAAACGATTGCCGGCCCGCGCCTCTTGCTCCAGGCAGCGGTTGAACTGCTCGTGCATGTGGACGAAATCGCCGTCGCTCTCCAAACCCACCTCTGCCAGGAGGAAACGCATGAATTCGCGCGAGCTGCACTGGGTCTGAAACAAAAAGGCAGTCCGAGCGCGATTGCGGAATTTTTCCAGCAGGTGAAACAACAGGGTAGTCTTGCCCATCCCCGGCTTGGCGATGAGGGCGAGGAATCCGCGGTTGGCTTCAATGCCGTAGAACAGCGACGCCAAAGCTTCGCGGTGCCCGTCCCCCAGATACAAGTATCGGGGATCGGGAGTAACGCCGAAAGGCTGCTCGCGCAGTCCAAAAAATTGCTTAAACATAGGGTGGCCTAGCGAATCTGTACTGGGTGAGCAACATGGTCGTCGCTGAAGGGCTGTTCGCTCGAATGGGAACCGTTTCCGTTTCCGTTTCCGTTGCCGCTATGGGCGTGCCGTGGCACGGCGGCCAAGACCGGGATTCCCAACTCTGCGATGACTTCTCCAGGCGTGCGGAAAGATTGATCCATGTATTCCAAGGTGAAGGCCGCGGTCACGCTAGTCACCGAGGCCAAAACCATCCCAATCAACCCGAAAAGCCATGCTGAGCGGGAGGGCAGAACCGGCACCACCGGCGCTTGGGCGACGACGATGTTGAGGATGTTGGATTGATCGAGAGCGTCGGCGATGCGCGCCTCCTCCTGCTTCTTCCGGTAAAGCAGGTAGGTTTCTTCGTTGGCTTTCTGGGTGCGCAACAAGTCCTGCTGCGCCAGGCCCTTTTCATCCAGCGCCTTCGCATTTGAGGCATAGAGGTTCACGATAGCCTGGGTCGCCGTCTCACGGGCTTGCAAACCGCTCAGGTCCGCTCTGGCCTTGGACAGTTCCGAGTTAATCCAGGCATAGGTGGGATTCTGATCGGTGGTTTCCTCGTTGAGCGGCAACCCTTCCTCTTTCGCCAAAGTCGCGCGCGTATCCGCGATCTGCTTGTCCACTTCAACCACCAAAGGATACGTGGTCTGATATTTGGTCAGCAGTTCCGTGCGCTTCAGCTCCAGAGTCATCAGCGTACCCTTGAGTTGTTCCAGCACCTGCGCGCTGTCGCCCTTCTTAACTTGCGTCGTCATGCGCGTCGGAGTCAGCTTCTCTTGCGCGCCCAAGTCCTGGATCCGCTTCTCGGCCTCTTTAATCTGGGCCCGGGTCGATTGCAGACCGCTGTTGAATTCCGCCAGTTTCTGCAGGGTTAAGTCGCGCATCACCGAGGGCGCAACGCCTCCCAGCTCGCTATCAAATTGCTTGAGGCGCTCCTCGGCGTCTCCCAGCGCCTTGCGGTATTGCTCGGTTTCTTGTTCAAAGAACTGCACCTGCCCCGTCGGGTGGTGGGCTTCCAAGTGTTTCTGAATATAGACCTGGTTCAGCGTCGTCAGTACCCGGTAGGCAAGCTGCGGATTCTGTGACTCGTAGCTGACACTGATAACATTACTCTTCTTGACCGGTTCGACACCCAGTTCCGCTTTCAGCCGGTTCACCGCCTTGGCGGTTCGCTGATCGTTATTTTGCCCAAATCCAAGCCACCCCAGCATCGACTTCTTGTGGTCGAGTCCGCATTCGACCACCACCCGGCGCAGCACATCCTCGCTCTCGATCAGCTCCACTTCCGAGTTCAAATCCTCTTCGCTCACCGAATCGCGAAACATCATAGGAGCGTTCTGCTCCGGACTCACCACCGGATCGAGGCGCTCACGCTTGACCAGGATCCTGGTCTCCGCCCGATAGGTCGAAGGCAGAAGCAGGGCGGACAGCAGCACCCCCAAAAACACGCCCGCAAAACACAAAATCATGACTCGCCTATGGCGAAAGCCAACGGCCACAAAATCCCTCAACGTAAAGGAGAGAATCTGATTTCCGCGGCGATTCACTGAGGGTTCATCGCTCATAATTGCCTCCGTAAAGCCTTTCTAAAAGGAATGCCCCATGTACGTCCCCATGTTGGGGGTAGGGATAAACCTTGAGATCTTGGAGAACGTGTTCTTCGGCACAAACAGCATATCGCCGGGATGGAGGAAGGGATCCTCGTTCAAGCTCCCGGTTTTTTCCATCTTCTTCACATCGATGATCTTGGCCTCCGTCCACTGATCGGAGACTCTGCGGAATAACAGCACTTGAGAATGCTTGGACATGTCCGTGAATCCCCCCGCGATGGCAATCGCTTGAGTCACAGTCGTATCCCCGCGCAAGTCGTACTTCCCCGGCTTGCCGACCTGTCCATCGGCGACGAAATAAGGCTTCTCGAAGTCCTTGAGCACAACCGAGATGATGGGATCACGGAGGATCTTGTCATAGGCGGCGCGCAGGCTCTCGGTCAACTGGGGAACCGTCTGGTCCTGCACCCGCAAATCGCCGACGCTGCGCAGGGTGACGTAGCCGTCGGGTTGAACGGTCACCGACTGGTTGAACTCCGGACTCAGATCGAAGTTCACGTCGAACTGATCGCCGGCGCGAATCTTGTACCGGGGATAGCGCTGCTGGAGTTGCACGTTGGGCGAACCATGATTGGGCGAACCATGACTGACGTCCGCCGACGCCGTTTCCGCGACCGCAGAAACCGGAGGCTTGTTAACCTCTTGCGCCAGGCACATGGCCGCCAAAGCGCACACAGCCATTAAAATCTTCATCGCTGACATTCTCATCTTGGCCATTTTCACACCTGAACCTCTCGCCGGCGCGGGTTCATTTAACTCTAACCTAAGCGCCAGAAAAATCATCTATTTTGGCTTCTTTCCCCGAAACAGGAACGACTCGGCACCCCGCCCCAGCCGGGGTGATGTTAAAGCGCTGCATCTTATAGAGCAGCCCCCGATAGCTGATACGCAGCAACTGGGCCGCCCGTTTCCGGTTCCCTCCGGTATGTTGGAGGGCGTGGCTGATGGCGTGACTCTCGGCCTCGGCGCGCAGCACGCGCAGGGAGAAGTTCACGGGATCCGCCGGCGATGGATTGCTGCGCACAATACCGGATTGATCTTGACCGTCCGGACGCAACTCGCTCGCTGCCTGGGTATCTCGGATTTTCGATTCAGTATCACTCATGGCGGTATCTCATGCGATCTTTTAATCTTGTTTGGCGCGATAACCTGGGCGGTGGTAGGGATGCACTGCGGAGCTGGGCGCGAGTTTCGCGGCGCTTCGGCGGGTTTGCTACACCGGCTCCACGTCGTAGCCCTCGACGCGAATGGACAGGGAGCGCTGTATCGATTCGATGGAAATCACCAGGCTGCGTTCGCCGCTCTGAGAGGCCAGGATTCCTTCGACCCCATTCAACGCTCCTCCCCGCACCCGCACTCGTTGGCCAATGCGCAGGAACTGGTGTTCTTTCACTGGAATCTTGCTGGCGAGTAAAGTGCGGAGGTTCTCAATCTGAGCGTCGGGAATCGGCACTCCGGTACGCTGTACTCCCACGAAACTTACCACTCCGTGGGTCTGCAGGACGCTCATGCGCTGTTCGCCGATTGAATAGTTCAGGCGTACGAAGCTATACCCGGAAAATACCGGAACTCCCACCTGCCTCTTGCGGTCGCTCCATTGACGAACCTGATTTACCAGGGGAAGAAACGTCTCAATGCCGCGGCTGTCCAGCTGCTGAGTCGCGATTTTCTCGTGCCGGGAACGGGTGCGGACCGCGTACCAACGGACCTCACCGACGGAGTCCAAAGACCCGATCACCGCGCCGTTCTCCTCTACCAGCAAACCACTGCTGCTCATGGCTCCGCCCTCTCAGTCCCATCTTCTGACTGCGACCCGGGAACACGCCCCAGGGCACCCTGCCGTCCTGTTTCACGAGAAACTAGCCTAATGGTTGTCATCGGGGGGGAACGCGTGACCAGCAGCAACCAATCGTTAACGTAGGGTACGGGCACATGCAATTTCTTGCAATAGGACAAAAGGGCCATTACCAGCAAGGGCCTTTAGGTTTCCGGAAGTGTTCTAGTTGCAATCGTTTACGGGTCCGGGTCGGTGCTTAAGCCGTGGGCTCGGCCTTCCGGCTTTTGCGTCCGATCATGATAAACAGCGCCCCATCCGCGCCCCCCGTGAGTAGCATTTCCATCTCGGTCAGCCACCGGGTGAGCTTTGTACCCTTGTCGTGCGGCACGAACAGCTTTTCTTCGTCGGTGAAGGGGCCGGGGTCAATCTTCGGAATGCTGGACAGGTATTCGAAACCGTTTGACTCATACCAGTTCAGCAGTTCGCTGTAAGTGTGCTTGCTTTCGTGCGGATGCTTGTACTGATCGAAGAACCAGGCCCGTTTGCGGTCCTGGTTATAGTTCTTGTTGCGCATATGCGCGTCCAGGAAGCTCAGCTTGTCGGCCGAGGCACGGAACAGGAAGCGCTTGAAGTCGGTGGTCAGGCGCCCAATCTTGTTATAGAGCCCGATGATGATAATGCCGTTCGGCTTCACCAGGCGGGCGATGGACTGGAACGCGCCCAGCGGGTCGGCCGTGTGGTGCAGCACGCCGTTTGACACTACCAAATCGAAGACGGCGGGCTTAAATGCCGGACGGAACAGGTTCATCTGCGCGAAGCCGGCGTTCTTGATTTTGCAACGCTGGCGAAAACCGTTGGCCAAACGCAGAGAATGCAGGCACATGTCGGAACCGAAGACGCGGCGGTTGTAGCGCATCCCCAGAAAGTTCGTGAGTTGGCCCGTGCCGCAGCCCACTTCGAGCACCAAAGCGCCTTGGGGAATTTGCTCGTCCAGCAGGCGCGCGAACACACCCTTCCCGGCCTTTTCCATCAGCGTCTGTTCCGAGTCGATGTCGTCGTAATTCGGAAACGGATTCTCCTCATAGAAGGCCTTCACGATTTCCGTGACGTCGCCCTTTTGCTGCGCCGGATCGTGCGGAGCGAACAGCTGTGGAATTCCGCTGTCGACCGGGAAGCTTTTTTCGCAATCCTGGCAATGGATTTTTTCTCCATCGTAACGGACTCCGGCACCGCAATACGGACAGGCCAGAACGTCAATTGAGCGTTCAAACAGGGCTTGCGGCGCGGCTTGAGTTGTGAGTGTGGTCATTTGCATCCTCTACGCCATCTGCTTGTCAACGATGAAATTGCCCAGAACCAGCGCGTCCATCTCGCTCTTGGAAAAGGTGTTGAAAGCGTTGGCTGGAGTGTTGACGATGGGCTCGCCCTTCAAGTTGAACGATGTGTTGAGGATGACGGGCACTCCGGTGGCTTGTCCAAAACGCTCAATCAGCTTGTAGTAGCGTGGGCTCTGCTCTTTGAACACGGTCTGCAGACGTCCCGTACCGTCCACATGGGTGATCGCCGGCAGCGTCGCCTGCTCCTTCTCCCTTACCGGCACTACGAACTGCATGTAGCGCGCCGGACACTGATTCACCGCGTTGGGTAACTCAAAATACTTCTCCGCCGCTTCGGCCAGCACCGAGGGTGCGAACGGACGGTAGGGCTCGCGGAACTTAATCTTCGCATTCACAATATCCTTCATGTTGGGATTGCGCGGGTCGGCGATAATGCTGCGATTCCCCAACGCCCGTGGCCCCCACTCAAACCGGCCCTGGGACCATCCGATCACCTTGCCGGTGGTCAATTGATCGACCACGCGATCAAGCAATTCGTCCTCGCTACTGAAGTGACTGTGCGGGATGTTGTTCTCGACCAGGAAGTCGCTGATCTCGCCGTCGGAGTTCTCGCGCCCCCAGTAGGCATGCTGCATGGTGAAGTTCCGGGGCTTCCCGAGCACCGTGTTGTAGGCCCACAAGGCCGCCCCCAGCGCTCCGCCTCCGTCTCCGGCCGCGGGCTGGATGTACAGTTCGTCGAATCCCGATTCGTTCAGAATCCGGGTATTGGCCACGCTGTTCAGAGCCACGCCTCCGGCCATGCACAACCGCGTCATGCCGGTCGTCTTCCGCAGATGCTTGGCCATCGTCAGCAGCATTTCTTCCGTGACTTTCTGGATGCTGGCGGCGATGTCGGCGTAGTGTTGGTTCAGCTTCGACAGTTCTTTCATGTTGCCCGGCGCCGTGCCGAAGTATTGCGGGAATCCCGTGGCTTCCGTAAAGAACAAGCTCTTCGGCGCTCGCGGCGCACCGAACAAGGCTTCAAACTTGTCGCTGTAGGTCTTATAGGTGGAGTGGTGGAAGCTGAAATAGTCCATGTCCAGGGCAAACGATCCATCCTGGTTCTGCTGGATCATCTTCCAGACTTTGTCGACATAGCGCGGCACTCCGTAAGGTGCCATGCCCATCACCTTGTACTCGCCTTCGTTGACCTCAAAACCCAGGAACGCGGTAAACGCGCTATACAGCAGGCCGAGCGAGTGCGGAAACTCGATCTGCTTTTGCAACTTGATGTCGCTGCCCCGCGCCACTCCATACGTCGTGGTCACCCACTCGCCCACTCCATCCACCGTTAGGATGGCCGATTCGTCGAAGGGAGAACACAAGTACGCGCTGGCGGCATGCGAAAGGTGGTGTTCGGAGAACAGGATCTTCTCCTTGGGCACCCCGATTTCCGTCTGCAGCTTCGTACCCACCCAAAGCTTGTCCGTCATCCAGGTGATCATGGACTCGCGAAAGACCTTATACGACTTCGGATAGGTCTGCAGCGTCATCATCAGGATGCGGTCGAGCTTGCGAAAAGGCTTCTCAAAGAAGACCACGTAGTCCAGATCTTCGCCCTGCAAGCCCTCCTGATCCAGGCAGAACTTGATCGCTTTACTGGGAAAGCCGTAGTCGTGCTTGATGCGCGAGAAGCGCTCTTCTTCCGCGGCGGCCACTAAGGCCCCGTCTTTCAAGAGTACCGCGGCGGCGTCGTGGAAATAGCAGGAAACTCCAAGGATATACACTGTTTTATTGCCTCTTGGCCTGCTGTAAATCGCAGGCATCATCGGAATGGTCAAGCCATTGAGTTGGCAGACGTTTGATGCGGAGGGGGTCGGAGAACCAGCGCGTTCCAAGGCCAAAGGGCGCCAGAATAGCGTAGAACACTGTCAGGACAACGCGCGCATTAAAATTGCCGATCTTGTGCGCCAGTTCCTTCCAGGCTTGCCACGCTCGTTTCAGCAGTTTCCACATATTTGCAGACTTCCTTTTTCTGAGGATTCTTTAGGTTCGAGCCGCCCTGACTACTGAAGCATACGGCCTCGATCGGTCTTTCCGCTTCGCCAACTCAGCGAGACGGAACCGGTGTAGTCACCTGGGCTGGGGAGACTGCCCTGGCCGAATTCACCTGCGACTGGGGATTATCGCAAGCGCTTGTGTAAGCCGGGAGAGTGGAGATGGTTTTGGTCAGTTCGCCCGCGATGATTTGATGTCCGGCCGCGGTCGGATGCGCGGGATCCATGAACATCGCTTTCTGGTCCCGGGCGCTAATGATCGGAATCATGTTGACGATGGGTACGTGTTCTTTGGCGGCGAAATCGAGCATAGCCTTCTGGAAGGGATGCATGGGCGTCTCCGGGGTTTGGCCATCGGAACCGAGAAGCAAGAACATCAGCTCCACATGGTGCGACCGGCAAAGCTCCAGGCTCTGCGCCAGGTTCTGGTTGAACTGGTCCATGTCCAGATTTTCCATGCCCTTCAGCGTGTCCAACGTGCCCGCCATGATCACGTGACGCAGCTTGTAATAGGCGAACTTGCGCAGCAAATCTTCGATCAGGAAGTTATAGATGGCGCTGCGGCGGGCAATGGACTTCCACTCCACCCGGCGCAAGAACTTCTGCCGGTCCTCGCCCTGTAACTTCGTGAGCTTTTCGAAGTTGCTGTTGTAGCTATAGGCCACGATGGCGACATCGGGGCGCAGGGCGTCGTTCTCAACCACTTCCTTCAGCTTTTCGGCGACCAGCGAATTAGGGTAGGCGTTTACTCCTGCCGATACTACCTGGAAATGCTCGCGCGCGCAGGCACCGTGGTTCAGCGTTTTTTCCACGATGGCGCTGTAGTGCGAGTTGTCGTCGACGCCCCAGCCCTGCGTCGAGGAATCGCCGAAGGCCATCACGCGAAATTGATCGTCCCGCTTCGCGGTTAGATCGACCCCGTACCGCAAGCCCTGATCGTTGATCGTTATCGGCAAATGATTGACCACAGTCAGCGTGCGTCCCGGCTCGGGAACCCAAAGCAGCCGCTGATCCGGACGATAAATCGTATAGTGCCCATAACCAAACAGACGCAGCATGCCTTCGAAAAGCAGGCAGACCACCAGAAACCACATTGCGGACTTCAAGAATCTGTGCTTCGTAGGACTCGTACTCATTGGACTCGTACTCATTCGACAAAACTCCACTCGTAGTTTGCCGGACTGTTCCCGGCTCCCGATCCAAGTCGGGGAGGGTTAAGGACCATGGTTCCTAAGGCGATGGCCCGATTCGAATCACGCCCCGCCCGTGTTGCCCAGCCCCATGTTGCCTAGCCCCATGTTGCTCTAAAGGCGGGTTGCCTAAAACCAGCCTGCTTAAAACATAGTGTAGATGAAGGGAGCGAGCGAGGAGCTTTGGGCGACAACGATGAAGGCTCCTAGCAAGAACAGGGTAAAAATGATGGGCAGGATCCACCAGCGCCGGCCCCCAAAAAAAGAAAATAACTCGCCGGCGGTTCTTAAGTTCCGAGTAGCGGTGCGAACAAGCTTCATGGACTTTCTCCTGTGGAAATTAATGTTTCCAGACTCCGGTACACTTCAAACAGGGGATACAGCTCTGCCCTCTGAGTCACATTCCGCGATTACGAAAGGCGAACACCCGGCAACACCAATAGCACTGCAAAAACAGGTAGTCTCTCAACTTGCTTGATAGTGGCGGAATCACTACGTCTTTTCGCGAATCTTGGGGAGGAGACTACCGAATCAGAATTGGGTCGAGATTACGTGGCATCGCAATTTCCTGCAAGAGGTAGGAAGTTAAGAGAACAAAGTCCCTAACGGTGCCCGTGTTGTCGGCTTACACCATCCAACTAGTAGACTTTATCAGCCCTGCACGCGCCATTCATACTACCCAGTAGTGCCATTTACTTGGAGTCTAATTTCCCATAGGCTGTGGCTCTTTGGCATGTACCCAGTAGCCTCCCCCGTCGGGTAAGCTCCAGTTCGCACCAGCAAGATTAATATGGCCCATCTAACACCTATTCTGAATCAAGTCCGGCCCCGGGTTTTGGCCGCGGATAGTACTTCCATGACCACCCAGTTGCTGGTGGACGCTCTGGGGCGGGATGCTCAATTCCAGATGATCGAGTCGCCGTCCAACCCTTCCGCCATCCTGTCCTTAGTAAAGAAAGAGAAGCCTCAAGTTGCGGTGATCAGTGCCAAGCTTGGAGAGTCCGGCATGGGAGGCTTCGACCTGGTTCGCGAGATTCGCGTCCAATCGCCGGGGACGCGCGTCATCGTGTTGCTAGACTCCTCGGAACGCACCTCGGTCATTGAGGCGTTCCGGGCCGGCGCCCAAGGCGTTTTCTGTCGCACCGAACCTTTCCGCCTGTTGGCAAAGTGCATCCTGTGTGTTGACAACGGGCAGGTTTGGGCCAGCAGCACAGAATTGCACTTCGTGCTCGAGGCCCTCGCTCAACCTCCGCTCACGGGCTGCCTGAATATCAATGGCGGGTTGCTTTCAGCGCGGGAGACCGATGTGGTCGGGTGCGTGTCCGAAGGACTTACCAATCGCGAGATCGCTCAACGTCTGAAGCTGACTGAGCACACCGTCAAGAACTACCTGTTCCGCATTTTCGACAAGCTGGGGGTTTCCAGCCGGGTGGAGGTAGTGCTCTACGCTTTCCGGAATGGGAACGCACCGCACCCTTCTCCGACTCCTTCTCCCCGCCGGCTCTCGCAATCGGTTGCCGCCGCGCCGCGCGCGACAGGCAAGGTTCCGGTGACGATGCGCAAGACCGCCACCTAAACACCCACCAGAAACATTATCTCTCGGATGTTAGAAGGCGAAGCCTCGCCCCTTTCAGGGCATTCGTCGATGAGCGGCTGCTGCCGTCAGCGGGGCAACCTGAAATTCAGGATAATCTTTGTCTGCGTCTCCACCGCCTGTCCCTTGACCATGCGCGGTTTGAATCGCCACTGTGCAACCGCGGCAATCGCGGCGTCAGCCAGCAGGCGCTGGCCGCTGAGCAGCGTCACGCCTTGGATTGCGCCATCGCGGCCGATGCGCACATCCAACACTACCGGCCCCTGCATCTGCCGCCGCCGGGCCTCCTCGGGATACTCCGGTTCGACGCGATGAAGCAGGCGGCCTTCTGCCACATCCGGTGACAGCTCAACGATTCCTGCCCGCTCTACGGCGGACGCTCGTTGCATTTCGGTCCCAGATGTAGTGCTTGCATCGGTCCGTTTTGTACCCGCAGCGTCTGTCGCCTCACCGTATTCCACGGAAGGCGGCATGCGAAAAACTTCTTTCCCATTCTCATAAACCAGCAAACTGCCTGCCGGCGGCGATGAGAATGAACCAGTGGCGTGAGCTGCGCCCGCAGCGGAAGCCACCCTCGCGGATCCGGAAGGCGATGTGCTGGAAGACCCATTCTCGGCAGATTGGTTTCCGGAAGGAAGGGAAGCCGCACCTTGTGGATCTCCACTGGCCGCCGCTGCGGACTGATTCTCTGTCCCGGTCACGGGAGCGGCGATCGCGGCCGGCGGATGCGCGACGGCCGTAGCCTTTTCTCCGCCCAGACGCTGACCCACGCGCCCAATCAGCAGCAAGGCAAACGCCAAAACGGTTGCGCCCAGCACCCACGTGATGACATTGATCCCCCGACCGGTGGCAGCTTCGCTCGCTGGTTGCGGCAACGGTCGGTCCAGCAACTGTCGATCCGGTGAACGTGGATGCGCTTGGGAAGTCGCGACCCGGTTCGCCGCGATAATGTTCTCCACGATAAAGTTCTTTGCGATTGGGTGCTCGGCCTCTGAAGGTTCCACGGCGGCGGACAACGGCTCCGATGCCCGCCTCAGGTTCTTCAGCACCCGCTGCGAGAGCGCTTCCAGCGTGCGCTCGTCGCGCTCTCCGAACGCCGCGGGCCGCGATGAAAACACCTCGAAGACGCCCGCCAACTCATCGTTCAGCAGCAGGGGGAAAATGATCACCGAGCGCACACCGAGATTCCGGCATGCCTCCATATCGGCGCGCGGGTCGGCCTGCGCATCGTCGCAGCGCTGCACTTCCTGCGTCTTCACGCACGCCCCCGACAGCCCCGTCTCGGTATCCAGCCTCGCTCCCAATTGCGGAGCGCTGTCGCCGGCCCTGGCCCGGCAAATCCACTCCCCGCCGCGCTTCAGTACGATGGCTGCACCGCCAGCCCCGGTGGCCAGACAGGCTTGCTCCACAATCTCGTTCAGCACAATCTCCAGCGCCAGGTCCGCCGAGAGTTCCGGCGACACCCGTCCGCCTCCGTGCGCCGCGAATTTCGCCGCTAGTTCCGCAAAATCCGATTCCCTCGCCTCGGCCGCCGCAGGCGAAACCGCGCCGTTCTCCACCCGCTCCCCGGCCGCAGACAAAGCTGGCTTCGCGGCATCAGACCCGTACATGGGATGGTGCGCCATACGAGAGAACAGGCAATGGAGAATCTGATTCTGTGCGGAGTTTCACCCCAAATCAGCAGGGTTGTCAATATGCATCCAGGTCCGTCAATGGTCCCGCCAGGTCGGCGTATGGAATCGGAAATTCCAGGATGAATCCTCAGGTTGAAGAGGTACCGCGGAAGTATCTCAGCGCATTGACCGAAAGACCTTTCCTCCGGACGCGACTTGGCCGACGCGGGCGCTGTGGTCCCAAAACGGAAGAAATAACCAACAATTTAGGACAATCGTGTAGGGCCTTTTGTGTCCTCCCGTTCGTGCAGAAAGAATGTTAGAATCACCCAATCTTGGGGCGCGTTAGAATGGTCCTCCAAGTCAGTTTCTCTTGCTTCCTCCTCATGGCTTCTCTTTGAAAACACCTGACATCAGAGCCATTTCAAGACCTTTAACCGAGGGAGTTTGAACATGCGGATCGCTTTGGTTGGTTCCGGATACGTGGGATTAGTTGCTGGCGCCTGCTTTGCCGACCTTGGTCATGACGTTATTCTCGTCGACAACGACGAACGCAAGCTAACCGCGCTCAAGAACGGGCAAGTCCCCATCCACGAGAACTTCCTGCCCGAACTGTTGAGCCGTCACCGCGGTCGCCGCCTGGAATTCTCCGACGATCTGCAGGAAGCCGTGCGCGCCAGTTCGGCCATCTTCGTCGCCGTAGGCACTCCGCCCACGGAACGCGGCGAGGCTGACCTGTCTTACGTCGAGTCGGTGGCTCGCGAAATCTCCGGCGGCGTCAACGGATACAAAGTGATTGTCGAGAAGAGCACGGTCCCCGTCTATACCAGCGAATGGGTTCGCAAGATCATTTTGCGCAACGGCACCGACCCCGAGCTGTTCGACGTCGCTTCGAACCCTGAGTTTCTGCGCGAAGGCACCGCCGTCACCGACTTTCTTTTTCCGGACCGCATCGTCATCGGCTGCGACACCGAGCGCGCCGCCGATGTTCTCCGCCAAGTCTATGCCCCGCTCACCAGCGGCAGCTATTACGAACGCAGCGATGCCATCCCGCAACCCGACCGCACTTCGATTCCCGCTCCTATCATCGTGACCAGCACCAAGAGTGCGGAACTGATCAAGCACGCCTCCAATGCATTCCTGGCCATGAAGATTTCCTTCATCAACGCGGTCGCTTCCATCTGCGAATCCGTGGGCGCCAACGTGAACCAGGTGTGCCACGGCATCGGCACCGACTCCCGCATTGGCCCGCGCTTTCTGAATCCCGGCATCGGCTACGGCGGCTCCTGTTTCCCCAAAGATGTAATGGCGTTTCGCGCCGTCGCCCGCGAGTGTGGTTATGACTTCCGTCTGCTCGACGAAGTCATGCGCATCAACGAAGACCAACGCGAGCGCTTCCTGCGCAAAGTGCGCAGCGCCCTGTGGACGCTCCGCGGCAAGCACCTCGGCGTCCTCGGTCTCGCCTTTAAAGGCGGCACCGACGACATTCGCGAATCGCCCGCCCTTTTCCTGGTGCAAGCGCTGTTGCAGGAAGGCTGCAAGATCACGGCCTACGACCCGGCTGCCATGGATCGCACCCAGGAGGCGATGACCTCGAATCTTAAGTTCGCCGCCTCCGCCTATGAAGCGGCCAGCGGCGCCGACGCCCTGCTGATCCTCACCGAGTGGGAAGAGTTTGCCAACCTCGACCTCACCCGCCTCAATCAGGAACTCAAATATCCCATCGTGATCGACGGCCGCAACCTGTATGATCCCGAAGTAATGGCAGCGCACGGCTTCACCTATTACAGCGTGGGACGCGCGGCCTCTCATCCGGATGGAGTACCCGCCACCGTTTTGCGGAACGGCACGAAGAAAGCATGAGCCCACAACGCGCCCTGGTGACCGGCGGCGCCGGCTTCCTGGGATCCCATCTCTGTGATGCCCTGTTCGGCGAGGGCTGGAGCGTGGTTGTCGTCGACAACCTGCTCACCGGCCGCCGCGCGAACCTCGACCATCTCCGCAATGATTCCCGATTCGATTTTATAGAGAAAGACATCTGCGAACCGTTTGACGTCGGCCACGTGGACTACGTCTTCCACTTCGCCAGTCCCGCCAGCCCGGTCGATTACACCATCCACGGCATCCCCACGCTGAAGGTCGGTTCGCTCGGAACTTTTCACGCCCTCGAGGTCGCGCTCAAATACGGCGCCAGGTATCTCGTATCGTCCACTTCCGAGTGCTACGGCGATCCGCTGGAGCATCCTCAGAAAGAAACCTACTGGGGGAACGTGAATTCCATCGGTCCGCGCTCGGTCTACGACGAAGCCAAGCGCTTCACCGAAGCCGTCACCATGGCCTATCACCGCTATCACAAAGTGGATACGCGCATCGTGCGCATCTTCAACACCTACGGCCCGCGCATGCAACTCAATGACGGCCGCGTCGTCCCCAACTTCATGAAGCAGGCGCTGCGCGGCGAAGACCTTACCGTCTACGGCGACGGCAGCCAGACCCGCAGCTTCTGCTACGTGAGCGACGAAATCGACGGCTTCATGCGCTTAGCGAGATCCTCGGAACATCTGCCGGTAAACATCGGCAACCCGAATGAGTTCACCATCCTCGAATGCGCGCAGCACGTATTACAAGTGACGGGATCGAAAAGCAAGATCGCCTACGAACCTCTGCCCCAGGACGATCCCAAGCAGCGCCGTCCCGACATCACCAAAGCCAGACAATTGCTCGGCTGGGAACCGAAGATTGACCTTGAGACCGGCCTGCGAATGTCGCTGGATTACTTCAGAAAAGCTGTGGCGGAAGAAGCCGCCAACGCGCGATAGCTACTCGCTGCTCTGCGCCGTGGCCGCGACGAAGTCGATCAACTGCTGCACTCCGCCACGCTCATTCTTGGTGTTCAGTGTGAACGAGACGCCCATCCCGTAGCCAGGATGCGAGGCCTTCACTGCACCGCTCAACCGCAACTTCATCTCGTGCGTGCGCACGATGATCTCCACCGCAGTGCCGGTCGAAAAAGCCAGCGGCATTTCCAGGTAACATCCGCCCGGGCTCAGATCGCTCAGATGGCAGTAGTTCCGCACCGAACTTCCCTGTTGGTACACCTCCGCTCCCAAACGGCAGGCATATCGCGTTTGTCCGCGGCGGTTGCTGGGCTCAGAGCGCAGTCGAGCCCCGGCTTCCCCATCACGGCCCTGGGCATCCTGCTTCTCAAGTTGCTGCTTCTCGACATGCGTGTCCGCTGCCACCAGATCGTCGCTCGGCCGGCTGGAGTGCTCCACTTCCACCGCCTCCGAAGCCAACGCCTGCTTGGGTGCATCGGCCATGTTCATCCGCAACCACTCGCGCAGAATGCGCCGCGAAGATTGCGGCACATCCACAAACTGGATTCCCGCCCGCCCGTTCCAATCCTGCCACACCACTTGGCCGGAGAGCCGCACGCTCGCCGTCTGACCCGGCAATTGGAACTGGAAATAAACTTTGCAGGTCGGCGGCAACTTCTTGCCGAAATTTACTGCCATGCCATCTTCCGCCAGGTCCACCAGCGTCGCTCTCGCCTGTTCCACGCCGGCGTAGTCGATTGTCGCCTGCGCGTGCACCGCTGCCCGGGGCTTGGTTCGTTTGTCCCGGTATAGCACGCCTTGGGCGGCGCATAGGCTGCTCAGCGCCCGCTCGTAAGACACCGGCTTATACAGCACGAAGTTGACCCCGAGAGCAAACATCTCCCGGATGCTCTCCTGCCCCCCCACCACAACCACCGCCAGGGTCGCGTCGTTCAGACGCGAAGAACGGCTCTCGTTCAATAAGGCAATTACTTCCGCCTGCGTTTCACAGTCAAGAATGATTAGGTCAAAACGCTCCTGCGCCAGCCTCACAGCGGCGCGCACGGCGTCCCCGCACAACTCCATTTGAATACCGAGATCTTCCAGCACGCGGCGCAGCACGTGAACGGCAGCCTCGTCGGCGCAGACCAATAACGATGAGAGAGTCATACCTGCCTCTCATCCTAGGATCACGGCGGTTCCCCCGACAAGTTACCTTTGTCATCCCCGCCGCCCTTGTCCTCCCCCGAGCTCTGTTAACTCCACTGCAGTCAACCCGGTGACCTGAGTCACCATCTCCATTACAAAAGACCAATAGTCCTCCGTTGCACCGTCGTGCTTTGACGCTGCCGTCCCCCCTCCCTAGGATGAAGTATGCCGGCACTGAACGACCGTGCATGCCGGGACCACCTCCCGCGAGCAGCACGGGCTTTGGGCTCAGTAGCTGGAAAGCGGGGGTTTGGGAATCAACCGGCGCTTACAAGACCGACTCTCCCCGCCACAAGGATCTATGGCATCGACTAAACAACGCGGCTTCTCTTTGCTGGAACTGATGATCACCATCAGCATTTCGATGATCGTGGCCGCGGTGACTTTCATCACCATGATGCCTTCCCTGAATCGGGCGCACTTGGAGTCTTCTTACTCCACTACTCTGATGGCGTTGCGCAACACCCGCAACCTGGCCATCACGCAGAGCCACGAGTACTACGTTGTTTTCAACCCCGGCGGCTTTCCTGCAGGGACCATCCTGGTCCAGTACCAGCCTCCAGCGGTGGCGGGGATCTTACCGCCGCTTCAGCAAGTGATCACTTATTCGGTGCCCGTCGACATAACTTTTGCCGTGCGCGCGGGATTTCCGGCCGCCACGCCCGATGGATTTGGCGCGGGGATCAATCCCATTGACTTTGGTCAAGGCTTGGGATTCGGCAACTTGAACTATGTGGTTTTCATGCCGGACGGCTCCTCGCGAGACAACCTCGGGAATTACAACAGCGGCGTGCTGTACCTTACCCGCGCCTCGGACTCGATCTACAGCTCGCGAGCCATCACTGTATGGGGAGCCACGGGCAGGATCCGCGGCTGGCGGCTGGATCAGAATGCAGGGGTTGCCCTATGGGAACAAGAATGAAGCCAACCAAAAGGATAGTAGGTGGAAAAGATCGCGCGCAGCGCGGTTTTTCGCTGATCGAAGTCATGATTGCCATGGTCGTCATGACCGTCGGCCTGCTGGCCGTGATTGCGACGTTTGCCACCGCGATCGCCGCCACAGAGACGGCGCAGGAAAATCTGATCGCCCGCCACAAGGCGCTGGACGCCCTGGAGAGCATCTATACCGCCCGCAACAGCCAGCAGATCCCTTTCGCCGCCATCAATAATGTCGCTAGTGGCGGCAGCTTTCTGAGCGGGCCTCAACCCCTGCTTTGTGCCGGTCCCGATGGCTTGGTGGGCACCACCGATGACGTGCCTTGCACCACGACGGCGGGCGCGGCCTGCCCCAATGGCGGAGCGGAATGCCTCGTGCTGCCCGGACCCGACGGCGTTCTGGGCACGGCGGACGACGAAATTCAGAGCCTCGCCAACTTTACCCGCACCATCTCCATCAACCAGGTGTTGCAGCCCAATGGCACCGTCAACCAAAACCTGGTGGCGATCTCGATCACGGTGAGTTACACGAAGACCGGATGGCCGGCTCAAAGCTACACCACTAATGCCCTGATCTCGGCCTACCACTGACCCCATTGAGGACCATAAAGATGCGGACCGGAAAATCGCAGCGCGGATTCACCCTGCTGGAGCTGATGGTGGCTTCGGCCATTGGCCTGGTCGTGATGGCCGCCATGACCAGCCTGTTCAAATTGGGCATGGCCGCCACCTTCACGGTCACGCAACGCGCCGAGACCCAGCAGAACATGCGTGCCGCTATGGAAATGATGACCAAGGACATCAGCTTGGCGGGATCCGGATTGCCCACGGGCGGTCTTCAGCTGGCTACCTCGGCGGGGGCCGGCCCGCTTTCCGAGTACGGATGCAACCAGACCGGCACCTGTTATGTTCCCGCCCACGCTTACCCAAACAACGGCAGTGGCGGCGGTAACTATATGTATGGAATCCTGCCTGGCTTCAATAACGGAGTGCAGGGCAACGCGGTAATTCCCAATGCGCCGGGGCAGATCAACAGCAGCATCACCTCGATCTATTGCGACTATAGCTTTCCGCTCGACGCGTTCAAGATCACGGTGCCAGCGGCAAACAACGGGACCGTGGCGACCGTGACAGTGCCCAACCCTCCGGCGCCATCGCCGCCTTCCATCCTTGCCGCAGGGGGCCTTGCCACGGGGGATCTGTTGCTGTTCGTGGTGAGCAGCCCCGGTAACGGCACCGGCACTCAGGGAACCAGTTCGGTGCAAACCGGCGCCGTTGTGGGTGAGATCACAAGCCTGCCCAACAACTCGACCATTAATTTTGCCGCAGGCGACCCGCTCAACTTCAACCAGGCGGGCGGAACGATAACCAATAATATGGCATCCATAGCCGGCTCCGCCGTGGCGAATATGTCGGTTTGCCGCCTTTATGCGGTCACCTATTTCCTGCAGGTTCCACCCGCCGGCGGGACGACGCAGACTCCACGCTTGATGCGCCAGGTAAACGGACAAAACGCCATCCCAGTCGCCGACAACATTATCAATCTGCAGATCACCTACGACGTGATCGATTCCATCCTCGGCACCATCAGCGCCAATCAGCGCGATCCCATCGGCGCGGGCCTCTCTCCCAGTTTGATCCGAAAGGTCAACTTATGGGTGATCGGGGAGAGTTTGACGAATACGGGAAACAAATCCCAGAGCATGTATCTGGCGACTTCAGTGAGCGCCAGAAATATGAGCTTCTGCAATTCGCAAAGCAATAGCACGACTGCTTGCCAATGATGGGCGGATCGAGATCTTAGAGGGGGAACCATGAGAAAGAGCAAACGAGATTCGCGAGGGTTTACTCTTATCGCGGCGCTGCTGTTGACGGTGCTTCTGTCGGCGCTGGCCGTAGGATTGCTGTTTACGGTCAGCAATGAAGTCCGCATGGGAGGCAACGACGTCGGCGACAACCAGGCCTACTATGGCGCCGAGGCGGGCATGGAAAACTTGACCGCTCAACTCTCTCAGCTCTATCAAACTTCCCAGACGCCGGGCGCGGCCGATATCAATGCCTTGACCAACCCTGCCACGGCCATCTATCCGACCGCGATTGCGGGTTCCAACATCACTGCCATGAACTACGCCGAGTCCATCACCTGGCCGGCGAAGGACCCCCAGGGAAATCCCT
Source organism: Acidobacteriaceae bacterium (assembly GCA_003131585.1). Lineage (GTDB taxonomy): Bacteria > Acidobacteriota > Terriglobia > Terriglobales > Acidobacteriaceae > Sulfotelmatobacter. The sequence continues at coordinate 109,848 of PKVW01000023.1, forward strand.
GCGTTAATCCGTGCGGCTCCTGGGACATTATTGGTTCTGGCCCCGACGGGGGTTTGGTGGCGACCATCATCCCTTATAACCTGCAAGTCACCGCTACTCGCCTGGCGGGTGCCGGTCAGATCTCCGCGTACTCCTCGCTGGCCGCCACCGGCGCATCCGTGAACATGACCCGCACCGTCGAAGAGGCCCTCATTCCAGCCTTTGAGTTTGGCGTGTTTTGCGATGGCGACTGCGACTATTTTGCCGGCCCCAACTTTAATTTCGGAGGCCGTGTCCACACCAATGGCAACCTCTTCCTGGCTTCTGGCGCCAAATTGACCTTCACCGACAAGATCGCTGTCGTGGGTCAGGTCATCCTCGATCAACTGGAAAATGGCCATGCCACAAACGCTGGCTACACCGGAACCGTCTACGTGCCCAGCGCCAGCTTCGGCTGTCCTGCCGCCCCGGGGTTCGGACCGGCGGCAAACTGTTTGCAACTCGCGGCAGGTAGTTGGACGGGCGGATTTCCCCCGGTTGGCGCCGCCAATCCGGCTTGGAACGGCATATCACTGGGAACATTTAACGGATTCATTCTCAACGGGCTGACGGGTGCGACCAGGCTCCAGTTGCCGTTCGTGCAAGCCGGCGTTGGACCGATTGAAATCACCCGTAAACCGCAACCAGCCGACACGGCGCTGATGGCCAATTCCCGTCTCTACAACAAAGCCGAAATCCGGATTCTGCTGGCCGACAACCAAGTCGATCTGCATCCGGAGCGCGGTGCCATTGGGGATGGCCAGGATGTGCCGTTAACCGCTGGCGCCTTTGTCGCCACGGGCGGCGGGAACATGTATTACGCCATGGCCAAACCTACCCAGAACCCCGGCCTCGGTTGGGTTGCGCCCACTGGTTGCGCGGGTCCGCCAGTCTCGTGGTCACTGCTAGGACAGGTAACACAAGGTAACTGCACGAACCCCACCTGGTTGCGCGTCGAGTATCTGAACAACGCCGGTAATTGGGTTGGAGTCACGACGCAGTGGCTGGGTTATGGCTTTGGCCGCCTTTACGGCCCACCCCCTACCGCGCCCTCCGGAGTCGCTGGACAAAACGCGGTCGGTCCCGCCATCCTTGTGCTGCAACAATTGCAGAGCGGCCTTCTCCAAGGCAGCGCGACCGGTGCATTCGGCACACAATACAACTGGATCCCAATCAACTTTTACGATTCCCGCGAAGGCGAGCCCCGCGACCCGGGCAACCGAGCCGGCACACTCGTCAGCCCTATCGGAGTCATGAACGCTGTCGAATTGGATGTGGGCAACCTGTGGCTATGGCTGCAGGCAGCGGCCGGGTCTCCCTACACAGGCGGCAGCGGAGCTGCCGTCAACTCTACGAAAGACAAGGGCTATATCCTTTATTTCTCCGATCATCGCGGCATGATTCCAGACCCGGATCCTCCCTACCTTGGCACTATTTCCGGAGCATCGCTGCTGGAAGATACGGTCAACGCCGGTTCTCAGCTCGGGGTGCCGGACGGAGCGCTGCAACCCAACGTCTACTATCCCTACTCTCCCGAGGACGTAGATCAGAGCTTGACCCTCAATCAACAGGGAGCGCAACACCTCGGTGCTGGATTCGGCGTCCCAGTGGCGAATGTCACCCAGCCTTACTACATTAACGGCGTGACGGCTGGGGTTAACGGCCCGGCCAATCTTCCGGCCAATGCTACGGTAAACATGGTCACCGGACCGCGGCACGTGCTCCGCTTGGTGGATGGCGGTATGAGCGCCGGAGGCGTGAGCTATGTGCCTGGGACCAACGCGGTCCAGGCCAACTCGATCGGCTTCACCGTCGCCTCGGAGGAACCGGTCTACGTTTTGGGAGACTACAACAGCGGCCCCACAGATCCGCTCTGGGGCGGCGGCAACAACAATACTCAGCACGCGGCGTCCGCGATCATTGCCGACGCGGTCACGCTGCTTTCCAACTGGTCGTCACCCACTACCGTGCCAGCTAATCAGGGCTGGACGGACGCCGGCAGCTTCAATTTTCCCGGCGACGTGAGCAGCGCCGCCAGCACCAGGAAAGGAAATAATAGCTACTACAGGATGGCTATCGCCGCCGGCAAGAGCATTCCCTTTCCGCAACCGGTATGGGGCGGTGAGGATTTCGGCACCGACGGCGGCATGCACAATTTCCTGCGCTATCTTGAGAACCGAGGCGCAGGGGGGGCAACCGTGAACTATACCGGCTCGATGATCAGTATGTACTATTCGCAATATGCTACGGGCACCTTCAAGTGCTGCAACGTGGTGTACGGCGCGCCGGTCAGAAACTATTCCTTCGACACGTTGTTCCTGAACCCGGCGAACCTGCCTCCGGGCACGCCGATGTTCCAGGACATGATCAGCCTGAGCTATCACCAGGGCTTCGTGCCGCAGTGAGCTCCGGAAAAACTCAACACACTCGCCGCCCCGATCCTGCATCCCAGGATCGGGGCTTTTCATTCGTCATGCCGCCACCATCCCGCGAACACCGTCTACAAACGCCAGGACAACTTGCGTGAATGTTCCGATTGGAACATTTACGAAAGCGCAGGGTTACTGGGATCCGTGAAAGTCCAGGCGAAAGCGGGATCGGGAGACCGCTACTCTGGCAGTCCGAGGCGGCGCATCAGGTCCGCGTAGCGGGGATCGGAACGGATGGAGTCTAACGCGGGATAGCGGATACCGAGAATCAGTTCATCGTCCTCGTCGGAGAACGCCTTCTCGAGGTACTGGAACGCCTTGTTACGATCACCGGCGAGCGCGAAACTTACAGAGATGGCAGCGACGTCGTCATTTTTGGGCAGTGCGGCCAGCGTTAGCCTGCTGTAGCCTTGGGCGTCTGCGCTCCACGATCCGGGAATGACCTCGTATTTCTGAAATTCACTCACCGCCTCCGCGAAGTGGCCGGTCGTGGCGTATAACTGCGACAGCTTGTAATGGGCTGGGCCGAAGGCCGGATCGCGTTCCAGAACCCCGCGGAATTGGGCAAGCGATTCGGGATAGCGGCCTGCCACCATCAGCGTCGTGGCGTAATTGGTATTCACAATGGAAGAAAGAGGATCGAGCGACAATGCGATCCGGAATTCCTCCAGTGCTTGATCGATGCGCTTTTCGGGAACCAGAAAGCTGAAGGCATAAAAATAATGTGCGGCCGCGTTATTGGGGTTTAGCTCGAGTGCGCGCCTATACTCTGGTTCAGCCTCGCTCCACCTCCAGGCCTGTGCCAGTGCCATGGCTCGCGCGGTGTGTGCCTCGGGTAGCGAGTCGTCCAGTTCGAGCGCCTTGCGGCTGGCCTCGTCCCCCAGCAGACGCGCTTGCCGCGGCGTTATACCAATACCGTAGCTGGCAGCGACGTTGTACGTGTCTGCCAGTCCCGAATAGGCGAGCGCATAGTTGGGGTCGGCCGCAATCGCCTGCTGGAATAAATCAATACTTTTCTTGAGGCCCTCCGGCTTGCGGCCGTACCAGAGCTGGCGCCCTTCCAGGTAAAGCCTGTAGGCTTCCGGGTTCGTCGTCCCGGCGTGACCCAAGCGCTGCCGTTCGTCACCGCTCAGGTGGATGCGCAGGCTGCTGGAAATATCGCGGGTGATGTCGCTTTGAACTTGCGTGACGTCCGCCAGCTTGCGGGCATAGTGCGAACCCCAAAGCTCCGTGCCGTCGGCGGTATCGACCAAATCCGCCTGAACTGCCAATTCGTCGCCATGCTGCGTGATGCGTCCCATGAGGACGGCGCCCACCTGGAGCGTCTGGCCAATCTGCCGCGGATCTTCCTGGTTTCCCTTAAAGCGGAAGACCGTGCTGCGCGCCATCACCTTAAGATTGGGCAGTTGCGAGAGAGTGCCGATCAGGCTTTCGGTCAAACCATCGCTCAGGTACTCGTTGTTTGGGTCGGCGGTAGCGTTGACGAAAGGCAGGATGGCGATGGAATGGATCTTTCGGGTGTCCGATCTTTCGCGCACAAAGTACACCGCGGCAGATGCAGCGGCGACCAGCAAGAAAGCCGCGAAGCCGGCTGCCCATCGCTTGCGGGAACGGCCAGGCGCTGCTCCCACTGGAACGGAAGACGAAACCGCGGAGGTCGCAGCAACGGTTGCCGCGGAAGCGCCCGATGAACGTCCTGACTCGAAGTCGCGCTTCAGGCGCGCCAGATCGGTCCGCAGATCGGCCGCGCTCTGATAGCGCAGGTTGCGATCCTTCTCCAGAGCCTTGTCAACGATGCGTTCCAATTCCGTGGGCATGTCGGGATTGAGTCGTAAAGGTGGGGCGGGCGCCGCATCCAGAATGGCTTTGAATATCTCGGCGGAACTGCCGCCACGAAACGGCAGCGCACCGGTCGCCATCTCATAAAGCACGGCGCCGAAGGAAAACAAATCGCTGCGCGCGTCCAGCTCTTTGGCGCGCGCCTGCTCCGGCGACATATACGCGATGGTGCCGAGCGTAGAGCCGGGACTGGTCAGGTGCGGTTCGTCGAACGCGGCCGTCATCGTGTTCGCCGATGCCACTTGGTTGGAAGAACTTGCGGTGGGGGCGACTTTGGCCAGCCCGAAATCCAGCACCTTGGCGTGCCCGCGCTTGGTGANNTGATGTCGCGGTGGACGATGCCTTGAGCATGCGCGGCGTCCAATCCGTCGGCAATCTCAATGGCCAGCGAGAGCACCGTTTCGTTATCCATCGGCTTGCCCGCGATGAGATGCTTCAGCGTCACGCCGTCCAGAAATTCCATGGCGATAAACGACTGCTCACCATGTTTGCCGATTTCGTAGATGGTGCAAATATTTGGATGATTGAGAGCGGACGCCGCTCGCGCCTCGCGGCGAAAGCGTTCCAGCGCTTGCGGGTCCCGCGACAGTTCCTCGGGCAGGAATTTGAGGGCGACGAAGCGGCCAAGTTCGGTATCCTCGGCCTTGTAGACCACGCCCATCCCGCCGCCGCCCAGCTTCTCAACGATTCGGTAATGGGAGATGGTTTGGCCGATCATGCTTGGTCGATCACTTGGCGGACGCACGGTTCCGGGTCGCTTCATCTTACGGACGCCGCATCCGAGAGTCAACGAATGATGGCTAGGGGGTGGTGTCTCAGTTCAGTGTTGCAGGAAGAGTTAACAAAAAGTAACCTGCGTCCTGTAAAGGAACCGTTTCTGTCGCCACGCATGAAATCCCGTTCCAATTAGTCCTCCACATTTAGTCACTCCAGAAATTGATCTACACTCTTGATCGCAGAGAAAAGGTTCGGAGAGGAGACGTTGCCAGCAACGTCTTTACGGAGAGATTCGTCAGGAGGATCCATACGTGTCTGCCATTCATGCCCTCTTTTGGGATGTTGGAGGAGTACTGCTCAGCAACGCCTGGGACCGCACCGAACGCATGGCCGCGCTCGAACACTTTCGTCTCGACGAAGAAGAGTTCCACGCGCGGCACGAGAAGGTGGTCTCGTCATTTGAGCGCGGCAAGATCTCGCTCGACGAATATTTGGAGCGCACCGTGTTTTACCGAGACCGTCCGTTCACCCGCCGGGAATTTCGGGATTACATGTTCTCGTTGTCGCAGCCGATGCCGCAGGTACTCGGCTTCGCGCGCGCGCTGGCCGATTCCGGCAGATACTTCATGGGCGCGCTCAACAACGAATCCCGCGAGCTGAACTTGTACCGCATCGAGAAGTACGGCTTGCGGGGAATCTTCCGGCTGTTTGTCAGCTCCTGCTTCGTCGGGCTGCGCAAGCCGGAGAGTGGCATTTACCGCCTGGCGATTGAGACTACGCAGATCAATCCGCCAGAGTGCTGCTTCATCGACGACCGCGCGGCGAATCTGGAGTGCGCGGCGAATCTGGGCATGCGGACGATCCAGATGCAAACCGTGGAGCAGTTGCGGGATGAGTTAGGAAAGCTTGGGGTGAAGGTGTGACGGCAATTGTGTGTTCGGTCTTGGGTGTTCGGTCTTGGGTGTTCGGCCTTGGGGAACCTCTGGTTAAGTCCGACGGACGCTGCGAAAGCAGATCCGACGTAGTAATGGAAACTCCGATGGAAGCCGTTGCCAGTGCGACCATGCAAGAAATTCTTCGCTTCGCTTAGGATGACAACACTAGACGCCTCTGCGCGGCTGTGCCTTTGATCCCGCCGAGACGGGTTTGGGGATATCGGACTCTGCGCCGGCGAGCGTCAGGTCGCTGGACCAGCATTCCGAGACCAGCTTCCAATCTCCGCTGCGCTGTTTGGCGAAGACCCAGAGATATTTGCCGCGCTCTTCGCGGCGTTTGCCTGCGGTTCCCGGAACCAGTGCGCTGTAGCGTCCCACTTCGTGAGCCAGATCTCCAGAGATTTCCACGCGCATGGGCTCGACGGCCACTTCTCCCAGGCCGGCTTCCAGCGCGGAGAAGAAGAACTCACGCACGGCCAGGGCGCCCCGGATCGGAGGAAGGTTCGAACGCAGGACCAGCGCGTCGGCGGCATAGAGATCGATCAACTCATCGAGCTGCCGCGTATTGCAGGCCAAAACCCATTCCTGCGTCAACCGGCGGACGGCGGCCTCGCTGCGGCTCATCGGTTCACCCTTGGCGGCGGCGGCAACTCGCATCCGGTCCGCCTCCCGCGCGCTCTCCGGAGCGTTGGGCCGCGGCGCCGCGGAGGCGTCCTGTCCACCCTGGAAATAGTGGTGATGGTAGTGGTGGTGATAGTGGTGCGTCCCGGCGGGAGCGCCCGGAGGCGGGTGAACCTCATGTGTAGCTTCCGGCGCGGGTGGCGGAGTTTGGGGCAAAGGCTCGTCGGCGACAATGGACGATGCGAGAGCTGGCGCTGCTGGATCTGGCGATTCAACTTGCGGGGATTCGGCCGGTGGCGATTGATCTAGCGCGGTTCCCAAGGGAATTCCGCATGTGCCGCAGAACTTGTTGCCTTCGCGATTGTAATGTCCGCAGGCGCGGCAGGCAGTGTGAGCGTCGGGGCCGGTTTCGAGCGCGGCATCCTCCGCAGCGGTTTCGGAATCCGCTTCCATGGTGAGGCGCTGCATGGCTTGCAGCGCCGCGGCAATGGCTTCCTGATTCGGCTTGGGCCGCCGCATTTCCGGATACAGACGCTGATAGATCTCGCCCAGAGCGGGATTGTGCGGGCCAATGCTCGGCACCGCGCTTTCGGAATCCTGCGCTGCAGCGGAGCCCGATGGCTTGGCGAATTTCTTGTCTTTGTCTTTGTCTCTATCCACGATTAGACCGCCGCGTCTCTGGCGTCATTTTAGCCCAAGCGGGCGGAATCTCAACGGCGGGAAAACTCGATCTTCCCTTCCGCCTCGGTGGGCACGCCATTGCAGGTTGCGGGACGATACCGCCAGGCGCGGACGGTTTGCAGGACGTTACGGTCGCCCGCGGGACCTGCGCTTTGCAGAATCAGAGGACTATGCACGCGGCCGTCGGCGCCGACGATGAAGCTTACTTTCACCTTCAGGCCCGTTCCGGCCGGGACCAGCAGAGGATCGGGCGTGGTCAAAGCCTGGGGCGGCTGGGTGTCCTCGCAGCGCGAGCGCGCGCTCACGTGCGGGATATCGCTGAACTCGGCAGCGCGGGTGGGAGTCTTCCAGACCTGGTGTTCGCGCTCGGCTAAGACGGCCTGGCGCAGGCGCGGAGGTGGAACCTGCACGGACGCGGCGCTGGCGGCGGGAACTGCGAGGATCAGAAGCCAAGGCCAGATGCGAAGCATTTGCGGGAAACCCTCCAATGGGAGCAGGTGCGAGCAGGGGTTGTCCCTGTTGGCTTGCTAATGGGCAAGTGTGGGGCCAGGTTGAAGCCTGCTTAAGCATATGGTTATCAGTCTGTTACGGGAATCCCGCGGCAGACCGAAGTTCCCGATGTGAAGGCAATTGCATATGTCGTGCTGAGTCGCATCGCTGAAGGCCCCAAGCTCCTCCCTGGAATTTATTGTTTCGCTGAGGGCCGGAGGGTCAGCAGCGTAATCTCGGGGGGGCAATTGAAGCGCATCGGAATCCCGACAGTTCCCAGGCCGGCATTGGTGTAGAGCGTGAGCGGACCCACCTGGTACGTCCCCCAGATATACTTCTTCGCCATCGCGGGCAGGTAAAGCGGGGGGAGCAGCGGAATTCTGACCTGGCCTCCGTGAGAGTGTCCTGAAAGTTGCAGGTCGATGGGAAATCGCGAGGCTTCATCGGCGAAGTCGGGTTCGTGGGCGAGCAAAATGACGGCTTCGCCGGCGGGCACGCGGCGCAACGTCTTCGAGAGGTCTGCGGTCTGGCTGAGCACATCATTCACGCCAGCAAGCCAGATGCGCGCGCCATCGCGCTCGATCGCTTCCGACTGGTTCGCCAGGACCTGGATATTCTCGGCCTGGAGCGCGCGCGTCACGTGTTTGCGGTCAGTGCCTTCATCGTGGTTGCCCATGACAGCCCAGAGGCCGTGAGGCGCAGTCATCTGGCGGAGGAGGCGAGCACATGGTTCGGCGGCGAACGCCGCCTTCTTCCCGTCCCCGACCAGGGGCGCGGAAACAAAGTCTCCGGTGAGCACGATCAGATCGGGACGAAGGCCGTTGACCATGGCGATGCCAGCGTGCAACGGATGGACCGAAAAATAAGGGTCGTAATGGAAATCGCTGAGCAGAGCGACGGTGAAGCCATCCAGCCGTTCCGGCCAGCGCGGCAGAAAGAAATCCTGGCGCACAATGCGAGGCCGGTTCGGCTCCAGCAAGATTGCATCCCCGGCAATCGCGAGTGTGCCGGCGGCGGCGGCCCATCGAAGAAACCGGCGTCTTGTGGTCGGAAGAGAAGGCAAACGGGCTTACTCTGCTGGGCGCCGACGGCAGGTGCGGGCCCATTCCAGCATAACCCGAAGGGACGGCGTGAGTGTATGACGGGACAGATTCGATAGTGGACAGTTTCCGAAACTGGTCCACTACCAAAGATTCCCGCGGACAGGCTTGCGGACAAAACCAGCTCAGCCCCGGCCCGCCTTGCGCTCGACAGGCAGGGGAATCAGAAACTGAAGGTTGCCTGCAGGTCGATGCGGCGAACGGCCGAACCGCTGGAGAATGGGCCGCCCTGAATCCCGTTCGGCGAATCGAAGAATTGCGAAACCGTGCCCTGCGCCGTCGCGTTCAGAACGCCGCTGGGATTTGCCAGGTTGACTTTGTTGAACACGTTGCGCACGGACACGCCGAAAGTCAGATTGTAGCGATGGTCGCTGGCGGTAGAGATTCCCATGGGACCGCCGCCGCCGAACAGGGGACCGTGGCCGTGTCCGCCGCCTCCTCCGCCTCCGGGGCCCGGAGCGGCACTTTTTGCCTTGGGACCAAAACCGAAAGTCTTGGTAAGGCGCAGATTTAACGTCGCGTGCGCCGGGCCGGTTCCGTAGTTAATGGGAACCAACTTCCCGCTCGCGGAGGGCAGCACGTCCTCGAAGGTACCCAAGGGCGTGCAGTAAATGGGATTAGTAGTGGTGCCGGTTACCGTGCCGGGATTGGAGCAAGTCTGGGTGGAATTCAAAACAGGACGGAGATTGAAGACTCCATTCGGATCGGTGGGCACGGTGATGTTAAAAGGCGAGCCGGAGCTGACGATCATGAAGGGGCTGAGGCGAAAAGCGTAAGGCAAGGCAAACGACCCGCCAACAATCAGGCGGTTGCGCGCATCGAACGAGGCGCGCCCGTAATCCTGACTGATGTTGTAGGAGTCGGAAGCAAAACCGGAGACTCCGGAGGTATCGCTATTGGCATAGTTCAGGGTGTAGAAGCCGAAGAGCTGAACCTTCGATCCCACCTTCACGTTCGTGTTGACGATGAGCTGGTTCTGCCGGAAGGTGCCTTCGGACACGTACTGGTAGATGTTTCCCGCATTCGGGTTGGGCCGCGATATGGGATCAGGCGCGTTGACGTTGATGGTGAGGAGTTGATCGAAGCCGCGAGAATTTAGGTACGTGACCGACAGGGTGGCTGACTTGGTGAGTTGCCGCTCCACGCTGACCGCCGACTGCAACGTTCCGGGTGCGCGCAATCTGGGGCTAATCTGATAGCTGGTGGGGATACTGGAACTGGCCGCGCCACAACTGCTGATCGGGGCGATGAGCGGCTGGTCGAGTCCGGGGAAACATGTGGGATTATTGATGACGTACTGCTGCTGGGTAACGCCATTCAACCGTTCCGCCTGCAGAATCTGCGCCTCCTGGAAGCGGTCGTAAAATATCCCGGTACCACCGCGAATCACAACTTTGGGTGGCGCGCTGCGGCCGCCGACGCCCCAGGCGAATCCCAGGCGCGGCGCCCCATCGCCGTGATCGTGAATGTCGTTCTCTGTCTCAAAGCGCAGACCCAGGCTGAGCGTGAGGTTAGGCCGCGCGCGCCAATCATCCTGAGCGTAAAGGCCGGCGTCGACATTCGTGACTGAGGCGCCCGGATCGCCGGTGGTGATCAAGAGCTGAGTGGCATAGGGAGGCGTCGCATTAGGCATTAAGGCGTACTGATAGGAGATGGGACACGGGATTGCACCGGATCCGATGTTCGGGCAATTCTGCGGAATATCCGACGGCGAGTCGAGCGACGAGAACGTAAACGTGCCGTTGAAACCCGCATTTGAGTCGCTGACGTCGCGGATGGCACGCAGTCGTCCTCCGAACTTGAGGGTGTGATTGCCGTGAATCATCGAGGTATAGTTCTGCAGTTCGTAGTGGTCCTGGTGGTCCGTGCTCGTGCCCCCGCTGCTGCCGCCGCCGTTGAATGCGTCCGGGACATTGATCGTGGAATCGGCGCTTATTGGGGTCTGGCGGCTGATGTCGCGGAGATACTGGAAGCGGGTCTCGTTGACGATCGTGGCGCCGAAAATGTGCGTGTCGCTGATTTGCAGCGTCTGCTCGGTGGATTCCGAGTTGTCGCCCTGGGAAGCCAGACTAAAGCCGCCCACGCCATCGTTGGTTTCCGTATTGCGGTAATACTGGTAGCGCACGGTGAGGGTGTCGTTCTTGCTGAGCTGGTAGTCGAGGCGCGGGCTGACGTTGGTGCGCCGTCGGGGATTGGGAACGGCGGCGGGGGACAGTATAAAGGACACGGGATTGATCGCGTTCACCGCGGCAAGATCGTTAATGTTGCGCCGCTCGGCATTGACGAAGAACGACGCTTTCTTGCCGATCGGCCCACTGACGTTGCCGCTGAACTGCGTGGACTCGTAACCCGGCTCCTGGCCAGCGAAGGGATTAGGCGAGTTGAAGGCGGAGTCGGTTCCACTTACATAGAACTGGCCATGAAATTTGTCGGTGCCGGGCTTGGTGAAGATCTCAATGCGGCCGTAGCCCAGTTTGTCGTACTCGGAAGAAAATGGATTCTGATTGATCCGGATTTCACGAATCGAAGCTTTGGGAGGAAGCTCGCCGGCGGTGAAGCCGTCAATGTAGAGCTGCCCGCCATTGGGCCCGGCGGAGGGCCCGGCCAGCGCCTGCAAGTCCGTGAGCAATTCGTCGGGATCGTCGGGCAGAGCCTCGAGCTCTTTGCCCGAAATCACGATGGCTCCGGCGTTGTTCGCTGGATTCACATCGACGGTCGGCACCGTATCGGACACCTGAATCTTCTGCTCCTCAACTTGGATGTTCATTGCGACGTTGAGGCGCATCGGTTGATTGACGGTAACGACCACGTTGTCGTTTTCGTAGACGGCAAATCCCTGGGCGACCACGGTCAGCGAGTACTGGCCGATCGCCAGTCCTTTGAACTCATACAGCCCCTGTCCGTTGGTTTGGGTTGGGATGGGCGGCGAAGAGGTGGCCGCCGGCGTCAGAACGACGCTGGCATTGGCAATGGCGGCGCCGGAAGGGTCGTTCACTTGCCCGCGCAAACTGCCGGAGGCTGTCTGCCCTGCGGCGGTCTGGGATGCCGCGAGCGTCACGCAAAACTGCAATGACAAAAGGATGAGTGCAAAACAGACGCAGTTCCGAACCTTCATTCCGTTATCCCATTCCGCGACAGGAGTCCTCGGTATAACTCTTCCATGCAGCATTCGGCTGGGAACAAACTATGGCCCCCCAACGTCGCCGGAGGGGCCGCCGAGGCTCCAAGGCGCCAGCATCATGGCCTGGGCGGCGTTCGGCGCGGCTTGCAGAATCGGCTCGACGCCGCTCAGCAGTGTGATCGCTGTGCCTGCGCCCGACGCCGTGCCCTCCGTCGAGACAATCATCACCGCATCGCCTTTGTGCAGATCGGCCAGGGAGACGGTTGGCAGGCGGCTGAGCATCTGCTGAAAATCCGGAGTGCCCCCGGAACGAGTGCCCGTGCCATTTCCTCGCGGGGCCATTCCACCTTCAGCCACTCCACCGGGCGAAGTTGCTGGACGCGCAGTTTGGCCGGGCGTCGTGGTTTGGCCCGTCGTGGTTTGGCCCGAGGTGGTTTGGCCCGGAGTCGTGGTGTGGCCGGAACCCGGGTTGGGCGCGGCACCTGAAGCGGCGGCAGATGTCGCTCCGGTGGCCGCTCCTTTTAAACGCATGGCGATCCTCTGAGCCATCTCAGGGGACAAGTGGCGAAGGAGCGAGTCCGGTGTGACCTTGACGAGCACTGTTTTTTTCGACAACAAATCCTGAACGCTGAGCGTCGACGAACTTGCATCGACTGAGTTCACCGTTCCGGCAACGTTGCGGAACGATCCGGAAACGATTTCTTCGGCCGTCAGCTCAGTGCCATCGGCGTTTCGGTCGCCACGCGCACGCACCTGATCGCCGGGATGAATTTGCGGGAGAGTGCCTGGCTTGGCGTCGTCAAACTTCACGGAGTCCGGCGCGTAACGGCGAATTAGCGTGGTGTTGGAGCTATGAAGGGCGATATTCTTACTTCCCGAGAAGCTAACCACGGAGATCGTGACGGTTCCCGCCGCTGCATCCACCGCGGTTACCAGGCCGCCCACTCCACGCTTCTGCCAGTCTTGCAGATTCTGCTCATCCCGCGCTTCGAGGTCGGAGCGCTTCATCACTACAACGGACGAAGCCAAGAACGACAGGTTATCGTCAGAGGCCTTGCCTCCCACCAGGAGGCGATCGCCGATCTGGAGATCCTGCAACTGGATGGGCGTGGCGTTCTTCAGATCCTTCTCGCCCGGAGCGACACGAACGATACGCGTTGAAGCCTGCACCATGACGTTGACGTCGGCGCCGGAGTCAGGCGTCAGAGTGATCACCGTTCCGTGGATGGCTTTGACGGCGCCAATACGCCGGCTGGCCGTGCCCGAACCAGCGGCCTGCTGGAGTTGCTGGCCAGAAGGCATGGCATAGCAGGAGGGCGCCAGATGCATGCTGGCTGCGCTTGCGGCAGAGAGTGCGATCGCTAGAAGCCGGTTTGTGGCGCCCGTACGCCTTTTATTCATGCACTTATTAATTTACATCGCCGCATCGCACACGGCGCAGGATTTACAAAGTTTTACTTCAAGATGAGAGGATTCTCACGCGAGCGGCCCAGAACCGGACAAGCGCGGGCAGGAGAACATGGCCGAGGATCCGCGATGCAATTATTCCGCGATCAGCAGGTTCTCCGCGAACGGCCATTGCTCATCAATCCATTGCGCCTCGCAGCGGAAACCGGAGGTGCGTGCCATGTGAAACACCTCTTCCGGCGAGTATTTGTGGCTGCTTTCCGTCCAGATGGTTGCGCCCTCAAGAAACTCGACGGAAAGCTCCGCGACGGGAATGTTTACGGTCTGGCGGCACATGGATCGCAGATGCATCTCCACGCTGCGGTCCTGGTGGTTGATTCTTGCCACGTGCCGAAACTGCGCGAGATCGAAATCGGCATCCAGTTCGCGATTGATGCGAGCCAGCAAGTTTAAGTTGAAGGCAGCGGTCACTCCCAATTCGTCGTCGTAAGCCGCAAGCAGTTGAACGCTGGATTTCTCCAGATCGGTTCCGAGCAGAAGTGAATCTCCGGGGTGAAGGATGCGTCGAACTTCGGCCAGAAACTGGATGCCGGCCGTGCGATCAAAATTTCCGATGGTGCTCCCCAGGAACAACACGAGAAGATGCTGGCCGCCAGACCGGTGCGCAGCCACTTCCAGCAGTCCGTCGAGATACTCACGCTCAAAGCCCAGGATGCTGACGGACTCGATGTCGCTGAGTTCGCGTTCGCACATGGCGAGAGCGGAAGGAGAAATCTCGATGGGATAGTAAGCGGTGCGCTGTCGGCGGCAAAGAGCTTCGAGGATGTGGCGGGTTTTCCTGCCGCTGCCGCTGCCGAGTTCGGCCACCGAAACGGGAGCAGCCAGCCGCTCGACGATGTCACGGCCGTGCCGCCGCAGCAGGCGCTCATCGGCCCGTGTGAGCCCGTACTCCGGAAGGTGGCTGATCACTTCGAACAAGGCGGAGCCCACATCGTCGTACAAGTACTTCGACAGCAGTTCCTTCTGGCCCGGCTTGGCGAGCCCGGCGCGCACATCTGCTGCGAATTCATAGCTTGTGTTTGGGGTGATGGTTTGAACCAGCATATTGGCAGCTCCCTGTGACGGTCAGCGGCGTAACGATCAATGATCGGCGAAGTAACGATCAGCGGCTTACGCAGCGAAATCCGGTGTAGATGAATTGGTAGTGCGCCTGGAACCAGTTGCGGAACGTACGCCGCAACATGCATGCAGCGGTGCGCGCCGATCCGCCCTTCATGACGAAATGCTTGCCGTCAAAGAAATCGGCGGAATACCCGCGATAGAAGGGAAAGGGCTCGAAGCCGGGGAACGGAGCGAACTCGGTGGAAGTCCACTCCCACCCATTTCCCAGCAGGCCGCAAACGCCGAAAGCGCTCCGGCCTTCAGGAAACGCATTCACCGGCACGGGGTTCCAACGGGCAAAATCAAAGTTGCCGAATGTGCCCTCGGGTGCGTCCGCTCGCCACACTTCTCCACCCACTGCTTCTCCGCCCCAAGCTTCTCCGCCCCATGCTTCTCCGCTCCCACCCCATGGATAGGCCCGCTCGTCGCCGTGCGGAGTGGCGTATGCCGCGCACTGCCACTCGGCTTCGGTGGGTAACGACTTCCCTGCCCAGCAGGCATACGCCTTGGCTTCCGCCTGACTCACATATACCGGCCAAGCCAGCGGGAGGGGGACGTCATCGAACATAGTCCGATACAGCCACCGCTTGCCCTCGTGTTTCCAGAAAGCCGGGTGGGAAATTTCCTGCCGCGACTTCCAGTCCCAGTCATCGTCACTCCAGAACGCGCGCGTTTCATAGCCCCCCGCGGCGATGAACTCGAGATACTGCTGGTTCGTCACTTTGAACTGATCGATGGCAAACGCCGGGACGTTGACGGTGCGGGCTTCAAACTCATTGTCCCAGCCGAAACGATCGCTGCCGCGCGGGAGGCCGAGCGTAACCGCGCTGGCGGGAATTTCAATGCTGCGGTGAACGACTGGCGGAGTGAGGACGGTCCGGGTCTTGGGTTGCAGAACCTTCCGATGAAGCGGCATCTGATGCAGCATGTAGGCCAGCGTTTCGGCGTGCATGAGGCGGTGCTCAATGGCCACATTGAGCAGAGTGCCGAGCAAAAACCGGTCGCCCGCAGGAGAGCCGGAATCGAGAAGCGCGGGCGCGAGTTTCTCATCCAGAACGGCTCGGATGTTTCTGACGTATTCCCGCACGGCGGTGATCGCAGGCCAATCCGACGGCTGATCGGCGGGCAGTCCGCCGCTAACCGGATCGATGCCGAACGCAAACAGCCGATCAAACTCGGGATCAAAGCTCTTCCGTCCAAGGACGCGCTCGTGGAACAGATTCGAATCGAAGGCCTCAAGATGTCCGATATAGAAGATGATGCGGTGACGTTCGGCAATGGGCCGTTCGTAGAGAGAATCGGGCTTGACCAGAGCGAACAGATCGTCGGTGCGTTGCCGGGCGTCCGCGAGTCGCTCGATCAGATCGTGACGGATGGCGGCGTCGCTCTGCGTGGCAAGCATTTGAGGGACCTCCCAATTTGGCAGCAGTGAGCGAACGCAATAACTTAGCGGCAACTCGCGCAAGCGAATCAATGCGTAGGATTCTATGCCCGCGGCAGCCCCGAGTACCATAG
This sequence comes from Acidobacteriaceae bacterium, assembly GCA_003131585.1. Classification (GTDB taxonomy): domain Bacteria; phylum Acidobacteriota; class Terriglobia; order Terriglobales; family Acidobacteriaceae; genus Sulfotelmatobacter. The sequence continues at coordinate 125,881 of PKVW01000023.1, forward strand.
GGTGATGCCCCTACCGGTATTTCACGTTGACGCCTTTACAGCCGGGCCTTTCACGGGCAATCCGGCTGCGGTGTGCCCGCTTGTAGAGTGGTTAGATGACGACTTGCTGCGCGCGGTCGCAGCCGAAAACAATCTTTCGGAGACCGCTTATCTCGTTCCTCGCGGCGATCACTACGAGTTACGCTGGTTCACGCCTCGTTGCGAGGTGAAGCTTTGCGGACATGCGACGCTCGCGTCCGGATGGGTAGTGCTGCAGGTTCTGAAACCGGGGCGAGGCTCGGTGCGCTTCGAAACGCGTTCCAGTGGTACGCTCACCGTTTCCCATGACGGCGATTTGCTGGCCATGGATTTTCCCACGCTGGCGCCCTGGCCCTGCCCGAACCCGCCGGCGGCATTGCTCGAGGGGTTAGAGAAAACGATCGGAGGGTTAGGGAAAACGATCGGGGGGTTAGGAAAAGCTCCTGCCGCGGTTATGCAGATCGAAGACAACTACTTCGCAGTTTTTGAGCGAGAGGAAGAAGTAAGGCGCATCCGTCCCGACTTTCGGCTGCTCGAGAAGCTTCATCCCGCTGGAGTGGCGATTACCGCTCCGGGCGAGAATGTTGATTTTGTATCCCGCTACTTCGCGCCCAGCTACGGCATTCCCGAAGATCCGGTGACCGGCTCGACCCACTGCTCCTTGGCCCCGTATTGGGCTCAGCGACTGGGCAAGACGAACCTGCACGCGCGCCAGGTCTCGGAGCGCGGCGGCGAACTGTGGTGCGAAGTCAAGGGGGAACGTGTGATTCTCAAGGGGAGTGCGGTGCTTACGTTGCGCGGGGAACTGTTGATCTGATGGAACGATCGCGGACAGGCGAAGCTTAGTGGGCCAATCCCTTGCTCCGCAGGAATTCGCGCGCGACATCCTTCACGTCGCGATGCTGGCCCTCGAGCGCGTAATTCAACTGCTGCATCTCCTGATCGGAAATCTTGCCGCCTAACTCGGCAACCGCCTGGGCAACTTCGGGATGCTGTTGCACGGTCTGCCGGCGAACCACCGCGACCGCTTCGTAGGGAGGAAAATAGTACCGGTCATCTTCGAGCACGAAGAGATCGAGCGCTGGAATGAGCCCGTCGGTGGCGTTGCCCGCGGCCATATCAATCTGATGATCCTTCAATGCGGGAGCGAGCAAACCCAGATCCATGATGCGGGGCGGCGCGGCAAAGTGCAGGCCATAGGCGGCGGCCAGCCCGGCGTAGCCGTCGGGCCGCTCCATGAATTCGTAGCCAAATCCGGCTCGCCATTGAGGAACGAATGCGGCCGCCTGCGATAGAGTTTTGAGATTCAGGCGGCGCGCATCTTCACCACGAATCTCCATCGCAAAAGTGTCGTTGAAACCGAACGGCGGACCGAGCGTAAGTCCGAGGTGCGTTTCATAGTCGCTCTTGACCCGCTGGTAGATCTCCTCCTTATCGCCTCCAACTTTCTGCTTGAGGATCGCGGTCAAAGCGGTGCCTGTGTACTCGGGATAGATGTCGATGCGTCCGGCCACCACCGCCTGCTGGCAGATATAGGTTCCCGCCAGATAGAAGCGGCGCTCCACTTTCAAGTGCGTGCGCGCTTCAATCTGCTGGGCCAGGAGCTCGCCCAGGATCAGCGACTCGGTAAAGTTTTTGGAGCCAACCACAATGCGATCGGAGTGCGAGGACGCACACGAAGACAGCAGAGCTACAAGAATCAAGCAGACCGAGCTCCAGCATCGTGCTTCGAAAACGCCGCGCCGCCGTCCGTGCCGATCCCGTTTCATCGCGGCCGTAAACGCCTCTCCAGCCATCCCAAGCCGAAATCCGCCGACAACGCCAGAACCGCGGCGGGAATGGCTCCGGCCAGGATGAGCTGATTGTTCACCATCGCAAGACCGCGAAAGATGAATTCGCCCAGGCCTCCGGCGCCAATGGCGGCAGCGATGGTGGCCAATCCCACCGATACGACGACCGCCACGCGTATGCCGGAGAGAATCACGCTCATGGCCAGCGGCAACTCCACCTGAAGCAAGAGCTGGCGGCCAGTGAGTCCCATGCCACGCCCAGCCTCGACCACAGCGGGATCGACGCCGCGGATTCCCGTGAAGGTGTTGCGAATTACGGGCAGCAGCGCGTAGAGAGTCAGGGCCAGAATCGCCAGGCGATCGGCCCGATCCCCCAGCCAGGGTACCGGCAGCAAGAAACCAAAGAGGGCGAGACTGGGAATCGTCTGAATGACGTTCGCAGTTCCCAACACTGGCTTATTCCACACCTGCCGGTGCGCGCTTAGTATGCCCAACGGTACGCCAACCAGCACCGCCAGCAGCGTGGAGATTCCCACCAGCCAGAGATGCTCCAGGGTAAGTTCCAGAATTTCTCCGCGGTTCTGCAAGAAAAAGTGAAAGAGGTTCATGGCAAGCCTCGATTTGCCACCGAGTCCAGTCCGTCTGCGAAAGCTCGCACATAAGCGGTGGCCAACGGGTCACTCGATCGCAGGAAATCCTCCGGGGAAAGAACCATGACCAGCCGACCGGCTTCCATGAGCGCGATGCGCGAACCGAGCCGCAACGCTTCGCGCAGGTCGTGAGTGACGAAGACCACTGTCTTATTCAGCCGCTGCTGGAGCGATAGAAATTCGCGCTGCAATTGGTCGCGAGTGAGCGCGTCGAGCGCGCCGAACGGTTCATCCATCAGTAGGATCGAAGGATCGGCGGCCAGCGCACGAGCCACTCCCACCCGCTGCCGCTGTCCGCCCGAGAGCTGGTGCGGATAACGCAAAGCCATTTGCGCCTCAAGCCCGACCATCTGCAACAACACCTCGACGCGCCGATGGATCCGTTCGGCGGTCCAGCCCTCGATTCGCGGAACCAGGCCAATGTTTTTTTCCACCGTGAAATGCGGGAACAAGCCCACGTCCTGGATGACATAGCCGACGCTGCGACGCAAACGAATGACGTCGCTTTCGGCCGTAGGCGCGCCATTCACGCGAACTTCCCCGCTGCTGGGGGTCAACAGCCGATTGACCAGCTTCAGTGTCGTGGTTTTCCCAGAACCACTGCGCCCCAGCAAGACAAGCGTTTCGCCGCGTTGTACTTGCAGATTCAGCCCCGACAACAACTGCTGACCGCTGGGCAGGGCGTAGGCAACGTCACGGAATTCAATCACTGGACCATTGGCGAAACTTGATTCCATGTTCTGTCAAACCACGTCGTGTCAAACTACGTTCTATCGAACCATATTCGTCAAATCATGTTCGTCAAACCACGTGCGTCAAAGCAGGTTCGTGAAACCAATTCGTCAAACCAGGTGCGTCAAACCACGTTCGCCAAGCATACCGGAGTCCGCAAGCCGGACACAGCAAAGTGCACCAACCCGTCCCAAGTTACCGTTGCGCCAGCGGCATCCAGAGAGCTAATAGACGACCTGACTCCCTCCCGCTACGATCTTGATGAGATTCACTGTGGAAATTCGGTTTGGGTATGAGTGTGTCCGCTTTACGCAATTTTCTTTGCTGGATGATGGTGGTCCTGTGTCCGCTGTCGCTCGCGGCTGCGGACACGGGCTCGGCAATCGTACACAGCAAGGGCGGGGTGTGGGTGAACGGCACCGAGGTAGCGGACTCCACCGCCGTCTTTCCCGGAGATTTGCTCGAGACTAAACCCGGCTTCGTCGCCAGTCTCGACGCCGAGGGATCGTCCGTCCTGATTCAGCCGGAATCGGTCGTAAAGTTCCAAGGCACCTTCCTGAGCCTGGAGCACGGAAGCGTATCCATGGGAACTTCCACGTCGATGAGCGTGCGCGTGAACTGCATCAAGGTCGAACCCGTCTCTAACGAGCGGACGCAATACGATGTAACCGACGTCAGCGGCACGGTACAGGTTGCCGCCCACAAGAGCGATGTGAACATCACGCAAGGCGGCGCTCTCCGAAAAGCATCCTCCCAAAGCAGCCCATCTCAATCGGCAACCGTGCATGAGGGGCAGCAGTCGACGCGTGACGAATCTACAGCCTGCGGAGCCGCTCTGCGGCCCCGAGGCGCCGGCAATGGCCTGAACACCAAGTGGCTGGAGATCGGCGGCGGCGCAGGTGGAGCAGTTCTTGTGCTCTGCCTGCTTCTCTGCAAAGGATCGAACCCCATTAGTCCTTCGCAGCCATAAGTACCTGGCCTCGCGTACGCCGGCGCCAGCCGTTATATGGACGAATTTTCCTGGCGCCGCAGCCACTGGGGCCCGGGGATTTCGTAGCCTGTGCAGCCGCAAGGACCAAGGACGGCGGTTGCGAACCAAGCCACCACGCAGACCTTGATCCGGCGGATAGACGCACGGTACGATAGCTTTGGTTGTGATTTATCCGGTACCTTGTGATGACTTCGCGATCCACAAGACCTACGCAGGATCTACGAATGGGGCGTATACTGGAGATCTTGACCTCGAAGACACCCTGAACAGCACGTTCCGCCTTCGCGATTGAGAAATTCCCTGAAAGGCGAGTGACGTGTCGAAGCGGAGAACCTCTGGAAGTCAGCACTTCAATCCCAAAATATTGACTTCAAGGAACGGCCATGCCGTCTGGCCGATTCGATGATTCGCTGGTAGCGGGATTTCCAGAATGCCTGCAACTTCGCCACACGTGCGGAAGTAGGGAATTTCGCGGCACTGCGGATTCGTTAACCAGTCCCGAAGGCAGGAGATAAATATGTCCGGAATCAACGGCGACAAAGCCAGATTTAACCGGCGGCGCAGGCAAAAGATCAGCCGCCGCCAGAGCAACGAAAAGATGTTGAAGGCCCTGGCTGAGAAACATCTGGTAGCCCCGGCGAAGCAGGCCAGTCTCAAGGAGAAGTTAGCATGACGGCACCCGTCCTCGCATTGCCGCTTTCGACTCGGGAGGGCAGTCCAGCGAAGAACAAGCGCGTGCTCCTGCTGGATACCTCGCAGACGAAACGCGACTTGCGGGCCGACATAATGAGAAAGCTTGGCATCGACGTCGATTGCGCGGCCGATGTCCTCGAAGCGCGATGCTGGTGGCGAGCCGACTTGTACAATCTGGTGCTCATCAATGTGGCCGGAGAAACCGGCAGCCGGGACAAGTTCTGCGCCGATATCCGGAGTGCCAATCCTCCGCAGAGGATTGTTTTCTTCGTGGGCGGGCCCGATTATCTCGCCGCTGCGCCGCATTCTGACGAAGCGCCTGCGGAGACGGAAGACGCCCTTCCCAAGGAGATGGTTGCGGCGCTGCTCGCTCAGGCCTCGGAAAACTCGTCGCATCAACGCTGGGGAATTCTGGAGGCTTGCAGAAAGATTTCCAGCGTCCGCTCGGTCAGCGAGGCTCGTTCGCGCGCGATCCGAGAAACACCCAGACCCTCCCGGTGGGCGGAAGCGATCGAGCACCATTCCGCGCCCGAAGCCGCCAACCCTCAACCCTTGCTTACACTAGAAAGAGAAGAAATCCTATGAAGAATCTTTACGTCGGCAACTTACCACACAGCACCACGGAACCTGAGCTTCGGGGCTTGTTTGAGGCGCACGGAGCAGTCGAGCGAGTCAGCATAGTCACGGACCGCGAAACCGGCCGCGCCCGGGGCTTCGCTTTTGTCGAGATGACCAATGCGGGCGAAGCCGACAAGGCGGTCGCGGCCTTGAATGGAACCGAGCTTGGCGGGCGCGCGCTGAAGATCAACGAAGCCAAGCCCAAGACCGATGCGCCGCGCGGCGGCGGAGGACAGCGTTTCGGCGGCGGTGGAGGCGGAGGCAGTCGCGACGACTATCAGGGTCACGCACGCCAGCCCCGGGAACCCCGCTGGTAGCGGCTTGCCATCCACGCGGATGAAATCAAGAGCAAGGCTGCTTCAGTCCGCCACCGCTTGATTTCCGCATTTGACCGAAGCGCAAAGCGCCAGCCGATGTTGCCAAAATTGACGATTGGAGATTTGGGATGCCAGGACGAGGTCGATCAAGCTTTACCAAACGCCAGAAAGAACACACGCGCCAACAAAAACAGCGTGATAAAGCCGAACGCCGGAGCCAGCGCAAAGATGAACCGTCAGGAACGCCGAGCGATTCCAGCGAACTGGATTTGGACGAATTGCAAAGGCATGCCGCCGAGCAAGCCGCCCTGTTCCACATAGGAGACGACGACCCGGGTCCCTCCAGTATTCCCCGCGAACAGGGTCCGGAAAAGACCGAACCATAGAGGTTCGGTTCCTAAATGGCCGTACCAATAAGTCCATCTGAGAAGTCGGGGCGCGTCTCTGGGACGCGCCCCTTCGACTTATACGCCGATCCGCTTGCCCATAGCTAGGCGAATACTTCGCCCGGCAGCTTCGTCAGAGTCCGGCTGGCTAAAGTGTTTTGGACGACATGCTCCGACCGCTCCGCGTTCGCCCAATCCACCTGCTTGCGTTCGATGCGCAGCTTCAACGCGCGCTCGATATGCCGCAGTTCGATGACCTCGCCGCCAGCCACTAAACTGGAAGCCAGCCCTTGCGACCCCGCGCGTCCCGTCCGCCCCACGCGATGAATGAAATCCTCCGCCATCTTGGGCAGGTCGTAGTTGATCACATGCGCCACATCGTCGATATGCAGGCCGCGCGCGGCCACATCGGTGGCGACCAGCACTTGGAAGCGGCCCTGCTGAAATCCACTGAGCGCCCCGTTGCGCTGCGATTGGGAACGATCGCCGTGAATCATGGCCGCGGAAAAGCCTTCGCGGACCAGTTCCTTGGCCAACCGCTCCGTGCCTCGTTTGGTGCGGGCAAAGATCAGCGTCTGCCCTTTCTCGGCATAGAGCAACTGCCGCAGCACATCGGGTTTCTCGGCCGGGCGCACTTCGTAGGCCTGCAGCCGGACGCTCTCGACCGGCTTGAGTACCGAACCGACCGCAACGCGTACCGGATCCCGCATGGAATCGTTCACCAGTCCTGCGACGGATTGCTCCAGCGTGGCCGAGAAGCACAGCGTCTGCCGGCGTCGCGGCAAGATTGCGAGGATGCGGCGGATGGCGGGAAGAAAACCCATGTCCAGCATACGGTCGGCTTCATCGAGCACCAGGATCTTGACCTCGCGCAAGTCGATCAGCTTGCGCGTAATGAAATCCTGCAAGCGTCCCGGGGTTGCGACCACCAGGCTGGAGCCGGCGCGAACCGCCTGAATCTGCGCCTTCTCGCTGACGCCGCCGATCACCAACGCCGCCTTAGACAATCCCTTGCCGCGCAGTTTTTCGTATTCTTCGTTGACCTGAATCGCCAGCTCGCGCGTGGGCAGCAAAACCAGCACGCGGACTTTTTGCGACGGTTCGCGCTGCAGCATCTCGATGATCGGGATGAGAAACGCCAGCGTCTTGCCGGTGCCGGTCTGCGCTGTGGCCAGCACGTCTTTGCCTTCAAGGGCGCAAGGAATAGCCTGCGCCTGAACCGGCGTAGGGATAATAAATTGAGCTGTCGCCAGCCTCTGCTGCAAAGCAGAAGAAAGCGGTAGTTCCGTAAAGCTTGTCATTCGTAATTGTTCTTTCTGGAGGGGCCTGATATCAGACACGTGTCGTGAGTTTCCATGCCACTCTTGGTTATTTTGATTTTGACGCTGAACAAAACGGCGGGCAGGAAAAGCGGAGATGAATCTGATCCAACAGGATCACCGCGTCACGAGCAAACCGTGGCAGTAGCGTTGAGTTTCATTATAGCACAGCGTGCTGGTCGGCAGCCTAGACGCGAATAACCGGAAATCAATCGATGGTAATGGGCGTAAGTGATTGAAGGCATGGGGGCCCCGGGCGGAGTCGAACCGCCGACCAACGGTTTAGGAAACCGCTGCTCTATCCAACTGAGCTACGGGGCCATACAGCGTAACCCCATTATCTCACGTCAATTTGCAGGGGCAGAGACTGCGCGAGACTCGTGACCGGGTTGTCCTGAGGGCATCCCGAAGCTCTGCAAGGCGACACGTTTGGTTCGAGTTCCGCCGCGCTACTCGCGCAGACTGCTCCATTTCAAGCTCCGGACGCCGCCCTCCTTTCACCGCCATCTGCGTACCCAATGAAACCTCTGTGACGGCCGTGGGAATGTGTAAGTACAACCCACGACATGTTCGGAGCGTCGAACCTGATGGTTACCCTGGGTGATCGCCGATGCTGCGGTCATACTGTATAATTTCGCGTCGGAGGGGCAAACGAGTTCGAGATGACCCAGCCAGGAAATTCTCGCATTGGCGCTCACCCAAGTTGTTCATGGCGTAGTGTGCTGGTTGCCCTCGCTATCTGCTCCCTCACCGTCAGCGTAGCGACTCGCTACAACGTACTGGGTTCCAGGGTCCCCAGCGTAAGAACCGTGGGCGCGGTAAAGTCCCGGTGTCGGGAATGCCAGAGGCAGCGCCTCCTTGGCAATGGGCTGCACTGGATCTCTCCGGCATCCAAGTCTACATTTTTTGATCCGCCGCGGCCGCCTGTTCATGCGGTTTCGGCGGTGTTTCCGGCTATTAACCTCGATTCCGAAAGCTGGCTTTACAACCGGCCTCCTCCTTCCTGCTGATCTTTCACCCTTTACTTGCTCGCCCAACCACTGAGTCCGCCAGAGTGCTCGACCTGGGTGATCCGAAGCATCCGAAAACGCTTCGGACTTTCGCCGGAGTCACCATCATTCTCGCGGATGACGGCCGCCGGTTGATCTACCATCGCGAACGGCGAAGTGGCTGGGGATGTCTAGGCGTGTCGAAAACAATCGATGCCTCTGTGTGATTTGGAATCGGTCTTTTCTCCAATTGCGGATTGTCAGTAATCCGGTGCACGGAAAGGCGCCTGCACATAAATTTCCGGGCACCAGTGAGGTTAAGATGGGCATTGGGCCCGGCGTTATGGCGCGTCCGGAGATTCTTGTGGCCGTTAAATCTGCCGAAGTTGAGGTCCGAAATGCGTGAACGTAAGAATGCGTAAGCGATCACCCTTGATCGTGGTTGAAATAACGGCTCTTGGTCTGATAGCGGCCTGCCTTGCTGCCGCGACTGGGTGCGAACACTCGGGCGGATCTTCGCCGTCCGGGTCAGCCGATGCGCTCCCAAGCGCCGCGGTCGTGCAAGTTCGGCGCGCGCCACTTTCCAACACACTCTCCATCGCGGGGGAGTTCCTTCCCTATCAAGAGGTGGAACTCCATGCCAAAGTGGCGGGCTACATTAAGAATATCAACGTTGACATTGGCGACCGTGTCCACAAGGGGCAGGTACTCGCTGTTCTTGAGATTCCGGAATTAGTGGCGCAGGTACAGGCTGCCGGTGCGGGCGTACGCCATAGTCAGGAGGAGATCACTCACGCCCAGAATGAAGTAAGCCGAGCAGAGGCGGATTATGCGGCGCTGCACGCCGCCGCGACCCGATTGCGGCAGGCGTCGGAAGCCCGTCCAGGCCTGATTGCAGAGCAAGAGCTCGATGACACCACGGCCAAAGATCGCTCCTCGGAGGCGCAAGTGGAAGCCGCCAAGTCAGCCCTCGCAGCCTCCCGGCAGCAATTGGAGGTCTCCCGCGCTGACCAGCAGCATTACGCCGCGCTATCGGAATATGCGCGAATTACTGCCCCATTCGACGGTATCGTGACTTGGCGGTACGCCGACACAGGATCGCTCATTCAGGCGGGCACTTCCAACATAAGCTCGATGCCAGTCGTCAAACTTTCGCAGGTGAACGTATTGCGGCTGCGGATCCCGGTGCCCGAGTCTCTGGCCGCCAGTGTGCATGATGGTGAGCCGGCGGACATCCGGGTGAAAGCAACGGAGGAGCGACTTTCGGGCAAAGTCATACGGTCAACCGACTCGCTCGACCGTTCAACCCGAACCATGCAGGTCGAAGTGGACGTGCCGAATGGAGACTATAAGTTGACGCCCGGAATGTACGCGGATGTGTCCTTGCGGATTCAAAACGACCCCAACGCCCTGACCCTTCCCTTGCAAGCGATCAGTAGAAGCGCAGACAAGACCACCGTGCTTCTGGTCAATTCGCAGAACCATGTGGAAGAGCGCGAGATCCACACGGGAATCGAAGGTTCTAATCGCATTCAGATCCTGTCAGGGTTGAATGAGGGCGACCGGGTGATTGTGGGCAATCTGGGGGCGTACCGGCCCGGACAGCATGTCGATCCCAAAATGAGCGCGATGGCAGACGAGGGATACGCGGCGGAACAGGGAGCACAGTAGCCATGCCCGGCTTCGCGATTCGATATCCGTTTTTCATCATCATGCTGTGCTTGATCATCGCCGTGGTCGGCGTGACCACCGTGGCACGCATGCCGGTGGACCTCTTTCCCAACATCAATATTCCCGTGGTGGTGGTGGCGACGTTTTATTCAGGCATGCCGCCGGAGCAGATTGAGGCTAACATCACCAACCCGTTCGAGCGCTTTTTCACCCTGGGCAGTGGCATCGACCATATCGAGTCGCGGTCATTGACTGGGGTCAGTCTGATCAAGGTCTACTTCCAGCCCGGCACCAACCCGGATGCGGCCGTCAGCGGCATCTCGAATCTGGCGATGGCCCAATTGCGGCGCTTGCCACCCGGCACGCTGCCGCCGGTGGTGCTCAAATTCGACGCTTCCAGTTTGCCGGTGTGCTTAATCACGTTGAAGGGCCAGGGACTGAATGAGACGGAACTGCATGATCTCGGGCAATTTAATGTTCGCAACCAGATTGCCAACGTGCCCGGCGCATCGGTGCCTCAGCCCTTCGGCGGGAAGTACCGGCAGATTCAAGTCTACGTTGACCCTGTAAAGTTGCAGGCCCATCAACTAAGCCTGATGGATGTGGTTCGCACCGTCAATGATGCCAACACCATTCTGCCCGCGGGGGATGTGCGTATTGGCCCGAAGGACTACAACATCTACACCAACAGCCAGTTGCCGACCACCGCGGAAATCAACCGCCTGCCGCTGAAATCGGAAGGCAATGCCGAATTAATGGTGGGCGATGTCGGTCACGCCGAAGACTCAGCCGCCATCCAGACCAACATTGTTCGCGTGGATGGGCAAAGATCGGTTTATCTCGCCATTCTCAAACAGGGCGGGAACAGCAATACGATCGCTATCGTCAACGGCATCAAGACCGCCGTGGCCGATCTGCTCGACGTGCCCAAGTCTCTCAGGACGAAGGTCGTGTTCGATCAGTCGGTCTACGTGAAGACGGCGATTTCGAACCTCGGCAGTGAAGGCGGCATTGGTCTGGTACTGACCGCTTTGATGATCCTGATTTTTCTCGGAAATGTTCGCGCTACTTTTGCCGTGATGCTTTCGATTCCACTCTCCGCGCTGGCCGCGTTCCTTGCGATTGACGCCAGTGGCGGATCGATCAACACCATGGTTCTGGGAGGACTGGCGCTGGCATTCTCGCGGCTGATCGACAACTCGGTGGTTGTGCTGGAAAACATTTTCCGTCATCTCGAGATGGGGGAAACACCAGAGGTCGCAGCCGAAAAAGGAGGCCGTGAAGTGGCAATGCCCGTGCTCGCCGCGACCTTCACCACGGCGATTGTCTTTTTCCCGGTCGTCTTTCTCTATGGGGTAAGCAGATTCCTCTTCACGGCTCTTGCCGCGTCAGTCGTTTTCTCCCTATTTGCGTCGTATGCGGTGGCAATGACGGTGGTGCCGCTATTCTGCGCTCACTTCATCAAGTCACCCCACGGGGAAGCCGGACACCACCCCGGGAAAACGGTGCTTGAACGTTTTGTGCGGCGGTTTAATCGCCGCTATGACCGGATGCTCATGCACTACGACATCGCCGTGAGGCGTAGTCTCCTTCGCCCCTTAGCGACGGTCATCGGAATCCTCGGCATTTGCCTGTTCAGTTTCGCGCTCTATCCGCTGATGGGGCTGGGATTCTTTCCACGGACTGACCCTGGACAGTTCGTCATCAATATCAAGGCCCCTACCGGTACGCGGCTGGAACTAACGAACCGGTACATCAAGCACGTTGAAGAGGACATTCGTCAGGTCGTCTCGCCCTCAGATCTGGACATGATCGTTTCGAATATCGGCATCACGCCGGATTTTTCGGCGATCTACACCAGCAATTCCGGACAGCACACCGCGTTCGTGCAGGTCAGCCTCAAGAAGGGGCACGCGGTGGGCAGCTATGAATACATGCGCCGCATGCGTGCGAAGCTCGCCGACGACCTGCCGGAGCTTTCTACTTACTTTCAGTCTGGAGGACTGGTGGATGCGGTTGTCAATCTCGGCTTGCCTGCTCCCATCGACATCCAGGTTAGCGGCAACGATCAGAAACAGGCTTACCAGACCGCGGCCGAGATTGCCCGCAAGGTGCGCCAGCTCCATGGCGTCAGCGACGTGCTCATTCCGCAAGACCTCGACTATCCGGGAATCCAGCTCAATATCAACCGCGAAATGGCTGGGCGCATGGGGGTGTCGTCCAAAGAAGCGGTAGACAACGTCATTACCGCCCTGACTTCGGACAGCATGATCGCTCCCAGCTATTGGGTCGATCCCCATAGTGGAAACAATTACATGCTTACCGTGCAGTACCCGGAAACGCAGATCAATTCCATTACCGACCTCAAGCAGATTCCCTTGCACGCCGCGAGTAATGCGAACCCGACCGACTTGGAGGCGGTGTCGGATTTGAAAATGATCGACACACCGACTGAAGTAGACCATTACCAGCTCCGCCGCGTAATCGATATATACGTTTCGCCAGCGAGTGAAGATCTCGGAAGTCTCGCCAATCAAGTGGATAAGATAATCGGGAAAACCACCCTGCCCGAGAACGCGCGCATCGCCATGCGTGGTTCGGTGGAGGGTATGCGGCAGTCGTTCAAGAGCTTCGCCATCGGCCTCCTCCTGTCAGTGGTTCTTGTCTACTTGATCCTGATGGCGCAGTTCGCTTCGTTCGTCGATCCGCTGATTATCCTGCTGGCGATTCCGCCGGGGATCACGGGCGTCATTCTATTTCTGCTGCTAACCCATACCACCGTCAACGTGATGTCATTGATGGGAGTCATTATGATGGCTGGGATCGTGGTCTCGAACAGCATCCTCATCGTCGAATTCACGCGCTCGTTAAGAAAAGAAGGCATGCCGATCCAAGAAGCGGTAGCCACCGCATGCCGTGTACGCTTGCGTCCAGTTTTGATGACCTCTTTGGCTACCATTCTCGGCATGATTCCGATGGCGCTTGCACTGGAAGCTGGCAGCGAACAGTACGCCCCATTGGCGCGCGCTATTATCGGGGGTCTTGCCATGTCAGTCGTCGTTACGGTATTTGTCGTCCCCGCCGCATATCTGCTGATTCATCGGGGAGAAGAAGAGCAGACGGAAACCGCGCCAAGCTAAGGTAGAAAATAAAACCATGCGATGAAGTCAACTTGCACGCTGGGTTGTGCGCTGACAGAAACCGAATCGCAGGAGATGCCGGCAACATGACAAAAGTTCTGGTCGCTGTCTTGTTTTTGCTGCAGCCTGCGGGCAGTGCTGCCCAGGCACCAATCAATTTGCAGGCGGCACAGAACCTTCCTTCGGCTCCGCTGCCGCAGGCGCCGCCCAATCAAACCGCCCCCACTAGGCCTCCAAGCGGGCAGGAATCATTCGCTACTCAGGCCAATCCTGGAACCCGCGTGTCTCTGTCGTTAAAGCAAGCGGAGGCCCTGGCGGTGCAGAACAATCCGCAAATCTCCGTAGCCCGGCTGACGGCTCTGGCTTCCCAGCAAGTCACCCGCGAAGTACGTTCCAGCTTGTGGCCAACCGCAACCGCCAACCTGACGGGTGTGGATTCCCGCGACAATAGCCGCATCACGGCGGGTGGACTCAACAATCCCATCATTTATCGGCGCGCCGCCGCCGGCGTCATGGTCAGTCAGTTGATTACCGACTTCGGACGCACCACGAATTTGGCCGCCAGTGCCGATTTTGCCGCCCGGGCCGAGAACCAGAACGCCCTGGCTACCAGGGAGCAGATTCTACTGGCCGTGGATCAAGCCTTCTACAGCGCGTTGCAAGCGCATGCCGTGCTGACCGTCGCTCGCCAGACTGTAAGCGCACGGCAGACGCTATCCGATCAGGTAGAGGCGTTATTCAAGAGCAAGTTGAGATCTCAACTGGACTTCAGTTTCGCAAGCGTCAATCTCGCGCAGGCCAAGCTCCTCCTCTTGGACGCAGAAAACAATGAGAACGCCGCTCTGGCTTCCTTTTCCGCCGTGCTTGGATATCCTGGCATGGAAGACTTTCAGCTAGTCGAGGACACGACAGCGATTGCGTCGCCTCCGGGGAACGTAGATGAACTTGTCTCCGAGGCTTTCGCCGTGCGTCCGGAAATATTGGCGCTCGGTTTCCAGTACCAATCGGCTCAGAAGTTCCAAACCGCGGAACACGATCTGTTTTTCCCAACGATCCAGGCTGTCGGGGTCGTGGGAGACACGCCCGTGCGCGACCCGGTTCTTTCCAATTGGTACGGTGCCGTGGGTGTCAACGTTGGAATTCCTCTGTTCAATGGTTTCCTCTACACTGCGAGGTCCCGTGAAGCGCGCCTTAAAACGCAGGCCACACAAGACCGCCTGCTTGATCTTCGAAACCGGATTTCACGGGATGTGCGTACCAGTTGGCTCAACGCGAATACCGCTTTCCAGCGGGTTAGCGTTACGCAACAGCTATTGGATCAAGCAAACCTCGCGCTCGATCTTGCCCAGACGCGTTACAGCTTGGGGCTAAGTTCCATTGTGGAGTTGAGTCAGGCGCAGCTCCAACAGACGCAGGCCCAGATCGGCAACGCTGAGGCTGGTTACGACTACCGGCTCGCCCTGGCAGTGTTACGTTACCAGACGACGGGTATCTAGCGAACTGCTGACCCAGTTCCCCGATCCATTAACTCTGTCATAGTCATTCTGCGCAACCGGCCGGCCCCGAGCGAAGTAGGGAACCCCTTGCCCGCCGGTTCATGATTTGTCCGTGAGACCTTTCTATCACCGCCCCTGTCGCCAGCAGTAAAACCCGCCATAGCGTGCGCTAAACAACATTGTCCAGATTGTGCTTGACAGCTCTCTCGCGACTGTGCTAAACCCAGCGGGCTGGAATGGTCCGCTTATCAGACGTGCAGTAGTAAAGATTTTCTTTTTTGGTAGCCAGGCATCTCTTGAGTCGGGCTGACGCAGGTTGAGGTGTGTCTATTGCGCACGCGCCCGCGAGCCAGACCTCGTTCTTTACATGTCACTCCGAGAGAGGAAAAGCATGCGTTCGCTAACGGTTTCCTTCGCGCTGGTCATTTTCATGGTGCCAGGTTCACTGACCCATGCCCAAAGCTCGCAACCTGCCGACAAACCTGCCGCGTCGGTCTCCAACGTTGCAAGCAAGGAGGAGGTCAACCAGTTGCGCGGCGAAGTGGCTGCGCAACGACAGGCCATCGAGGAACTGAAGGCTTTAGTGGAGAAACTGGCGGAGGCAAAGACTCGGACAGCCGACGATGCCTCGGTCCAGGTTCGCCCCGTGGCAGGTTCTGCTCCAGCGGAAAACAATTTGCAGCCGGTTGACGCTCCGGGCGAGGGTGGGGTTCGTCTGAGAAACGCGCTGCTCGTGGAGGCCGATCCTGCAGCGGCGGTCGTGGATCAGGCGAAACCCGCCGCCGCTCCAAAGAAAGATACGCCGCTGGCGGCGGGATGGAGCGGCGAGCACTTTTTCATCAAGAGCGCGGACGGCCAGTTCAGCATTAGCCCCTACGGCTACTTGGATACCGATTATCGCGCCTACAAAGGCGACGGCGCGCCTTCGGACACATTTCTCATCCGCCGCGCCCGCTTCGGGTTCCAGGGTAATTTCGGTTCACACTTCGACTTCGCCATCCTGACCGATGCCAACGCAACCACGGGCGCCATCGTTCGCGACGCCTACCTCAACGTCAGAATCAGACCCGAATTTCAATTCCAGGCTGGCCAGTTCAAAGAGCCGTTTGCGCAAGAAACTGGAATCGGCGCTACCAACCTGGACTTTGTCGAACGCGGCTTGCAGTCCCTGCTCTACCCCTCGACCGCAACCGCGTATCGCAGTCCCGGCATCGCTTTGCACGGGGACATTAACGGAGGCGTTATCCAGTGGTGGGCGGGAGCGTTCAACGGCCGTGGCGGCGTCACTGCCAACAACACGAATGAGCCCGATTTCGTGGGCAGGCTGCGCCTCTATCCTTTCCGCAAGGGCAAGAGCGATTGGCTGAAACAGTTTGCATTTGGCGGGTCGATCGATCATGCGCGCTCTCGAGGTCTTTCCGGCGACGTGAGTTTCAACGCGGCGCTCCCCGATGCCGCTTACACGTTCTTCCCAGCGTTGCGGATCAACGGTCCCGTCGAGCGCTACGAAGGCGAGTTCACCTACCTCAAGGGGCCACTCGGGCTGCGCGGAGAGTACGTCCAGATGCAACAGCAACGTTACGATATCGGATCGGAAACGCCCGGCGGTCTGGGATTTCTCTCCGTTCCGGGCGTTGGCGCCAAGGCGTGGAACATCGGTGCGACTTATTTGCTGACGGGCGAGAAGCGGCCGGAAAACGGCACCCCGCGCGTAAAGAGCCCCTTCTTTGGCCCCGATACTCCCGGCGGCAAAGGGCGTGGGTTGGGAGCTTGGGAAGTAGCTCTCCGCTACACCGGCATTCAGGCGAATGCTCCCGGCGAGACTTTCTTTAACCCTTTCACGCCGGGCTTAGTTCCGTCCTACGACTATCACACGGACGAGATCACGTTTGGCCTCAACTGGTACCCCAACTACTGGGTGAAATACATGGTCAACCTCGCCGTCGATCAGCTACATCAGCCCAGCATTACCGGACAGGTACCGCAGAATTTCTTTGTGGTAATGCAACGCTTGCAGTTCAGGTTCTAGACTTCGTCGAAGCATCTGAAGGGCGTTCGTCGACGACGGACCATTTTGGTGAGAATCCGGGCGCCAGCGGCCTGGTCTAAACGGGAGTGCAGGAGGAGATTCAATGCGACCGCGAATTCTGTTAACTATTCTTCTCACGACGCTGTTTGTGATCATGAGCGGCTGCGGAGGTGTGAAGAACTGCCCGGTGTGCGGCACGACCACGGCGGATGGCTATGCCGTGATCGATATCATGCCTGTACCGGAGCACAACCCCACCGGCGAACCCGGCGGCCCTTTCAATTCGTTCGACATTAGCCTGGTGGATTCGGTGAACCACCGGTTCTTCGTATCTGACCGTATAGGTTTGGACGTGGCGGTTTTTGACACTCAGCAGGACGTAGCAGTGAACTTCTTTACTGGCGCGAACGGCGTCGCTGGCGGCGGAATCAACGCCAGTTCCTGTGCAACGGACGCAGCGAAGACGACTTTCATCCCGCCCATTGTCACCGGGTTTGGTAATTGGACCCGCTTCGGCTGCCGCACGCTCAACTTCCACATCCCCGGCTTCGGCGCCAACGATTTGTTTGGAGGCTTTCCAGGCGCACAGTGCTGCGCGGCCCGCGCCAACGGAGTAAATCCTCTATCTGCCCCCGATGGGGAAGCCTTGAGCCCAGATAATAAGACGCTATTCGTGGGGAACGGCAGCGCCAGCGTAGTAGCTTTCGATCTCACATCGACCACTTACAGCACGTCCGCTACGAGCCTTCCGCCCGGGCCAACAGTGATCGCCGATTTTACGACCGGCGTGTCTGCCGACTATGACGGGCCGAACGGCATCGCGCCCTGTGTTGCCTCCGCCAATGGCCGGGCATTTTCCGATGCCACCTGTGGAGACTTGCGGTCAGACGAGATGTCCATTGGAGTTGTCAACGGGACAACGCTCTTGTTGGTGGCAAATGGCGACCCGGGATTCCCCTTCGTGACACTAATTGACGTGACGAACATCGTGAGTCCAACGGGGGTATTTGCGGCCGATCACTGTCTTCCCTTCGCTACCCAGACGCCCTACGGTCCTCCGCTGGTCGGAAACGGACAGGGAAATACCACCCCCGCCGCTGGGCCAATCAATCCTCCCACATGCGTCATCGGGCAGATTTATTACGACGGTGCGTCGCAGAACGATTCCACCGTTGTCATCGATGACGGCGGCCTCAACGCAGCCAACGGTTTTCCCTGCCCGGACCCGTCCACCACGGCCCTTTCCGGCGTGACGGGCCATGGGGGCGGAGTAAATATCCTCGGTCCCGACAGACCGTGCCACCATGGTCCCCTGATCAATCCCGACGGATCGTACTGCGCGAGCCAGGGGACTACGACGCCGCCAGTACCGCCATCCCCCGGTTGCGTCGGAGCGACGTCTATCGCTGGAATAGGTGGTTCCGTATTCAATCCCAATACCGGCCGCTTCCTGGTTACCAATGCGAATGCCACCCCTGCTACTACGACGATCGGTACGGTGGACGTTATTAATCCAAACCTCGGAAGTCCGAATGGGCCCTTTGTAGAAAATACTTTCCCCATGCCTAACTGCATGCCTACCAGCATCGTTCAGGGGCCGGGCAATAACTTCCTGGTCGGCTGTGGCGACCACGATGGGGAAACCTTCCCGCCTAACGAGTATGTGATTGACGGCACTTCGGGCAATATCCTCGCCACCATCACCAATGTCGGCGGCGTCGACGAAGTCTGGTACAACTCAGGCGACAACCGCTACTACCTGGCAGCCAGGGATATGCCCACAGGGCCGGTGATGGGCGTCATTGATGCCAAGACGAACACGTGGTTGGTGAACGTCACCACCAATTCCAACTCGCACAGCATCTCAGTCGATTCCGGTAATAATCACGTGTTCGTGCCCTTGCAGGCGGGCACTATCTGCACGACACAAAGTTCCAATGGTTGTGTCGGCGTTTATGCCGAGCAATAGAAGTAACAAACCCAGGGCGTCGGACAGGGGCGGCTCCCCGGGCAAACTCTAGTGCCAATCGAACCGCAGGGAAAAAGAAGGTGATATCAGTGTCAGTCAGCCTGCGAGTGGGTTAGGATTAAGAGTAAGAGGTGGAGTGGATTATGAAGATTGCTAGAGGAACCCTGCGAAGCCATTTTCTGCTCGTGTCGCTTTTGCCTGTTCTCTGCGGTGCGGCACTGTCAGCTGAACAGCCCGTACCCAAACCGACCGACGTTCCCGCCACCGTGATTGCCCACTTGCCTTTGCCGCAGGCGGCTGGAAACCAAATGCTGCTTCAGAGGGAAAACGCGAAACAGTACCTGTACGTTCAACAGGCCGGGAAACAAGGCTTCATGGTTGTGGACGTGAGCAAGCCGGAGAAGCCGAGCCTTTTGAAGCGCACGGCGGAGTCGAACCAGGCAACTTCTGGAAACCTGGAGATGGTGAGCCCCGATGTGGCCATCGCGGAAGCTCCGGAAAAGACGCCGACAACCCTGACCAGCAGCAACCATCCTACCGAAACAGTTCGCGTGCTCGACTTGAGCGACCCGCGCAATCCTAAGACGCTGGAAACCTTCACCAAGGTCACCAGCCTTCTTCCCGACGGCGGCCACAGCCTGCTCTACCTCACCAACAACGAGGGCTTGTGGATTCTCCGCTACAATCACCCGTCGCTGCTGGAGCCGGCCAAGAAGAAGCCCGCCTGCGATTCAAATTCGGAAATCATGGCCATGCCCCCGGAATGCGACTAAGGGTCCGAACCACTGCGAGTCTCCTCGAAGACCTACTGGTCTGACGCTTGGTGTACCGTGCATTCCTTCTCGATGGTCCTGATCGAGGTGATCGTCAACGTCACCGAGGATGCGGAGCCAGTCTTATTTAAGGCGTCGGAGCTTGTGCTCAGGGTCGCTGACTCCTTCCCGGTTACTTCCACTCGCTGTCCCATGTAGTTGCGGAGCCTTGTCTTGCCGGTAGCCTGAAGTTCGTAAGTCACGGCCGGGTTCTGCTTGGTCAGTACGTAATCGCCGCTAGATCGGCCGACGCAGCCCTGTACGGTTACCTGTCCTTTGGAATCTTTCGAGTTGTGCTGGCTTGGGTTGCTGGGATTGCTGTCCTGTGCCAGTAGAAAGCTGCCCGAGAGCAGCAGGACGAACCACAATTTTCTCATAGAGACTCCTCCTCTTATAGAATCGGATGGCAACGCTACTGCTCCGGTTGCATTTAATTTGTGGGGGAAGAGAGAGGGCTACTTGACATGAGTTTCCTGATAGTGCACTTCCTTCCATTGCCCCGCGCGCTTCACCCAGAGTGCGCTTATATAGACCCGCGAGTACCGTAGTGCCGACTTTGGCGGGAACTCCATGGTCACTTCGTAGATGACCAAATTCGCATCCGGCCCCAGCGGAATCCGCTTAAACCCAAACAACGTGTAGTTGAAGACATTGGTGTCTGCCAGTTCGTTTATCGCTTGAATTTTGTTCCGCTCACCCCGACCATCGACCTCAACGCCCTGATAGTCGTCCGCTAACAAGTCGGCATACGCTTTCTTGTCCTTGTTCTTCAGCGCTTCCCACTCCGCCTTGATCTTCGCCTCGAACATATCTTTCATCGCCGAGTCGGCTGAGCTTCCGGACGGCCGCTCTTCCCCAAACTTGGTCGGCGTGGTGGGTTGTTGCGTCGGCATGGCGGGTTGTTGCGCCAGGGCAAGAGACGTCAGCCCCGCAAGACAAGCGAAGACGAAGCAACCGCGCATAAGTCCTCCGAACCGAAACGGAGCGAATCTTATCAGGTGTGCGCAGGAGACCTCAAGACCTGGAAGACGCAGGCAGGCAGTTCGGGAGTTCGGGGCCCCTGCCCGGGTTCGCCGGACTGGAAATGACGCTCAGCCGGAACGGGTCCATGCGTCGTTTCCGCTCCGCCATTCACCAGAAATTCACCCGTCTGTAACCGTCTTGTAACACAGCGCCGATAAAAGGAGAACATCCACTCATGAGTGGGAATTCATCCGATGAGAGCGGAATCGTGCTGCCTTCACTTTGTGTCCTGCGGGGCCCGGTTGACCCTGGAGATGCAGAAGGCTCCGTGCAATTTTAATCTAAAAAGAGGAGAGTGTAATGAGATCTGCGTGGAAGTTATGCGCGATTCTGTTTCTGGCGACGTCGCTGGTGGCGCAAACCGGCACCGCGCCCAAACCCAAGAAGGCCAAGGCCGCGACCGTCACCGCGGCAGATGTGCAAGCGCTGAAGGACGCCATTGCCTCGCAGCAAGCCGCTCTGGCGCAGCAGCAGCAACAGATCCAGGACCTGCGCGACACCCTGCAGCGCAAAGATCAGGCGGTGCAGCAAGCGCAGACCGCCGCCACCGACGCAGCCGGGAAAGCCGACGCCGCCCAGGCGCAGACTACTCAGGAGCAGCAAACCGTCGGCGAACTCAAGACCGACGTCTCCGATCTCAAAACCAACTTGCTCAACACTACAGTGACCTTGCAGGAGACTCAGAAGAACATCTCGGATCCTCCCACCGCCCTGCACTTCAAAGGGATCACCATTACACCCGGCGGATTCCTGGCTGCGGAATTCGTGCGGCGGTCCCGCGCCCTCGGATCCGACATCAACACGCCCTTTAACTCTCTGACCATGCCCGGTGCGTCGCAAAGCAGCATTTCTGAGTTCTTCGGGTCGGGACGCCAGTCCCGTATCTCCATGCTGGTCCAGGGGCAGGTGAGGAATGCCAAGTTAACTGGCTATGTCGAGGCTGACTTCTTGTCGGCCGGCGTCACCTCCAACAACAATCAGAGCAACAGTTACACGTTGCGCCAGCGCCAGGCCTTCGGCCAGGCGGCCTTCACCAATGGCTGGGCGGTTACGGGCGGTCAGATGTGGAGCCTTGTGACCGAAACCAAGCATGGTGCGGAGAACCGCACCGAGGCCTTACCCATGACCATCGACGCGCAATACACGGTCGGCTTCAGTTGGGCACGGCAGTATGGACTTCGCCTGGCCAAGAGCTTCAACGACAAAGTGTGGTTCGCGGTGTCGGCGGAAAACTCGCAAGCCACGGTGACCACGCATGGCAATGCTGCCAACTTCCTGGTGGGTTCCGCCGGTGCCAGCGGAGGCCTCTATAATGCAGCCGCGACTAGCGCCAGCGCCAATATCGCAAACTACTCGTTCAATCCGTCGCCTGATATTGTCGCGAAACTCGCCTTTGAACCGGGCTTCGGACACTACGAAGTGTTCGGAGTATTCAGCCGATTCCGCGACCGCGTATTCCCCTGCGAAGAGAATTTTGCCAGCGCCAGCTGCGGTAGCCTCGCGGCCGCAAGCGCAGTGCAAGCCTTTAACTCTTCGAAAAACGGCGGCGGCGTTGGCGCCAACGCTCGCTGGTCATTCGACCGCAAGCGCCTCGACTTCGGTTTGCACGCTTTCGGCGGCAGCGGAGTAGGCCGCTACGGCTCGGGTGGTCTTCCCGATGCCTCCATCCACGCCAATGGCACCCTCGATCTGATCCGCAGCTACCAGGGCTTGGGAACGATCGAATGGCACGGACCGAAGTTGGACATTTATCTCAACGCAGGCGCGGAATATGCCAGCCGCGCGTCGGACTTCGATCCCCTGAATGCAAAACCATACGTTGGCTATGGATCGCCTTTCTTCAGCAACTCGGGCTGCTTCACCGAGACAGGCCCCGGTGACAGCAGCGGGTTCGCACCCGGGAAGCTCGGGAGCTGCACCGCGGATACGCGAGTGCTGATCGAAGGTACCTTCGGTATCTGGTTCAAGCCTTATGACGGATCGAAAGACAAGGTGAATCGTGGCCGCATACAGTGGGGGCCCCAGTTTTCCTACGTGGACCGCAATACCTGGTCGGGGGTGGGCGGAGCACCTCACGGGTTGGACGGTATGATCTTCACGTCGTTCCGCTACTACTTGCCGCAGTAACAGAGCGGGGCGTGATCCGGCAAGATGCACGCCCCGCTGCAAGCACCTGAAAAGTCCATCGGCACCCCCCGGGAACGGCAACAGTCGCTCTCCCGGGGCCTGTGCCCTATTTGTGAATCTCCCTGCCCGAGCGCAGGTTCCTGACCCGACTCGCGTTGTCACCCGGCGCACTGCGGCAAGATGTTCCATCTGTTTAACCAAAGCCCTGGGGCCTTTTCCTTTTCCGGAGGTGGTTTGCTGCGGGCGCGGCAAATGGTTTACTCTCAGCCGCAGACCATGAATCCAACCAGCCCCAACTCCAACATCGCGACCGACGGTTTTTCTCATGCGATACGCCGGAAAATTTACGAGTAACCTCGAGCCATTGCGAACACCATTGAGCGGGCGCTGCGCGCCTGCTTAGTGTAACTTCGTGTCCTTTGTGGTCAATGAATTTGGGAAACTACAAAGCCTTGCCGAACCTCAGCTCTTCTCACGTCGATCTGCAGGCTACCGCGAAAGATGTCATGCGGCAACACGGCTTTGAACCGCACTTTCCACCCGCGGTGCAGCAGCAACTGGCAGATTTGCAAGTTCATCCTCCGGCTATCGCTGCCGGAGGAAATGTGCGCGATCTGCGGGATCGATTGTGGTCGTCGATCGATAACGACACCTCCCGAGATCTGGATCAGATCGAGGTGGCGGAACGATTGTCCAGCGGCGATGTGAAGGTTCTGGTGGGCATTGCCGATGTGGACGCCTCCGTCCCCAAGCAGAGCGCGATCGATCAACATGCCGCAAGGGAGACTACGACCGTGTATACGGGAATCCGCAACTTCCCCATGCTGCCGGAGGAGCTTTCCACGGGCAAGACTTCCCTGCTGGAAAATCAGGACCGGTTGAGCGTGGTGATCGAATTTGTGGCGGACGGCGGCGGCCACGTTACGTCGAGCGACGTCTACCGCGCGCTGGTTCGCAATCGGGCGCAACTCCAGTACAACTCGGTGGGAGCCTGGCTGGAAGGCACCGCAGCGGCGCCGCCGAAGGTGGGGGCTTCCGCCGATCTGCAGGCGCAACTGCGGTTGCAGGACGAAGTAGCTCAGAAGCTGAAGAATCGCCGCTATGAAAATGGAGCGCTCAACCTCGAGACCGACGAGACTTATCCCCTGGTGTTGAATGCGCAGGTGGTCGATGTAGTAAAGCAGCAAAAAAACTACGCCACCGAGTTGATTGAAGACTTCATGATTGCCGCCAACGGCGTGGTGGCGCGCTTGCTGGAAAAAGTTTCGTCCTTGCGCCGCATCGTGAAGCAGCCGGAGCGCTGGGATCGTATCGTCCAGCTGGCGGCGACGTACGGCGAGAAGCTTCCCGCCGAACCCGATTCCAAAGCGCTCAACGATTTTCTGGTCAAGCGCAAGACGGCCGACTCCGATCATTTTGCCGACCTTTCGCTGGCCGTGATCAAGTTGATTGGGCCCGGAGAATACGTTCTGGAGCGCCCGGGCGACCCCGCGCCGGGACACTTCGGCCTGGCGGTTCAGGATTACACGCACTCCACCGCTCCCAATCGCCGCTTCGCTGACATCGTGACTCAAAGGCTCATCAAGGCCATGCTCGCGGGACAGCGCAATCCTTATGCGGATGACGAGCTTTCGGTGGTCGCCGCCAACTGCACCGAGAAGGGAGACGCGGCGCGAAAAGTGGAACGGGAAATGTCCAAGCGGCTGGCTGCGGCGGCGATGCAGAATCGCATCGGCGCCATCTTCGATGCCGTCGTCACCGGCGCCACTCCAAAAGGAACGTTTGTTCGCGTCCTGCAACCGCACGTCGAAGGATTGCTGGCCCAGGGGCAGCAGGGAGCCGATGTCGGAGACAAGCTGCGGGTCAAACTGATTCGCACCGACGTGCAGCGCGGCTATATCGACTTCGCCCGCGCCTAGATCGTCCGACTGTCCGTGAATCCCCCCTTTGCGGTCATCACACAAGCCAATAGCCGGCAAGAATCGCGCAAGTTATTCTTGCCCAAGCAGTTTGTGCGGAAGAAGGCGGGAGTCTGTTTGCCTGGATGGCGCAATCTCGTTTGCGGCGTAATGATCGTCATTTTGCCGGCGTCGCTGATGGCGCAGGACTCCGGCCGGGCGCTGCTCCACAGTGATGGAGGAGTCTGGCTGAATGGGAGTCCCGCCCCCAACTCCTCCGCGATTTTTCCGCACGACCTGGTGCAGACCCAGAAGGAAAATAGCGCGAAAATCGACGCCGACGGTTCCACTGTCACTGTGCAACCTGACACCATTGTGCAATTTGAGGGAGACGAACTCGTCCTCGACCACGGCAGCCTGCAACTGAACACCTCGCGAGGAATGAAAGTGCGCGTGAACTGCTTGACTGTGATTCCGGTAACCCCGGAACGAACCCAGTACGATGTGACCGATGTCGATGGGAAAGTGAAAGTGGTCGCGTACAAGAACGAGGTCACGATCCACTACCAGGGCGCGGTCACGCGAAGATCAAAACATTCAGCATCGTTGGACGTCATCGTACGGGAAGGTGAACAGGCAAGTCGCGAGGAACGATGTGGTGCGCCGATCAGGCCAACCGAAGTTATAGACGCCAAAGGAGCCATTCTGAATAGCGTTTGGGCCAAGGGCGCCGGGATCGCGGCAATCGGGATTTTCACCTGCGTGGGTCTATGTCATGGCGACGATCCCGTCAGCCCCTACAAGCCGTGACGTACATGCCCGTCGTCTTCCCTAGCTGCCGCCGCGAAGGCGACGGATGTCGGCATTGGTGTAGAGGCGGGCCGCCCGCCGGGTTTGTGCCTTGCCGTACGCAGCCGCTTCGGCGAGGGTGACCCCATAGCCACGCTCGCGCAGCGCCTGCACCGTGGTGATCTGCCGGACTCCGGTGTCCGGAATGCTTGCCGGAAGCTCACTGGAGGACGGTTCAGAGGAATATTCGGGAAAGCTGATCTCGATGACGCTGACCGGAGGCGCGCCGTAGTAGATGGGAAACAAATCCACCGTGGGTAGCGAGTCTGGCTGGGGCCGCAAGACGTTCCGATTTTCCGCGCCGGCAACGAGGCCTTCGGTGGCATTGCTGGCGCCTACCTCGAGGGGCGGGCCCGTCAGTGACAGAGACGGCGTAGAAATGGGGCGCGCGAACCGGGGCGAAGCCTGGTTCGTCGGATCGGAGTTCATCAGATACTGCGGGCCCGTGGCGAAGTTCGTGTCCTGGGCAAAGGCCATTCCCAGGGCCGAAAGCACGAGCAACATGCAGCAAAACGTGCGACAAAAGGAGATGCGCATAAAACCTCCGCGGTGCAATCCGTCGCGATCATTATGAAGCAAATGAAGCGTGCGGGGCGAGAGTCGTTGGACCCTACTTGCCGCGCCTGTCACGGCTTTCAGCCTCAACCAACTGCAACTCCCGTCTACGCCGGCGTCCCGCGCGCAGCAAGAAAAACATGTAGAGGACGATTGCAATATTGGCCAGAAACACCACAGAGCGGAGAGCAGTGACGCCGCGAAGAAGTTCCCGGACCTCGAGTGGGAGAAGCAGCGCTCCAGAGCCGAATGCAATCCATTCGGCCCAGGTACGTTCCTTCCACAGCCCGTAACCCTCGGCAAAACGCAGGGCGGAATAGGTGAACGCGAGTTGCGCAGCCGCCCACAATCGGGTGTCGGTGAGGTTGTCGGCAAAATCGAGAAAAAGCTGTGCCCAGCGCCGATCCGTGCTGATGTGCAACAGGGCAAGAAGGCTCTCGGCGATCACCCAGGCATCCTTGTGTACTAGCAGGAGAGCGCTCAGGCCGATCAACAGAACGAAGATGCCCTTGATGAACTCGAAGGAAGCAACCAGCCGCAGCAGATTTCTCTGGGCGCGGTGCAGATCGATTTTCGTTGCCGGCGAGAGCATGCGGCGGCGCAAACAATCCTCAGAGTACCACGGCTCGCGGCATGGCAAACTCGTTCTTTATCTTTCCTTAGGTCCGTAGCGGAAGGGATTTCCGGCGGCTCAACTTTTTGGCGCGCGAACCGCGGCGCGAAGCTCGTTCACGATCTCGCGAGAAGCCTTAATGGCCGCGGCGTGCTGGTTCACGTTGAAAGAGATAGCGCCCACGCGAGCGTGTCCGCCGCCTCCGTAACGCTCACAAATCTTGGCCAAATTGACGACTGGCTCCTGCGGAGCCCACGGGTTCGATCCGACCGAGACCTTCACGCGAAAGCTGCTCTTGCTGAGTCCCACGCTATAGATGGATTCGGGATGAAGGTAGTAGGGAACGAACTTGTTGTAGCCCTCGAGATCGCGATCCGAGACGTCGAAGAAGATGGTTCCGTCTTTACATTCGGCACGCCGCTTAAGAATTTCGATCGAGAGCTCGTGCCGCCGGAGCAACGGGGCCAAGAGAGGAGCCACGAAGGGCTCTTCCAGAATGGCAGCCAGGGACTTGGTGGCCAGAAGCGGGATCAGGTTGGGGACGAACCGCTGGTCGGGCGCGGACTCGATGACCATGGTTAACTTCATGGCGGCCGCCGCCATCTCCACCGCTGTCTTGGCGTCCGGATAAAGCGCGCCGTCAATGACGTCAGCCCAATGTACGAGGTCGGCCACGGGAGCGGGATCGAATCCGAAGCGCTGTTGCGCGATCATCGCAATAAAACTTGTGCAGGATTTGAAGTCCGGATCGTAAAACTTTCGATTGCTCTGGTCGCGCTCGAAGTGTGCGGCGTCGGCCGCCGAGAGAAACGCACTCAGGTGATGGTCGAACCACCAGGTGATCTTAGGCGAACTGGAGTACTTGAAGTCGACGATGGCGTTTTCGTCGCCGTCGAAATGCGATTCGTCAAACAGGGCCCCAGCGCGATGCAAGAGGCCGGAGAAGACGAAATCGGCATCCGCGTGAATCCGCTCGCGATAAAAACGAGAGAAGAGCGCGGCGGAGCAAGCTCCGTCGAAACATTTATCGTGGTAGAAGACTCTGACTTTCAATCCATTCCCCAATGGTCCAAGAATTCCCGCCTTCCGCAAGTCCGCATCCCGTGCATTTCGGTGGGCAGGGTAAAAGCTAATAGGATTGACAGCTTAGAGGAAGAAAGTCAAGGGCGCTAGCTCCGACACCCGGTCCGGACACGAGCTTGACCCGACGAATGGCGCTCGCATTCTGATCCAGCGAAATCCGAGGGTCAGTCTCAGTTCCCACCGCTGACGGCACTTAGCCAGCCTGTTTCTCCGCCAGGTCGCCGATCACGGGCAACTTAAACATCAGGCCCTGGTTCGCCTTGAGCAGCAGGATGATCCAGAGAATCAATGCTCCCAGCGCGACCAGCATGTGCAAAGGTGCGGTAAGAAGAATCAAGAACGGCACGACGGTGAGGAACGAAAGCGCGACCTGGATGGCAAAGACTGCCCCACAGAAGAAAATACTTTGGAAGGAGTGGAACCGGATGAACCTGCTCTGGTTGTAGGGCGCGGTCACGAGAAAGATGATTGCCGGAATGAAGGTCACATAGGCCAGCATTCCGGCCACGTTGTCAGCCATTGCCGAGGCTGCGATCACGGGCGCGACGGCCGCCCGGCCGCTGCAGGCGGCGCAGGTGGTCGCGCCGTCGACAATCTGTGCACCACACATATTGCAAAATGCCATTGAAGTCCCCCTCCGCCTTTTCGTTGGAAATCCGAGCCTTCAGTCAGGCCACGCGGGTTCGGTCCCAAGAAACGCTGCGGCAAAATACCAGAAAACCACATCGGAAGCAATCAACAATTTGGAGGGATGGGCGTGACCTTAGCCCGCAGAAGCTTGCCGTTCCGCAAACTCGCCCACCAGAGGGAGCTTGAACATCGCGCCCTGCAGAGCCTTGACGACGAGCACGACCCAGATCACGAAAAGCGCGAGGCTGACCGTCATGGAAACCAGCAGGAAGAGCAGGCGGCCGAGCGCCGGAACGAAAAACAGCACAAAGCCTACAATCCTAAGCGTCGCTCCAACCACCAACCCAGCCAGACACAATCCAAGGCATTGAAAGGAATGAAAGCGCACGAAGCGGTTCTTGCGGTAGGGCTCTGCGAGAAGAAACAGGATCGCCGGCAGAAGGCAGTAAGCCAAGGCGCCAGCCACCGTCTCCGGTAGCGCGCCCACGGCGCTTCGCGCGCCCCCGCCAAGACGCATGGCGCGGCCGCAGCCTGGACAGTAAGCGGCGGTATCGGGCATCGAGCCGGCACACTGGGGGCAGGAAATGGACATGAATTCCTTCAGGCCGGCCGCGCGGCGGGGTTCTTCTTGCGGCAGTCTTCACAAACGCCATAAATCTGAAAGGTATGACGAGTCGTAGTGTAGTTGTGCCTGCGCCCGATTTCCTGCTCCAACTGGTCCACTTCGTGGGAGAAGAATTCCACCGAACTGCCGCACCCGGTGCAGACCATGTGATGATGGCTGCGCCGGTTGTACTGGTGCTCGTAGCGGGCGATGCCGTCGTGGAAAGCGACCGCGCTGGCCAGTCCGCACTCCGCCAGCAGCTTGAGAGTGCGATAGACGGTCGTGTAGCCGATGCCGGCGTCTTGCCTCTGCACTAAGCGGTGCAGTTCGTCGGTGGAGAGGTGGTCGCGGGTTTCGAGGAATGAACGCAGGATGGTGTCGCGCTGCGCCGTCTGCTTCAGGCCGACCCGCTTGAGGTGCTGGTGGAGGATCTCCTGAGCCTCGCTTACCATCTCGCGCGAGATGGAGGGCTGGTCATCGATGCGCTTCTGCAACATAAGCCGTCAGGATAGCATCGGGCATCTTGAAAATGAAATTCATTTTCAGCGAGGGCACGGGGCGCTCGATTGGTATCTGTCGTCTAAGTTCTCGACTACAGAGCGCACGGGGGCGCACAGAGGCGGGGAGTGCGGTGCGGGCGTTGCCAAAGGTGAAAAGTCGGTGCTTCGCCGCAGCGCCTGAAGGCGCGACCCACTC
Source organism: Acidobacteriaceae bacterium (assembly GCA_003131585.1). Taxonomy (GTDB): domain Bacteria; phylum Acidobacteriota; class Terriglobia; order Terriglobales; family Acidobacteriaceae; genus Sulfotelmatobacter. The sequence continues at coordinate 155,579 of PKVW01000023.1, forward strand.
CGCGGCACTTACCGCACACCTGAAGGTGTGCCCTGATACGAAGCCCACTTCCACAGCATCTCCCTTGCACCGAAATCCTACTTAGGCTAGGCGCTGCTAGAATCGACTTTCTCATGAGCACTCTTACTGTGACCGGCATTCCCATATCCCGGCGTTCGACCGGGATACGCATTATCCTGTGGCTGCTGTTGATTCTGGCGCTGCTGGTGGCGGGCGTGGTGGCTTATGCCTACTTCATCACCCGCTCTGCCCTGCCGCAGCTTGATGGAAGCCTCCAGGTAAAAGGTCTTTCGGCGCCTGTGAAAGTGACGCGGGACAGCCACGGCGTCCCTGCGATCGAGGCCGGCACTTTGGAAGATTTGTTTCTTGCCCAAGGCTATGTCACGGCGCAGGACCGACTCTGGCAGATGGACGTGCTGCGGCGCTTCGCAGCCGGAGAGCTATCCGAGATTCTGGGAGAGGAGACGCTCAGAATCGACCGCGAACAGCGCATTCTGGGACTTCGGGCGGCGGCCAGAAAATCGCTGCAGATGGCGAGCCCCCGTGATCGTTCTCACTTTGAGGCGTATGCGCGCGGGGTGAATGCCTTCATCGAAGCCCATGGAAGCAGCCTTCCGATTGAGTTCCGCATTTTGAAGTATCGGCCGAAGCCGTGGCAGCCGGAGGATTCCATCGTCATCGCGAACCAGATGGTGAAGGATCTCAACTACTACACCTTCGGGGACGCGCTGGCCCGCGAGAAGATTCTGGCCAAGCTGGGACCCGAGTTGACTGCGGATCTATATGTGAACCGCTCCTGGCATGATCGTCCACCCACCGTGATGCGGGAAGACCTTAACGAGCACCTTAATGAGCAGCAGAATCAGGGCGACTCCAACGGCGACGACGAGGACGACGAGGATGACGCAGGCGCCGACAACTCGGTGACCCAACAGAGAGGTGCTGCGTCAGAAATCTGGGCACAGCACACGCCGGAAGCGGTGAACGGATCGAACGACTGGGTGATCTCGGGAGCGCACACGGTCACGGGCAAGCCGCTGCTGTCGAATGATATGCATCTCGGGCACCAGATGCCGAACCTGTGGTACGAAGCGCATCTCAAGTCCGGCAATCAGTCGGGCAGTCTGGATGTTGCGGGAGTGACGCTGCCCGGAATGCCCTACGTGATCGTCGGCCACAACCAGCGAATCGCCTGGGGATTCACCAATGTTGGGCCCACGGTGGCAGATGCCTTCATCGAGAACTTCAACGGGCGGGGGGCATACCAAACGCCGCAGGGCTGGCAACAGCCCGAGCACCGCGCCGAGGTAATCCACATCAAGAGCAGCGCGGACGTAACCGTGGACGTAAGGATCACACGGCACGGGCCGATCGTCACCGACCTTTTGCCCGGCGAGACGCGGCAAGTGGCGCTGCGGTGGACGCTATATGACGGCCTGCACATGCCGTTCATCGATGTGAATACGGCGCAGAACTGGGAAGAATTCCGTACGGCGTTTTCCCAGCTCGATGCGCCGGGGCAGAACGTGGTTTATGCCGACGTCGAGGGCAACATCGGCTATCAGAGTACCGGCCGCATTCCGATTCGCGCCGCGGGCGACGGCAGTCTGCCGGTCAGCGGGGCGGACGATGCTCACGAATGGGCCGGCTACATTCCTTTCGATAAATTGCCCAGCATCTACAATCCTCCTTCGGGAGTGATCGCAACTGCGAATGGACGCATCACGCCGGAGGGCTATCCCTATTCGATCAGCGCGGAGTGGGAGGCGCCGTGGCGCACGGAGCGCATCTATCACGTGCTGGAATCCGGGCGAAAGTTTGCGGTCACGGACATGCTTGCGCTGGAGAACGATGTTCACTCCGAAAATGATCTGTTCGCAGCCGAACGTTTTGTCTATGCCATCGACCACGCGTCGCAGCCCTCCGCGCGGACAAAACAGGCTGCCGATATCATGCGCAACTGGGACGGGAGAATGCTTGCCGCATCGACAGCACCCACCATTGCCGTGCGCGCGGGTCAGGAGCTGACGCGCCTGCTGCTCGAGGCTCGCCTGGGACCCGCCCCGCAAGATCCGAAGCGACAGGAAACAACATTGAGCTGGAAGACTTACCATTGGCAGATGCGGACGGTGTGGCTGCAGAATGTTTTGCTCCATCAGCCCAAGCGTTGGCTGCCGGAACGATATCCAAGCTACGACGAACTGCTGACCGCCGCGGTGGAAGCCGCGGTGAATGGGCCAGGAGTTCCCAAGGATTTGGCGTCGTGGCATTGGGGCATCTTTAACGCAGTGGAAATTGACCATCCTGTGTTGGGGAAGGTTCCTTTGGTTCGACGCTGGGCCGCGCCAGGAGCGAGGGAGCAGTCCGGCAGCGGCTACACGGTGAAGGCCGTAACCCGCCATCACGGGCCTTCCGAACGCTTCACCGCGAACCTTGCGGATCTCGACCAATCGACCTTAAACACCGTCACCGGCCAGGGGGGGAACTTTCTGAGCCCGTACTATATGGATCAATGGAAGGCCTGGTACGAAGGTTCGACGTTTCCGCTGCCTTTCACATCGCAAGCGGTGGAAGCGACTGGGGCGCATCGGCTCGTTCTAGAACCCGGAAGATAGTCTTGCCCCCGCGCCGGATCAGAAAAAGTCGACGGCCTTCACGTCGATGATCAGGCCGGTGATGCCAATGCTTCCGCCGGGCGTGACGCTATCCAGTTGCAGAATATCTTTGGTGGTGTCGTAGACCCGTAGGTTGCCGCCTTCGGCTACGTATTCTACATAGCGGCTGGTGAAGCTCTGCAGCCCGGTGACGTCGCCGTTGTCCGGAGGAATGACGACAGTCGCGTTAGTGGTATTGAAGATGGAAAGGCAGCCGCGCACTTCTCCCTGAGGGTTGTTGACGTTGCCGATGTTGGTGCAGGTATGTGAGCCGATGAAGAGCTGGCCGTTGGCGCTGATATCGATGCGGTCGTGGTAGCCATCGGTGATGACGGCGCTGCTGGTCATAGTCATCGAGCCCAGATCCACGCTATCGAGACGCCCACAAGTTGTAGGGGGGGGCGTCTGGCCGGAGCACGAATTGTTGGTAGGAGAAACACCGGCTACATAGAGGGTTGAACCGCTCAGAAATCCGATGGTTGCGCCATCGACGGAGACCGATGCGCCGGCACTGGGGGGTGTTGTACTGAAGTCAAGTATCTGCACGCTGGCCTGCTTGCCTCCGCACTCGGCGCCACAGTTCAGGATGTAGGCGGTTCCATCCCCGGCGAAGATGCCGTACACCGGGCGGTCGAAACCAGATACCACGGCTGTGACCGGATTAGCTATGTTCACCAGAAGTGGCGAGACCATGGTGACGGCATCCGAGTCGCCGCTGAAAACCAGAAGCTGGGTTCCGCCAGGATCTGCCACAAGGGTTTGCGCGTTGGGAACGCCAATCGTAGCGGTAATTCCACCAGACATAAGATTCATCGCCACAACTGCTCCCGGAGGAGATCCGATCAGCGTAGCCGTGGGCACTGCCGCATAACCGCTGCCAGTCGCGAGGGCGACCATGCTGCTGGTCGGTCCGGGCAGTTGTATGCTTCCGGTTAGAGCCTCCGTCTTGGTGTTGACGACTTGGACGCTGTTCGTCACTGAATCAAAGGCGAGCAAAATCGTTCTTTCGGGCGATATCGCCATGAGGCCCGGAGAACTCCCGGCGCTGATTTCCGACGCCCGTGGCAGCGTGTCGTTTGCTGCGTCGATGATCACGAGACCGGGAAACGTCGCAGGACTCAACACGCTCTGCGACGCGAGAACACGGGTCGTCAGCCCGCTGGGAGGTTTGGTTATGTTCACCCCGCCACCACAAGAAACGAGGCCGAAACCGGCGGCCACGAGCACGGCAGGCAAAAGTGCGACTCTCTTCAAACGCGAAGCTCCTAACGACATGAAAAATGGAGATTTAGGTGCGAAATAGCGGATTATAGCAGACCGCGAAGTTCTCATCATTCGCACTTCGCCGGATGGCAGGGCATCTTCGCCGTGCCCCGTCGCCGGAGCGAAAGCCTAGATGCGCTGCCCGCATTGATCCTGTATTCTGACCAAGTATATGGCGGCTGACCTTCTTACCCGAATCAAGCATTCTCCGGTTCTATGCGACGGAGCCATGGGAACGCTGCTTTACGCAAAGGGCGTGTTCATTAACCGCTGCTACGACGAACTGAATCTTTCCCAGCCCGATCTGATTCGTGCCATTCACCACGAATACCTCCAGGCTGGGGCCGAAATCGTTGAAACCAATACTTTCGGGGCAAATGCTTTCCGCCTCGCGCGGCACAGTCTCGCCGACAAAGTGCGTGAGATTAACCGGGCGGGCGCGAGGCTTGCCCGTGAGGCCGCCAAAAGCTTCGATGTGTGGGTGGCGGGATCGGTTGGCCCGCTGGGAACGAGAATTGAGCCCTTGGGAAAAACTTCTTTCGAAGAGGCCCGTCAGGCGTTCCGCGAGCAGATCGCGGCGCTGGCGGAGGGCGGCGTCGATCTGCTGATGCTGGAAACCTTTGGATACCTGGAGGAACTCCATCAGGCCATGCTGGCGGCCCAGGATGTGGGTGCGAAGTTGCCATTGGTGGTGCAGGTTACGATCGACGAAGACGGCAACTGCCTGGATGGTTCCGATCCGGAGACATTTGCGCCTCGACTCGAAGATTGGGGCGCGGACGTGATCGGTTGCAACTGCAGTGTCGGTCCCGTGGCTATGCTGGACGCCATCGAGCGGGTGCGAGCGGCCACTTCCCTGCCGCTGGCCGCGCAGCCAAACGCAGGCATTCCGCGCTCGGTGGAAGGCAGAAACATCTACCTGTGCTCCCCGGAGTACATGGCGAGTTATGCGCGCAAGTTTGTCGCCGCCGGGGCGCGGATCGTGGGGGGATGCTGCGGAACCACTCCCGACCATATCCGCGTCATGAAATCCGCCCTGCGGGTTGGAGAGGCCAGGGGGAAGGCGGCCTCGGCCCAGGTTGCGGGAAGCACTGCCGCACCGATGGCTGCGCCGGCCCAACCCTTAGCAGAACGTTCGGTTCTGGGGGCGAAGCTGGTCCGGGGAGAATTCGTCACCATGGTGGAGGTGGTTCCTCCCAAGGGAACCGACATCCGCAAGGAGTTGGAAGGCTCGCGATTCCTGAAATCGGTAGGCGTGGATGCGGTCAATATTCCGGACAGTCCGCGGGCTTCCGCGCGCATGAGCAATCAGGCGCTCTCGTTGCTAGTTCAGCGCGAAGCGGGAATCGACGCGATTCTGCACTACACGTGCCGCGACCGCAATGTGCTATGCATCCAGAGCGACCTTCTGGGCGCGGCGGCGGTGGGAATCAAGAACCTGATCTGCATTACGGGTGATCCTCCGAAGATGGGCAACTATCCGGACGCGACGGCGGTGTTTGATGTGGATGCCATCGGCTTGGTCAATATCGTCCACAACTTGAACCGGGGGCTGGACTTGGGCGGAAACCCGATCGGTGAGGGCACGGGCTTTGTGATCGGGGTCGGCGCGAATCCGGGGCTTACTGACCTGGATGAAGAAATCCGGAGGTTCGAGTACAAAGTGAAGGCCGGAGCCGAATACGCGGTAACGCAACCGGTTTTCGATCTCCGCCTGCTGGAAAACTTTTTGCGGAGGATCGAGCACTGCCGGATTCCCGTAATAGCGGGAATCTGGCCGCTGGTCAGCGTGCGCAATGCCGAGTTCATGAAAAACGAGCTCCGGGTTTCAGTGCCGGACTCGATTCTGGAAAGGATGGCACGTGCCCCGACGCCGGAAGCGGCGCGGGCCGAGGGCGTGGCCATTGCCCGGGAGATGCTGGTTGCGGTTCGACAGACGGTGCAGGGGGCGCAAATCAGCGCGCCGCAGGGACGTTACAGCTCGGCGGTGGATGTTCTCGAAGCGCTGGGAACAAAGAGTCCCACCACCGCTTGAAATTCCCTTTGTGGAGAAAAGGAAGTCACTTTCGCCAGCTTTTTAGAAAAAAAGACTGGACACCCTGCGCGAATAGTAGCATTACATATAGAGCTAAGGAGCGAAACCCGTTTGGCCAAATTTGAAGAGTGCCTCCAACGACTGGAAAAGATTGTTCAGGAACTGGAGAAAGGAGACGCGCCTCTGGAAAAGTCTCTTACCCTTTTTGAAGAGGGCATGCATCTCTCCTCCACCTGCCGGAAAGAGTTGGAGCAAGCCGAAGGCAAGGTGGAAATTCTGCTGAAGAAGAACGGAAAGCTCGAGGCCGAGCCGTTTGAGCCCATGACGGAAAAAGCGCCGGTCCGCAGCTAGGCGGCGAGCCCGTCGTTGGTGCTTGTTCAGGTTGTAATGTCTGTGGAGTTGTGGTTCCGAACCCTTCCCCGCAGCCCTAGTCCGCCGTTAATGACGGTTGTAAGTCAGGAGGATCTATGGGCTTGAGTGTGGTCGTTCTTGAAAGCGACCCTAGGGTCGCCCGGTCACTGGCCGGTGGGCTTTCTTCTCACTTCCATTCCGTACATTTGACGCGCTCCGGGGATGAACTCCGCGAGCGAGTCGCTAAGAACCGGCCTGAGGCCGTGATTCTCGATATGGAATACTCTCGTCTGACGGATGTGCGTACCCTGCGCCACGATTTTCCCTCACTGCCCATTGTGTGCACCCATCGCATACCGGATGAGGAGTTGTGGATCGCCGCGCTGGAGGCTGGCGCCAGCGACGTGTGCCCCGCCGATGACGTGCAAAATGTCCTGACTTCGGTATTGCGGAGCGTGGCCGTCGCGCAGAACGCCGCGGCCTGAAGTCATTCGCGGTCTCGAACCAGCGAGGACGCATCCTGGCGTCCTCGTTTTTTTTCAGCTTCGTCGGATGCCTTGTTATACTCACTCCTCAATGCTGCGAGAAACTCTTGAGCAAGGACAGGCCCGGACGGACGCGGCGCTGGACCGGCTGATTCCGCTGGAAACCCAGCATCCAGTATCCATTCACAAGGCCATGCGCCATAGCGTTTTTGCCGGCGGCAAGCGCCTGCGGCCGGTGCTGTGCATGGAGGCTGGCCGCATGATCGCGGGATCGTTGCCCAAGAAAATCGAGGAACTGGGTGCTGCCGTGGAGATGCTGCATACTTATTCGCTGATTCACGATGATCTTCCGGCGCTCGACAACGACGATCTGCGCCGCGGCCGTCCCACCTGCCACAAGGCGTTCGGGGAGGCGCTCGCGATTCTGGCGGGAGACGCGCTGCAGACGCAGGCCTACGAGGTTCTGGCGCGGCTGGAGTGTCCGGCGGAGGCGCGGGTGCGGATCATCGAGGAGATCGCGCGCGGCACAGGCACGCTGGATGGCATGATTGGAGGACAAGTCGTGGATCTGGAGGCCGAGCATACGCCGTCCACGGCGGAGATGCTGGAATATATCCACCGCGCGAAAACTGCCGCGCTCATCACGGCAAGCCTGGTGAGCGGCGGCCTTTACGCCGGAGCAAAGAACAGCGAGGTGGCAAAGCTGCGGGCGTTTGGGCAGTCGGTTGGGCTGGCGTTCCAAATTGTGGACGACGTGCTCGACGTGACCCAAACCTCCGAGCAGCTTGGAAAAACGGCTGGCAAAGATACTGCGGCGCAGAAAGCGACGTACCCGGCGCTGTTCGGGATTGAAGAGTCCGTGCGCAAGGCGGATGCGCTGGTCAGCGCGGCGTTTTCGGAGTTGGAGAGCCTCGGCGAACGGGCGGAGACGCTGAGAGAGTTGGCGCGGTATCTGGTGGAGCGGAAGAAGTAGAAGCGGAGCTCGGTTCACGGTCGCTCTTGTGATGAAGGAAATCGCCGCGCGCCGGCTGATCGGGCGCGAGAATGTGGTGCTCGAACTCGGCAACCTCGACTAACATGTCCTCGACTCCCCTCGACATTCTCGCGATTGCCGCGCACCGCGACGATGTGGAACAAACCTGCGGCGGCACGCTGCTGAAAATGGCGCAACGCGGGCAGCGAACTGGCGTCCTTGACCTTACGCAAGGCGAAATGGGCACGCGCGGCAGCGCCGAAGATCGCGCGCGAGAAGCGGCAGACGCGACCAAGATTCTCGGCGTAGGCTGGCGCAGAGCGCTCGATATTCCGGATGGCCGGGTCGAAAATACCTGGGAGAACCGTCTTAAAGTGGCGAGCGTGATCCGCAAGGCTCGGCCACGCGTAGTGATCCTGCCTTACTGGAAGGGCCGGCATCCGGATCACTACACTACATCCGTGCTGGGATACGAGGCGTGCTTTCTTGCGGGGCTGGCGAAGCTCGACCCGAAAGAAGCACTTAGCATTCAGCATTCAGCATTCAGCCAGGAAATAGGCGATCCGTCCGATTCTCTGAGAGCGCCTCGCACTCCGGACAGCCGGCAGGATGCCGGCGCTACGAAACTTGCTCCGCATCGCCCGTTCAAGATCATCTACGCCACGCTTTACTACGACGTGCGTCCGACGTTTGTGGTGGACATCAGCGAGCAATTCCAGCAGAAGTTCGCCTCCATCCTGGCCTACAAGTCGCAGTTCAGCGATCAGCAGGCCGGCAAAGACCTCTTCCCTGCCCACGACGAGATTCGCGCGCGCGTGGATTCGTTGGCGCGGTATTACGGCATGCTGGGCGGCGTGACCTACGCCGAGCCGTTCCTGCAGAAAGAAGTCGGGCTGGTGGAGGATCTGCTGGCGATTCCCGTTAAGTCGATTTGATCTTTCATTTCACGATCTTCCTTTACATCACTTCTTCAACGCGACCGCAAGCCCGTCGCGAATCGGCAGGATCGTCGTGTAGAAATCTTCGGAGTTGTAAAGCTGACGGTTGAAGTCGAGGATGGCTTTGGTTTGAGGCTCCTTGGAATTTTTCTCCGCGACCCGGCCGCTCCACAGAACATTGTCGGTGATGAATAGGCCGCCCCTGCGCAGGCGTGGCGAAACCAGGCGCAAGACGCGCGGGTAGTCCTCTTTGTCTACGTCGTTGAAGATGATGTCGAACTGCTGCTTCTGTTCGGAGAGAACTTCCAGCGCATCGCCGGTATGGAGAGTAATGCGGTTGGAAATACCGGCACGATCGAAGTAACGGCGAGCGCGATCGGTATTTTTGGGATCGCCGTCCGTGTAGATGACGCGGCCTTTTTCGCCGACCGCCTGCGCCCACCAGACGGTCGAGTATCCGATGGCCGAGCCCAACTCGAAGACCGTCTTGGCGTTGATCATCAACGCCAGTTGCTGAAGCACACGCGCCACAGCGGGGCCGACGATGGGGATCTTGTGCTGGCTGGCGTAGGCTTCCATCTCCGCCAACACCTCGTCGCGTCTGGGAAGCATGGAGTACAGGTAGTCATCGACCGGGCCGGCGGTTACAAAGGTATAGTGTCGCCAGTCGGGTTTGTCTTCTTGTTTCAGCTTGTTCTGCACCATTAGTTTCCCTCGAAATTTCGGCTGGTGGAATTGGCTTCATAAATATTCCCGGAGGGAAGACGACCGCCCCTCAGGGGCTAAAAGCCCTATGCTTGTTGATTGGTAGCGGCACGGCTGGAACAGGCTGCGGAAAAACTCGGCGTGGACGCAAATGCGACCACTGGGGCTAAAGCCCACGCTGATTTTAGAGGCTTTACGCGGCGCTGAAGCGCCGCTCTTCCACGGTATTTCACCGATTTGCGAATTTTTCCGCAGCCTGTGGAAGCCGTGCCCATCCCAAAGCCCGTTCATCAAAACCAGTTTCCAGCGATTGCCGGTTCTCAATTTCCGACGGTCACCCCGGGAGTCATAGTAACGATTTCGACGCCCGGCGTCAGCTTCTGCAAGTCGCCCGGAGTTCCAGTCAGCACCGGAAACGTGCCGAAATGCATAGGAATGACCGTTTTCGGTTTGAGCAGGTTGCAGGCGTAGGCGGCCTCGCGCGGTCCCATGGTGAAATGGTCGCCGATGGGCAGCATGGCAATGTCAGGAGCGTAAAGGTCGCGGATGATTGCCATGTCTCCGAAAACATTCGTGTCTCCGGCGTGGTAGATCTTGACGCCGTTTTCAAATTCGATCACGTACCCGCAGGCTTCGCCGCCGTAAATGAGCTGGTCGCCATCCTGGATACCACAGGAGTGGTCGGCGTGCACCATGGTAACTCTGATATCGCCGATCTTCTGCGTGCCGCCCTTGTTCATCATGGCGATTTGCCTGGCGCCCTTCTTCTCCAGCCATCCGCATAATTCGGGGATGCCGACGACCTGAGGGTTGTGCTGCTGGATGATCTCAACGGCGTCTCCAATGTGGTCCCCGTGACCGTGTGTGCATAGAAGAACATCGACCTTCTTCACCTTTTTCTCGGAGGCTGGGCACATCGGATTGTTCATGATCCAGGGATCGATAATGACGGTGCGGCCGCCGGGGGTAACGAAGCGAAACGTCGCGTGGCCAAGCCACGTAAGTTGAATGCCTTTGAGGTTCATGAATGAGGACTCCGGACCGCCAGCCACTTCCTCGAACGATTCGGTAGAGACGGCCAGCCACCATGGCTGCGGCTTGACCCTTAGTTTAATATGAAACGCCATGACAGGACTCAAGGTTCTGATTTCGCGGGAAGAGATTGCGAAGCGAGTCGCCGAACTGGGCGAGGAAATCACGCGCGACTTCGCGGGACAGCCAGTGATTTTTGTTGGCGTATTGAAGGGCTCCGCGATTTTTCTCGCCGACCTGGCGCGACAGGTGAAGCTGGACGCGACGTTTGACTTCATCGGAGTCTCCAGTTACGGGAACCGTCCCAGTCCCACTCAGGAACTCAAGAGCGGCTGGGATTCCACCGGCGAGGTGAAGCTGACGAAGGACGTAGATCAGTCCATGAAGGATAAGAACGTAATTGTGGTGGAAGACATTCTGGACACGGGATTGACGCTCACCGTGCTGAAGAAACTGCTGCTGGCGCACCAGCCTCGATCGCTGAAGATCGCGGCCCTTCTCGACAAGCCATCCCGGCGCAAGCTGCCTTTGCAAGGCGACTATGTCGGCTTCACCATTCCCGATGAGTTCGTCGTGGGCTACGGCCTGGACTATGCCGAACGCTACCGCAACCTGGCCGACGTCTGCATCGTGCCGCGGGAGTGAACTGCAGTACCGAGTCCCGAGTCCCGAGTACCGAGTCCCGAGTACGGAAGCAGGCGCACTCCAACTCGATCAAGCCAACCTGCATAGTTCACTTCTCAGTTCTCAGTTCTCAGTTCTCAGTTCTCGTTTCCAGTTCTCGGTACTCGGTACTCGGTACTCAAGACACGGCTGCTATCATAGACACAATGGGTTCTGTTCTGAGCAAACACGAAAAGCACGTACAGGTTGATCCGCTGTTGATCGAGGTATCCGACGTCATGTCGACGTCGCTCGACCTGGATACGACTCTGCGCCGGGTCGCGGAGGTGGTGCGTAAAGTTATCGACTACGAGATATTCGCCATCCTGCTTCTGAACGAGAAAACCCAGGAGCTGCGCTTCCGCTTCCAGGTCGGATATCCTCCGGAGTTCGCCGAGCGCGCCCGGGTCAAGGTGGGCGAAGGAGTGATCGGACAGGCAGCGCAATTGCGGCGGGCGATTTTGATCGATGATGTGACGCGAGATCCCAGGTACATCGCTGCCGTACCCAACGTGCGCTCGGAATTGGCGGTGCCGCTCACCACTAAGAACCGGGTGATTGGAGTAATTGATCTGGAGGCGCGGGATCCAGGCTATTTCAACGAAGAGCACAGCCGCCTGTTGACGCTAATCGCTTCGCGCATGGCGGCCGGCATCGAGAACGCTCAGCTCTACACGCGCACCACGCGGCAGGCGCGAATTTTGCTGCTGCTGAACGAGATCGCGCGCGAGTTGACCTCGATCTTGAACCTGGACGAACTGCTGGGCCGGATCGCGGAGCTTCTGCGGCGGTTGATTGACTTTCAGATGTTCAGCATCCTGCTGCTGGATTCGTCCGGCGAGAAGCTGCAGCATCGTTTCTCGTTGCGCTTCAACGAGAATGTTCACCTGAAGGAAGAGCTTCCGCTCGGGCACGGATTGGTTGGGCATGCGGCGGAGACGAAGCAGGCGATACTGGTGCCCGACGTGAGCAAAGATCCGCGCTACATCCGGCTCAACCCGGAAACGCGGTCGGAATTGGCCGTTCCTCTGATCTATAAAGACAAAGTGATCGGCGTCCTCGATCTGGAGCACACGCGGCGCGGTTTTTTTACCGACGACCACCGGCGCACCATGATGACTCTGGCCGCGCAGGTAGCCATTGCCATCGAAAACGCGCGCTTGTACGAGGAGATTGCGCGGCAGGAACGCCGGCTGGAGCGGGAGTTGGCCCTGGCGCGGGAGTTGCAAACGCGACTGCTTCCCCACGCGCTGCCGAAGCTGGCACACCTGGACTTGGCTGCGAAGTTTATTCCAGCGCGAGCCATCGGCGGAGACCTTTACGACTTCATTCCGTACTCCCTTTCGCGGCTGGGAATTGTGATTGGCGACGTCAGCGGGAAAGGAGCGCCTGCCGCTATCTACGCAGCCCTGGTGAGCGGAATCCTGCGCTCGCATGCGCCCATTGAGCCGGGCCCCGCCGAGATGCTCTCGGCGGTCAATTTGTCGCTGGCAGAGCGGCGCATTGAGGCACAATTTGTATCCCTCATTTACGCGGTCTGGGACGACGAGCATCGCACCCTTCTGGTGGCCAACTCGGGCTTGCCACGCCCCATTTACGTACACGATGGAAAGAACAATGTGATCGAGGCGACAGGTCTGCCGCTGGGGCTTTTCGACGATGCGGACTACGACGAGTTTCGATTCAAAATGAAGCCTGGAGACATGTTCGTGTTCTTCAGCGACGGCATTCTGGACGCGCGTAACCGGGGCGGAGACCTGTTTGGCCGGGGACGGGTGGAGAAACTGGTCGCGGAATGCGCCGGCCGATCCGCGGACTGCGTGGTGGAATCTCTCTTCAAAGCTGTGGCCGAGCATTCTGCCGGGGTCGAGACGTTCGATGACCAAACCGTGGTGGCAATCAAGGTCAAGGACGGCGCCGCGCCAGGTCCTTCCAAGCGAAAATGACTCGGCGCAGCGAAGTTACGGGACCTCTCCACGGTTATTCCGAGCGGCCGCCGGGATTCGTTCTTCACGAGCGCCGGAAAGGGTTATTGCGCCGAAGTGCGGATTCCGTGCTCCACTGCGAGGCTCTTCCGTTACCGAAACTGGCGGAACGCTACGGAACGCCTCTCTATGTTTATTCGGCAACCGCTATCCGCGAACGGTTAGGGGCCTTTGAGAATGCGTTTCACGATGTCCCCCACACCATCTGCTATTCCGTCAAGGCGAATTCTAATGTGAGCATTTTGCGTTTGCTGGCGCGGGCGGGATGTGGCTTTGACGTAGTTTCTGGCGGAGAACTGGAGCGGGTGCTGGCCGCCGACCGCCGCATGGCCACGAAGATTGTGTTCTCCGGCGTGGGAAAGTCCCGTGACGAGATGACGGCGGCGTTGAAAGTTGGGGTTTTGCTGTTCAATGTGGAAAGCGAGTCGGAACTCTGGGCTTTGGCTGAGCGCGCGACGCAGTTGCGCACGGTTGCGAGCATAGCTCTTCGGGTGAATCCAGACGTGGCGGCCGACACGCATCCCTACATTTCTACGGGTTTGCATAAGCACAAGTTCGGGGTGCCCGTCGGCAGTGCGCGCGCTCTCTACGCCAAGGCCTCCGGAGTACGGTATCTGAAAGTTGCGGGAGTGAGCGTCCATATCGGCTCACAGATCACCGATGTTGCGCCGTTCGCGGAAGCGGTGGCTCGAGTCGCCGACATTGTTCGCGAGTTGCGCGCCGATGGGCACAGGATCGACTACGTCGATACCGGCGGTGGGCTCGGGATTGCGTATCAGGAACCGGAACTGGAGTTTGAGGAGTATGTCGCGAAGTATGCGCGTGCTGTGACCACTCACTTGCGCGGGCTGAAGGTGCATCTTTTGCTCGAACCGGGACGGGCGATTGTGGGGCCGGCCGGCGTGTTGCTCACTTCTGTTATTTACAGAAAAGAAAACGATGGCAAGCGATTTCTCGTAGTCGATGCAGCTATGAACGATCTGATTCGGCCTGCTCTTTACGGCGCCTACCACGAGATCGTTCCCGTCGTGCGCCCCGGGAAATCGGCGACCGGAAGTTCGGCAACGAAAACGGAGATGGTCGATGTGGTAGGCCCGGTATGCGAGTCCGGCGACTTCTTCGCACGTGATCGGGAATTGCCACGAGTGGAGGAAGGCGACTTACTTGCGATTCTTGATGCCGGAGCTTACGGGATGGCGCTGGCTTCGAACTACAACACGCGTCCGCGGCCAGCAGAGGTGCTGGTGAGTGGAAAGACAGTCAAGATCATCCGGCGTCGGGAAAAAGTACGCGAACTGTATTCTGCGGAGTTGTAAATACAACGGCCCAGTCCGCAAGTGTGGGTTATCTTTCTCCCCACTTCAGCTTCGTGCGGAGCACATGGAAGAAATCAGTATCGGTGCGGAACAGGCTGACCTTGTGCTCGGACCGGCGGCAGCGAACTCGGTCTCCATCCCGCAGATCAAGGCCGGGCTGGCCGTCCAGGCTGAGGTACGCGACTTCCTCGTCGCTGCGCAGCAGAATTTCGACCACGGCCGAATCCGGCACAACCAGTGGGCGGTGCGTGAGCGAATGCGGCGCCACCGGAGTGATCACAAAGGCATTGACCGTCGGCATGACCACGGGGCCGCCCGCGGACAGAGAGTAGGCAGTCGAACCTGTAGGCGTGGCCACGATCATTCCGTCGGCCCGGTAGCTGGAGACGAACACCTTGTCGATGAAGAGATCGTAGTTATTGAGGCGAGCGAGCGCAGTCTTGTTGACCACAACGTCGTTGAAGGCCATGTAACTTCCCAGGATCTCTTCGCCGCGCAGCAGATCACACTGCATTAGAGAACGCCGCTCCAGGGCGGTGCGGCCCTGCGCGATCGCGTCGAGCATCGGGAAGAGCGACGAAAGCGGAACGTCCGTGAGGAAGCCGAGAGAACCCAGGTTCACGCCGAGCAGTGGAGCATCGCTTGCAGCCGTGGCTCGGACCGCCGAGAGTAATGTCCCGTCGCCGCCCAGCACGACGACCAGATCCAAAGGCCGGGTGGACATTTGCGAGCGCAGCATCTCCTCGTGGCCACTGGAATACTTGGCCGTCTCCGGATCGACAATGACCTTGTAGGCATGGGCATGGAGCCATGCCAGCAGTTCGGGAAAGATGCGCGCAACCTCCGGGCGCGCCGGACGAGAAATAATGGCCGCGACTTTCGACCGGGAAGATAAGGGCGAGCTTGCCATGGCGATAGAAGAAGAGAGAAAGAGAGATTGTACAGAATTCGCAGGAAAAAGCTTTAACTCCTGAGGGCACCCTTCGACTGCGCTCAGGGCAGACTTCGGAACATCAGGGGATTAGAAGACTCCCCAGAGAAGGAACTCGCGGTTACCCTCCGCGCCGAGAATGGGCGATTCGATGACATCGGTGCGAGTACAGGCTAGGGCCAGCAAAGTTCTCTTCACCTTCTCGACGGCCGCCAACTGAGCCGCCTCGTCGCGCACAATGCCTCCCTTGCCGACGAATTCCCTTCCCGCCTCGAATTGAGGTTTAACGAGGACGATCACCTGCCGGCCACGGCGCTCATCGAAGGACGGCGGGAAGGCGGCATTGACTACCGGAGGGAGAACCAAGGCCGCCGAAATGAAAGCCACGTCGATCACGATAAGGTCTACTTTTTGACCGATGACCTCGTCCGTCACGTACCGGGCGTTGATTTTTTCCAGGAGTCGAACGCGGGGATCCTGGCGCAGTTTGAAATCCATCTGCCCGTAACCGGTATCTACCGCGATCACGCGAGTTGCACCATGCTGCAGTAGGCAATCGGTGAACCCGCCGGTGGAAGCGCCGACATCGAGACAAACTTTGCCCTCGACATCGATAGGCCAGTGTTCAAGCGCGCGCTCAAGTTTGAGCCCGCCGCGGCTGACGTACTGCAGGTCTTTGCCGAGCAGGCGGATCGCGGCGTCGGCCACGACTCGCGCGCCAGCTTTGTCGTGCTTCTGGTCGTTGACCAACACTTTCCCCGCGAGAATAAGAGCCTGGGCCCGTTCTCGGGAGGCAGCCAGTCCACGGTCGACGAGAAGTTTGTCGAGTCTGAGTTTCAAAGTAGGCTCGGGAGCTGAGGGTTCGCGCGACGACACGGATTGATTTGCGGTAGCGCCACTAAAGTGCCAGCACTCGCTCCGGTGCAAAGTGCTGAACCGTCTCTCGCTGAATCACTTACGAAGATACTTTCGTGCTTTTCCACAGAATTTTCCACGGTTGTGTTGAAAACTTCTTCGGCTTCGCGGGTACTCAAGAAGAAGAGCCGCCCGCAAGGGGCGGCTCTGGGGCGAGAATGTTCCGGCGCGCAGTTAGCCGGCCACTTCTTCCATCAGCTTCTCGTCAATGTCGAAGTTGGAGTGCACGTTCTGCACATCGTCCTGATCTTCGAGCGCCTCCATAAGACGGATCATCGTGTTGGCGGCCTGACCTTCGAGCTTGATGTAGTTCTGGGGAATCATGGCGACGCTGGACGATGCCGGCTCGATTCCAGCTTTCTTTACAGCCTCGAGCACTGTCTCGTATGCGGAGGGTTCGGTCAGTATCTCCCAATTCTCGCCATCATCGTTCAGATCCTCGCCACCAGCCTCGAGAACGATGTTCATCAGGTCGTCCTCTTTCGCGGCGCCCTTCGGGATGATGATGTCGCCCTTCTTGTGGAACATCCAGGAGACCGCACCGGCTTCGGCCATATTGCCGCCGTTCTTCCCAAAGCAGTGGCGGATTTCACTGACCGTACGGTTGCGGTTGTCAGTGTTGATCTCCAGCAGAACTGCCGCGCCACCCGGGCCGTAGCCCTCGAGAGAAAACTCCTCGTAAGTAGCCCCGGGCAGTTCTCCGGTGCCGCGCTGAATGGCCCGCTTGATGTTTTCGGCGGGCATATTCTCGGCTTTGGCGGCAACGATGGCGCCGCGCAGCCGCGGGTTGGAATCAGGGTCGCCGCCGCCGTTCTTCGCGGCAATACCGATTTCCTTGATGAGGCGGGTAAAAATCTTGCCGCGCTTGGCGTCCAGCGCGCCCTTCTTGTGCTTGATTGTGGCCCATTTTGAATGGCCAGACATGGCTAGACCTCGTATCTAACGATCTCGGTTCAACGCGGGATTCGCCCATAGAAAGATCACAGGCTGCCTCGAAAGTATGCGGGCGAATTAGGAAGTATAGCACGCTACGATTCCGCCGGTCGCGGCATTTCCTCCGAAACAACGGGCCGACCGGGCCGGGACAAGATTTCCCGCTATTGGGCCGCCTTCCAGGCTTCTTACTCGGTATTGACTGCAATGGACATGCACCCCTACCATGCCAGCGGGGCGTCCTGCACATGACTGGCCAGGTCATAGGTCACTACCGAGTTCTCGAGAAAATCGGCGCTGGAGCTATGGGCGAGGTTTTTCGGGCGCGCGATGAAAGGCTGGGGCGCGATGTCGCTCTGAAGCTGATCCGGCCGGCTTCCAGCGACAACCCCGATCATCTCCGCCGTTTCGAATTAGAAGCCCGCGCCGTCGCGGCGCTGAATCATCCCAATATTGTAGCTATTTATGATGTTGGCTTCGACGAAGGGTCTCCCTACATCGTTTGTGAATTGCTGGAAGGCGAGACCCTGCGCAAACGGCTGGCTGGCGGAGCGTTGCCCGTTCGCCTGACCGTCGACTACTCGCTGCAAATCGCACAGGGCCTGATCGCGGCACATGATCGCCGCATCATTCATCGTGACCTGAAACCGGAAAACCTATTTGTGACCACCGATGGACGGGTCAAGATCCTCGATTTTGGAGTGGCAAAACTGCAATCCGGGCCGGAAGAATCCGGACGCTCCGTGGAAGACTTGACCACTGTCACCAAAAGCGGCGCTGTAGTCGGTACTGTCGCCTATATGTCACCCGAGCAACTGCGGGGCAAGCCAGTGGACCACCGCAGCGACATCTTCAGTGTGGGCGCGATTCTTTACGAAATGTTGACCGGCCGCCGGGCCTTTCGCGGCGAGACCGAGGTTGACACAATTACCGCGGTGCTCCTGGAAGATCCTCCAGAAATCAATCTGGAGCAGTCCAGCGTCCCCGTATCATTCCAGCAAATCGTGCGTCATTGTCTGGAGAAAGAGCCGGAGAATCGCTTTCAATCGGCACGCGATCTGGCATTTGCGCTGGACACTCTTGCAAACGCTTCCGGCGGACGGGCAACTCACTTCGGGGTTCCGGGGATGCAAGCGAAGGTCGTCCCCTGGGCCGTGGCAGGAGTGCTTCTGGTTGCAACGCTACTGCTCCTGGGTAATCAGTGGCGCCAGAAGACTTTGTCTCCCTCTTACCGGCGTCTAACCTTTGAACAGGGCACGGTGTACTCGGCGCGCTTCGCGCCCGACTTTCGTGCAATTGTGTACGGTGCGGCTTGGAACGGCAAGCCAGTGCAGATATTCTCCACCGTCGGGGATTCCCTCTTAACTCAGCCGCTCAACCTCACGGACGCAAACTTGCTCGCGATTTCTCACACCGGCGAACTGGCGGTGGCCCTGCACGGGGCTCACACGGCACATCTGGAAACGGAAGGAGGCACGCTGGCTCGCACACCGCTTGCCGGAGGGTCTCCTCGAGAAGTCCTCGAAGACGTTCCGTGGGCAGACTGGGATGCAAATGGCGAACTCGCCGTGGTCCACCATACTCAGGGCCGTGATCGAATTGAGTATCCGATTGGTCATGTTCTATACCAAAGCAACGGCTGGATCAGCCACCTTCGTTTTGCGCCGCAAGCCGACAAACTCGCCTTTATGGACCATCCTGCATTGTGGGATGATCGTGGGTCCGTCTTCCTCATAGACCTTAGCGGCCATCGGAGTGCGCTTACGTCCGAGTGGGAATCTGAGGACGGTCTGGCCTGGAGTCCCGATGGGAAAGAGGTCTGGTTTACAGGCGTCGAACAGGGTATCAACCGAGACTTGGTCGCCGTGAATATGTCTGGACGGATTCGCAGTGTACTGGACCTGCCTGCCGGCATGACTCTGGAGGATGTAGCGCCGGATGGCCGCGTGCTGGTTAGCCTGGATGCCGAACGTCTTGCTATGGCCACCGCCGCAGGGAACGGCAAGCCTGTGGATCTTTCCTGGCACGATTGGGACATTGCCAAAGACATTTCCCGCGATGGGCAGTCGGTCTTGTTCGAAGATTCCAGTGAAGCCGCCGGGACTCACTATTCCGTTGCCATTCGCAAGATCGACGGCACGCCGCCCGTGCAACTGGGTGCAGGAAGCGCGGGCAGCCTTTCCCCCGATGGCAAATGGGCGATTTCCATTCTCACGGGCGGCACAGGACAGGTGACGCTCGTTCCCATCGGCCCCGGTCAATCTCGCGCGATTGCCGTACCCGGGCTGGAGCACATTCACAACG
Organism: Acidobacteriaceae bacterium; assembly: GCA_003131585.1. Taxonomy (GTDB): domain Bacteria; phylum Acidobacteriota; class Terriglobia; order Terriglobales; family Acidobacteriaceae; genus Sulfotelmatobacter. The sequence continues at coordinate 175,062 of PKVW01000023.1, forward strand.
GCTCGGCCCATTTCCTGGCGGATGGAAAACGCATCACCGTCAATGCCAACGAATACGGCCGCGGCGTTCGCTGCTATCTGGTGGATTTAGCCGGCGGTAAACCGATACCGATTACGCCGGAAGGGATTACCGGCGGGTTAGTTTCACCCGACGGCCAATACATTCTTCGAGCCAATGACGCAACAGTAATCGCGGCGTATCCTATCGCTGGGGGTGCGCCCCGTCCCATCCCCGATCTCGAACCGGGTTTTATTCCCGTCCAGTGGTCGGAGGACAACTCGGCAGTTTATGGGTATCGACCCGGCCAGGTTCCAACCAAGGTGTACAAGGTCAACGTGGTTACCGGTAAAAAAATTCTCATCCAGGAATTGCAACCCGAGACAACTGCCGGCGTGGTTACCATCGCGCCCGTGGTTGTAACCCGCGACGGTTCGCGCTCCGCCTACAGCTACTACCAGGTCTTCTCCGTGCTTTATGTAATTTCGGGCTTGCGATAGAGCAGCCGGCCCCCTACTGGACTGCTTATTCCAGTGGCCCCGAAAAATCCGCCGGCACATAATGGAAAAAAATGGACGTCGACGTATGGCCCTCCGCCAAAACATTGCGGTAGTGAGGCACCTTCGTTCCCCGGTAGACCAAGCCGTCACCCAGCGCCTGATAAATCGTGATCGTGCCTTCGGAAGTATCGAGGCGGAGCGGCCAGGGAGTTGCCAGCTTCGGTTCGGGAGAAAAATCCAGACATAAGGTAACGCTGAACTCGCACTGCTGCCGGTCCGTGTGCTTCTTCAGTTCGGCGCCGCTCAGGTAAGACGCGAGATAAACATAAGAGGGCTTGATCGCTTCCCCGACGATGGCACTGAGCGCGTTCGCGATCTGGTGATGGAAGAATCGTGCAACACTCTCATTGTGGGCCACGTAGCGCCGCGGGCTCTGCTCGTCGCCGAGTCGAATGGCTCCCCGCCGGATGGCGTGCCGGTAGTAGCGGCGCAAAGCCGCAAGATTGAAGGGGTGAATCAAGTTGCCGAGAGATACATATCCTTTTTCTCGAAACTGGTGGGCGCCTTTACTGAGGACTTCAGCCCACTCCGCAAGACGGCGCTCGGCGTGATCCGGAGGCGTCAGAATGCCGGCGTCTGCCAACAAAAAGCGCACGTCTCGGGGAAGGGAGTCGGGCACGGGATCTCCCGCGCGAAGACGCGAAACTACCGCTTCCAGCCGGGGACCCAGCCAAAACGGATGCAGAGCGCGCGTGGCCGGGTCACGCACCCAGGCTACCGTTTCCTCCAAGTGGAAATTCTCCAGCAAATGGCGATGCGCTTCCAGTTCTGCCGGCACCTGTCCCGGGGGCAGCACCGAACAGTGCGGATTGAGGAACAGATGCTGAGAGAGGTTCTGCCACAACCCTTGTGAATCGAGCTGGCGCTGCGGAATCAAGTGCAGCGGCAACTCGTCGAGCAGGCAATGGAATTGGCCTGGGGGCAGCGTCGCGGTAAGCGTTTGCCGCGACCCTACCCCCATCAGGCCTGCCATCCATGCAAGCCATGCCGTGTCTTTTACTTGTGAAGCCATCCGTTCAGGGTGAAGCGGCTGTCAGCGAAAGCCCTTGAGGGGCACTCCACCGGGGTAATCTCGTGCACCAGTGAGCACGGGAAAAACACAATTTGGTTCTGCCTCGGCACGACAGACTGATAGCTGCCGGTGCCGACGTTCTGCCCGTCTTTCCCCCGCGAATCATGGAGGCGCAACTCCCCGCCTTCAAACTGGCGTGGCTCGCGATGGAAAAAGTAGACGAACGTAATACGGCGGGACGCGATTATTTCCTGCGCGTCATCGCTGTGCGCGCCAAAAAAATCTCCGTCATTACTGGCGGTGATTTGAGCCTCCACGTGCGTGACCGGAAACTCTTCGACCCCGAGCTGATCCAGCACTCTTGGCAGCACGCACCGGATTCGCTCCAGGATGACTTCATGATGTTTTCCCAACTCCATGAGGACCTGCGAGCGACGATGGTTGTAATCGATCAGTCCGGGGTCTCCGCTGGGCGAAATCACCTCGCTGCGCTGGAACTCTGCCTCGTGCTGCACAGCATAGCGGACAAGTTCGTCGAGCTCCAGAGGAGCCAGGAACTCGTCCAGGACGACGCATTGGGCCCGAATGATCGCAGGCGCGTCCAAAACCGCGACGCCGCTGCCCGAGTCGGGGTGGCTTTGTTGTGTCCCCTGCTGCACGGGTACGCGTAATGGCCGGAGGCCGCTGGGGGGTTGGGGCGCGCTCGGGGGTTGCGGCGCGCGACTGGGCGGTTGAGGCGCACTCGGGGGCTGGGGCGCATTGCTGGGCGGTTGAGGTGCGCTCGGCGGCTGGGGAGCCAGGGGCGTGCGGCTTGGTGGCTGCGGCGCGCTTGGGGGCTGGGGAGCGTGTAACTGAGGCATAGGGACGGACATGCTCTCTTCCGTCCCGGCGGGGATTCCCGAGTGAGCCAGTATCTGCTCCACAATGCTGCCACCTAACACCGCAAAAGCGCGTTGCGCTACGGTTTCACCCACCGAGCGCGCGATGGCTGCAGTTACAGCGGATTGAATCTCTGAACTGCTGCCGCTGGACACGATCTTGGCATTTTGCAGGAGACTCATCACCAGTTCCCGCTCTCGCGGGATCAGAATGCGTTCATCCTGCATTAACGTTTCAGAAAAGGCATCAAGAATCTGCTTCGCCGTCATTGGGTACACTCCTCCCTGTATTTGCTTGAACGTTTAAGTTCCAGTGGGGCGAATGGGGAAGCAGCTTTCGCCCAGACAGTACCACCAAGCGGGCAGATTATCAAACAGAAATTTTATTGGCTGCAAAGGCAAGCCCGGCGCGAAGGAGGAAGGCCTTACCGGCTGGCCATGGCTCCGGCCATCGAGTGGAAAATCTTCATCCCGTCGGTGCAGCCCAATTCGGGTTCGGAAGACCGTTCGGGATGAGGCATCATGCCAAGCACATTGCCGCCCGCGCTGCAGATGCCGGCGATATTGTCCAGAGAACCGTTCGGATTGGCCGACGGCGAAATCTCACCGGCCGGGGTAGCATAGCGAAACACGACGCGGTCGTCTCGCTGCAACTCATCCAAGGTTGCCTGTTCGCAGAAATAGTTCCCGTCCATGTGGCCGATCGGGATGGTCAACACTTCTCCTTGCGAACAGGCGTTGGTGAAAGGAGTAGCGGCATTCTCCACCCGCACCCGCACTGGCTTGCAGACGTATTTCAGGCCCGTGTTACGCATGAGAGCTCCCGGCAAAAGCCCCGACTCGCACAGGATCTGAAAACCGTTGCAGATTCCCAGCACCAGACCGCCGCCGTTGGCAAATCGGCGTACCGATTCCATCACCGGAGAGAACTTCGCAATCGCCCCGGTCCGAAGATAGTCCCCAAACGCAAACCCTCCTGGGACAATGATGGCATCGCAGTTCTCCAGATCGTGCGATTCATGCCACAGAAAAGTTACCGGCTGCCGGGCAACCTGTTGAACGGTCCAGAAGGCATCGTGGTCACAGTTCGAGCCGGGGAAGATGATGACTCCAAATTTCATCGCCTGTCGCCTGTCCTTGGTGTGGAATTTGAGGTCAGTTTAGCACGGCAGGGTTTGCGGATCTCTTAGTGTCTCGTCGCATCCGAATTCGATGGAGACGGAATCGATGGCGAACTCCGCGTCCCGGTCTCGCGCGAACCCGGAAGCTGGCCAGCGCCTCGCATGGGTTGCGTCATCGCCGCCTCAGGCGAGGTCTGAGGCGGAATCCCCTTGGCCTTCACGATCGCCCAGTGCCAGTCCTGGTCGGGAAAGAGAGCAAAATTCAAAAGCGTCCGAAAGATCACGGTGGCGGACGGAGCAGCCGACCCCTTCGCGAGCAAAAGCAGGGTCACGTCAGGCTGCTTCTGTGCCGAGTCTTGCGCTTGCTGGCGAGAGCCGCCCGCCACGGCGGGAATGATCCGCGCCCGGCCATAGTAGGAAGCCGCATCTCCCGCCTCTGGGCGTTTGACGATAGTCAGGCCGATGACCACCTCGCGCAGTTCCCATGACGTCCCGTTATGCATCGAAACCTGCAAGGAATCTCCGTCGATCGTCGCCGGTCCGTCCAGTTTGGCCAGTTCGCTGCGCGGCAACTCGTCCAGTAGAAATGGATCGGAGAGCAGCGAACTGGTCTTCGCACTGAACGAGAGGCTGCAGGAAACGTCGGGCGAGGAGACGTGAAAGCTCTTCCCTCCGGGATCGAGCGAGAATACCGGAGAAGACCCCGCCGCGCGCCGGCTTTCGGCGTCGTTCATTGCTTTCGACAAATTGTCGTTATCGATGACCGTCTCGGACGAAGCGGTTTTCTTCCGGAAGCTGCGCGCCACATCCCCCAGCGGAGTGGCGCCGGTGTCCTCCTGTGCGCGAACGCATGGGGACAAGGCCAGCAGGAGCATTCCCGCGACCAGCAGGGCTAACTTCGGGCGTCTTGGCGTAAGTGCTCGCACAAGGAATTCAGGAACTCGCAACCGTTCTGCCGCTAAACAAAACCGTGCGGGAATGGCATCGCGACCGCGGGACGTGGTTGGTCGCCAGAAACCCGCGGTCGTCCTTACGGAGATTGTAGTGAGAGCGAGCGAGGAAGCGGAGATAACTCTGGCGAACCTTAGGGCTAGAACTTCCGTGCGGAAGAGAAAGAGCGGGCGCGCGCTGACGAAATGGAGGCGCAACGGGGCGCGCGCCCAAACCTTAGCCTGAAGCTTTCTAAAGAAGACCCGAAGACCGCAACCGCGAAACTGGATCAGCTACCGGCTGCCTTTTGAATACCCAACGGGCTACCGCAAAGCCCAGAGCTGCGTAACACAGATGCATGAACCTCATACATACCCCCAAACAATCCGAATCGGCCATCACCTCAGGGGAGGATCAGCATCACTATCGGCAAAATAGCAGTGGAATAGAGCCGGGGCAAGGCCCAACAGTGCCATCGTGGTGGCACGGAAGTAATACGGCATGGCCCACGAGTGCTCACACTAGAGCGACGGCCCAATGCCACCTTCAGTAGTCATCTTTACCGGTCACTGCGCATCTTTATCGCGATCAGTACGCATCTTTATCGCGATCCGTGCGCATTCTGATCAGTGAGCATCGGTATTTTCCGCTTCTCCCGTTCGACCGGCGGGTGGAACCACGACTGTGGAAAGACTGCTTTCTGACGTGAGCTTCCGGAAGGCCGCCAGATCGCGGCGCTGTAAGTCCTCCCAGCGGCTGAGCAACTCCCCGCTTTGCCGCCTTAGCTTCTCGAACTCAAGCTGCTCCGCTTCCGTTGGAGCTGAATCGGCGCTGCCAACGTCCATCGCAAGATATGCCAGCTTGGCATCGATCTGCGGCGGGTAGGCCAGGGAATCTTCGTTCGCGCTGATGGTCAGGTTGACGAGTTGATCGCGCACATCCATCAGTTTCTTCTCGAGATCATCCGCGGAGCCTGCAATTGTTTTTGCGCTGGCGTTCTCCGGCAACCGCCGCTTGAGTCCGGCCACTTGCGAGCGCACATCCTGGATCTGGTTCACCGCGTCGTAAACGCGGTTCAGTTCGTCGTGAATCTGCGCCAGCAGGCCGAATTGTTGCGCCAGATCTGCCGGACTGACGCTCACCCGCGGATCCAATTTTACGTCCAATGGGACAACCTGGCTTTCGCCGCCAACCGTCAGCCGTACCTGATACTGGCCTGGCACAACCACGGGCCCGTGTTCCCCGCCGTTGTACTCCCAGAGGTAGTAACCGGGAACGCGATGCGCTTCCTCATAGCGTAAATCCCACACGAGGCGATTCAAGCCGGCTTCCGGCTTGACCTCTTTTTCCGGCTTCTTGTCGTCAGGATCGAGGGGTTCGTCCAGAGGCTGGGTTTCGGCGCTCGAATATTTGCGGATCGACTTTCCGGAGGCGTCCAGGATCTCCACCTTCGTTTCTGTCCCCGCTTTCGGCGCATCCTTCAAGTAAAAATAAATCATCGCGCCCGCAGGCGGATTCTGTCCGGTCCTCTTGGATGGGTGGTGTTCCCCGCCCGCGCCCGCCTGAATGCGGTAAGCCGGCCCCGGAGTGTAGAGATGCACATCCTTCGCCGCCACATCGTCATTGAACTGGCGCAAGGGAGTGATGTCATCCAGAATCCAGAACGCTCGCCCATGCGTGGCAACCACGAGATCGTTGTCTTTGATCACCAGGTCGTGTACCGGAGTGGTCGGGAGATTCAGTTTGAGCGATCGCCATTCCGCGCCGTCGTTGAAGGAAACGTAGATGCCGTTCTCCGTTCCCGCATAGAGCAGCCCGCCCTTCTTCGGGTCTTCGCGGACGGCCCGGACGAACGAGCCATCGGGAATTCCATTGGTCAGCTTCGTCCAGGTCTGGCCGTAATCGCTGGTCTTGTAGATGTAGGGCCGAAGGTCGTCGCTCTGATGGCGGTCCACTGCCACGTACGCCGTGGCAGCATCGTGGGGCGAAGCCTCGATTTGACTGATGCGGCTCCACTCCGGCAGATCCTTAGGCGTGACGTTAGTCCACGTCTTTCCTTCGTCGCGTGTAACTTGGATCAGGCCGTCATCGGTACCAACCCAGAGCAAGCCCTTCGTGATGGGAGACTCAGCCAAGGCAAAGATCGTGTCGTAGTATTCCGTGCCCGAATCGTCGAGAGTGATTTCGCCGCCGGAAACGTGCTGCTTGCTCTTGTCGTTGCGCGTAAGGTCCGGGCTAATGGCCTGCCAATGCGCTCCACCGTCGGTGGTCTTGAACAGGCGCTCGCCCGCGTGGTAGAGCGTGTTGGGATCGTGCCGGGAAATCAGCACGGGCGCGGTCCACTGGAAACGATGCTCCAGGTTGGCGGCCCCGTAGGCATCGGAAAGCTCAGGCTGCTCGGTGATGGATTTTACCTGCCCGATATGCTTGTCGAAGCGCGTGATGTTTCCCTGGTAGTCGGCGGCATAGACGATATTCGGGTCGGGCGGATAAGGCGCAATGTATCCCGCCTCGCCGCCGCCCACGTCATACCAGTCCTGACGATCGATGGCGCCGTCATCGCTGCGGCTGGCGATGGCCACCGTGCCGCTGTCCTGCTGCGCGCCGTATACCCGGTAGGGTGCGGCGGTGTCGGTGATGACGTGGTAGAACTGCGCCGTGGGTTGATTATCTTCGCGCGTCCAGTTCTTGCCGCCGTCCAGGGTCACCGTAACTCCGCCGTCGTTGGCCGCGATCATGCGGCGAGTATCCCTGGGATCGATCCACAGCCCGTGGTTGTCGCCGTGCGGAACTTTGACTTTGTTGAACAGGTGCCCGCCATCCGTGGATTTGTAGGCTTCCACATCCATGATGTAGACGACGTTTTCATCTCTCGGGTCGGCGATGATGTGCATGTAATACCAGGGCCGCTGCCACAGGCTGTGACTCGGGTTGACGAAGTCCCAGGTCTCGCCGCCATCTTCGGAGCGGTACAGGCCACCATCGGGATTGCGCGCCTCAATGAGGGCGTAAACCCGATCGGAGTTGGCAGCGACGGCGATGCCGATACGTCCGTAAGGACCTTTGGGCAGGCCATGCTCTTCGAGTCGCTTCCAGGTTGTGCCCCCATCATTTGAGCGATAGAGTCCGCTTCCCGGACCGCCGCTGGCAAGACTCCACGAAGTGCGGCGCGCCTGCCAGAGCGCGGCAAACAGAATGTTGGGATTGCGAGGATCGAAGGCGACGTCGATCCCTCCGGTGTTCTCATCCTTGTAGAGAACTTTCCCCCAGCTCTTGCCACCGTCGAGCGTGCGGAAAATACCGCGCTCGGTGTTGGGACCATAGGGATGGCCGAGGGCAGCCACAAAAACGATGTCCGGATTGCTCGGATTGACGATGACTTTGCCGATGGCACGGCTGTCGCGCAGGCCAATGTTCTTCCAGGTCTTGCCACCGTCAAGAGACTTGTAGACTCCATCTCCGTGAGAAATGTTGCCGCGTATGCATGCTTCGCCCGTGCCCACGTAAATCGTGTTGTGATCGGAATTGGCCACGGCCAGACTCCCAATGGATCCGCTTCCCTCCTTATCGAAAACAGAAGACCAGGTCATGGCGCCGTCGGTGGACTTCCAGACACCGCCGCCAGTCGCGCCGAAATAATAGGTCGTGGGATCGCCTGGGATTCCGGCTGCGGTCAGCGAGCGTCCGCCACGGAAGGGTCCGATCAAACGATACTTCATGCCTTTGAAGAGTTTATCCTCCGGCTTGCCAGACTCGTTTTCCGCAGGGGTGTTCTGATCGGAGGCGGTCGTTGTCGGCGGCGGCGCGCTCTGGGTAGGCTTGGCGGCTTTCGATTGACGCTCCGGCTTGGTTTGGGCATGAGCTGCGCTCTGCGGCCAAAGCGCGAGTATGGCGAGAAAAAGTGCCAGCCACAAAGTCGTCGGAGTCTTTTCAGCTTTGTTCCTGCGAAACGTGTTTCGACCGGCCATGTCCCGATGCCTCCCAGTGTAGAGAAGTGGAAAGTACAGAAGTGAATCGTTGCTATTTTAATGCCGCGCCAGCCTAATGCAAAGCGCCCGGCCGCGCCGCGCGTCAGGCTTCATTTCCTCATGAGCGCTTGGCGAGCCGCTTGGAGCTCTTTGCGTTTCGCGGCGTCAACCTTCGGGTAGGAAAGGCCAAGCTCGTCCAGCGTTTCCACGATTGCCGCCGAAACCACCAGATGTGTAAACCATTTGTTGTCCGCAGGAACCACATACCACGGAGCATGTTTCGCCGCAGTATGGCGGATCATCTCTTCGTAAGCTTTCTGATAGTCGTCCCAATATTCGCGTTCATGAATGTCCGCCGCGGAGAACTTCCAATTTTTCTCGGGTTCTTCCAGACGCGCCAGGAAGCGCCGCTTCTGCTCTTTTTTCGATAGGTGAAGGAAAAACTTGCGGATCACCGTGCCGTTACGCGCCATGTGCCGCTCAAAACTGCGAATGTCTTCGAAGCGTTCCGCCCAGATATTCTTCGTTATCAGGGAAGGTGGAAGCTTTTCGCCCGCAAGCACCTTGGGATGCACCCGCACCACCAGCGCCTCTTCGTAGTAAGAGCGGTTGAAAATCCCGATGTGCCCGCGCTCCGGCAGATGTTGCGTCGTACGCCACAAAAAGTCATGTTGCAGTTCGACATCCGACGGCGCCTTGAACGAGTACACCTGACAGCCCTCCGGGTTCACTCCAGACATGACGTGTTTGATGGTGCCGTCTTTGCCGCCCGCATCCAGGGCCTGAAAAATCAGCAGCACTGCCCAACTGTCCTGGGCGTAAAGTTTGGCCTGCAAATCGGCCATGCGCGAAATGTCCTTCTCCAAATCCTCCTGGGCATGCTCTACCGAATGCCAGTGCCCAGTGTCAGCGGGATCGAAATCTTTTATGCGGAAATGCTTGCCGTCATCAATGCGGTAGGACTTGGCCAGTTTGGCAGTTTTCATGGTCGGTCGATTCCAAGGCTTCGCTCGTAAGTCTACCGCGTTCCAGGGGTCGATCTCTTCGGCAGGGTCGATTTCACTGACGAGGCGGTTAAATGAGCTTAATGGCGATTTTGCAACAATTGACTACTTCGTATGAGAGATGGACAGGATCTTGCCGTCGCTTTGACGCAGTTCGAGCGCGGCTACACCTCCGGCGCACTTGCCACTTTCACACGTGCGCCCTCCGTTGCGATTCGGACAACACAGAGTTCCATATACCTTCCAGACTCCGTTTTCCAGTCTCGCCGTCAGCGGTTCTTCGTGGTCGATCTTATGCTTCCCGTAAACTTTGATCAGAGCGGGCTCAGCAATCCTCAGGGCTGTCGCGACATCGGAGACGCGCGCACCTGAAGGCTGCGACTCCTGAGCAGGCAGGCCGGATGCCATCAGTAGCAGCAACAGCAGAATAGCTCTCATGGCCACAATGTACTCCCCCACCCGTTTGTACTTCAATTGACGCTGTCAGGCGATTGCACTCAGAACCAGCGTTCTCGCCTGTCGCACCGAACTCACGCCTCGACCGGCTTCTCAGTGACCACAGGAAGTTTCGCTTGCTGCCAGGCGTCGAACCCTCCCACTACGTTCACCACGTTCTGAAACCCGGCCCGCTGCAGCAGGCTGCACGCGATCATGCTGCGATACCCTCCTTTGCAATGAACCGCAATAGGAATGTTGCGATCAATTTCCGGCGGCGCGACTTTGAAATTGTCCAAGGGCCACCAGGAAGCGCCTGCAATGTGCCCGGCTTCCCACTCAGGCTCGCGCCGGACGTCCAGCACTTGCAGGCCGGGGCCTTGCAACCGGTCGCTGAGAGCTTCAACACTAATCTGCGGAAGTGCAGCCAATGGCAATCCAGCCTGCCGCCACGCCTCGATACCTCCCTTTAGATAGCCCCGCGCATCCTCGAGACCGACACGCGCCAGTCTGACTCGTGCTTCCGAGACTGCCTCCTGCGATTCCGCAATAAAGACGGGACGGGCTGCCAAACCCAGCAGCGCTCCCGCCCACGAAGCAAACTGCCCCGACAAACCAATGTTCACAGACCCGGGCACGTGCCCAGCCGCGAATTGCTCGCCCGGACGAACGTCCAGCGCGATTCCGCCTTCCGCCAGCAGAGTTTTCAGTTCGGCAGGTTCGAGCGGGAGTAAGGGCGCAAGGTCCGACAATGCCGAAGCTCCGGTGCGATTGATTTCCGCGTCCTGCAGAAAGTATTCCGGACGAGCCGGCAAGTTGCTGGTCAACTGCTTTACGAACTCTTCCCTGCTCTTGATCTGCAACGCGTAGTTCGTGAGCCGCTCCGTGCCAATCGTGGAAACGCGCTCGGCGCGCATGTTCCGCCCACAGAGCGAACCGGCCCCGTGCGCCGGATAAACCAGTACATCATCGGATAGCGTGAGCAGCTTCGCGTGCAGGCTGTCATAAAGCATCCCCGCCAGTTGCGCGGGGCTGTAGCGCCGGGAAAGATCGGGACGGCCTACATCTCCCAAAAATAGCGTATCGCCGGTCAGAACGGCCCAGGGCGCCGAAGATTTCTCTTCGTCCGCGATCACCAGGCACATGCTCTCGGGCGTATGCCCCGGCGTTTCCAGAACCGTGATCCGCATCTTCCCAACTTGCACGCGGAAACCGTCCTGCACCGCTATGTGAGGAAATGTCGCCTCGGCTTGCACTCCGATATAGATCTGCGCGCCCGTTCTCGACGCCAGCTCTCTGTGCCCGGAAACGAAGTCGGCATGCAGGTGAGTCTCGAAGATGTGGCGAATGGAAACCCGATTCGCCTCCGCGGCCTTCAGGTAAATCTCCACGTCACGCTGCGGATCCACCACCACTGCCTCGCCCTCCGAGGCCAGCATGTAGGATGCGTGCGCCAGGCAGCCCAGATAAAACTGTTCGAAGTGCATCGTTCTGCCTCGCTGCGGATGCTGAACCAATTCTATCCCGCAAGACCGGAGTCCAGAAGAGAACAGCTCTTGATGCGCTCTGGGTGTGGTCAGAGCATCTTGTCGCCGCACAAACGAAGACTGAAAACCACTCGGAGGGGCCATTCTCTTCTTTGCAAGCTCTGACTCTGCAAGCTCTGACTTTGCAAGCTTTGAAAGGAATGGCGGGGACGACGAGACTCGAACTCGCGACCTCTGCCGTGACAGGGCAGCGTTCTAACCAACTGAACTACGTCCCCACGTTGCTATACGGAATGCCGGACTGGTGGGCAGTGCAGGGCTCGAACCTGCGACCTCCTGCTTGTAAGGCAGGCGCTCTAACCAACTGAGCTAACCGCCCCTCGTGCCGTGGCGCGAACCCGATCCCTTCGGCCTTGCTCGGGGGCAGCGCCGCGCCGGTCGAAACTCGATTGAGGGGCATCCGCGCGAACCGCGCTGCAGTGAGTATACGCGACTGGCGAAAAATCGGTCAAACGCGCCGCCGTAGTCCGCCTCTTCGCAGTCGCGCGCGTGCATCGTATGCGCGGATTGTCCGCACTGCCGCATTACGCTTCGCCTCGGGCGCCGCTTGCGCGAAGCGCGCTTTCCCCCTGCTAGACTGACGCGGTGCGCCGCCTGATCGTCAATGCCGATGACTTTGGCTTCACCGCGGGCATCAATCGCGCCATCGTCGAGGCTCATACCGGCGGAATCGTGACTTCCTCCACGCTGATGGCGAACGGGCGCGCGTTCGAAGACGCCGTGCGTTTGGCAAAGTCCGTTCCTCGTCTCAGCGTCGGATGCCATGTCGTACTGATCGACGGCGAGCCGGTGCTTGATGCGGAACTCCTGCCTTCCATCGCTTCCGCGTATTCCGGCGGCGCTCGCTTCCGGGACGGCCTGAAATCTTTCGCCGCCCGCGCGCTTGCCGGCCGCCTGGATCCGGGCGAGATCGAAGTTGAGGCGAGCGCGCAGATTCGCAAGCTCCAATCGGCTGGCCTCAGCGTCTCTCACGTGGATACTCACAAACACACACACTTGTTTCCCGCGGTGCTGCGGCCCCTGCTGCGCGCTGCCCGGGCCTGTGGCGTGCCTGCCGTTCGCAATCCGTTTGGCCCGCGCAAACCGTTGAAGTCCATTGAACTGTTGGCGCGGCCCAATCTCTGGACACGGTACGCCGAGGTACGAATTCTCCGCACTCTTGCCGCCAAGTTCCCCGACGCGGCGAAGCGGGAAGGCCTGGTCACTCCCGATGGCACGCTCGGCGTCGTAGTCACCGGTGCGCTGGACGAGAAACTGTTCCGCGCCATCGCCGCAAGCATTCCCGAAGGCACCTGGGAATTCGTTTGCCACCCGGGTTATAACGATCATGATCTGAAGTCGGCCAAAACTCGCCTGCGCGAATCGCGGGAGACGGAGTTGCGCGTTTTGACCATGCCCGAGGCACGGGAGTTGCTGTGGAAGCACGGGATTGTCTTGATTTCGTACCGCGAACTGATTCCGGCCGAAACCCGCCCATAGGATTTCGGTCCTTCAATCAGACGGCCACCAATCCGAGAACTTTCGTAACCTTAAGCGAATCCTCCGCGAGGTTATGATTGCATTAGATTCGGCTCAGAAGATTCAGGCTGGGAGGGCCTTTATTTATGTCTGCCTCTGGGGCGGCCCCGCGCGCGACCTTGGACCTGCGCCTACGTGTGTGGGGCATGGGAGCGGACAACCAGCCCTTCCATCAGAATGCCACTGCCCAGAATGTAAGTGCCACGGGAGCCTGCATTTGCGGCCTCGAGCATGAGCTGAAAGTGGGCGACGTCATCGGCGTTCAATACGAGATTAAGAAAGCTCGCTGCAAAGTAATCTGGGTGATGGAAGCCGGGGCATTAAAGAAAGTCCAGGTGGGGGTTCAGTTGGTGGCTGACCAGGAGTGCCCCTGGATTTCACGGCTGCCCCCGGAAGTGCGCTCCAACCTGACGGCTGCTCTTCCCGACAATCGCAGAAGGTTTCAACGTCATAAGATCGCGTTCCCCGTCGAAATTCGCGACGAGCGCGTGAACATGCCCATGCGGGTAAATGCCACCGACATCAGCGGGAACGGTTGCTATGTTGAGACCGTCATGCCGTTGCCCGTTTCCACGTCGTTGCGGCTGGATTTCTGGATCGACCAGGAACGCCTCTCCACCTCCGCCATCGTCCGCACCCGCGATCCCGGAGTCGGCATGGGCATCGAATTCACGGGCCTGACGGAAGACTCCAAGAAGCGCTTCCAAGACCACTTGGACCAGCAGGATCCCGGCATTTCCGCGCAAGGGCGCGCCGCCTCGGAATAGTCCGCCTCAGGCGTTCTTTCCGCCCGCCGAGACCAGCCTGCGCCCTGTAGAATCTGCATCCTCTATTGTTTCCGACCATCGAATACAGAACCTCACAGAACCACCGGAAAGGACGGCCCTTAGCGGAATGAAGATCGGGATCACCTGTTATCCCACCTACGGCGGCAGCGGCGTTGTGGCCACGGAACTGGGTCTGGAACTGGCCCAGCGCGGTCACGAGATTCATTTCATCTCCTATGCCCAGCCCATCCGGCTGCGCGGCCAGGAACCGAACATTCACTATCACGAAGTCGAAGTATCGCGGTACCCGCTGTTCGATTATCCGCCGTACGATCTGGCGCTGGCCACGCGCATGGCCGAGGTCGCGCAGTTGTACGATCTTGACCTGCTGCACGTGCACTACGCGATCCCGCACTCCGTGAGCGCGCTGCTGGCACGGCAGATGCTGGCGGATGGTCCGCGAGGGCGCCGGCTGCCCTTCGTGACAACCCTGCATGGCACAGACATCACGCTGGTGGGGCTGGACCGCTCCTACCTGCCTATCACGCGCTATTCCATTAACCAGAGCGATGGCGTCACCGCCATCTCCAACTACCTGCGCGACCGCACGATGCGGGTTTTCGATGTGAAGAAAGAAATCGAAGTCATCTATAACTCCGTGAATTGCGATGTATATCGCAGGAACGAGAACCCCGCGGAACTGCGCGCCGAATTTGCGCCCAAGGATGAGCGGTTGCTGGTGCACCTTTCCAATTTTCGGCCGGTGAAGCGAGTCTCGGATGTGATCGAGATCTTTGAGCGTGTGCGGAAGCAAATCCCGTCGAAACTATTGCTGATCGGCGACGGCCCGGACCGTTCGGTGGCCGAATGGCTGGCGGTACAAAAGGGAATCCATGAGGACGTCATCTTCTTGGGCAAGCAGGATCAGGTGCAGGAGAAGCTGGGAATCGCCGACATCCTGCTCATGCCGAGTGAGTTGGAATCCTTCGGTCTGGCGGCGCTGGAAGCGATGGCGTGTGAGGTCGTCCCAATTGCGACCCGCACCGGCGGCGTCCCGGAAGTGATCGAAGACGGAACGAGCGGTTACCTGGCCGACGTCGGCGATGTGGACACGATGGCACGCTACGCCATCGAACTCTTGAACGACGAAAGCCGGCTGCGCGCTATGGGCAAGGCCGCTCGGGCCGTCGCACAGTCCCGTTTCTGCTCCAGCAAGATCGTTCCGCAATACGAGGATTTTTACCGCCGCGTCGTCGAGCGCTCTTCGTAGAAACCTTCCGGAACCGCTCCCGCCGCCTGCAACAGCGGCAGGCGGATACGCACCAACGTTCCCTTCCCTTCGCGGCTGTCAATCGTCATACGCGCCGTATCTCCATACAGCACCTGAAGCCGTTCGGAAATGTTGGCCATGCCAATGCCGCCGCCGCCTCGCGTGCTCCCCGCTTCCAGCGGTTGCGTCGCAGCCATACCTACGCCATCGTCTTCCACTTCAATAACCAGCCCGGAGTCGGACAAGCGGCTGCGCAGGTAGATGCTGCCGCCTTCCACCTTGGAGGAGAGTCCGTGCTTGATCGAGTTCTCCACCAGCGGCTGTAAGAGCATGCTGGGAACCATCACGTCGAGCGAGGCCGGGGCGAGTTCCTTCACGACACGGAGTTTATCGTGTCCGAAGCGGACCACTTCAATGTCGAGATAGTTATCGATGAATTCCACTTCTTCCCGCAGCGGCACGAAGGAGTCCGTGCTGTTGAGCAAACGCCGCAGGATGGTGGCCAGCTTGGAAATCACATCGCGGGCGGTGTCTGGATCGAGGCGCACCAGCGAGGAAATCGAGTTCAGGGTATTGAACAGGAAATGAGGATTGATCTGGTTCTGCAGCGCTTCCATGCGCGCATGCAACAGCAGCCGCTCCTGCTCCTCCAGTTTGATCTGGATGCGCACGCTGTTGAAGATCTTGAGCTCAATCCCGATGGCCATCGCCGAGGCCGCATAAATCGCCGCTTCGACCCACAGGTTGCCGCTGTCCAGGCTGAAAATAGATTGGGGAAAATAGCGCGACAACTGGCTTTGCACGAAACGCAGCCCGATGATCGTGGTGAAGAACATGATCTGCCAGTCGAACAAGCGCGGCGTCGGCAGATTGCGGCGGATCAGGCGGTAAATGCTGAGATCGATGAAGGGGGAAAACGACCAGATGTCGTCCTTATCCAGCGCCATGGTGCGCAGTTGGCCGGCGATGAAGCCGCAAAGCACGCCGAAAGGCAGCGCCGCCCATTCTCCGTGCACTAGCGCGGGCAGCGCCATGAGTGTGCCTCCCAGAACGCCTGCCCAGCGGCCGCCGATCGCTCCCAACAATAGCGCGGTTTCGAAACTCAAATCTCCGGCGAGAAAGCTCTTGGCCGAGAACCGGATCCACACGCCGATCATGATCGGCAACCCAAACCACAGAACCAGATAAATCTTCTGGCGCAGCGAACGCTCCTCGCGGAAAAGAAGCGACTTGAACTCCACGGAACGCACCAGGCTGCTGGACACGGCCGCGGCCACGCCCAACTTCACCAGCAGATTGATCAGGATCAGCCGCGGTTCCATGGAATTCGGGCAACACAATTGCCCGCGAGAAAACTGTAGCACGAAGCGCACGAGCGGCCAGAACTGGAAACCGATTCCGTGAATGGTCTTGGAAAGGGAACGGCTTCCAGCCGTGCCGCCAGCGGCCAATAAGAATGCCGGCTTTAGCCTCCGAGGGACTTCCATTTCCCTACCGGAACATCGACGATCCCAGTTCTAGTAGCCCGTCTGCTTGTCCACGGTGAATAACAGCGATTGGTGGTCCAGATAGATAGCGTCGAAGATTTTCCGAGAACAACGCGTACTGGCACTGGCGTTGCCAGAGCTTCTCCGTGAGACTGGCGGTATGCGGCGTGATGAGCAAGTTTTCGAGCGCCCACAGCGGCGACTCGGCCGGAAGTGGCTCCTGTTCGAAGACATCGAGCGCAGCTCCCGCGATGCGACGACTCCGCAGCGCATCGGCCAGCGCGGTCTCATCCACATGAGGACCGCGGCCCACATTGATCAGAAAGGCGTCCGGCCGCATGGCGGCCAGGCGATCCGCATTGATCAGTCCGTGCGTTGCCTCGGTGAGCGGCGCGGCCACTACGACATACTCCGATTGGGATAGAACGTCGTCGATCTGAGACGGAGCATAGACCGCGGCTACTCCCTCGGGTCTTTCTTTCTCCGGATGTTCCCGCACCGCGATCACCCGCATCCCCAGAGCCGAGGCCATGCGGGCTACGGTGCGCCCGATGCTGCCGAGCCCGATCAGTCCCAGCGTCGCGCCCACGACCTCGCGCGGCCGAGGGCCTTCATTCCAGATCGTCTCCTGCCCCCAGGTGCGCTTCTGCTGTAGGCGCGCCGCCTGCGGAATTTTCTTTGCTAGCGCAAAGATGAGCGCCATCACGTGCTCGGCGACTACCGGACCATGCACCTCGCGGGCATTGGTTAGAACCACATCGCTCGTCACCAGCTCTGGGAAGAGCAGTTGATGCACGGCTGCGGTGGGCGCGTGAATCCAGCGTAGATTCGGCGCCAGCCTGAATTGCTCGGGGCGGAGTAGGAACGCAAACAGGATCTCGGCATCGCGAAGATGCTGCTCAATGCCGTCATACCTGGTTCTGTAGACCACTTCGATCTGAGGAAAATCCGCCCGCAGTTTTTCTGCGAACCATGCGGGCACATTCCATAGATCAAAGTGGTGATGGACGACAATCAGCAGTTTCATTGTGTCGGGTCTTTACTGATTCTTCAGCGGAAACCGCAGATCCATCCCGGTCATCTCTTTCGGCTCATCGACGCCGAGCATCCCCAGCATGGTCGGCGAAATATCCCGCAGCGAGCCGTTGGGCTTCAGCGTGTACTGCTTCGCATCTTCCGCGACCACGATGAACGGCACTGGATTGGTGGTATGCGCCGTGTGCGGCCCACCGGTCACGGGGTCGATCATCATCTCGGCATTACCGTGATCGGCTGTGATCAACATGGCGCCGCCCTTGGCGCGCACCGCGGCTTCGATGCGCCCCAGGCAGGCATCCACGGTCTCGACCGCTTTCACCGTAGGCTCGATCTTGCCCGAGTGCGCAACCATGTCCGCATTGGCAAAGTTGACGATGATTACGTCAAACGTTCCCTCTTCCGTGGCCTTTACGACGGCATCGGCAACGCCCGCGGCGCTCATTTCCGGCTTTAGGTCGTAAGTCGCGACCTTCGGCGACTGCACCATCACCCGCTCTTCACCGGGGAAGGGCTGCTCCACGCCGCCGTTGAAGAAGTATGTGACGTGCGCGTACTTCTCGGTCTCAGCCACGCGCAGGTTGCGCATGTTCAGACCGCCCATCACGTTGGCCAGGATATTCGCCATCCATTCCGGGGGAATCACCACAGGTAGACTGAAGTTCTGGTCGTAGCGCGTCATGCAAACATAGTGCAGATCCTTCGGAACACGGTCGCGAGCCATCGTAGCGTCGAGGTCGGCCGCACCCGGAAGATCGCTGCCACCCTTCGCGTTTAGCCCGCTGTTTCGCGCCAGCGCGCGCGTGATTTGGCGGACGCGATCGGCGCGGAAATTAAAGCAGATGCAAGCGTCGTCATCGCGAATGGCCGCCAGCGGCTGACCGTTTTTATCGGTACAGACAAATGGCACCACAAACTCATCGGTAACACTGTTGTTGTAGGAATCCTTCATCTTTTGAACGGGATCGGCGCTCTTGCCACCTTCACCATCGCCAAAGACCATCGCGTTGTAAGCCTTGGCGATGCGCTCCCAGCGCCGGTCGCGATCCATCGCGTAGTAGCGCCCGTTCACGGTGGCGATCTTGCCGGAGTTATACTCGCGCATCTTCTGCTGCAGCTGTTCGAGATATCCCGCGCCGTTGGTAGGCAGCGTATCGCGGCCGTCCATGAATGCGTGAACGAAGACGCGGTCCACGCCACTCTGCTTCGCCATTTTCAGCAGAGCGTAGAGATGGGCCTGCTGCGAGTGCACGCCGCCGTCGGAGACCAGGCCGAACAGATGCAGTCTTCGCTCGCCCATGCGGGCGTGCTTCATGGCCGCGAGCAACACGGGATGGGAAAAGAATTCGCCGGTCTGGATCATCAGGTCGATGCGCGTGATGTCCATGTGCACGATGCGCCCGGCGCCAATGTTAAGATGCCCAACCTCGCTGTTGCCCATCTGTCCCTCGGGCAGCCCAACAAAAGGTCCGCTGGTATGAATCAGCGTGTTGGGATACTCACGCAGCAGGCGGTCATAGGTCGGCTTGCCCGCAAGGGCGATGGCGTTGGCTTTGGTCTCGGCGCGGTAACCCCAGCCGTCGAGGATGATGAGAACTAAAGGTTTGGGGCGAGTCATTGGTCGAAGAGTTCCCGTTCCAGCTTCGAGCGTTGAATGTTCAAGTAGTCCGCAACGTCGGAAAGGATTGTACTCAGCGTCCCAAGTCGCAGGGTCTTGTGGTCGGGGACTGTTACGTAATGCACATAACCACGAAGGCTCGACTGCAAGCGAATATGGCTGCCGACCTGCCGAGTGCGTTCGTAACCGTATCGCCGGAGCAACCGGATGAGTTCGTGACCGGAAAGATCACGAGGTAATCTCAAGTCGAAATGACCTCGTCTTTCACCGTGTGCAGACGAATCACAGGAGGTGCCGCTCCGGCGTCAAAATGACACTGGACGGCCTCCCTCACATTTCGCTTCAATTCGTCGAAGGTGTCCGCCTGCGTGAAGATCGAGTGACCGAGAGCGCGCGCTTCGTATCCGCCTTCGGGCGACTCTTGAACCGAAAAAATGATCTCGCTATCCGGCATGGTTAGGATTATACCGCCCTGTCCGAGGTATACCCCCCTCCCCCTGGTCTATTGGAATCATCATGGTAGCGTGAAAATCGCGAAAAATCTAAGAGCTGCAACAACTTACGGGCAAAATCTTGGCAACAAAGGACTTAGCATCGCTGCGGTCGAATTCGCGACACTACCTCCGCGACCATGATCGGTTGTTGGGGCTGTGGAAGGCAAGGTTAGATGTCACAGCGGTGTGAATCGCGTCTGAGTCACTCCGCCCGGTATACTGTCACCGAAGTAAGCGGAAGGTCGTCCGAGGGTGCGCCCATTGAGACTTCTCATCGCCAGCATCACACTGCTTACGGTAGCTGGGAGTGCGCTATGGACAACCGCGCAAAACAGTTCGCAGCCGTCGTCAGCCAGGGAAGAAGAACCCCGATTGGAAACGGTCCTTGCTCTGAAAGATCCGTTTCTGCCGGGGGAAGTGCGGACTTACTACACGCCGGGATATGAGAAGCGCGCGCGGGCGATACAAGAGTTTCTCGCCGACGAGCGAGACTTTTACTCCAAGGAACTCGGCATCCACCTCGATCTCACCGTCGCGGTTCTGGATACAAAACAATGGGAACAACTCAATATACTTGGCCCATACGGTATGCCGACCGTCACAGACTTTCCGCCGTACGTTGCTCTCCTCCCCGCCAATTGGAGCGAAAACCATCTGGGAATGTTGCCAGCCGAGTCGGAAGCAGACCCAGCATTGGTGAAGGAGGTCCACGCCGCAGGCGCTCTCTGGAACGAAACTTTCTATCGCGGATTCGATGCCGTCATTGGGCATGAGTTTGGTCACGCTGCCGCAAGGACCTACGGGATCAAGCCGCCCACGCACTGGTTCGATAAGTTCCTGGCGACCTACTTTGAAATTGCCTTCATTCGGCAGCGGCATCCCGAACTTGCGTTCCCGGTGCAAGTCTTTTTTGCGATTAACAGGGGCTATTCACACCGCTACACATCACTGAACGATTTCGAATCACGTTATCCAATCTCGGATACCTTTCCTACCAACTACGGATGGTACCAGGCAATGTTTGAGCAACGCGTCGAGCAGGTCTATCCGCTGAAGGGAATCGACTTTCTGAAGCAAGCGCGACTACTATTTCCGGCAAGCGGCAAGGCTGCTCCTCTAAGCCAGGCGGAAATGCTCGGCAGGTTGGACGAGATTTGCCCCGGTTTCACAGGATGGGCTCACTCCCTGGAATCAACCGCCAATTCAAAATAGTAGCGGATGGGTGACCATCCTAAACCTGGTGCTCATCGACGACAGGCGGGACAATCGCGCTGAACGTTTATACTCGGCAACGGAGGAAATCATGCCTATCAGCGAATTGCTGCTGCTTGAACTGGATGAAGAAATGAAAAAGACGCGCACGACCCTGGAGCGGGTCCCTGCCGACAAAAAGGACTTTGCGCCTCATGCCAAGTCGATGCCGCTGGGCAAGCTGGCGCCTCACGTCGCGCAACTTGCCGGGTTCGGCCTGACCGTGCTGACCACGCCCGAGTTGGACTTTTCCAAGGGCGGCTACAAACCATTGCCGTTCGAGTCTACGGCGCAGCTGTTGCAGGCTTTCGATGAAGGTGCGGCGAAGGTTCGCGCGGCTCTGCAAGCCACTCCGGATGCAGCCTGGAAAGAAAACTGGAAGCTGAGCTTTCAGGGCAAGTCCATTTTCGAGGGACCGCGGTTTCTCGCTTACCGGCAAATGTTTCTGAATCACCTTGTGCATCACCGCGCCCAGCTGGGCGTGTATCTGCGGTTGAACGACAAGCCCGTGCCGGCAACTTACGGTCCGTCGGCGGATGACACAATGGGCTTTTAAGGATTGGCCGACGCCGAGTCTCGGGATCAGCGGCGCACTCAGCAACGCATACGTCCGCCGTGATTACCAGATCAGTTGAACGGGATACTTCTTGAAAAGGGGATCGATCGTGAGCACGGGCAAGTTCTCTTCAAGGCTCTGCGCAATCAGCATGCGGTCGAACGGATCCCGATGGTGCAAGTCCAGGCTCTCGACACGAAGCACGTGATCCAGCGTGATAGGCAAGATCTGAACTCCGCTGGAGACGAGCTCGGACACAAGAAACGGGCCTGCCGGCCGGGGCAGAGACATTTTGCCGGACTGCACCTTCACCACCGCTTCCCAAATACTCGCCACGCTGAAGCAGCAGTCCGAGGCGGCCATCAATTTTCGCACCCTTGCGGGCATGCGCGCATCGTCGGTGATGGCCCAAAGAAACGTATGGGTGTCGAGGAGGACTCTCATCTACCAGAAGAGATCTTCTATCTCCTTCGGCAAAGGATCGTTAAAATCATCGGGAACCAGAAATTTCCCCTTGGCCGAACCGAACTTGAACTTCGGGCGGGATGACTTGATGGGCACCAGCTTCGCCACAGGCTTGCCTGCTTTGGCGATGACGACCTCTTCGCCTACTGCCACGCGCTCCAGCAGGCGTGAAAGGTGAGTCTTGGCTTCGTGGATGTTGACTTCCATGATCTTATTATAGCTAAGTCATGGACTAAGTCAATCTCGATCTATCGGTTCATCCTTTGTAATTCAGCGCCTTCACTCCCAAAAACCTTGCTCCGTCTCCCAACTCTTTTTCAATCCGCAGCAGTTGGTTGTACTTGGCGATGCGATCGGTGCGGGAGGCCGAGCCGGTCTTGATCTGGCCCGCGCCGGTGGCCACGGCGAGGTCTGCGATAAAGGTGTCTTCGGTTTCGCCGGAGCGATGCGAAATGATCGAGGTGTAGCCATTGCGCCGCGCCAGGTCGATCGCGTCGAGAGTTTCGCTGACCGTGCCGATCTGATTTACTTTAATCAGAATCGAGTTGGCCACGCCTTTGTCGATGCCCTCTTGCAGGAAGGTAATGTTGGTGACGAAGATGTCATCGCCCACGAGTTGAATCTTGCCGCCGAGTTCCCTGGTCAGGTTCTGCCAGCCGTCCCAGTCGTTTTCGGCTAGACCATCCTCCAGCGAAACGATGGGATAATCCTTCGCCCACTTCGACCAGAACTTCACCATGTCGTCGGAGGTCTTCGCCGACTTGTCCGATTTCTTGAAAACATACTTGCCGTCCTGATAGAACTCGCTGGCCGCGGGATCGAGCGCGATGGCGATTTCACCTCCCGGCTTGTAGCCAGCCTGCCGAATCGCTTCCAGCACCACTTCGATGGCTTCGACATTCGACTTCACCGAAGGCGCGAACCCGCCCTCGTCGCCGACGGCAGTGTTGTAGCCGCGCTTTTTCAAGACTCCCTTTAGCGTATGGAAAACTTCCACGCCCCAGCGCAACGCCTCGGAAAACGAAGGCGCGCCCACCGGCATCACCATGAATTCCTGAAAATCCACATTGTTGTCGGCATGCGCTCCACCATTGAGGATGTTCATCATCGGCACGGGCAAAGTGTCGGCGCCGGCGCCGCCGAGGTAACGGTAGAGCGGCAGGCCGTATTCCGCGGCTGCCGCGCGCGCTGCCGCCATCGAGACCGCGAGGATCGCGTTCGCTCCCAGCCGGCCTTTATTCTCCGTGCCATCCAGTTCGATCATTTTCTGGTCGAGCACCCGCTGATCGGCGGCATCCAGATTCGCCAGCGCATCCGCGATCTCGCCATTGACGTGCTCGACTGCTTTGAGAACTCCCTTGCCGAGAAAACGCGCACTGTCCCCGTCGCGCAGTTCGACGGCTTCATGCTCGCCAGTCGAGGCGCCGCTGGGCACGATGGCCCGTCCAATCGCGCCACTCGCCAGTTGCACTTCCGCTTCTACAGTAGGATTGCCGCGCGAATCCAGCACCTCGCGTCCGATGATTGCCCCGATATTCGTCATACAGCGCTTACCGTCCTTGTTGAGTTTGTTGTTCTTGAATCATCGTCCACCTGCACGGCGTTCATGGGAAGATCCGAATTGAAGATCCGACGCCGGCCACTCCGACGCCGTTATATGTCTTTCCCATGGAGTGATTCCGAAACTCACGATTATAGCGGATGGAAGATCACCGCAATGTGACGCAGTTCCCTGCGCTGGATTCCCATTTTCCGGCCAACCGTGTCCTGCTCAACCCTTATCTTCGCTGGTTGTCTTCGATGGTTCCCCGGCCCGGCCGCATGTTGTTCCAGCCAGCCGCCTCGTCTAGAGTCAAAGCAACGATCGCCAGATCTGGCGATTGAAAGGCCTGAGGAGGCGTCATGAAGAAGTGGATGGTTTTACCTTGCATCTTGCTGCTGGCATGCTCTTACATAAGTACGATGGCTGCCGCGCAGACCAGTTCGCCCGTGCCCGCCGGCACGGCTCTGATGGTCAAGCTGGAAACAACACTGGCGACCTTCAGCAATAAAGCTGGCGATCCCTTCCAGGCGCGCTTGACGCAGGCCGTGCTGCTCGACGGCAAGACGGTGATTCCTGCCGGAGCCATAGTGGAAGGCCGCGTCACCAAAGTGGCCGAACCACGCCGCATCTCGGGCAAGCCGACCATCGGGATTCTGATCGAAGCCCTGATCCTTCCGACCGGCGAACGCTTTTTTCTGGATGCCACGCTGGTCGACACCAATGCCGGGCGCGACACGGATGTCAACCAGGAAGGCGAGTTTAAGGGATCCGGTCATGGCCGGCGCGACCAATTGGAAATCGGCGGCGGCACGGCCGGTGGCATGCTGATTGGCGGCCTTATCGGCGGTGGACCCGGAGTCCTGATCGGCGGAGCCGTCGGCGCAAGCTCAACCGCCGTCCACTGGCTGAGCAAGCACCGCTCGGCCATGCTGCCCGCGGGCACCGCACTCACGCTCGAACTCAACCGCCCGCTGGCGATGACTACCGCAGTGGCCAGCGCAGAACAGTAAACAACGTTCGGCGCTCTCTAATGACGCCGGAAGCACACGCCTCCGGCGTTTTGCCTTTCCGGAGGACAGCACTATTCCGCCTTCACATCCCCGATCCCAGATCCCCTTCGCTCAGCAACTGTAGTTCGATCCAACCCTCGACCGGCAACGCGTCCACGGGCAGACGATTGTGCCAAAGACTGAAGCGCAACTTCAATCGGCTGGCCGGTGCGATCGAGGCAGCACCCGGCTTGTGATCGGTCGTCGTCTGAGGGCTCGCAGCCGAGCCCGGCATCGCCAGCAGCCAACTGAGGGGCAAGCGGAACTCAAAGCTGCGCAGCAGGGCCGCCCGGGCAATCTCCTCGCCCTGAGTTGAAGAAACGCCCGAAGAAACGTCCGAAGCGGCTGACGATGATTCTTCCGGGCCGTCGACCTTCCATTCCGTCAGAGTGCGGTCCTGCACCTTGGCGTCGAGCCGCAACGTCCGCCTTGGGCGCGCTTCTCCGCTCGCCCACGATTCCAGGTTCACTACCAGATCGAACTCCATATCCGGCACTGGGCCGGCAAAGTCCAATCGCCCGTAGACGAACGCGCTGTCGATCCCGGCATACACGGAGTCCAGCAGGAACTGCTTGCCGTGCATGGCGCCGGCGCGCTGGTCGGCGGTGAACATGGCAGCACCCATCCACTCGAAGTAACGTATCTTGTCGCCCGTGATGCGGGGATGAATGTAGGCCGTCTGCGGGGTGAATGCCGGCCGCACTTCACCTCCCGCGATCGGCTGTGCCAGATAGTCCGGCGGCGTCGCTCCCAGTGCCTGGTAAATGTTCGAAAGATGTTTGCGGTACAGTTCGTCGAAATCGCGGTCATTCGCCGATTGGTGCTCCGGCCCGTACCACCAGTTCCAGTCGCTGCCCTCGGCAATCAGGATTTCTTCAAACGCCAGCTTTCGTTGAGCTTCGCTGGCTCCGGCCGCATTCTGCGCATAGAACTCGCGCGCGTGGTGCAGGTAGTCCCAGGCGCGGTTGTCCTCGGGCGCGCCGATCCAGACATTGAAGTTCGCATTGATCCACGAGCCCGGCACCAGGGACGGCAAAGGCGAGAAGTTGCGATGGCGGGCAATCGCCTCCGAGACCGTAACGGGTTCCAGGCCTCCCTCGCGCTGCAGCGCATCATAGAATCGCCGCAGAAATTCCCGCCCGGACTTTGGATAGTACTCCCACGCATTCTCCCCATCGAGGATCACCGACACCACGGCGTCCCGCCCTTGCGCGAGCACCGGTTCAGCCGCCTCTTTGATGTTGTGCAGCAGATGTCGGGCCGCATCCCCTGGATCCATCCCCGAGTAGACAAAACCGATCAGGTCCGAAATGGTGTGGTCCCGAAACACCATGTGCATGGCGGCCTCGCCGTTCTCATAGCGGTGAATGTTATAAAGCCGCTCCGCCTGGTGCGGGGGAAGCCGGCCATTGCCATCGCGCTGGAAGAACACACCGGTGCTGCGGCCCAGCACACCTTCGTCGGTGGCCATCCACTGGACGCCCAGACTGTGCGCAATCGCCAGCGCCTCGTCCGAGACGCTGCCCTCCGACGGCCACACGCCCTGCGGCCGCACCCCAAAAACCTGCTGGTGAAGATCGAGTGCGCGCACTAATTGTTCGCGCGCGTCCTCGGGATGACGAAACCGGTTCTGTGGTAAGGGCAGGCCCGGCGATGAAACCGCTCCCGCATTGCTGTCGCAGACCAGCGGGAGAATCGGATGATAGAAAGGAGTCGCCGAAATCTCGATCGATCCCTTCTTCGCGGCCTCGGCATATGCCGGCAGGACCTTGCCCAGCAGTTCCCGCTCGCGCGCAATCACAAAACTTTGATCTTCGAGCGAATAGTTGCGCTCTTTCTTGACCAGCGCGGCAACGTCCACGTCATCCAGAAAGAATTCGTCGAACCATGCGATCTGCGACAGCACCTGCAAGTCCGTGAAGTCTCGCGTCTGGAAATATGTCTCCGCTTTCTCAGCCGCAGATCCATTCTCCCGGAACCGTTCCCACAGCTCCCGGTAACGCGGATACCGCCCAATCAGGTTCGCCGGGTTGGCCTGAAAAAGATACTGGAGGGCGAACTGCCGCTCCTTCAGCGTCAAATCCTTTGCCGGCTTGGCCGCCACATTCAGAAATGGATCCTGCGCCGTCCCCGCCACGTAATCCTGAATTTGCGCGATCAGCGACGGCACCAGATTGAAGTTCTGGTGCACATTGGGAAACTCGTCCAGCAGCTTCACCATGCCGTAGTAATCTTTCAGCGCATGCAGGCGCACCCAGGGCAGGCGATATTCGCCCGTCACCAGATCTTTGTAGAAAGGCTGGTGTTGATGCCAGAGGAGGATTAGACGCAGGGCGGGCATGGCTGGAAAAGTCAGTCTAGCATGGGGATTCGGGCTGCCGGGCGGCACCGAAGGACGGGAGGGGATGACTACTTAGATTTCTTGCCGGCCTGAAGGCGCCTTTGAATAATACGGATTCCTCCTGATTGACCGGTGCTGTGCAAGTGAGGGAAGCAACATGCTGGTAAATGAAAAGGGCAGTCCAGGCGGGCTGCCCGTTTGAGATTTGCGTTTTTCCAACCTACTTTGCTGCCATAGCTCCAGCCAGTGTGTAATCGCCGGTACATGAATAGTTCGTTGCTCCATCGGCGCCGGGGGTGTAAGTGCAATTCCCCTTCGCCTTAACGCCCTTCATCTTGCCGGTGCCGCCGGTCGCCTGATACGTGCCTTTCCCTGACTGCATCGCGCCATCTTTCATAGCCACAGCCAATTGATAGTCGTAGGTAATTTTATCTCCGCTCTCATACGTTTCTATGTAAACGCCCCAAGCCTTCATTCGGTTCGCGGTAACGTCGCGATGCTCGGAAAATGCACCCTCTTTACTGGTCTCGCCGCCGATTTTTCCCTTCGTGGTGCATTTTCCTTGCGCGACCATGAAGGCGTGGTCCGGGTGGTCGCCGGCGGGCACACTTTGCTCGACATCGGCCTTGGCGCAGGTGCCGGAAATGGTGTTCTTCGTTTGCGCCGAGGTGGTTGCAACGGCAAAAGCAAATAGCGCACAGCCACACATAATCTTGGTGATCGTCATTTTCTCTCCAATGTGAGTTGTTTGAGTTTGGCCGTTTCGCGTGCGGCAGGAATCTACGTCCGTCGATAAACAAAATCCATCGCACCCGGAATTTCCATTTTGACTTCCCGGCCGGCCACTAACCCTACACGCAACCCCGTCAGCATGCAACTGTCCTCAGCGCTGTCCCCGCCCAAGGGGACTCTTAGGTACGTTTGTGTCCTCACGGAGGTCTTCCGGTACACTAAGGGCGAAAATGCCTGAGACCACCACTCCCGCCGCCGCTGACCGCATGACGTTGCTGTCCGATCAGGATCTCTACCTGTTCAACGAGGGCAGCAACTATCGCCTGTACGAAACCATGGGCGCCCATCTGGTCTCGCGCAACGGACGAGCGGGCGCGATCTTCAGCGTGTGGGCGCCGAATGCGCGCCTGGTTTCGGTGATCGGCAGCTTCAACGCGTGGGATCCGCGAACCAATCTGCTCACTCCGCGCGGCGAGTCCGGCATCTGGGAAGGGTTCATCCCCGGCGTGACCAAGGGCGCGCTCTACAAATTCCACATCGAGTCGCGGCAGCATGGCTTCCACGTCGACAAAACCGACCCTATCGGCCTTTGGCATGAGAAACCTCCCCGCACCGCTTCCGTGGTGTGGGACCTCGACTACCAGTGGGGCGACCGCGAGTGGATGGAGAAGCGTGCCGCCCGCAACTCTCTGCGAGCGCCGCAATCCATTTATGAAGTGCACCTCGGCTCGTGGATGCGCGTTCCCGAGGAATACAATCGCCCGTTAACCTATCGCGAGACCGCGCCGCGGCTGGCGGAGTACGTCGAACGCACGGGCTTCACCCACGTGGAATTCCTGCCGGTGATGGAGCATCCCTTCTATGGCTCGTGGGGATACCAGACGACGGGGTATTTTGCTCCCACCTCGCGCTACGGCACTCCGCAGGATTTCATGTATCTGGTGGACTACCTGCACCAGCACGGCATCGCCGTCATTCTCGACTGGGTGCCTTCGCACTTCCCTTCCGACGCCCACGGCCTGGCCTACTTCGACGGCACTCATCTCTACGAACATGCCGACTCACGGCAGGGTTTCCATCCCGACTGGAAGACGCACATCTTCAACTATGGGCGCAGCGAAGTCCGCAGCTTTCTGATGTCGAGCGCCATGTTCTGGCTCGACAAATATCACATCGACGGACTGCGGGTGGACGCGGTCGCGTCCACGCTCTACCTCGATTACTCCCGCAAAGAAGGTGAGTGGATTCCCAACAAATACGGCGGCCGCGAGAACCTTGAAGCTATCGAATTCCTCCGCCGCTTCAATCAGGAAGCCTATAAGGAGCACCCCGACATCCAGACCATTGCGGAAGAGTCCACTTCCTGGCCCATGGTTTCGCGGCCGGTGTATCTGGGCGGCCTGGGCTTCGGTATGAAGTGGGACATGGGATGGATGCACGACACGCTCGAGTACTTCGCGCACGATCCCATTCACCGCAAGTATCATCACAGCAAGCTCACCTTCCGCATGTTGTATTCGTTTCAGGAAAACTTCGTCCTGCCGCTTTCGCACGATGAGGTCGTCCACGGCAAGGGATCGCTGATCGCCAAGATGCCCGGCGACGAGTGGCAGCGCTTTGCCAACCTGCGGCTTCTGTTCGCTTACATGTATGCCCAGCCCGGCAAGAAGTTGCTCTTCATGGGCTGCGAGTTCGGCCAGGTCCGCGAGTGGTCGCACGACAGCAGCCTGGAGTGGGACGTGCTCCGGTATCCGCATCACAGCGGTCTCCAGAACTGGGTGGGACAGTTGAACCGGCTTTATCGCAGCGAGCCTGCCCTGCATCTGCTTGACACCAATCCCGCCGGTTTTGAGTGGGTGGATTGCAACGACAATCTCACCAGCACGGTCTCGTTACTGCGCAAGAGTGAGTCGCCTAAAGACACGGTTCTCATCGTTTGCAACTTCACGCCCATACCACGTCTTGGCTATCGCGTGGGCGTGCCCGATGGCGGTCGTTGGCGCGAACTGCTGAATAGCGACGCTTTGGAATATGGCGGTGCCGGCGTGGGCAACTTGGGCGGAGTTCATGCCGAAGCGGAGCCGGCGCACGGGCGCTCTTATTCGCTGAAACTTACCCTGCCGCCGCTGTCGGCGTTGTTCCTGAAGCGGGATAGCATTTTGTAGCGCCGCCGTCCCGGCGGCTGTCCCTTCGGCAAACTCAGGGCAGGCAGGATGCGCGCTATAACGGAGACTCATCAATGATCAACAATCTGTTCGCCTTCGCTCTCTTCGCATTGACAATCTCCTCCGCCCTTGCCCAGGAGCAAACTCCTCCGCCGGATGGGCCGCCCGCGGGCACACCATAAGCCCCGTGCTGTCCTGCCCGCAGCCAGCGCCGCCGCCGGGCGGCATCAGCGCGTTCTACCGCCTTCGGATTCCCTCCGGCGATAGGCTTCGGGAGTTTCAGTCAGAGGTTTCGCGTTTCTCCGTCTGTGTTCTTCTAGATACCAAAGTCATCGTGCGGATTCGCGGCCGTCAACCCCATGCTATCCTGCCATCGGCACGCGTCCCCATGCGGATTCTCACCCGCTATATTCTCCGCGAGGTAACCTCGCACGCCCTCATCGGCGCGGCGATCTTCACGTTTGTGCTGTTCACGCGCGATCTGGGACGCATTCTGGAACTGGTGGTCCGCGCCAGCGCGCCGCTGCCCAGCGTCGCCGAAATTTTTCTCTACACGGTGCCGCTCGCGCTCACCTACACCATCCCCATGAGCGTGCTGGTGGGAATTCTGATCGGGTTGAGCCGGCTCGCCGCCGACAGCGAGATCACCGCCATGCGCGCCAGCGGCATGGGCGTGTGGAGCTTCGGCCGCGTGCTGGCGATTTTCGTGGCCGCCGCCTGGATGATGGCTCTGGTCAACGGACTCTACTTGGCGCCGTGGTCGTTGGCCTCGCTGGGACACCTCGAGGAGCAACTCAAAGGCTCGCAAGTCTCCTTTGAAGTGCGGCCCCGGGTGTTCTATGAAGGTTTTCCGAAAATCGTGCTCTACGTGCAGGACGTGCACAGCGCTCAAGGCGCCGCCATTTGGAAGGGCGTGTTTCTCGCCGATATCTCCGATGCCGCCAATCCCCGCATCACGCTGGCCCGCGAAGGCATCCTTGTCCCCGAGGGTCAGGACCGCCTGCACCTGCACTTAAGAGACGGTTCCACCCATGAAACCGATCCCGCGCAAGCCGACCATTACCAGATTTCCAGCTTTCAGCAGACCGACATCCCCATCGAACTGCCTTCGTCGGAGAACAAGGCGGAAGAACAAATTCCGGTCAAAGCCATCGGCACATGGGCGCTGCATGATCGCGCCGCCAGCGTCGATCCCGTCTCGGCGCGCTGGTACCTCATCGAGTTTCATAGCCGCTTCGCCCTGCCCACGGCGTGTCTGGTGCTGGCCATGGTCGGGATTCCTTTGGGACTTTCCTCGAAGAAGAGCGGTAAGTCCGGCGGATTCGTGCTCACGATTGCGCTGGTCTTCGTCTACTACTTCGTTTCTCTGATTGGAGTCTCTCTGGCGAAGCAGGGCAGGCTCAGCCCCGCGCTCGGAGCCTGGCTGGCCAACCTCGTATTCTTTGCCGCAGCCCTGTTCCTGCTGTGGCAAGCCGAGCGGCGGCCCTTTGCGCTGTCGGCGAGCCGGCTGGCATGGAAGCGCGACCCGCTTCCGCCGAACGGCACAGTGCGGACCTTCGGGCGCGGGCGCAGAGACAATGCCAACGCCTTCGAGCGCGCCTCCACGCGGCGGCGAGTCTTCAGCGCAAGCTTCCCCACGCTGCTCGATGACTACGTGCTGCGCGATTTCTTCGTGTACCTGGGGATGATCGTATCCGCATTCCTGGTCCTGCTGCTGGTGTTCACTCTGTTCGAGTTGCTGGGAGACATCCTGCGTAATCAGACGCCTGCGCTTGTGGTGGCGGAGTATCTGCTCAACGTTTCTCCCTATCTGCTCTACAGCGTTGCGCCGCTGATCATGCTGCTGGCGGTGCTCATCACTTTCGGGCTGATGAACCGCTCCAACGAGATCACCGCGATTAAGGCCACCGGAACCAGCGTCTACCGCATCGTCACGCCCGTGCTGGCCGCGGCCGCGATGCTCGCAGCGGGCCTATTCTTTGCCGACCAGTTTTACCTGCCCCATACCAACAAGCGCCAGGAGGCGCTGCACAACCAGATCAAGGGGAAGCCGCCACAAACCTATCTGCGTCCCGACCGCCGCTGGATTTTTGGCCAGCACAACGATATTTACTACTACCAGTTCTTCGACCCCGACCGCAATCAGTTTGCCAACCTCACCATCTTTCAACTCGACCCCGCCAGCTTCGCCATGACCCAGCGCATCCATGCCGATCGCGCCCACTGGGCCGACAGCATGAGCCGCTGGATCTTCGAACAAGGATGGCAGCGGTCATTGCACAGCGCCGCCATCGCCGGCTATCACACTTTCGACGTCTCCACCTTCCCTGAACTCAGCGAAGCGCCGTCGTATTTCAAGAAGGAAGTGAAACAGTATTCCGAGATGAACTATGAGGAACTGCGCCGCTACATCCGCGATCTGCAGCAAAGCGGCTTCGACGTGGTGCGGCTCCGGGTGCAGTTAAACAAGAAGCTCTCCTACCCGCTGATCACGCTGATCATGGCTGTGCTCGCCGTTCCGTTTTCCCTGTCAGCGGCCAAGAAGGGCGCCATCACCGGCGTTGCGGTGGCGGTGGGAATTGCCGTGGTCTATACCGTGGTATCGCGGCTGTTTGAGGCGATGGGGGACATCAGCCAGTTGCCGCCAGCGCTGGCCGCCTGGTCGCCGGATCTGATTTTCGCTCTGGTGGGCGCTTATCTGATTCTGAAGATCCCGACGTAATCCCGCCGCATTCCGGCCCGTAGCCATCGATGACGCAGTGCCAAACTACTTCACCGCTACTCCCGTGGGGTTGTTATCGGTGGTAGTCGGCGATTGCGGCGTCAAAGCTCCGGTCGCGGGTGTGAGGGCATATTGCGAGACGTTCGCGGAATTGAAGTTGGCCACGAAGATCCAACTGTCGTCGCTGCGAATCGCAATCGAGTTCGGCCCCGAGTTCGTAGTTACCGTCCCCATTGCTGTCAAACTACCGCTGGAAGGGCTGATCCTGAACGACGAAAGTTGGCTCGACCCCGTATCCACCACATAAACGAAATTGGCGTACGGATCCACCGCCAAAGGTCCGGGGACATCGCCGGCGGCATAAGGCGAATCCGCAACCGCGACCAGGCTGTAGTCCGCGTGCTGGCAGCTTGGCAGCAAAATGGCGCTGCAAATCGTGTAAGCGCTGACGTTGTTTGTAGTCGCGTTCGCCACGTATACGAAACGGTTACAGGGATCGACCGCCGCACCGGAGGGTAAAGTGCCAGTCGGCATTCCCGTTGTCGTGCCGAGCGTGAGCGTGCCTGCCGACGGATCCACTAAGTAGTTCAGGATTACGTTGTTGACCTTATCCGTCACATAGAGATACTCCGTCGTCGGAGCCGTATGCCCGGAGCAAGCCGCAAACAGCGGTGGGAACACGGTTGGAGTCACGGCCAGCGCCGATGGGCTGGCTTGCCCGCCGGTCTGAGGCGGCAGGGCAAAAGGCGATCCCGCCACTTGCGTCAGACTGGCATTGCTGCCGATGGCATATACCGCGACCCCCACCGAGTTTAGCGGCGCCACCATCGGGATCGGTGTCGTGTCGAGGTCGATGGTGTATATGGCGCTCACTGGCGCGGTCGCCACAAAAAGGAACTTCCCCGCCGAGTCCATGGTTATGGCGGCCGGTGGATTGCCAGCATTCGGATTTGTTGTATCGTCGAGACCGCAGGTCGGAAAAGCATTGGGACCGCCGCTCGGATACGCCGGATTTCCGCTCAAATATTGCGGAGCGCCGGGCGCGGACAATTTGCCGTCGGAGTTTACCTTGTAAGCCAAAATGGCGCCCTGCACGGCGCTCAGAGAAGTATTCGCAGGAAGGTTTGCCGGAGTGCAGTCCACCGAGCTCGCCACGTACGCGTATGCACCGGCCGGATCAAGGATAACGGACCCCGGCAGTCCCGTTATAGAAGGGCCGTTTCCGTTGTTGATCTGCGAAACGTGGCCGTTGCTCAGATCGAGGCTGAAGCTCTGGACTAGTGCCGAACCATTGCTGGGAACGACCACCAAACCATTGGAGGAAGACGAGTACGTGGTGCCACAGGCGATCAGGGCGCCGATTGCCACCAGAGCCAGAATCGCCACAATCCAGGTGAACCTTGTCCGCATTCTTCGCTTTATCTCCTATGAACCCGTTTATGCATGCCCTGGCGCCACAAACCGGGCGTGAACACTATTTGCAGGCGTGAATCGCCATCCATTTATGTAACAGGAATGCGCGTGAAGAGCAAACCGCCCCGCAGCTATTGGAACCGCGGACCGGGCCGCGAGTTGCCTGAATGCAGTGGTCAGTGTCCAGTGATCAGTGGCCAGTACCCAGCGAGATCGGACTGTCCACTGGCCACTGACCACTGGCCACTGGGGTTAGGGCTCGCCGGCATAAGAGGCAGGTGAATCTCGACCATAAGTCCGCCTTCGGCCCGGTTCGTGGCCGCGACGCGTCCGCCATGGAAACGCACCGCGCGTTCCGTAATGGCCAGGCCCAGACCAACTCCGCCGGTTTGCCGGCCTCGAGCATCGTCCAGGCGGTAAAACGGCTGGAACAGTTTTTCCAGGGCATCGGTGGGCACGCCGGAGCCGCAATCGCTGACTCTCACCACCGCTTCCCCGCCGCCGCCGCTTTCCGTCTTCTCCAGATGGATCTCGATTGTCGAGCCTTCGCGGGTGTAACGAATGGCATTGCGCACAACATTCTCGATGGCACTGTGCAGCAGGGATGCATCTCCGCGCACACCCCAGCTTCCCGCGGGGATTTCGCTGTGTACGTGGCAATGCCTCGCCTGCGCTTCGAACTCCGCGTCTTCGGCCACACGTAGCACTACGTCGTCCAGCAAAACCGGCGTGGAAGGCACGCGCCGCTCGCCATCTTCCATGCGCGCCAGAGTCAGCAGGCGGCCAATGAGTTCGTTGAGGCGGCCGGCTTCGAGTTCGATGCGCTCCAGCATGGTGGCGCTTTCCAGTCCGGAGCGCTGCCGCGCCAGGCCAAGCGCCACATTCAAGCGCGCCAGTGGAGACCGCAATTCATGAGAAATGTCATTCAGCAGGCGCGACTGAGCTTTGACCAGGGTCTCCAGCCGGCCGGCCATGGTATCAAAATCGCGGATGAGTCCAGCAATCTCGTCACGGCGTTTGCTGTTGGGATCGCCGGCGCGGGCCGTGAGGTCGCCAGCGGCGAGTTGCTGGGTCGCGGCGCGCAGGCGGGCGACCGGCTTGGTCACATACCAGGCCAGGAAATAACAAACCAATCCCGAAGACACGACGGCGATAATCAGACCTGGGACCGGTATTCCCCAAGGACCAAAAAATACGCGCGGTCCAGGCGGTAACTCCATCGCGATGGTGTAGAGATGGAGTCCATCGCTCGAGGCCCTCGACTCCGTCAGGATTTGCGGGCGCGGGAAAATCATTCCGGGATGCGGCGGGAGGGGCCGGCCGGCCGCAACATGTTCCGCCCATCCCGGGCTCGAACGCCCGGAAATCTCGGCTCCCTGCTCATCGAAGACGTAGGCGCGCACATGCTGCGTCATCTGCAGGCTTTCCAGATAATCGTGGGCCTGCGGTGTCCCGCCACGTTCATAAGCGTTGATGGTCTCGGTGAGCGCGGTCGAGCGCAGCGCTTCCCAGGTGGAATTACGCTGCGGCCGGAATGCCAGCATCACCAGGATTGCGAGCACAAGAAACAAAGCTTGCGCTACCCAGAAGGAAAGAAAAATCTTGAGGAACAGGCTCTTCATGGCGTGGACTTTATCTTTTCCCCAGCCTTGTCGCCGGCCTTCTCCCGCGGACGGGCAAAGATGTAGCCGACGCCCCGGATGGTCTTGATGTGCTCGTCGTTGTCGGTATCTCCGAGTTTCTTGCGGACCTTGCTGACGTGCATGTCGATGCTGCGGTCAAAGGGCGAGAACTTGCGGCTGAGCACGGCATTCACCAGACGCTCGCGCGGGACCACGCGGCCAGCCTCACGCAGCAGCACTTCCAGCAGGTTAAATTCGACGGAGGTGAGGTCCACGAGTTGGCCGTCGCGGCGCACGCTGCGGGTGGCCGGATCGAGTTCAATCTCGCCAACGCGCACGATTTCTGGCGCGGACGGAGCCGATTTGTCGGTGCGGGTACGGCGCAGGATGGCTCGAATGCGCGCCACCAGTTCGCGCGGATTGAAGGGTTTGGGCAGATAGTCGTCGGCGCCGATCTCCAGGCCGACAATGCGGTCCACATCTTCCCCGCGCGCGGTAAGCAGAAGCACCGGCAGGCGGGAGGTGGCGCGGATTCTGCGCAACACCTCGAAACCGTTGATGCCGGGCAACATCACATCCAGAACCACGAGCAAGTAGCCGCCGCCGGTGGCGCGTTGCAGTCCGCTCTCGCCGTCGTGCGCCGATTCCACCACAAACCCCTCGGCCTGCAGGTACTCGCCGACCAGGGTACAGAGTTCGACATCGTCGTCGATGACCAGAATGCGTTCCATCTTGGCAGCTTTCATTGTGCACCAGGCAGAGGCCCACTAACGGTAAAGAATTGTCAAACGCTTATTGTTCCCGCATATTGTTCATCCATATTGTTCACCCATCGTTTTCCGGTTTGACAAAACTTTACTCGGATTGACGGACTCTTTACCACTTTTCCCCGGGCGTTGTGTTCTTATCAGTGTACGCAAAAAAGTCCCAGGTTCCGGGAAGAGAGTGAGTGCACGGAACCGGTCTTGAAGGAGTCAAGAGGTTATGAAATCGATTCGTTTTCGCTTCCTAGTAGCGGCGCTGGCAGTGCTGTTGGGCGGTGCGATCGCCAAGTCGCAAACCGCGGATGCACCCGCGCCTCCACCCATGCACGGCCATGAGTTCGGTATGGAAGGCCACAGGATGGGCTTCTTCGCCAAATACCTGGATCTGAGCGACGCCCAGAAGGCGCAGATGAAGGCCGTGATGCAGAAAGAGCATCCCACGCTGAAACCATTGATGCAGCAGCTTCACCAAACGCGCCAGCAACTCAAGCAGTATGAGCTAGGCGCGTACGACGAAGCCAAGGTACGCGCCCTGGCCACACAGCAGGCGCAGACCGCAGTGGAACTTACAGTCCAGGAAACCCGCATTCACAACGAAATGTTTCAGCTGCTCACCGCAGACCAGCAGGCCAAGATGAAGGAATTCGAGGCCAACCGGGAAGCGCGCATGCAGAAACATATGCAGGGCGCGGCGGCGGCTACTCCTGAGGAGTAAGGCGGCCTTCTGCGCGATCTTTGTTCGAGGCTGGTTTTGCTGACAGCAGCGCGGGGTTGGGCTTTGTGCTCGACCCCGCACCGCTTCTCTCCGCGTATCGCCCTGGAACGATGCCATGGATCTGGCTCAGGTATTCATCTTTGACGTGGGTTTGGTCTTCTTCGCCGCCTGGGGAATGGCGCTGGCGGTGGTCAGCATTATCGCCTTCGGGCGGGACGTTATTCCGACCGCGCAGCGCGCAACCAGCGCAGAAGAGCGCCCTTGGGCTAAGCGCTAAACTACGTCGCGGCGGAAATCAGTTTTCGAACCGTAGCGCCTGAAAGGCGCGATTGATAGGTGGCACTTTACGGTATGCCTGAAGGCATACCCGATACGAATCTTGGAAGCTACATCCTTCCAATCCCTCTTCCCTGCTCAAAGCTTGCACCCCAGCCTGCTAGAATTTCATCTACACAAGCTGCATGATTCCCAAGAGCATGCGTCCGCTGCTGCCCTACCTCAAGCGCTATCGTTGGGGCTTCGTGGCGGGCGTTGTCTGCATTTTCCTGAGCAATGGCGCCTGGGTTCTTCTGCCGCAGGTGATCCGCCACGCGGTGGATGACCTCAATACCGGAGTCACTTCCGCGAAGTTGCTGCATTTTTCCTGGCAAATGCTGGAAGTGGCCGCGGTGCGCGGGATCTTCCTTTTCCTGACGCGCTGGATTGTGATCGGCATCTCGCGCGATATTGAGTTCGATCTGCGCAACGACCTTTTTGCCCACCTGGAGACGCTTTCCTATTCCTACTACCAGCGCATGCGCACCGGCGACATCATGGCCAGGGTGACGAATGACTTGAACGCGGTGCGCATGCTGCTGGGCCCAGCGATCATGTACTCGGCGAATACGCTGGTGTTCACTGCCGCGGCGCTGGCGTTCATGGTGCGCATCAGCCCCAAGCTGACTTTCTACGCGTTCCTGCCGTTGCCCGTGGTAAGCGTTGTCATTCAATACTTCGGGCGGCGCATTCATGAGCGCTTCGAGAGAATTCAGGCGATGTTCTCCGACATTTCGGCGCGGGCGCAGGAAAATTTTTCCGGAGCCCGCGTGATC
Source organism: Acidobacteriaceae bacterium (assembly GCA_003131585.1). Classification (GTDB taxonomy): domain Bacteria; phylum Acidobacteriota; class Terriglobia; order Terriglobales; family Acidobacteriaceae; genus Sulfotelmatobacter. The sequence continues at coordinate 213,132 of PKVW01000023.1, forward strand.
CGCGCCTACGTGCAGGAAGAAGCGGAGATCGCGTCCTTCGAAACCGCAAACCAGGAATACATTGCGCGCAGCATGAAACTGGTCCGGCTCATGGGCATGCTCTGGCCCACGCTAGAACTCATGCTCGGACTGGCGGTGGTGCTGGTGTTGTGGATCGGCGGCGGGGAAGTGTTGGCGGGCCGCATGGAGATTGGCGGTTTCGCGGCCTTCAACATCTACATGCTGCAGCTGACCTTTCCCGTAATCGCGCTGGGCTGGGTCGTCAACATTTTCCAGCGGGGCACGGCATCGCTGGTGCGTCTGAACGAGATTTTGCAAGAGCAACCCGACATCAAAGATGGGGTTGAGGCCGGCGACCTGCAAGTGGCCGGCGAAGTCGAATTCCGCGGGCTGAATTTTGCATATGACGGCAAGCCTGTGCTGCACAACCTGAACCTGCGGATCCCCGCCGGCAGCAGCATGGCGATCGTGGGTCCGACGGGCTCGGGGAAAACGACGCTGGTCAATCTGATTCCGCGCATTTACGACGCGGAACCGGGAATGGTTCTGGTGGATGGCCGGCCGATCCGGGAGTTTTCCCTGGCGTCGCTGCGCAAGAGCGTTGGGTTTGTGCCGCAGGAAACGTTTCTGTTCAGCGACCGCATCCGGGACAACATTGCCCTGGGCGTGGAATCGGCTACGGAGCGGGAGATTCACGACGCGGCCGAAGCCGCTAACATCGCCTCCGATATCGAGAGCTTTCCCGAGCAGTATCAAACCATGGTGGGCGAGCGCGGGATCACATTGTCTGGAGGGCAGAAGCAGCGCACCGCCATTGCGCGGGCTTTGATTCGCAACCCGCGCATCCTTATCCTCGATGACGCGCTTTCCAGCGTCGACACCCATACCGAAGACAAAATCCTCAATCACCTGCGCGAAGTGATGCGCGGCCGCACTACCATCTTCATCTCCCACCGCGTTTCCACGGTGCGCAACGCCGACCGCATCGCCG